>CAUATU010000014.1:0-58969 GCA_958432255.1 uncultured Collinsella sp.
CTGGCTCCCCGGGTAGGACTCGAACCTACAACAGCGCGGTTAACAGCCGCGTGCTCTACCATTGAGCTACCGAGGAATAGGTGCGTGCTCTCAAGCAACGAAGTTTATTATACGGACGAATCAGCTCAGGGCAAGAACTTTTTTAAGAAATTTTCCGACTCAGTCATTGGGGACGTTCTTAAACGACTAGTCATTCAAGAACGTCCCCAACGACTACATGAAAGCGCCCCCAAGCGGATGTGCTTGAGGGCGCCTCTTGCTTGACTAGCTTTCGATATAGTCTTTGAGCTTGCTCGAGCGGCTCGGGTGGCGGAGCTTGGCCAGGGTCTTGGACTCGATCTGGCGGATACGCTCGCGCGTGACGCCAAACTCGCGGCCGACTTCCTCGAGCGTACGGGGATGTCCGTCGACAAGGCCAAAGCGCAGCTCGATAACCTTGCGCTCACGATCGGCAAGCGAGTCGAGCACCTGGGTGAGCTGCTCCTGCAGCATGGAGAAGCTGGCGGCATCGGGCGGAACGATGGCCTGGGAGTCCTCGATAAAGTCGCCCAGTTGGGAATCCTCTTCCTCGCCGATGGGGGTCTCGAGCGACACGGGCTCCTGCGAGATCTTCTGAATCTCGCGAACGCGGTCGGCGCTCATGTCCATCTCGGCACCGATCTCCTCGGGGGTCGGGTCGCGACCTAGGTCCTGGAGAAGCTGGCGCTGCACGCGGACGAGTTTGTTGATGGTCTCGACCATGTGCACGGGAATACGGATGGTACGGGCCTGGTCGGCAATAGCGCGCGTGATGGCCTGACGGATCCACCACGTGGCGTACGTGGAGAACTTAAAGCCCTTCTGGTAGTCGAACTTCTCGACGGCGCGAATCAGACCGAGGTTGCCCTCCTGGATCAGGTCCAGGAACAGCATGCCGCGACCGACATAACGCTTGGCGATGGAGACGACCAGACGAAGGTTTGCGCTGATGAGCGCCTGCTTGGCTTCGAGGCCCACGTTCTCAATACGCGTAAGACGACGCATCTCGGCACGCGTGAGTTCGAGCTCACCAGCATCGGCAGCCTCGAGCTTCTCGGTGGCCTCGAGACCGGCCTCGATCTTCATAGCCAGATCGACCTCTTCGGAGGCGGTCAACAGGTCGACCTTGCCGATCTCCTTGAGGTACATACGGACCGGATCGCCGGTCAGCATCACCGTGGAGGCATCGATGCCACGCACGCGGGAGCGTGAACGGGACGTGCGCACGGTGCGCTTCTTCTTGCTCTTGGAAGAACCCATCTCGGCGTCGGCCTGACGGGCCATCTTGAGCTCGTGATCGTCGAGCGAGCCGGAATCGTGCTCGTCGTCGTCATCGAAATCGTCGGTATCAGAATCGGTATCGTCATCGTCGACGTCCATGGGGGCGTCGTCGTTACCGCTCGCGGAGATAATCTGGATGCCGCTGTTGCGCAGCGCGGAATACACCGCAGTGAGCTGCTCGTCAGAAACATCGATATCCTTCAGGGCGACCTGAATCTCGTCCTCGGTTACCGAAGTCCTGTTTGAGCCGTTGCCCATGAGCTTTGCAACGTAGGATTCCAGCCCAGTACCCGTGCTCTCAGTCTTTTTTGGCACAGATTCTCCCTTCATAGTCCACAGGACTCAATACTTTAGCACACACATTGACGTCTATACCCAAAAAGAGGACTGGATATAGGCGAGAATACGCTGGTTGACCACAACATCTAGGCCTGTTCGGTTCCTGCGGTCTCCAAACCAATCAAACGGAACGGGTCCGCCACGCCGCCGATCGACTTTTGCAGCTCGCGTTGACGCTGCGAATCCTGCGCGGCCTGCACGGTCAGCGCGCGACGGGCCTCATCATCGAGCGAACGGTCCTGTCGCAGCTTGGCCTGTGCGGCACGCATGCGGCGCTTGATGGTGTAGAGCTCGAGCGTATCGAGCATAAACACGATGTTCGTCTCGGTGGGGTGCTTGCTCGTCGCGGAGATGCGCCCGGCACTCACAAGCGTTGCCGCATCGGGACACACTGAGCGCGCCGCATCCATGCAGGCTGCAGGATCGGTTCCCGGCGGCGTTGCCAGAACGGCCCATGCGATGGACTCGTGACGTGGGTCAACCCACTCGATGGAGCAGATGCGGTCGGCATACGTGCGGAACAGGTCGGGGTAGCTCGTGAGCATCGTCAACAGCTCGCGCTCCCCTGCCAAGGACTTGCGCTCTAGATCGGTCAAAACCATCGGCGCAGCCGCAGCCGGTGCGCCCGAACCGTCAGCCACAGGCACAGCGCCCATACCCTCAGGCACATCGATCGGCGGAAGGTCGTCGACGACCTCCGCAGGCGCGGCACCGTAGGCATCGAGCGGGACGTAGTCGTACGGCTCTTCCTCGACCGGCGCCGCTACTGCCGGCGTGGCGCCCGATTCCCAAGCACCGCGACCGGCATCGCGAGAGCCCGACGCCCGACCGCCCGCGCTACCGGACCGCTCAGCCTGTGCCCGCTGGCGCTCATAGTTCTGCTCACGACGTCGTTCCGCATCTTCGCGCTTGGCGACATCGCGAAACACACGACCCGAGCTCGCACGCACGGTCTCCAGATCCAAACCCAGCAGATCGGCAATCTGGATAAAGTACGTATCGATCATATAGCTGTCGCGCAGCGGATAGATAAGCGTCAGCGCATCCTCCAGCGCCTTGGCACGACCGCCCGGCGTGGTGATGTCGCTCGACTCCTGCAGCGAACGGTAAACAAAATCCATAAGCGGCTCGGCCGCGTCGATGCGCTCCTGCAGTTCCTGGCCGCCGTGCGCCGTGATGAACTCCATGGGATCGTTGCCGTCGGGCAGCACCACGCAGCGCAGGTCCATCGAATCCTGCTCGATAAACTGAATCGCGCGGCGCGCGGCCTTTTGACCGGCAGCGTCGCCATCGAACATATACACAATGCGCTTGGCAAAGCGAGTGAGCGTCTTGACGTGATGCTCCGTGAGCGCAGTGCCCAGCGTGGCGACAACGTTTTTAATCCCCGCCTCCCAACAGGCGATGCAGTCGGTATAGCCCTCCACCACGATGGCGGTATCCTGCGCGACGATAAACTCCTTGGCCCAATTAAAGCCGTAGAGGTTTCGCTTTTTATGAAATACGCTCGTCTCGGCGGTATTGAGGTACTTAGGCTGACCGTCACCCATAATGCGACCGCCAAAGGCAATGTTATGACCCTGCTCGTCAAAGATGGGGAACATCACGCGGTCGTAGAAGCGGTCGGCAAGCTGCCCGCGCCCGCGGCTCACGGCAACGTTGGCGTCGATCATCTCCTGCGGGGTAAAACCCGCCTGGGACAGGTGCGACACCAGCGCGTTGCGGCCCGGAGCAAAGCCCAGGCAGTAGCGGCGGCAGACGTCGCCACCCATGCCGCGGCTGGCAAAGTACTCACGCGGACGACCGTCCTTACCACGCATAAGCATGGTGTGGTAGAACTGAGCAGTCTCGGCGCACAGATCGTAGATTCTCGCACGTTTGGTACCGCGCTCGCGGCGATCTCCGGTGTCGTGCAGCTCAATACCCGCGCGATCGGCCAAATAACGGATTGACTCGGGAAAGCTCAGGTTCTCGCGCTTCATGATATAGGTGAAGACGTCGCCACCCTCGCCGCAGCCAAAGCAATGCCACACCTGCGTGGCGGGAATAATGTGGAAGGACGGCGTCTTTTCGCCATGAAAGGGACAGCATCCCCAAAACTCATGGCCGCGGGGCTTGAGCTCAACCGTTTCCTGCACGATGGCGACTAGGTCGGACGCAGCGCGTACCTGGTCTTTTTCCTCATCGCTAATCACGGATGCTCACCCCCTGCTCGCCCAAGTTGTGACGAATATCTTCGATATTACCCTCGACGGTCGCGATCAACTCATCCAGCGAATCGAACAGACGCGAGGGACGCAGCCAGCGCGTAAACGCCAGCGAAACGGAAGAGCCGTACAGGTCGCCCGTATAACCAATTAAATTAGCCTCGAGATGCGCAGATGCTGCATCGTCAGCATACGTTGGCGGCAGTCCGACGTTCACGGCAGCGGGCCACACGGTGTCATCGACCAGCACCAGGCCCTCATACACGCCATCGGCAGGCACCTGAATGCCGTCGGGAACCTGCAGGTTTGCCGTGGGAAAGCCCATGCCAGAACCCTCGTGACGGCCGCGAGTAACACCGCCACGCACCATATACGGGCGGCCGAGTAACTCAGCAGCAAGCTCCACATGGCCCTGTCCCAGCTCATGACGAATGCGGGTGGCGCAAATGGCCTCACCGCCCTCGCAAAGCAGATCGTGACCATACACGTCAACGCCGTGCTCGGAACCCCAGGAGCGCATCTCGGCAACACCAGAAGCACCGCCACGACCCAGCCTAAAGTCGCTGCCAACGCGAATCGATCGAATGTCGACCAGACGCGACACCAGCGAGAGAAAATCAACATGGTCAAGCGCCGCAACCTCAGACGTAAAGGGAACGGCCACCACCGCATCGGCCCCGGTCTGAGCCAAAGCATGCAGACGGTCGGCCGTCGTCATCAATTTTTGAGCGGGCGAAGGGCTCACCACGACGTCCGGGTCGGGATCGAAGGTAACTACTACCGCCTTGCAGCCATGGGCACGGGCATCACGGACAAGCGCCGCAATGAGCTCCTGGTGTCCAAGGTGAACGCCGTCGAACACGCCGATGGCAATCGATGCGGCACCCAAGTGCTCACACTCATCAAACGTATCGGCAGCAACGATGCGAGCCTCGTCCGACTCGCCCGCGAAAAAGACACGCGCGAGCTCGTGAGCGGACAACATCATCGAACACCGCCGATTGCCTGCGGAAACACGTGCTCCATAACAAACCGGCCACTCTCAATGCGGGCGAGCGCCTTGAGTCCCCCATCGAGCACCAACGCAAACGGCGCCTTTGAGGCATCGAAATCGGCAAGCGCACGCTCACTGGGAATGCGTCGGCCGCAGAGCAGGTCGTCGGCAAGATTGCCCGGCAAGTCAACACGCGTGGCGCCCAGAGCCGCAATGGGGTCCAGGGCAAAGCCAGCCGCGGATTCGGGAGAAAGCTCCTCGACCGCATGACAAGCGCCGATGGAAACAACACCGGAGGCCGTACGGCGCAGCGCGGAAATGTGCGCGGCGCTCTCGCAGGCGCGGCCCAGGTCGCGAGCGAGCGCTCGGATATAGGTTCCCTTGCTCACCGAGAACGCCACGGTCCACACGCACGTATCACCTTCGCCGCCCACGGCGATCAGGTCGGCGGCATAGACCTCGACGGGGCGCGGAGGTAGGTCCACCGCATTGCCCTCGCGAGCAGACTTATAAGCGCGAACGCCATTGACCGAGATAGCCGAAAACGCCGGCGGCACCTGCATCTGCGGACCCGGCATGGCGGCCAAGTGCTCACGGGCATAGGCAGGATCGCGGAGCTCGTTGGCAACAGCCACCGTGCGGACCGCCTCGCCCTCCGCGTCATCGGTATTCGTCTCGGCGCCAAACGAAATATCGGCGACGTAGCTTTTGGTATCGAGCGTGAGCATGCCCAGCAGGCGAGTGGCCTGGCCCACGCCCACCACCATGACACCCGATGCCATGGGGTCGAGCGTGCCGGCATGGCCGACGCGCCGCTCATGGAGGGCGCGTCGGCATTGCGAGACCACATCGTGGGACGTGCAGCCCACCGGCTTATCGACGGCGAGCAGCATATTCAGTTGTGAAGGCATACGACGAGCCATGTACCATCCAAAAAGTTAAAGCTCGACGGTCACCGAAGCGGGATCCTCCCCTACCAGCTCGGCCAGCATGGGAAGTGCCACGGTGAGCGTCTCGAGAATCGTTCCGTTGTTGGAGAAACCGGCGGCAGCGGAATGTCCACCTCCGCCAAAGGCAGCAGCGATCTCAGACACATTGAGGTCGCCCTTGGAGCGCAGGTTGCCGCGCACCTTGGTATCGCCCTCAATGCCCTTCAGGAACAGGCAGACCTCCACGCCCATCACCGAGCGCACCACGTCAACCAGGCCGTCGCACTCATCCGAGGTGACACCGCAAGCCTCAAGGTCACTCTGGTACGCGTAGCTATACGCCACGCGCCCGTGGGCCACCGTCTTGATGCGGCCCATAACGATGGACTTGAGGTGCAAAAACTCAACGCGCATGCTCTGATATACCTCGAGTGCCACACGCGCCGGATCGGCACCGTGGGCAACCAGTCGCGAGGCCGCATGGAACGCAGCAGCATCGGCGTTTTGGTACTGGAAACGACCGGTGTCGGTCACCAAGCCGCACAGCAAGCAAGTCGCGACGCCATCACGGGCGACAATGCCACAATTGTCCAAGAAACGGTCGATGATCATGGCGCAGGCTGCAGCTTCGACGCGCCTCAGGCTGAGCTCGGCAAACTCCTCGCGCGCCGGATGGTGGTCGAAACACACCACATGCTTGGAGCGACGAAGCACCTCGGCGGAATTATTGAGACGCTCGACGACCGGTACGTCCACCGAGATGAACAGGTCCGGATTGCCAGTGTACGCAGATGCCGGCACCAGGCGATCGGAGCCTTCCATAAATCGGTAGATGCGCGGAACCGGGTCATCGTCTGCCAGCAGCAGCGCAATGTCCTTGTTGGGGAAAAACTTCATGAGCGAAAGGCCCAGACCCAATACGGAGCCCAGGGCATCGCCATCGGGAGAAGTATGTCCCGAAATCGCAATGGAGGACGCACCCTCGATGAGCTCGAGGATGCGTCGCTGAATATCTGCAGACTCGCACGAGGCGAGGTCGGCGGAATTAGTCATCTAAAGCTGCCTCCTGGGCGGCATCCGCTATCGGATAGCCGTCCTCGTCCTTTTCGATCGCAAGCGTGGCGGGAACGTTTTCCAGCGCACGCGTGATGCGCTCGGCCTCATCGGTCGAGCGATCGATGCGAAAATCGAGCTCGGGCGTGACACGCCAATCGAGCGAGCGAGCCAACAGGCTGCGAATACGGCCCTTGGCGCTTGCGAGCGCCTCCATGACCTCGTCGTAGCGGCTCGCATCGCACGACACGTACACACGCGCGAACGAACGGTCCACCGCGACCTCGACCGCGGTCAAAGTAACTAGGTCGAGACGCGGATCGGAAACCTCAAAGAGCAGGATATAACCAAGCTTCTCGCGAAGCTGCTCGCCCAGACGGCGGGTTGCCTGCGTTTGCTTCATAGCGCTACCCCCTACTCGGTACGGGCAACCTGGTCGATGCGGTAACCCTCGATCTGGTCGCCGGGCTTGATGTCCTGGAAGTTCTCCAGGCCAATGCCGCCCTCGGAACCGCTCTTGAGGCTCTTGGCCTCGTCCTTGTAGTGGCGCATCGAGGCGATCTTGCCGTTGAAGACCACGATACCGTCGCGCACCAGGCGCACGGAATCGGTCGCGGCGATCTCGCCCTCTTCGACGCGGACACCGGCGGCGATACCGACTTTGGGCACCTTGAAGGTGTCCAGGACAGTCGCGGTACCCGTGGCGACCTCGACCTCGGTGGGCTTGAGCATGCCGATACGGGCGGCGTCGAGCTCCTCGAGGCACTTATAGATGACGTCGTAGCAACGGATCTCGACGCCCTCGCGCTCGGCGGCGGAGCGGGCCTTACCGTCGGGACGGACGCCAAAGCCGATGATGATGGCGTTGGAGGCGTCGGCCAGGACGACGTCGGTCTCGTTGATGGCGCCAACGGCGGAGTGGATCGTGTTGATGCGAACCTCGGACTGATCCATCTTGTCGAGCGAGTCCTGAAGGGCCTCGATGGAACCCTGGACGTCGGCCTTGATGATCAGGTTGAGCTCCTTGACCTCGGCGTCGGCAATGGTCTCGAAGAGGTTCTCGAGCGTGACGTGCTTGACGCGGCTCTGCTCCTCGATACGGGCCTTGAGCGAACGCTCGTCGGCCAGCGCACGTGCCTCGCGCTCGTCCTCGAACACGCGGAACTCGTCGCCGGCGTTGGGCACGGACTGCAGGCCCAGGATCTCGACGGCGTCGGAGGGACCGGCCTCGGTGACGGCGCGACCCTTGGGGTCGAGCATAGCACGGACGCGGCCATAGGTAAGGCCGGCGACCAGCGTATCGCCCACGTGCAGGGTGCCGCGGGTCACGAGCACGGTAGCGACCGAGCCGCGGCCCTTGTCGAGCTTGGCCTCGAGGACATTGCCGGAGGCAAAGGTGTCCGGGTTGGCCTTAAGCTCAAGCACATCTGCCTGGAGCAGCACGGTCTCCAGAAGGTCGTCGATACCGATCTTCTGCTTAGCCGAGATGTTGACGAACATGTTCTGTCCGCCCCACTCCTCGGGGATGACGCCGTACTCGGTGAGCTCTTGGCGTACGCGGTCGGGGTTGGCGCCCGGCTTATCGATCTTGTTGACGGCGACGACGATGGGAACGCCGGCTGCCTTGGCGTGGTTGATCGACTCGACCGTCTGGGGCATGACGCCGTCGTCGGCGGCGACGATCAGGATGACGATGTCGGTCACCTTGGCGCCACGGGCACGCATGGCCGTAAAGGTGGCGTGACCCGGGGTATCGATGAAGGTGATCTTGCGGTCGTTGATCATGACCTGCGAAGCGCCGATGGCCTGCGTAATGCCGCCCGCCTCGCCGGCAGCAACGCCGGTGTGACGGATGGCGTCGAGCAGCGACGTCTTACCGTGGTCGACGTGGCCCATGACGGTAACGACCGGGGCGCGCGGCTTAAGGTCGGCGGGATCGTCGTAGAACGAGAAGGTGTTCTCCTCCTCGGGGGTGATGATCTTGATCTGACGACCCAGGTCGTCGGCGACGAGCTCGACGAGGTCGTCGGACATGGACTGCGTCATGGTAAGCGGCGTACCCAGCAGGAACAGGCGCTTGATGATGTCATTGGCCGGAACGTCGAGCGCCTCGGCAAGCTCCTGGACGGTAACGCCCTGGGAGACCTTGATGGCGTCGAGGTCCTCGGGGTTCACGCCCTGGGCCAGCGCCTCCTCTATCTTGCGCTCCTCCTGAGCCTTGGCAGCCTCGCGCTCGCGCTTCTCCTTGCGCTTCTTGCGGCGACCGGTGGACTCACGAGAGGCCTCCTCGACGGCGGCACGAGCTTCCTCGAGCACCTTCTCGCGGCTGTACTCCTCGGCCTCGCGAGCCATGCGGCTGTAGTGGTCCTCTTCGTTGTTGTGACCGCCCTTGCGCTTCTTGCCCTTGCCCTGCTTGTCGGGGTTGGGGAAGTCCATGCCAGCAGCGACGTTGTTGCTGGCGTTGGTGCGATGGCTGTGCGGACGGCTCTCGGAGGCGTTGCGCTCGGAGTTGTTGTCGGAGGCGTTGCGATCGTTGCGACGGCCACCGCGGCGGTCGTTGTTGCCGCCACGACGGTTACCGCGCTCTGCGGCGCGCTCGGCCTTGGCCTTGTCCTCGGCGTCCTTCTTCTCCTTGAGCACGGTCTCCTGTGCGGCGATCTGGTCGAGCAGCGAACGGAAGCGCGAACCGGAGTCGGAAGCGGGAACGGCGCGGCGCTGGGCCTCGCGGGCAGCCTCCTCCTTCTCGCGGGCAAGGCGCTCCTGCTCGGCCTTCTTCTTGGCCTCAGCCTCGGCACGGGCGGCCTCCTCGGCAGCCTGAGCTGCGGCAAACTGGCGGCGCTCCTCCTCGCGTGCCTTCTCGGCAGCGATGCGCTCGCGCTCGGCCTCGGCGGCGCGTGCGGCCTCCTCGGCGGCAGCTGCCTGCTCCTCGGCCTGCTTAGCGGCCTCGACTTCCTGAGCGCGGGCCTCAATCACCGAGGCGAGCTGCTTGCGGACCATGGCGACATAGGCGTCCTCCAAGGTGGAGGAAGCGGACTTAGCGGGAATCTTCATATCGGCGAGATGACCCATCAGTTCCTTGGAGGTCATGCCGAACTCTTTGGCCAGGGTGGACACACGGACTTTAGCCATATGACTTCACCTACCCTTTCTGGCACCTTGGGTGCCTAGAGACTGAACGAGCGTGGGAGACGCGCCGGGACCCGCCCGGCGCGACCGCGCGCTAGATCAGGTCCTCCGCATCATCGAAGGCGTCGGTGTCGTGGACACCGCAGAAACGGGAGCCGGGACGAGCCTGGTTGCGGCACTGGATGCCGTCCTCGGACACGTACTCGCAGCGGCGGACGTCCTCGTCCTCCTCGTCACCGATAAGGTCGGCGGCGGGCTCCTCGTGAACGGGAACGTTCTTGAGGATGTCGGCGGCAAGCGTCTCGGACTTGATGTCGATGTGCCAGCCGGTCAGGCGCGCGGCGAGGCGGGCGTTCTGGCCCTCCTTGCCGATGGCGAGGGACAGCTGGTCGTCGGGCACGATGACACCGGCGTAGGCCTTCTCCTCGTCGATGAGGACGCGGGTGACCTTAGCGGGCGACAGGGCGTTGGCGACGTAGACGGCAGGATCGGCATCCCACAGGATGACGTCGACGCGCTCGCCGCGGAGCTCGCCCACGACAGCGCGAACACGGCTGCCCTTGGGGCCGACGCAGGCGCCCACGGGATCCAGACGGTCGTCGAGCGAGTGGACGGCGACCTTGGAGCGCTGGCCGGGCTCGCGGGCGATCGACTTGATCTGGACGGTGCCCTCGTAGATCTCGGGCACCTCCTGCTCAAACAGACGACGCATGAGCTCGGGGTGGGTACGGGAGATGACAATCGGCGGACGGCTGTGCTCGCCACGAACCGGCTGCAGGTTGGAGTTGGGGTCGCGAACGTCGATGATCACGGCCTTGATATGCTGGTTGTGCAGGTAGCGCTCGCCCATCGGACGCTCGTTGCGCTCGTTCTCGTAACGGCGCTGATCGAAGTGCGGCAGCTCGGCCTCGACGCCCTCGCGAATCTTGACGATCGTGAAGTCGGGCGTGGACTGCAGCACGGTGCCGCTGATGAGGTCACCGATGCGACCGGAGAACTCCTCGTAGATCTGCTCGCGGGCGGAGTTACGCACGATGGCATTGATCTCGGCCTTGGCGTGCTGGGCAGCGATGCGGCTCGTGTTCTTGGGAGTGACGTCGATCTCCTCGAACTCGGTGAAGTTGCCCTCCTCGTCCATGGAATCGTCGATCGGCTCCAGGCGGTAGACGTAGATCTTGCCGGTGGTGCGGTCGATGGTCACCTTGGCGCCCCACTCAAGATGCAGGATCTCGGCATAGCTCTTGGCGAGCGACTGCTCCAGGCGGTCTATCAGGTAGAGCTGGTCGATGTGCTTCTCCTGGCAAAGCTCCATCAGGGCGGACATCATGTCGGATGCTGCCATCTTACTTTCCTTCCTTCGCGGGCTTGAAGTCGTAGGTGGGCTTCAACTTGCACTTTTTAACATCAGAGAAATCGAGGGTAACGGACTCGCCGTCCTCGAGCTCGAGGGTCACGTTCGTCTCGGTGGCGGCGGCAATCTTGCCGGCGTACTTGCGACGGCCCTCGGTGGCGGTGGAGGTGAGCTCGCAGTTTTCGCCCACAAAGCGGGCAAAGTCACTCGGGCGGCGCAGCGGGCGCGCCATACCCGGGCTCGACACCTCGAGCGTATAGCTCGAGGAGATGGGGTCGAGCTCCTCAATCACATCGCCGACCCACTTGGTGTTGGCCGTGACGTCGTTGAGCGACAGGCTCTGACCCTCGGCACCCTCGATACGCACGCGCACGCAGGGGGCCTTGGTGGCACCCACGAGCTCGACGTCGACGATGTCGATATCGTGCTGGGGAGCGACGGCCTCGAGCGCGTCGATGATCGCCTGCTCGGTCTTGGTCTTGACCATTGCGGCACCTCCATCCATACAAAAAAGAAGCGGGGCCGAAACCCCACTTCTTTCAATTACAACTTCATTTGCAAGCAAACTATACCAATAGCTGCGGAAACGTGCAAGCACAGTACGAATCTGCAGGTCAGCGTGCGCACAGCTTCTCCACAAGAATAGGACAATTGGACTAAAGACTCCATGAGGCAAGCGTCCGAGGGTCCAAGAACGGGCCATGCGTCCCAATCCACAGGCCCGTTCGGACCCCAAGGGCATTCCTCCCCGAGCCCCTATCGATCAGACTTACGTTAAGGGGCATTCTGCAACAAGCCAGCCAGCAAGTCGCGCAACGACGAACCTTTCGAGATCCTTTACGGTAAGGAGGCACCCATGAAACGCCTAGGCACCCTCTGCATGACTGCGCTCGCCATCGCAACGTGCTCGTTGACCCTCGTGGGCTGTGGCAAAACGAACAGCAAAACCGGAACATGCGAACCGGATCTTGGCAGCACCAAAGCCAACGAGAAAACCGAACCCCCGGCGAGCTTCGACAAAATAAACGAAGACATCGTCGATCCCCAGGGCCTGGGTCCCGATTCCCAAGAACAGCTCCCCATCGACCTTGAGGCGGACGAGAACGTCCATGTTACCTGCGTGGGCAAGGACACCGACGGCTACGGGGACGCCGCGCTCGTCTTTACGGTGACCAACAACACCGGTGTCGACATGATGTTTGGCGATGTGGACTCCTATGCCTACGTCAACGGCGTGGTCCGCGACGTACACATGCGCCAACCGGTCGCCGCTGGAGAGGAAACGCGCGCTATGCTCACCTTTGTGGGCACCTTCGACGATCCGGACTTTGATGTGAACAACGACCTCAACGACATCTACCTCAACATTTGGATGTTCGAAGAGGCAACGGGCAACGTTTACTTTAGGGACCTGGTACACATCCCATAGAAAACGTTGCGACGCAATGACTAAGCAGGGCTAAAAACACAAGACGAGGGACGACCCACCTGGATCGCCCCTCGTTCATTGCATGTCAGCTATGCGCGCAGTGCTTACTTGACCACCAGGTTGACCAGCTTGCCGGGCACGCAGATGGCCTTGACGACAGTCTTGCCCTCGGTCCACTTGGCGACAGCGGCCTCGGCGGCAGCCTGCATTTCCTCGTTGGAGGCATCGCGGGCCACGTCGACGCGGCCGCGGACCTTGCCGAGCACCTGGACCACGATCTGCACCGTGTCCTCAACGGACTCGGCCAGGTCGAACTCGGGCCAGGCGGCGGTGTAGGCGTTGCCCTCGCAGCCGAGCGCCTCGTGCCACAGCTCGTCGGCCCAGAACGGGCAGATGGGGGCAAGGACGCTCACGATATCCTTGGCCACGCCGTAGCACAAAGCCTTGTCGCGGGCGGTACCCTCGGTGGCGTTGAGGTAGGCGCTCGCCGCGTTGACGAGCTCCATGACGGCCGAGATGGCGGTGTTGAACTGGCCGCGGTCGAAGTCCTCGGTGCACTTGGCGATGGTGCGGTGACGCTCGCGATAGAGCTTCATCGCAACCTCATCGAGCGCGGACTTGTCGAAGGCCACGTTGGCGTCACCGGACTGGACGAGCTGCCAAACGATACGCCAGGCGCGCTTGATGAAGCGGTTGGCGCCCTCAACGGCCTTGGGATCCCAGTCGAAGTCCTTCTCGGGCGGAGCGATAAACAGGATCGCCAGACGCATGGTGTCGGCGCCGTAGGGCTCGATGACCGAGCTCGGGGGCACGACATTGCCCTTGGACTTGGACATGGTGTCGCCGTTCTCGTCCTTGACCATGCCCTGGCACAGCAGGTTGGTGAAGGGCTCGTCCACGCTCAGCAGGCCCAGGTCGCGCAGCGCCTTGGTAAAGAAGCGGCTGTAGAGCAGGTGCAGAATGGCGTGCTCGATGCCGCCGATGTAGTTATCGACGGGCATCCAACGGTCGGCGGCCTCTCGGGAGAAGGGCAACTCGGTGTTGTGAGGATCGGTATAGCGCAGGTAATACCAGCTGGAGCAGGTGAAAGTGTCCATGGTATCGGTCTCGCGCTTGGCCGGGCGGCCGCAGACCGGGCAGGTGGTCTCATAGAACTCCTTGCACTCGGCGAGGGTTTCGCCGGCGCCCAGGTCCAAGTTCTCGGGCAGCGTCACCGGCAGCTGATCCTCGGGCACGGGCACGATGCCGCAGTGCTCGCAGTGGATAGCCGGGATGGGGTTGCCCCAATAGCGCTGGCGGCTGATGAGCCAGTCGCGCAGACGGAACTCGACCTTGCGACGACCACAGCCCATGGCCTCGAGGTCAGCCACGATCGCAGCCTCGCCCTCGGAGTGCTTGCCGCCGCGCATGCCGGTGTACTTGCCGGACTGGACGAGCGTGCCCTCGGCAGCGTGAGCGCAATCCCAGTCGACGGTCTCGGCATGGAAGGTATCGATGGTCTCGCCGCTGGCCTCGACGGCAGCGCGATCGTCATCGTCCAGGATAATCGGCACGATCGGCAGGTCGTACTTACGGGCAAACTCAAAGTCGCGCTGGTCGCCACAGGGAACGGCCATGACGGCACCGGTACCGTAGTCGGCAACGACATAATCGGCAACCCACACGGGGACCTTCTCGCCGTTCACGGGGTT
Source organism: uncultured Collinsella sp. (assembly GCA_958432255.1). Taxonomy (GTDB): domain Bacteria; phylum Actinomycetota; class Coriobacteriia; order Coriobacteriales; family Coriobacteriaceae; genus Collinsella. Next base: position 14,419 of record CAUATU010000014.1, read on the forward strand.
TACCACGTAGCGGCCGGTAAAAGCGCCGTGCTTCTCGATGGTGCCCTGGGCACGCTCGACGGCAGAGATATGCTTGGAGTCCTCGACGATCTTGGTCACGGCCTCCTCGTACTCCGTGCCCTCGACGAGCTCGTGCAGGCCGGCGTACTCGGGAGCCAGGACAAAGAAGGAAACGCCAAAGAGCGTATCGGCTCGCGTGGTGAAGACGGTGATCTTGCCCTCATCGCCCTCGATGGGCTCGCCGTCCTGGTCGCACAGGGTAAAGTCGACCTCGGCGCCCTCGGAGCGACCGATCCAGTTGGCCTGCATCTGCTTGACGCGCTCGGGCCAGCCGGGGAGCTTCTCCAGGTCGTCGAGCAGCTCCTGAGAGTACTCGGTAATCTTGTAGTACCACTGCTCAAGGTCGCGCTTCTCGGGCTCGGTGCCGCAGCGCCAGCACTTACCCTCGGTAACCTGCTCGTTGGCCAGAACGGTCTTGCAATTGGGGCACCAGTTGACCGGGTTCTTCTTACGGTAGACCAGGCCCTTTTCCCACATCTTCTCAAAGATCCACTGGCCCCAGCGGTAGTAGTCGGGGCTGCAGGTCTTGACCATGCGATCCAGATCGTAGGAGAAGCCCATGCGCTTCATCGTGGCGAGCGCCTGGTCCATATTCTTATACGTCCAGGCGGCAGCCTGCGTGTTGTGCTTAATAGCGGCGTTCTCGGCGGGCAGGCCAAAGGCGTCAAAGCCGATGGGATGCAGCACGTCGTAGCCGCGCATGCGGGCCTGACGGGCCATAGCATCGCCGATGGTATAGTTGCGAGCGTGGCCCATGTGCAGGTCGCCCGACGGATACGGGAACATCTCGAGCACGTACTTCTTGGGCTTGCTGTCGTCGGTGTCGACGGCAAAGAGGTTGGAATCCTCCCAGGCCTTCATCCACCGGGACTCAATGGCCTGCGCGTCGTAGGCAGGGATCTCGTCCTTATGATCTGTGCAATCGCACATATCAGCTCCTTTAATCTTAGCTGGGGTCGGTCGGCTTAGCTTTATTCGCTACTGCGGACAGTCCTGCGCAAGACGAAGAACACATTAAGTGCTCTTCTTTGCGTGCAGAACTTGTAGTGAACAAAGCCAAGCCGACCGACCCTAAGGTTAACTTGACTGATGATAGCAAATACAACAAGCGAGATGCCTGCGACTTGCGGGCATCTCGCTTTATCTAAATAACGTGGCTGAGAATCAACCTTTGATATGCAGCTCTTACCTTATCGATAGGAAACGCTCTGCTGAGAATCCTTCACGACTACGTCGTGGGCGCCGCCTTCGACGATGGAGGTGGAGCTTACCAGGGTCAGGCGTGCCTTTTCCTGGAGCTCGGGGATCGAGAGGGCACCGCAGTTGCACATCGTGGACTTGACCTTGTAGAGCGTGCCGCCCACGCCGTCCTTGAGGGAACCTGCGTAGGGAACGTAAGAGTCGACGCCCTCGACGAAGCTGAGCTTCGCGGCGCCGCCCAGGTCGTAACGCTGCCAGTTGCGTGCGCGCGCAGAACCCTCGCCCCAGTACTCCTTCATGTACTGGCCATTGACGTTGACGCGCTCGGTCGGGCTCTCGTCAAAGCGGGCGAAGTAACGGCCCAGCATCATAAAGTCTGCACCCATGGCCAGGGCGAGCGTCATGTGGTAGTCGTAGACGATACCGCCGTCGGAGCACACGGGCACGTAAACACCGGTCTCCTCGTAGTACTCGTCACGAGCGCGGCAGACGTCGATCAGCGCGGTGGCCTGGCCACGGCCGATGCCCTTGGTCTCGCGGGTAATGCAGATGGAACCGCCGCCGATACCGACCTTGATGAAGTCGGCACCGCAGTCTGCCAGGAAGCGGAAGCCCTCGGCGTCGACGACGTTACCGGCACCGACCTTGACGTCCTCGCCGTAGTTGGCGCGAATCCACTCGATGGTGCGCTTCTGCCACTCGCTGAAGCCCTCGGAGGAGTCGATGCACAGGACATCGGCGCCGGCCTCGATGAGCAGCGGCACGCGCTCGGCATAGTCGCGGGTGTTGATACCGGCGCCGACCATGTAGCGCTTGTCGCCGTCAAGCAGCTCGTTGGGGTTAGTCTTGTGGCTGTCGTAGTCCTTGCGGAAGACGATGCCCATGAGGTGATCGTTGTCGTCGACGATGGGCAGGGCGTTGAGCTTGTTGTCCCAGATGACGTCGTTGGCAACCTTGAGGCTGATGTTCTTGTCGCCCACGATGAGCTGCTCACGCGGGGTCATGAACTCGGAGACCTTCGTCTGGTGGTCATCGCGACTGGGGCGATAGTCACGGCTGGTGACGATGCCCAGTAGCTTACCCTTGGGAGTGCCGTCGTCGGTAACCGGCATGGTGGAGTGACCGGTCTTCTCCTTGAGCTCGATGACCTGCTCCATGGTCATGTCGGGGGTCAGCGTGGAATCGGACTGAACGAAACCGGCCTTGTGATCCTTGACGGCCTTGACCATAGCGGCCTCGGACTCGGCACTCTGGGAACCGTAAATGAAGGACAGGCCACCCTCGGTAGCGAGCGCGACACCCATATCGACGCCCGAGACGGACTGCATGATGGCGGAAACCATGGGGATGTTCAGGGTGATTGCCGGCTTCTCACCGCGCTTAAAGCGGGTTAGCGGCGTCTTAAGAGAGACGTTGTTGGGGATGCACTGCGAGGACGAGTAACCAGGGACCAGCAGATACTCCGAAAACGTGTGGGACTCACCGGGAAAGAACGTAGCCATGTTTCTCCTTTTTCCATGCGACCGGTCGGCTGCAGGCCTCGTAGGACCCAGCCCAACCTTGGGCGCCCAATACTGGGGAAGTATCTTAACGCACTTTGACTGCTACAATGCATGATTTAAGAAGAGCACACGAGGGTTTGACGCAGGCTTTGCGTTTGCCCAGCAAACACTTTAGCGGGGAGACGTGGAGCGTATGAAGTACAAGACGACGGCAAAGTTGGTCATTCAAGCGTGCGACAAGGATTTGCCGGGCGTCTTCGGCCACGGCTGCGTCTTGCTACTGCAGGGTATCGCCCGCGAGCACTCGCTCAACCGCGCCGCCAAGAGCATGGGCATGGCGTATTCCAAGGCCTGGCGCATCGTGAACGAGGCCGAAGGTCAGCTGGGCTGCAAACTCATCGAGCGCGACGGAGCCCGCGGGAGCTCGCTCACCCCCGCCGGCGAGCGAGCCATAGCGGTCTACGAGGAGCTGCAGGCCGACATCAACAACGTCATCGCCACCAAAGCAAACGACCTCATCGCCAGCATCAAAGGGTAGCTAACTTGCGGAGGGCGTTGTCTAGGACGGACGCTACGACCAGGGGATCGTCGGTGCCGGCGAAGAGGCGGATAGTGTTCCCCTGTTTGCCGCTTGGGGCCGAAAGGCGCGTCGTTGCGCCGCCGGCAGGCGATGTGCGAAACTCCCCGGGCAAAGCATCGAACAGCTCGCCTGAGCTACGCTCGATAAGGTCAAACTCAACTGCCGGACCAAAGCCATGCTCGAGGATTCCCGTCGCAATAGCATAATCGGGATGCGAGCTCAGCCCGGGATAGCGCACGTTGCGCACCATCTCGTTGGCGGCCAGATACTCGGCCAGCGCACGGGCGCGGTCGAAGTGTGCCTGCATGCGGGCATCGAGCGAGTCCAGCCCGCGCTTCAGCACACCGGCCTCGTCAGCAGGCATATCAAGCTTGGCCAAGCCACAGCCCTCAAGCAGGGCATGCACGCACTCAGCCGCGGCATCCACACGATGGCGCTTGAGCTGCGAGCGCCCGACCGACGCCGCCACGAGCTTGCGCGGCGCCTCACCGGCGCACACGCGGTCGAGTGCCTCGAGCGACAGCACGGCACCCAAACGCAAAGGATCGCAGCCAAAAGCCGACGCCACGGTGTTGTCCACAACAAGCAGCGCGCGGGCCTCACGCGCCGCCCGACCCAGCGCACGCAGATCGGGCATACGCAGACCAAACCCGCCGATGGAGTTGACGAACCACCACAGGTGCGGACCCTCAGCGTCAAACGAGCCGGCAAAGCCACCGGACGCCGCAGCAAACGCCTCGACAGACGGCTCCCCCACCATCACAACATCGCAGCCGTCAAATCCGCTCGCAAACGCATCGGCAAAGTCGTCCGCAAAGGCGACCAGGCGATCGCCGGGACGCACAATCCCCAGCTGCGACAGCGCCGCCGGCACATGCAGGGCCGCAAGCAACTGCGCCTCACGCGCACCGGTCCTCAAAGCCCAAGCCTCTTCTAGCTGCTGTACGCCCACACGGCACCATCCCTTCATAAGCAAAAACCCACGATGCGGGTGTTCCCCGCATCGTGGGCAACGGCTGCAGTATAGCGCCGATATGCGACGAATCGCCTAGATGATGAGCGTGTGATAGTTCACGCTCGCACCCGGAGCGTCAACGGTCACGCCATAGGCCTCGGGATAGATGCGCGTCGAAAATACGAGCGCGCCATCGTTCACAAACACCTCGACCGACGAGACATCGCCAACAATGCGCACGTTGCGCACCTCGTCGACGGGCTCCCAGCGCACGGTACGACCACAGCCGGCAGAAGCGCAACCCTCATCGGTAAATCGCATCTCAAAGCGCGAGGGCAGTTCGCCCTCAGCGGGCATAAACTCCAGCTTCAGCTCGCCATCAACCATCGCGGTAAACGCGCCATCGGCACCGTTGGCAACAACGTCAAAGCAGGTATCGCCGTCAACCTCCAACGAGCCCTCCCCCACACGCACCGAGGCATAATGGCGCTCAATCTCGCGCGCCGGCTGCTGCAGCACCACGCCGCCGTCACCGGCCGTAAGCTCGCGCGGCACCGTCATACAGTGCTGCCAGCCACACGCCACGGTGGGTGTGTTGCCATAGGTCGGCTCATCGGGCATGCCCATCCAGCCGATCAGAATGTGGCGACCATCCTCGGACGTAAACTCCTGCGGAGCATAGAAGTCAAAACCGGCGTCCCACAGGCGGAACTCGCCCAGCTCATAAGCGTCCTTGCCACCAGTGATGTCGCCCGATACAGGCATGTAGCCAGCAGCGTATACGTTGCCGCGGTCCCAACGACCGCCCTCGAGCCCCTGGGGAGAAAAGGAAAGGAACTTCGCCGGTACGGCGCCATCCGTCTCAAGCTCCAGATACCCCGGGCACTCCCACATAAAGCCAAAGCGCTCGGGCGTAGACACACGGCTCTCGAGCTCCCAGCACAGCATATCGGCCGAGCCATACACCAGGATCTCGCCCACATCGCGCCCGGCACCCTCGCCGTGCATCTCACAAAAACGGCTATCGACATGCGGCCCGTCCACGCGACGACGCGCGCCCAGCACCATGTGGTAATGCCCATCATCATCGCGCCACACCTTGGGATCACGCACGTGGCAGGTCAGATCGTCGGGATAATCCTCGGACGCCAGCACCACGCGCTTTTGGCTGAACTCCCGACCGGCAAGGCCATCAACGCTCTCCACATAGACGGTATCGGCGCGGCGGCCGATATTGACGTAGTCGTACGTGCCGTCCGCATCAGAAAGTTTAACGTTGCCTGTGTACAGTACGCGAATGCGGCCGTCCTCGGCAAGCGCGGAGCCCGAATACACACCGTGACAATCGAACGGCTCGTCGGGCAGCAGCGGGGCGCCAACGTAGTCCCACGTCATAAGATCGCGGCTCGTCGCATGGCCCCAAGCCTTAACGCCGCCCTCGGCATCAAACGGCGCATACTGAAAATAGGCATGGAACACGCCGCCCGCCTGGCAAAGACCATTGGGGTCGTTGAGCCAACCCGCCGGCGGCATAATATGGAAGCGCTGGCCATACGCGCCATGACCGCACTCAAGGGCGGCAGCGTCAACAGCGACAACCAGCTTTGCAAGGTCGCGACCAAGTGCATTAGACATATCAAAGTCCTAACGGATCGAAAGTAATAAGACGCCAGGGATCGGCGCCAGATACGGGAAACGCCCGCGGGCAAACAGCCCGCGGGCACCCCTCAATCAAAAGCTCTTAGGCCTGCTCGGAAGCCTTGGGCTCGTCCTTGTACAGGACAAACGAAATGGCGAAGGACACGAGCGCGGCGACCGCAAACATGATCGCGTACTGCACGGGCTGGGCCAGGCACAGCAGGATACCGAAGATACCGGTAACGCCCGTGCCGGAGGCAGCCAGCGAAGTGAGCGCGCAGACCAGGGCGCCGCAGCCACCACCGATGCAGCCGGCGATGAAGGGCTTAAAGAAGCGCAGGTTCACACCAAAGATGGCGGGCTCGGTAATGCCCATAAAGGCGGACAGAGCCGAAGGAAGCGCCAGGCCCTTGATCTTGGCATCGCGGGTCTTAAAGGCAACGGCGAGCGCGGCACCACCCTGAGCGATGTTGGCGGCACTGGCGATGGGCAGCCAATAGGTCACGCCATACTGAGCGAGCTGGCCCAGATCGATGGCGGTGTACATCTGGTGGATACCGGTAACGACCGTGGGGGCATAGAACAGGCCAACGATAAAGGAACCGATGCCGAAGGGCAGGGTCAGCAAGGTCTGGATCAGACCGAGGATGGCGTTCTCAGCCCAGACAAAGATGGGGCCGACGGCAACGAGCGTCACGAGCACGGTCACGAACACCGAGACGAGCGGAGTCACAAAGAGGTCGAACATTTCGGGAACGATCTTGTGCAGGCGCTTCTCGAGGAAGGCGAGAATGGCGCAGGCGATAACGATGGGGATCACATGGCCCTGATAGCCGACCCACTCAAAGCTGTACACGCCGGGGATGACGTTGACCATGGTCTGCACGCCCTCGGAGGCAACCGTATAGGCGCTCTGCAGCGAGGAGTTGATGAATGCACCACCGACGACGGCGCCCAGATACGGGTTGGCGCCAAAGGCCTTAGCGGCGGAGTAACCGATCAGGATCTGCAGAATGCCAAAGGACGTGCCCGAGACCAGGTCGGCGATCTTATAAATAAAGTTATTGGTGTCGAGCGCGATAAAGCCGTTGGAGGCCATAAAGTTGAGGGCGCTCATAATGCCCAGTAGCAGACCCGAAGCCACGATGGCGGGGATAATGGGGACAAAGACGTCGCCGAGCACCTTAATAGCACGCATAAAGATGTTCTGCTGCTGCGCCGCGGCCTCCTTGACCTCGGCCTTGGTGGCAGCCTCGACGCCGCTAAGCGCGATGAACTCTTCATAGACCTTGTTGACGGTGCCGGTGCCAAAAATAATCTGGAGCTGGCCCTGGGCCTCAAAGACGCCCTTGGCGCCGTCGATATTCTCGAGGGCCTCCTTGTTAACCTTCGCGTTATCGGCAATCACCAGGCGCAGACGCGTGGCGCAGTGTGCGGCCGAAACAACGTTGTCGGCGCCACCGATGTTGTCGAGCACCTCTTGGGCTGATTTGCGGTAGTCCATGACTTCCCTTCCCTCCAACGGGCGCATGTGCACCCGGCCATCTTTGACACTTACACTGTAATCGTTTTCACAAAAGGATGAACGGTAGGAATAAGCCGGCGAATGGTAGTTTTGAGACAAAATGGGGGGACTCAAAGGTAGGCAGACGCGTCCAAGGACTAGACATTCATGAGCTGATGCCCAAGTTTGAGCGTCCGCAGGCCGCTCTCCCCCTCCTCGCCATCGAGCGCGTCGAGCAGCATGCTGGTGGCCTCGACGCCACTGGTTAGGTAGCCATAATGCACGGTGGGAATGCCGCCCGTCAGCGCACGCAAAAATGCGTTGTCGCCAAAACCGCTCACACGGTGCACGCCCTCGCCCATACCGCGCACCTCATCGATGGCACGCAGCGCGCCCGCCGCCATGGTGTCAGTCGCGCAGGCGATAAACGAAACATCGGGAGCGACGGAAAGCAGCTCACGCGCCGCACCATAGCCCGAGTCGAGCGTAAACGAGCCCAGGCGAATCAAGGCGGCATCGAGCGGGTTACCCGCGGCGCGCAGGCCGGCCTCAAAACCGCGACGGCGATCATAACCGGCCGCGCGGTCCTCCTCGGTAACTCCAATATAGGCGATCTTGCCGTCCACGCGACCCGCAAGCGCATGGCCCAGCTCAAAAGCGGCCTCGTAATCGTCGTGATAGACGCACGCCGCGCCCTCAACATTCTGGCCGATCAGTACGATGGGCACGCGGCACGACTCGATCGCCCGGCGATGCTCGTCGGTGACCATAGTTGCCACCAGCACAATGCCATCAACCGGGTGGTTTTGGAATAAATCGAGGTATTCGAGCTCGCGATCGGCCGCGTTGTCGGTATTGGCAAGCAGCATCTGGTAGCCACGGCGACCGAGCACCTGGCCAATGCCGGCGGTAATGCGGCTTACGGATTCCGAGTTGATCTTGGGCACGATGACGCCGATAAGCTTGGTGGAGCCGGTGCGCAGCGCACGGGCCTGGCTGGACCGCACGTATCCGGTCAGCTCGATCGCCTTCTTAATGCGCTCGGCCTTGTCCGCCGAGATATATCCACCGTTGAGGTAGCGAGAGACGGCGGCGCTCGAAACGCCGGCCAGCTCGGCCACATCTTTCATCTTTACCACGAGCACCCCTGTCATTGAAATCGCTTTCACCATGATACCCGTGAAGACGGCATCCGAACAAAATCGGCCCACCCAGGTCGAGCAAACGTCACCGAGCGGGCAGCTGCCGTGGCGAGGTGCCGCGAAAGAAGAGCGAAGCGTACTTTATGTACGCGAGCGACGGCTTGAGCGGCAGATCGCCCGGCAGATGCCCGCGCAGCGTCGAGCAGTCCGGCGTTTGTTAAAACGCCGGAACATAGTCAGCCGTGGTACTCGCCGTTGTACTGGATGAGCGTTAGGTCCTCCACTCCGTCGAGCGCGCGAATGGCGTCGGCATAGGGCATATCAACGCCATCCGAGAACACCTCGACGGCCATCTCGACCTTATCACCGCGCATCGTCTTGGACTTGACGGTGAATTTGGTGCGCCCAAATGCACGCACGATATCGTCGCCGGTGGTCTGGCCCGTGTAGTGGATGACCATCATGTACACGCGCGCCTTATCCTGGTGGCTCGCAAAGCTGGCGATCATCACCACGATCACCACCGCCGTGAGTCCCACGAGCGCATACATGCCGGCGCCGGCCGTAATGCCCGTGGTAATGGCCCAAAACAAATACAGCAGGTCGAGCGGGTCCTTGACCGCCGTACGATAACGCACGATGGACAAAGCACCGACCATACCGAGCGAGATGACCACGTTCGTCGAGATCGCGAGCGTGACCATGCAGGTAAGCACGCACATGCCCACGAGCGTCACGGCAAAGCTACGCGAATACACCACGCCGGTAAAAAAGCGCTTATAGACGTAATAGATCAGGATGCCCATGGCGAGCGCCACGAGCAGCGAAAGGCCGATCTTGGCAGGGTCGACCTGGCCAAACGCCTCCAAGACGGAGTTCTTAAAAAAGTCCCTGGTGCTCATGGTCTAAATATCCCCTCGGTTCTCAAAATCCGATTCCCAGTAGTTAAAACCGCGCAGGTAGGCGGTCTTTTCGTAACACAGGCAGTACTTGGAGACCGCCGTAAGCTCGGCCGCGCCCGGCGGCACCATATCGCGCACCAGCTGCGGGCAAAACTCGGTAAACTTGACCTCCATCACCAGCTTGCCGGGCTCCAGGACCGGCAGCGCGGGCAGTGTCGCATCAAAGATGTCAAAGCTCCCCACCGCCGCACGCACGTTACTATCAAAGGTAATGCGCACAGTGCCCTCGTCCATCACCCACGGCTCGCGCTCGTAGTCCACGATGGTCCGCGGGCACATCATGTTACAGATACACTCGATGTAGAACTCGCGGCAGAGTTGGTGCGGGCTCCTCAGCAAAAAGTCGTAGTCGCCAGCCAGGATCTGCTCAAACTCACTGCGCGTAAGCGGCGCGTCCTCCTTGTAAATCCAGCTGCCGTACTTCTTTTTGCGCTCGAGCTTAATCACCTTGTCGCTGCCGTTATAAATGCGTACGCGATACTTTTTGCGCATGAGAATGCCGGCGTCTTTTTCCTCGTAGGCCGAGTTGCAGTAGTCGTCAAAGTACAGGCTGCGAATGGTGTAACCGCCCGCCCGCGCATGCTTGTCCAGCTTAAACACCGGCGCCATGCGACAGGCAAGCGCGGCGTGCTCGCCCTCGTTAATGAGATATTTGAGCTCGTGGCGGTAACGCTCCTGCGTGGCACGGCCAGGCGGAGCCGCCAAGCGCTCAAGCAGCGCGCTAGCCCTCCTCATACGTGTCCTCCACGACCTTACCGCCGTCCTGCACGTAAAAACACTTCATGCCGTAGTGCTTGCCGTCGTCGGTCACATAGTAGTCAAACGCATCTTGCGTAAAGTCGTCGGAGTTGGTGGCACGCACGCGCACAAAATACTGGCCGGTATCGGGCGCATCACAGGTCACCTCGGGAAGCAGCACGTCCTCGGCCTTAAAGACCACATCGCTTATGGCATAGTCGCGCGCCAGCTCCACGGTGTAGCGAATGTCACGCGCCTCAAAGTCGTAGGACGCATCCCAATTAATACGCAGCTTACCGTTATCGATCTGCGGCACGCCGATGTAGAACGGCATGGGCTTTTTAAAACTCTCGCGAAAGCTCTTGTAGTTCTCCTCGATCTCGGAGGGAATCGCCGCGGCGATCTGCTCGTATTGGTCCTTGGTGACAGGCAGATTGTCGATATCGGGCGAAGCAAAGACCAGGAATTCAGTCACCTCGCGGTAGTGCTTGATCATCTTGCTCAGGCGAGTCTCGGTCAAATACGAGCGCAAGTCCTTGACGGCACGGTCGAGTTCGCTGCGGAACGACTTGCTGCGCAACGCGCGGTTAAACAGCACGTTGCCCCAGTAGTTGCTTGCACCGCGCTCCCAGCTCGCGTAGTCCGAAAACCCGGTAAGAGAAAGCTCGAGCTTACGCAGCATGCCGTCGTTATCCCAATCCAGGATATACCAGACCTTGGAGTTAAGCGGGCTGTACAGATAGCAGTTACGGTTCTGCGTATCGCAGTTGCCCGTCAGGATCTGAAACGCCAACCAATAGACCAGGTTCTCGGTATCAAAGTAGGTGTCGAGCACGTCATCGATCTTTTGCGATTCGTCGTTGAGCGCATCGAGCATCTCGATGAGCTTGGTGTGGTCCGTATCGCCCTTAATCTCGAGCATGCCTTCAAAGCTTGCCTGGTTGTAGTCGGGATCATCGGCAAGCTTAATGGTGTCCTCGTAGCGATGGAAATCAAAGCTGTTCACCTTGTACAGGTGCCCGCTCTTATCCAGGCCATGTGCCTTAAGCGCCGTCTTGTTGAGCTGCTCCACCTGCGTAAACAGGCCGTAGTCCTCAAAGGTATCGTTGGACTTTTCGGTCTGGTCGCACACCCACAGATGCACAAACTGCGTGCGCAGGCCCATCATCTGGGGAATCCCGCGGATAAGGTCATAGGCCATCTTGTTGCGAAAACGCATACCCTCGCCCATGTGCTTGTTGAGCGCAATCGCACGCTGCTGGCGCCAGGTACCTTTTCCTTTTTTGAGCTCCACCTTGTAATTCTTCTGCGTATAACCGCTCGACGTCTGGCCACGCACCTGCACGGTAGCATTGGGCGCTTCCTCGCCATAGCCAACCTCGCCGGCCACCGGGCCGTCTTCGTCGCCCGCCTGCAAAAGCCCCATTACCTGATAGCGCGTCACGCCCATGTCGGCGTAGTCATACACCGAGTACGTATTGATCTCGGCCCAGCTATGATCGGTGTTCTCGGAGCTGTTACCGCGCGAGACCGTCAGGTACATGGTCACAATGCCCGAGTCGTCGTAGACCTCGTACAGCTCGTCCTTATCGCGAAGGTGCTTGGTCTCGCCCGAGGCCTCAGCCTTTTTAATCTTGTCCTGCTTTTTGACCTTTTTGGTCGAGGATTCGTCCTGAGACGAGCAGCCCGAAAGCAACAGCGCACCGGCAGCCGCCTCGATCAGGCAGCGGCGAGACATCAACTTATCGATCATCAGAACCTCCCCAATGTTTTTGGTACAGGCGAACCACCATACGTTCAAACGCACTGCGCGGCTCACCGCCCACGCGCTTGGCCTCGTAGCGTTGCTCAACACGGTCGAGCACCCGGCCAAGTTCGGTAAACCAGCCCGTCTCGTCAGTCGCCACAATGGGCTGCTGGCTCAGGATACGATACGGCAAGTTGGCGGTATAGGTATCGAGCCGCAGCAGCGCCACGATAAAAAACACCGCTGCACCCAACAAAAAGCCAAAGCCGTAAAACTGCTGCGGCAAGAGCAAAGAAACGGCAGTCGCCAGCCCGGCCACACCGGCAAACAGCCCCGAGGCCAGCACGGCCCCCTTGTAGTCGGTAAAGTACAGCAAGATGAGCAACACCGTATTGCCCACGGCATACAGGCCGTAGCCCACGCACAGCGTGCGAAAATACCCGTGCATCAGGTTGTTAAAGCCCAACGGTAGGGCCGACAGCACCGTGGTCTCGAGCGAAATGACCGCCGCCGTCACAAACAGCTGCTTGAGCGCACAAAACCGTAGTTCTCTGTTGAGCGTGGCAAGCATTTCCTCCTCGGCCACCACAATGTCGCCCACCACGCCACCGTCGTTGAACAGGCTGTAGTAGTCGCGGTAGCGCGGATAGAAGTTGACCTCGACCGAGACCACAAAGTTGACGGACGTGACCAGGATCGTCAAAAACGCGATGAGCGCCGGCACATCGTGGTAGGGCGCGCCATAAAACAAGCCCTTGACCTGCACGCCAATGGGACCGGCCCAAATTATCACCAAGTGCGCAAAGAGACCCAGGTTGGTAAACAAGCCCGTGAGCGCCAGCGGAATAAACTGATCGAGCCACTGCAAAAAGAGCCAGGGGCTGCGTTCGCTCTGCGGAAAATATCGGTACAGCAGCACCACGTCCCAGGCGAGCATGACGCCGTAGCCCAGAGCAATTGACGCCAAAAGGCCCTCGACCGGCGGCAGCCCCAGCACCAGCGCGGCCAGGGCGCACAGGCACGCCACGCCAATGGCAACCGCAAAGCTGCATAGGATACCGCGGTAATCCTTGATGGCCGTGAGGTAACTCATGCCGTTCCAGTTGACGATCATAATGTTAAACAGCCACAGGCACAGCAGTCCCTGCAGCAGCGTGGCGCCCGAGAACAGCAAAAAGACGCCGTAGAGCACGGTGCCCGCAACGAGCATGATGGCATTAGACCCCCAAAACGAAGGCAGGATCTCATCCTCGCGCTCGGCAAAGAGCATGTCGGCCAAAAAGCGCGTGACCGGCATAGAGAAAAAACTCGTGAGCGTGAGCGACGCCAGCAGCGTATAGGTCACCATGCACACCAGCAGATCTTGGTTGGCACGGCCCACACCCCACAGACCGCACAGCACCAAGATACCCACCTGGAGCAGCACGCCCAGCAGCATGGGGCCCGTGCACACAATGCCAGCGTAGCCATAGGCGCGCATCGTGGCAAACAGACCCTTGCGCCTAAACAGGCGCTTGAGCTCAAAACCGATTCCGGCCACCGGCTACTCCCCCTCTCTGGGCAGGTCAAACGCTTGCGCCGTCTCGTCGTACAGCGCGCGATAGTTGGCGAGCATCTGCTCGTGCAAGAAGTACGTGGCAACGCGACGCTGGCCGCGCTCCCCCATCTCAATGCGACGAGCGCGGCTTGTGCACATGCGTTCCATGGCATCGGCCAAGCCCTTGCGATACATTGGCGGCGTCACAAAACCCGCCACGCCAAAGTCGTCGCCCGGGGCGCCTTCGAGAAGCTCGCGACAGCAGCCCACCTCAGTCGTCACGCAGGGACGGCGCGCTGCAAGCGACTCCAGCACGCTGAGCGGCTGGCCCTCGGAGATGCTCGTCAAAATGGTAAAGTCGAGCTTTTCCATGTACTCGACCACGTTGACGCGGCCGGTAAAGATCAGGTCACGCACGCCCAGGGTTTCGACCAGCGCGTGGCACTCGGCGCCGTACTCCTCGTCGTCCACGCCACCCATGATGTGCAGGCGCACCTTGGGCAGGCGCTCGTGCAGCTCAAAGAAGGCATAAATCATGGTCTTGACATCCTTGATGGGCGCCAGGCGCACCACCGCGCCAATGTCCACCCAGCCGTCATCGATCTTTAAGGGAATATCCTTAAAGCGATCGAACTGGATGCCGTTGGGGATGACCAGGCATTTGTCCGCATCGCAGCCCATATCGATCTGCGTCTTGCGGGCGTTATGGAACAAACTCGTCACACGGAAGGCGCGGCGGTAGATCTCCTCCGAAAGAAGGTAGAAAAAGCGAATCCAGCGGTCCTTAAACGACGGCACCACCCAGTCGGCGCGAATGATCTCTTCCTCGCGCTCGCGGGTATAGATGCCGTGCTCGGTGAGCAGCACCGGCGCATGGTGAACGCTTGAGCCCAGGCAGGCGAGCAGGCCGCCGTAGCCGGTCGAGATAGCGTGGTACACATCGGCAACCGGCACCTCGCTGCCCAGCAGGTAGAGCACCGGCAACAGCATAGAGCGCATGGTGTGGAATGCGTCGGCAAAGGGCGTGTAGGGGTACTCTGCCAGGCACACGTCGCGGAAGATATCCATAAACGTGCGGCTCTGCAAAAACGAGAGCGGATGCACGCGACGGCGCTGGAAGATATCGAACAGCACGTCCCAGTCCGGATTGGAGAGCGACACCAGGCGGCGTAGCGCCTCGCGCTCACGGTCGTTAAAACTGGCTTCGTGTTGCTCGCCCGAAAGCCGCAGGGCATCGTCCAGGAACACCTCGTGCACCTCGACCACGTTGCCGGGCAGCTCGTAGACAAACTTGCCGCGGTCGGCAGCATGGGCGCCGATCACCCATAGCACAAACTCATGCTCGTGCATGGCCTGGATATAGCCATGCATCCAGGTAGATACGCCGCCGTGCACATAGGGGTAGCAACCCTCGAGCACCAAGCAGATTCTCATTTATCGCCACCCTCCTTGCGCGCAATGGTCACCGTCTTGTCCGTGGCCTTGAGCAGATACAGATTGCCCGGAAGGTGCGTCAGTTCGCCACCCGTCACCGCACCCGGCTCGCCATTATTGGCGCGGAACATGAGCCACGCCTCGTCGTGGAAATTGCCCAGGCTGAGCGTCCAGGCATCCGCGCTGGTATCAACGTTCACCGTCACGGACGAAAAACGCTGGATGGCACCGGAGCACTCCGACGCCGTCTGGTGCCGCAGGTCGGGCGCGGATTTGGTAAGCCACTCCAGGTAGTCGACCAGGCCGCCCTTGTAGACCTCCCAGCCCTCCTTGGCACCGCGATCGGGGTCCAAAAGGTCGTCCGGGTGCATAAAGTGCGTGCTCACGTAGTGCATGTTGAGCTCGGACACGGCTGCCAGCCGCATATAGGAATCGTCGACCATGCCGCCCGAGACAATACGTGGCTGCTCCACAATGCCATCGCTCGCCACGCCAAACTCCTGCACGTACGGCAGGTCGGTGCCATCCTCAAAATACGTACTGGCAATGGTCTTAATTCGCGGAACATCGGTACCGATAAGCTTGCGCGCGCGAGCCGAAAGGATATTCGACGGCGGCACGTAAACCGAGCCATGAGCATTGGGCAGGACCTCGTCCTGAAACGCGATAAGTTCGTTGAGCGAAGCGACAAGCGTCTCTTTGTTCTTCCAGGTCTTGTAGACGTACAACGTACCATAGTCGGTGTCCCAGAGCGCAAGCGGCTGATGGTTGTAGCCGTGAAAGCCCAGCTCGCCGCCCATCTGCAGCAGCATGCCGCCAAAATAGCGGAACTGCGTGGTATCGGCCTGTCGCGCGGGCTCGGTCTGGTTGACCGCGTCCTCGTAGTTTTCGATCATCACGCCGGTATAGCGAATGCCGTATTTTTGCGCGAGCTTTTGCAGATCGGGCCACCAGACCTTGGTGTAAAAATCCGCAATGGAAAGGCCGTAGTCACGCTTGATATAAGTACCATCACCCGAGGGCACGGGGCTAGGAAAGTCGTCCAAATAGAACACGGCGCTGTTGATGACCGGATAGGCCGTGGCATCACCCAGTAAGCTGATCGCCGCGGCGTAAAAACCGCGCATGACCTTGTCATAGATACCGATATTGCACACCACGGTGCGCCCGCTACCGCAGTCATTAGACCAAATGAGTGGGGCGCCCGCATCGCCAGTCTTAGCCCACTCACGCGCCGTCTCGCGCAGCGATACCGAAAGCGACGAATCAAAGGGGTCCGAGAGCTCGTAGCGCTCTCCCCCGCCCAGCATAAAGTCCTCACTCGGCACAATGCTTTCGGCTTTTACATAGTCATATCCGGCCGATTCAATGCCAAGCTTGGAGGCAATCACTTGCAGATAGCTCGAGTTATCCGGCGGCATGGCGAGCATAAGCGAACCGCCGGCACTCACCCAACTCATAATGTCGCTCAGGTGCGTACTGAGCCTATCGAGCGACGGCATGAGCAAAATCACGCGATCGAAGGAGGTCAGCGAGGGAATGGCATCCGCACCATCCAGGGCAAGGTCCACGTCGCGGTGCGCGATCTTCATGTCGAGCAGGATCTGGTCGAACTGTTCCTTTACGTCCTCGACGCCAGCTTGATCGGAATCGGTAATGACCAGGCACGTGGGCTTTTGGCCAAAGATTGCCGAGGAGGCCGGCACCGCGTCGTTGGCGGCGAGCATGCCCAGCTTGTGCTGTCCAGCGCTGTACTGCACGCCGGCGCGTTCGATCAGCAGCACGGCGGCCATGACGATAAAAACAGCCCACACTACAAGCAGCCCCATCCAACGAAAGCGGCCTGCACGGTCGCGGATATGTTGCACCACGCTCATCTGGCCTCCTCCCCGTCGCGCCAAAACGCCAACTGTTCGCGGTTGGCGGCACTCAAATACACATGCTGATTGTCGATCGCGTCGATCACACGGTGGACCACGTCACCGTCACGGCGCATCACGGCCAGGCGCAGGCAAAGCATCCAAACCTCCTGCTCCTCGGGCACGTCGAGCACCAGCTGGTCGCTCACGGCCTGCGCCTCGTCGATCTGTCCGACATCGGCCAGCGCCGTCGCGTATCGAATGCGCAGCCCAAGGGTATCCTCGCGCTCGCAGCGACGCGCAAGCAGGCGCGCGTACTGTTGGCGCTGAATCTGAGCCACGCGCCCCTCGGCCAAGCCCGAGCCCAAATATTCACCAAGAAAATCGCAGTATTCGTTGAGGTTTTGCGCGCTCGGGTCCGTCTTAAAGGCACGCTCCAGCTGCTGCAGTTTAAGGTCGGACTCCTTGGAGATCTGCGCCACCGCCGTCGCGGCATAGTGCGCCACCTCAACGTCATCGTTAAGCTTAGCCGCCTGCAGCTGCGCCAGGTACGCGTCGGGTTCCTCGGTGAGCATGGAGAGCATTAGGCGGCGCCGGTATGCCGGGTCGTTGACGATGAGCGCCTCCTCGAGCGGCACTACGCCTGAATCGTCCTCACCACTCGGTACCGACATACTACGATGCAGGTCGTCGTTGAAGCGCAGCGATTCCAGCTCTGACTCTTTCAGCCCCTCGCGAAACACCGCGCTGCGGACCGATAGCAGAACCACCAGCAACGGGCCCCACAGCGGCACCAGCACTATCACAGCCAGCATGTGCCCGCGCACCGGCAGCAGGCCCAGCTTCATGAGCGTCCACAGCATCAGGCAAACCAGCGCATGAATCAGCAGCAAGACGGCAGCAACGACAAGCGAGATCAAGCGGCACCCCCCTCACCGTCACCGGTGTAAGCGATGTGCTGCAGCAGCGCCACGATGTCCTCGCCGTCGACGGGCTCCACCGCAATATGCTTTGCGCTCAGGCGCTCGCGGATAATGGGCAGATCGCACGCCTTTGCCTGGCGCATAAGCAGGTAGAGCACGTCGCCGTCGACCAAGCCCGCCGCGTCGCTCTCGCGAATTGCCGACCCAATTGCGCCCACCAGCTCGCCGACAGGTTCCATGCCCGGTACCACGCGCAGGAGCAAAAAACTCCCCATCTTGCTATCTGCCAGCGCCTGCTCCGCCGCGAGCTCTTGGCCAAAGGCAGCCTGCTTGAGCACGCAAGTGCCGTCAACGCAGCGTTTATCCTGCGCCACCGCCTCATAATCAAAGGCACGGCCCAGCGCACTTTCGACCAGGCCGCACAAGATGCGGAACAGGTTTTGATAATAGAGGGTCATTTGGTTTTCGGCCGCACTACGTACAAAGATCAACACGGCGGGTGCCCCGTCGCGCTCGATCGCATATCCAAACATGGGAAGCCCCGGCGTCAGCTCGCGGTTCACCCACAGGTTCGAACGACCCCCGTCGCCCAAAAGAGGTGCAAGCTGCTCAAGCGCGAGCGAGCGTGCGGCATTTTCGGCAATCGCAGGACTTGCTGCCACCAGGCGTGCAAATGCCCCGCCCGAAACATGGTAGATCGCCACGAAATCGTTCTCGAGGATCTCGCCCAAAAGCTCGCAGCACTTGCGATAGATGTCGCGTGGGTTGAGCACGTCGAGCTCCTGCGTCACCGCAAAGATCTTGCCAAAGCTGTCGTGGCGACCCACGATCTGGCGCCTGTACGCGCGCTTATCCTCGATCGCGTCGTGGTAGAGCTGCGTAAGAAACGTATTACGGTTGCGCACGAGCTCGTTTTGATCGCGCTCCGCCCTAATGGCTTCGCTGTTGCGCAGCTGCACATAGCCGCACACGGCACCCACCACAAAGTACGCAATATACGGCAGCCAGTTGGACGGCTCGTAGAACAGCCCCTGGAAGGTATAGCCGTACTGAGTAAAGTAGCTCGCGGCCAAACCCACCGACGCCAGCAGCGCCGCAACCAGGCCAAAGTCCAAGCCATACAGCGTGCCGATCATCACCACGTAGAGTAGGCGATAATCGAGCACGTTGAGCTGGGCCGATTGAGAGAACAGATGCTCCAGCACCTCGAACAGAACCCAGGCAACGCCCGTCTCCAGGCATTTAATAGGCAGCGTGCGCATTTGGATGCGGTCGAAGGCGGCGCGCAAGGGGTTGACCTTCTTTGCGCGGCCAGCATCCCAACGCGCTTGAATGGTCGAAAGATCGCGCAGCAAGTCGTAGCGCTGAAACCAGCCATAGCGCACGCGAGCGACGTCGTTGGCGGGCAGGTTGTAGCCGGCAGAATCGCCATAGGCAACGGCAAGGCCGGGGAACAACGCCTTGAGGGCGTCCCCCACCTCACCCGCCGTGTGATGGAAGGCATCGGCAACGTCGAGCGTCTCAAAGTTACCATCCCAGCTATCGAAGATACGGCGTACCAGCACCGCAAGCTCCTCGGCACACAGCAGGGGAAACGCCGCATCCTGCGCGCCCTGCAGAGCGACCGATCCGGTTGAGCACGCGTCGAACAACGGCACCAAAAACGGGTCCTCCAGCGCGGCAGACGCGGTATACAGGAACGGCACGCGCAGAATCTTGGTCTGAACGCCCTCGCGAGCAGCGTAGTAGCGGCACAGGTCGTTGGCTGCGTGCGCGATAATGCCCTTGCCCGTTCGCCCCGCGGCATCGGCGGCGCCCTCGGCACCCGCGGGCCCCGCTACATACAGCAGTTGGACCCGGCGACCCGCGCACGCACGAAAGACCGAGCGCAGCGTCTCGATATCGCCCACGGTATCGGTATGCGGGGTAAGGTAATTGGATAGGTAGACCACGCGGTCGAACTCGTAGGCCTGATCCAGGTGTTGCAGAAGCTCTTTCCACGAGGCATGGGGCGATGACTCGTCGCGGCGCGCTTCCGCGGCAGCGACGACCTGGACATGGTTCCCGGGGAACGCCTTGGCACAAAAGTCATCGTCAACATATGCGGTGTTGCCAACAACCAGTACCTCCATGGCGCACTCCCCCCCTAAAATCCACTTTAGACATAGTCAAACATGCGTATTTTACGCTGTCAACGCGAGCTGAAACGTCTTTAAGGCTGTTTTAAGAACTTTTTTAGGGAATGTGGGGACATCGAGGGTGCTAAATGCGCACCCAATCGGGGGTACGGTGAAAAACCGAGATCTGTCAAACAGTCCCCTGTTTTGGGCATCCGCGACCTGCAGTTTTGTTGGCAAAAATCGATGTGCGCTCGGCGAGTTTCGATTTTCCCCGCACTTCTCCTACGCACCGGACTCGCAATAGCGCAGTACAATCCGCCAATCGCACTAACCGGAAAGCCAATCCAGCGACTCGCCTAGCCAACCAGATACGGCCCGATTACATCGAAAATTTCGCCCACCTTGGTTGCGGGATTTTGCAAAGAGGGCTTGAGGTTACCCAGCTCCCTATGGTGCGTATCGAGGCGCCCAGCACGCTGAAGTGCCTCGCCCCGTTTATCGTCCACTGCTTCGAACAGCCCGCCCAAGTTCTTGCGGTACTCGATGCCCAAGTCCTTAGACATCGCCTGAGCAAGGGCGCGCTGACACTCCGCGGCCGACATGGGGGCAGACGTATAACGAAAGTGCAAAAGCGGCCACAGCTCGAAGCAGGGGTTCGACCACAACGCGTGGAAGGTCCTCGATTCATCGGAGAGCTCGGTGCATTTGCGCTCCATCGCGTCAAAGTCGGACGCAGGGAAGTCATCCTTGTCATACACGAGCCACACATGGTCGAACGTCTCGGGCGCATAGCGACAGTGTTCGACGGCGAAGTCAAGCAGGTCAAGCGTGTGTTTGCCGGTTCCCTTAACGACAATGGCAACCTTACGCTCGTTAGCCGCGCCCAACGCCGCACGCATACCCTCAAAGTAGCGAGGCTCGGTCTCCTTGCCCTCGCTCACTACAAGATGACGCGTCATCTGAACCATGCGCGAGCGGCCCCCTCGCTTGCCGCTACGCCAGCCCTTCGGCTTCTTCGCCACCATGCTAATCCCACTCCTCGATGCGGGTGAGATACGGATCGGCGCCGTAGCGACCGGACAGGTATTGCTTGTCGAAAGCCGCGTTCTTGCTTACCAGATTACCGTTTGCCTCGTGGATGTCGGCGAGAGACCACAGTTGGCTCGCCTCCCCCTCGCCGCGCGCAGCGAACCATATCTCGTCACGGCGGAACACATCGTTTCGCATGGTTGACACATCCTGGGACGAGAAGATGAGCTGCGCGCCATTCTTGTTGACCTCAGGATCCTTAAACAACAGAATCACATAGCGAAGAAGCTTCGGGTGCAGTTTGGCGTCGAGCTCGTCTACCACAACGGTGCCACCACGTTCAAGCGCTGTCATCAGATACGCAGCCAACCCCATGAGCTTCTGGGTTCCGGCAGATTCCTCGGATAAACGCAGCTCGTATGACTTGCCGCCCACCTCGTGCCTCACGAAGACGCGCTGGCCGCGCCACTCCGGCGCCCTTTCCACTCTGAAGCCATCAATACGCACATCAACGGCGCGCAAAAAACGCGTGACCTCGCGCGAGTCGCCCTCGTCGAGCATTTGCTCGAGCATCCGCTCCAGGTAGGAACTGTTGTAGTTGAGAAACACAGTGTCGAGAAACCAGTTGGCCGCCTCCTGGACCACCGGCGCATCGAAGTTGATGCAAAGGAACGATAGGTACGGCAGGCTCGGGTTGAACCTCGCAGCCGTCACAAGCTTACGCAGTGTGGGGCCGAGTTCAACCTTTGTATCCTCGCGCTCGAACAGCATCGCCGTACGCGACGCTCCCAATTTACGCCGCCACAGCCCTTCGGACACGATCTCATCGGCGTGTACAGACAAAACATAGCGGTACTCATGCTCGCCCGCGCGGTAATAGAGCTCGAACTCGGTGGGCTCGGCAGCAGACACGTCATCGAACTCAAACGCCGAACAACGGGCTATCAAAGGGCGATCACCCTCTGGTGTATCAGCGCTGGCAGACAGCAATCTAATTGGTCTGGCTACCGCCGAACGAACGTAGTCAAGAGCCTCGAGCAGATTAGACTTGCCGCCAGCGTTGGGCCCGTACACCGCAGCCACCGGAAGGAAACTCTGCCCGTCGGAACACTCTATGAGGGAACGCTCAAACTCCTTCATCGGCGTCGCCTGCATGGAAAGCTCCGCCTCATCGCGATAGGATCTATAGTTCCTGAAGGTGAACTGGCAAAGCATCGTCATCAACATTCCTTTCATTATTTTGAAAAGATATATCAGAGTTTTTCTTTGATTATAGACTTTAAGTAGTCTTAATCAAGTGCTTACTACACCAATGACAGCAGGCGTAAGGTGCCAAACCGACCATACTCGACCATCCCATTGCCGGAATGGCGTTTAGCTAGCACGTCGCACATTACATGCATGAAAAAAGGGCAACACTCTCTAACAGAAAGCGTCACCCTTAAAGCTCCGCAGAGCTTTTGTATTACAGGACAATATCCTACACCATCTCAATGAAATGAAAGGACGCATCTAGGCCTGTCCGGTAAAAGCGTGGGCAGGCCACGAATGAACGAGACGACAGCAGGACTAACGGTCACCGCAATCAAAAGAGCCCAAATAATACAGCGAACCCTTCACAACCGATGCATTAGGGTCTCGGTCTAAAAAATTGACACTGTAAGAAGGAGATCCAACGTAAACGTGAGTCTTACCGGCCTCGCAACAGAACAAAATATCGCCAGCGCTGTTCTGTGTCAGAGTGTTGTAATTCGAGTAATACTCAAGCTCGTCTGACGGAGCTTTTCCCACAACGATCAACCGAGGGTCCAGCTTATCCAACCATGTCTTAGGAACGCGACCGGACTTCCGTCCATGATGCGGCGCAAAAAGAATGTCCACAGGCGAAAGCGCAATGTCATCTTCGATCGCCTCCATGTAGTCATTCTCCATGTCACCAAGCCAAAGCGCACGGACCCCTTCATCAAGAGAGTAGACAATCGCAGGACTAATATTATTGGGTTTATCAGAGCTTTCGGCATCCCGCAAAGCATCCCGGAAGGTCTCATTATTCACATCGGGCCAGAGGACGCTAATCCCAGCAGAACCGCGCTCACCATCAGAAACGTTCATCCATTTGCGCTTACACCCCTTGTATATTTTGTAAGCGCACGACGACTCCTTCAGATCTTTATACTTTTTGAAACTCTCAGTCTCCGTGGACTTGGAGACATTATTGTCAACGTAATAGAAATTCTTAATAAGCCCGAGCTCATCAAGATACTCAATACCCTGAATATGATCTTGGTCCGGATGCGTACTGATAAAACGAACGACGCCCTTTTTCCCTGCAAGGTTTTTGACCTCATCAAGGATTTCCGACTTACGCTCATCGGTAATATTACAGTCAATCATGCTGAAGTTATCAGTATTGTGATTGATATAAAACATGTCGCCGTTATCAACGGACAGAGACTTAATCTCGCTCATGGTTATCACACTCCTCAAGATTGAAGTTGATTCGTTTTTCTACATACCGTTCCTGCTTGATCCAGGAGGCAACAAATAAGGCGATAAAAGAGCACAGCGCCGCTGGAAGCCGATGAGATTCCGGCAACAATGATGCAAGCAGAATAATTACGAGCAGGACACCGGCCCCCGCCAGGCTGCGATACATATTTGAAATCATTAAGAGCTGCTCGACCTTTGGATCGCGTTTCTGAGCATATGCAAAGGCAGAATAGTCCCGCTTTCCGGTCGGTTGTAGTTTGCGGACCAACGGTTCAATGCAAAGAGAGCCAATCCGCGACGCAATAAGACCGAGAACATAACTCATCACAAATAGTGCCAGCCAGTTAGAGCAGTCGATACAACTGCCCAACGGCATCTGACTGACGGAATATGTTACGAGTGCACCCGGTAAGAGCACATTGAACAGATCGTAAGCAGAGATTTTTCCAAGCAAATCATCTAGATAGTTATTGGCCAATAATTACGCACCTCCAAGAATCCAAAAGCCATCCTTCGCATTTTTTACAAACTAACCCACCCCGCCACGCAAGTGTCAGGTTCTTGAAGAAGAGCTATTTGGAAATGATTTGAACAAACGGGGGCGCATACTGCTGTTGACCAATAAGCGCACACGCCCCTAAAGAAATTTAATGGACCATCAATATGGCCTCGATTTTGACAACTATTCCATCCGACTCCTTCCGAACAATTAGGTTGTAATGGGGAAACGACGCTTCTCGTTGTTTCAATTGTAGCCCTTCGCCAGTTCCATATCCTGTATTCTTTTTTGATGATGAGCACAAGATGTTGTGTTTTAACAGGTAAACGCAGCTAAAATAATGCGGAACTTATTCACGCGAAATTACGAGTCAGCTCATCCCCTTGTAGACAGCACCCTTGACCTGCATGAAAACATAATTAGACTCAATCGCTTTCGCCCGGTACAAAGTCATCCACATCGAATACCTGTTCGAAATTAACAAAAGATTTTGCTTGACCAACATGTTGAGACGCCCGCTTATTGCCCGGTCGTAAGCCGCAATAAACTAGACAGCAGCCTCGCAGACTTTTCCTGGAAGGCCTCAGTGCCGAGCCTCGAAGAGGCGCAAGACGGCCTCATGTTGAAGATTCAGCATCGCGTATAGCCAACCCAGCACAGGTCAGAACGCCGCCGGGGACTAAAGCGAGCCCGCTCCCTCTCCCCCACCCCAACATTCCCCCAGAAAGTTCGCTGATGTTGACTGGTGTTCCCGTAAAATAATCCCCAACAAAATATGTGCGGAGTGCTGGCCTGGAGCTGCCTTCGGACCCTATTGGCTGCTCACCGAGAGGCTCCGCTATGAAACGACCCCTTTACTACCTGCTCTGTGCGATCGCGTGCACGTCCATGTTCAGCGCGACGATGCCCATGGCGGCCATCGCGGAAGCCATCCAGCCTCAGGCAACAGCCGAGCAGCAGGCACAAGCCGACGCCACGAACGGCGACACAGGCAAGACTGAAGACGGCACCAACACAAATGCGACAGCAGATACCATAGAGAACGGCGCCGCAACATCCACCGGCACCAGCGCCGTCAACACGGAAAGCGCTGACGGCACCACCGCCGCAACCGCCACGGCAGCCCAAAACGGCGTCACCTTCACCGTCTCGTGGAACGACGCCCCCGCGGGCGCCGCGACGACCTTCCACGTAACCCAGACCAACGGCTCGTCCCAGGCCAAGGCGCGCATGGACGTGCCCACCTATTGGGACGGCGGCAGCCATGAGAGCGTCTGCGACCCGTCGCGCGCGGCATGGGGCAGCTACTACAACCTGGGCACCGCGGGCCACGACTTTACCTTTGACTTCACGGCGTCGGGCACGTACCGCATCTACTTCTACTTTATTGACAACGACAGAAACGACCCCCAAAACGACAAGGGGATCTACTACCTGCGCGCCACAGCGGAGGTGACCGTAAACGACGCCGCCCGCCCGAGTGTCACGCAGCTCGTCAACAGCGCCGTAGCCCAGTGCAGGCAAGAGACAAACGGCTCGGAATACGACATGGCGCTGTGGCTCCACGACTGGACACTCGACCAGCTGGAGTACGACCACAGCCTCAACTGGTGCTCGGCCGAAAGCGGCCTCACGCGCCACCAGGGCACCTGCGAGAGCTACCAGCGCATCTACTCCAAGCTCCTTAACGCAGCGGGCATCGCCAACGGCCGCATCACCGGCAACGGCCACACCTGGAACGCCGTAAAGATCGACGGCAAATGGCGCCAGATGGACCTAACCTGGGACGACACCAGCGACAACTGGTACGGAGACCTGGAGCAACACCTTGCCGTTGCGCGTGCGGTCTACTCCAGTCCCCCGTGCTCCTGCTCGATGAATGCACATCGGCCCTCGACCCCAAGACCGAGCGAGAAATGCTGGGCCGCATGCGAAATCTCGGCCGTACCGTCATCATCGTCACGCACAGGCCTGCCGCGCTGGAGGTTTGCGATCGAGTTGTAAGCCTTGAACCCAAATGAGGAGTGGATCGCTGCGGTTGTTTTCGACAGCGCTCTCGCCATACTCATTGATGCGCGAGACACAAGGTGACTCAATCCCGCACGATGGTATTTGACGGATAGCCGAATATATGGGTCGTAAATCAAGCCCCGAAAGGAGGTAAAGATATGGACGAGACGACTCGGCACTATTTGGACTCACTGCTTGCAATCGCGTTCCCAAACGGCCAGGCCTTTGTTGAGCGCCAGGACTTGCCTTTGGCAAAAAGGCTTATAGACCTCGGTTTGGCAGTAAATCGAATTGAGTATGCTGACTGCAGCGGAAACCGCTGGATTTGGTTGAACAAGTCGGCAATGAGGCTCTAAGTCGAGACGCAAATTGCTCAAGGCTCAATGAATAGCGGCTCGTCGTGAGTATTTGCTCGCATAAGCACTGCCGAATATCGCGAAACAGCACCGCCGTTATTGCGCTTGGGCACCGGGGCCGACATGGATCCCGGTGCCATTTATTGCTGACATTCGACGCCGCGGCGCTACCGCATGTTGGTCTCGCCCATGACGACCTGCTCGGCGAGCCGTTCTTCGTTAAACAGGCGCCAGGGTGCCGCCCTTACACCAACATTTTCGACGCGATCTTCTTGACGGCACCACAACCAGTTCTATTTTGCAGCTAATTTGAAAAGTCAGTTCCAAAAACTCAGCAAAAACCGCAATGCCGACCTCATCCTCTCGCATGTGCGTGACGACAAGGTCGGCATTGTCTTTCTTGTTTATGTTCCAAAAGAGCAGCTTCATAAAACAGCTCGGAGAAAACTACTGCGCAAGCACGTCCGCGATGCGTTCGCTCGCATGCCCATCACCATAGGGGTTCGACGCGCGGCTCATGGCCTCGTACTCGGCCTGATCGCTGAGCAGTCGGCTGAACTCGCGGTAGATGACGTCCTCCTCGGTGCCGACGAGCTTCAGCGTGCCGGCGGCCACGCCCTCGGGACGCTCCGTGGTGTCGCGCATGACGAGCACCGGTTTGCCCAGGCTCGGGGCCTCCTCCTGGATGCCGCCGGAGTCGGTGAGGATGAGGTGGCTCGCGGCCATGAAGTTGTGGAAGTCGAGAACCTCGAGCGGGTCGATGATGTGAAGTCGGTCGAAGCCGTCGAGCTCCTCGTGCGCCGCCTTGCGGACGAGCGGGTTCATGTGGATGGGGTAGATTGCCTTTGTGTCCGGATGCTCCTCCATCACGCGGCGGATGGCGCGGAACATGCGGTGCATGGGCTCGCCCAGGTTCTCGCGGCGGTGCGCCGTGATGAGGATGAGGCGGGAGCCCTCCGCCCACTCGAGCTCGGGGTGGGAGTAGCCCTCGCGCACGGTGGTGCGCAGGGCGTCAATGCCGGTGTTTCCGGTGACCCAGATCCTGGACTCGGGCTTGCCCTCCCCGAGCAGGTTCTCCTTGCTCGCCTCCGTCGGGGCGAAGTAGTACTCGCTCACGATGTCGACGGCCTGGCGGTTGAACTCCTCCGGCCAGGGGCTGTAGATGTCGTGCGTGCGCAGGCCCGCCTCTACGTGGCCCACCGGGATCTGCAGGTAGAAGCACGCGAGCGCGGCGGCGAAGCTGGTCGTTGTGTCCCCGTGGACCAGGACCACGTCGGGCTTCTCGTCCTCGAGGACGGCCTTGAGCTTGAGAAGCACGTCGCACGTAACGTCGAACAGCGTCTGTCCCGGCTTCATGATCGCCAGGTCGTGGTCGGGAGTCACGTCGAAGACGCGCAGCACCTGGTCGAGCATCTCGCGGTGCTGGCCGGTCACGGTCACGACGGTCTCGAACTCATCCGCGCGCGCCTTCAGCTCGTTGACGAGCGGGCACATCTTGATTGCCTCCGGACGGGTGCCGAAGACGAGCATGATTTTTTTCATTATCGGTCCTTTCTCATGTGCTGAGCCTTATGGGCATGAGAGCTATAAGAAACAGCGGACGATTGCCTCACTACAGAAAGAAGAGCCAAAAACAAAGCTACCGTAAGGACAGCCTCGGATATCGCAATAGCTGACGCGACACCCATGGCGCCCCAAGTATGGCCAAGCCAAACGTTAAGCACCAACGAAAGAACGGAATCGACAATCATAAGCAAGCTATATAGGGACTGATACCCAAAAGGAATGAGAAGCTGAACACCGAGAAAATTGTTTACGATGCCCAGCAGCACCCAAATAGCAAGCGGAATGAGTGTATCGGCGCAAACTAGATACTCTTTGCCATAGAGAATCTCGACTACCGGATTGCGAAGGATCGCCATGCCAAATAAACCAGCCGCAAACAATACGACCACGGGAATACCAAACTTAGCAACAAGCCGCGCCGCGGAGCGCCGAGATTTCATTCGTTCTTCGTTTACACGCGGATACAGCGCTTGGCCAACAGGAGTAAACATCAGGCTCGCCATTTGCGGCACCTTCAAAATGGCAGCATACGAGCCAACGACCGCACTTGGCTGGCAACCGCCGAGCACCGTGACGCCAACATTTCCAATAATCTTGCCGGCGGCAGATGAAAGAAAAATCGGCATTCCGTCTCGCATCTCACCGAGTATCTGCTTTATAGCAGCAAAACCCATTTTGATCCCATAGCGCTTCCAAGCAAATACATGAGTAGTAACACCCGAAGCAAGGAAAGTAATTGAATACAGGAACGAGTAAAGCATCAATTGACCGGGGTTATTTATAAGGAGGAAAATCAGAATGACAGAAAGCCCTCGCGCAGCCGCCGTGGCTATAGTGATGACCTTCATGTCCTGCAAACCCTGAAAAAGCCAGTTGAGCTGTAAAGCAATGCCAACAAGCATGGAAAACAACGCAAGCATACAGGATAGCTGGTCCCCGGTTGCAGCCGACGTAATACCGAGAATTATTACTACGACAAAGCAGGCGGCAACAAGTCCCAGTCGAGCAATAACGACAGCGGACACGAGGTCGTTAAGCTCATCCCCATCTTTAACCTCAACGACCTTTTTCGTTGCGCTCAAGTTAAAACCAAACTCAACAACAAGCTGAAAATAAGTTATCCAATTAAGAGCAATAGAGAATATGCCATACCGCTCAGCGCCAAACACGCGGGTAACGTAAGGCACCGTAACAAAAGGCAACACAATGTTAATTGCCTGCAGCGCAAGCAGCCAGCCAGTATTCTGGAGAAGCTTTTTCTCTTTAAAAGCCAAACTAATTCTCCTTCGTCATCTTCTCGAGGAACAGCAGTTGTGCCTCGCGAACACGCCTGATTCCATCTTGGGCAGCGGGAGCAGAACGCCCACACAACTCACTGACAAGGGCGCTCGCAGAAGTAGAATCGACCGCAACGCTTCTCCAAGGTTCTCCTACCTTGCTTAATAGATCCCTCTTGCGGAAGTCACTAGAATTTGATTTGGGTTCAAAAGATACAAAACGCTTTCCGAATAGCAGCGAAAACGCCGTTCCATGGAAAGAGTCCGTACAGACAAAAGAAGCGCCCGCAAATAACTTAAGGAAATCCTCAGGGCCAGCATCAGTAATCATCTCGCGCTTAAATGAGTCCCGCCCATAACGCACATTTATAACCTTCAAGGGCAATCCAAGCTCAGATGCAGCCTGCTTCGTAAGCTCCAAATAGCGCGCGGATGCCTCCTTATTAATGTAATAACCTAAAACATACCCACAGTCTTCGACCGAAGTATTAACAGCTTGTGCCCAGCGCTTTGAATCCAAAAGGAAAACAGGGTCGTCAACCACCTCGGGAGACCGTCCGCATAAGCTATTAACCACGGGTGCATCAGTATTCTCTCTTACACAGAGAACATCAAAAGAAGCTAGGTCATCTGAAAAAGGAGCTAATTCAGTTTCGGTAGCGCTGCCGAGACTTGCCGCAAAACTGCCCTTACGAGCCGACGTTTCAAAGGGAAAAAGGAAAGCTTCATCGAAATCGGCAATATTAGGATTGAAAACCTGGTCGCTTCCAGAGATAAGGAGATCGAAACTTTCTTTATTAACAAAATCGCGCATCTCTTCAATTGAATAGAACCGAGGCGTCAGATGAAGGTAACGCGACTCATATTCAGCAAATTTGCGCTCCTTAGAACGCCTTTTGCCTTCAAAAGGAAGCAACGCGACATTAACCGCTAAATTAGATAGAAAACCATCCCTTTTGTGATGAAGGGAGTTATTGCGCTCCTGGCGATCATTTTGGAAGTTAAGCACCCAAACATCATGACCCATAGAGCGAAGCTGCTCTTGTAGTGCGTAGCACTGCAAGATCGCACCGTAGTTGCGGGCAAAATGGTAAGTAATGATTCCAATTTTCATTTGTTAATTTCCAATCAAATAATACTCCAGCGAGCGTTTCAACGTTAATCAGCCCAAGACGCAACTTCGGAAACAGGCATTCTATGAGCAACCGGTCTCGCAAACGTTTCTTTTGGGTAGCCAAATCCGACGACCGCAATAATCGCTTCACTTGTCGAAATGCCTAAAGAAGAACGCATTTCTTTTCCTAAGTCACCAACAACCCACTGGAAAATACATGAACCAATTCCATAAGCTTTCAGTGCCAAAACAAATGACTGAAGATAGATGCCGCCGTTGATAAACCATTGGTTATATTCGGCGCAGGAAAACAGAGAAGTGTCGGTAGTAATAACTGCCCATTGGAAAATTGATTGCTCAAACCCTTTATTGCCACGCACGGCAGCAGAGACAACCTGAGCAGATTTTGGCCCGGAAAAATACACACGACTTGGCTGACGGTTGCACGCCGAAGGCGCACTCTGCGCAAGCTCAACAACTTGCGTCAGCGTTTCCTGAGGAACAGGGGCTGGATCAAATGACCGAACACTATGTCTCCCGTTAATAAAATTGATCGCATACTTATCGCAATCAGAGACAGAAGCAAAAGAATCGGAAACAATTCCAGCCCTATCACTCAAGTCAATTCGGCCAACTTCATATGAAGTTTGTTCAGCGAGCGATTCAAAACCAGGCTGCCATTTAGAGCAATCAAGTCCAAACTGAGCTCGACGAACAAGCCAGTTCTCAAGTGCCGCCATGGACTCGGTAAAAGCATATGAATGATTATCAAAAGAAGGATCTTTTGCTGCAAGCGTTAAATAATCAAGGAGACGGTCGGCCTTTTGTGTTCCAAAATCATCGCGACAGCCTTCAATACAAAGAGCTTTCTCAAATGAATGAGCAATAAGAAGAGAGTCTCTGTACAAGGTGTCTAAAGACCTAAAGTCTTCGCAAGCAAGTAAACGATTCGATTTAACAGCAAACGACAATCTTCGAATTTTATTGTACGCAGGCAGTACTGCAGTCTTTATGTCCATACCCACTCCTAAGACGCGTGTTGTTTGTCGGCATAACGAAACTAATTACTTTTTGGAGGACAATGAGGAAAACAAAAACGAGATATACATCAATACTCTGCGTGAGCAAGGCAAGAATGACAACGAATAGCATCGCTTCTGTCGAAGCGCTTTTAACACAGTCCGTAAGATGGCAAAGGGCAACGATCAGCACACAGCTCAAGAGAAGACCAAAGTATGAGAAGTTAATGATGCACATCTCGAACCAGCATGGCGTTGTGCCAGCCGGAAGCTCGGATATTGGCAATCCTAGAATAGAAGATGTTAAGTATTGGTAATCTTGATATGGTTTGCTAGGCCAAATTGATCTAGGAACCCAAATAAATAGTGTCGAGAGAAACGACTGACCGTAATAATCGAGTATATGATCACCTAAAAAGAACTCATGATAGATTACATATTTTGTAACATCGTCTCTGCCAAAATCAACGCGGAGCATCTCATAGACGCTATTGAAACCCGTATCCCTCAACGGTCGAACAACAATTAGATAAAAAGATGAGAAGAAAAGGAGCGCGCAAAGCGCGAGCGGAAAAAAGACCCTCAACTTTTTTCTCTGTTCAAGAGCAGGATTTCTTCTTAAATAGAAAAACAAATACAGGACAATTAATATCGCAAGCATGAATCGTTTGCCAGAAATCCAACCAGTAACAATCGAGTAACAGACAATAAGAACTAAATTGGCGACCGTCCCCAGCCTGTCCTGACGAAAGAACAGGGAGCAAAAAGAAATTACACTTAACAGAAGCAGCTCCGCAACGATCATACTCACGCCGCTAGAGGCAACTCCACGAGAAACCGAGTCACCATAAGTTAGATAAGAGCTGACATTGCCGGAAAGCAATATATATATATATGGAGAGATAGTAAACAAATACATTACGACTTTATTGTCAAATATCGCCCCTCCCCATTTTTTTTGAACTTTAATCTTCTTTTTTTGATAGTAATTTGAGTAGAAAAACAATGAAGTGCAGGCCGTTATAAGCAAGAGGTCATAAATGGCCGACACATAGTCATTGGCCATTGGGGCTATAAAAGGCTTATACCAGTAAACTGTCTGGTAACTTGGCCTACCAATTGCATAATCGAGCAAAATAGGTAGACAACAGAACGCCCATAAAATTAAATATACATAGTTTGCAATAGAAACCTGCGGCTTCATAATTAATCGATTATAAATTACGCACAAATAAAATGAAGAAAGCAGGATCAGCATCCAGTCAAGGGCAACTCGCCAAAGCTCCATTAATCGTCCGCCTCGTCAAATGCACCAAGACTCTGCAGCAGCGATTTCATAACAGCAAGATTATCTGTTCCATTAAAGAAATCATATGCACAAGATCTAAATTGACTATATTCATGATCGATTTGCTTAATAGCATCGGCTATTAATTCGGGTTCAAAGTCAACGCACTTACCGCTGCCGCTGGCCTCAACAGTTGAAACCAAGCCCGGCAAACGATTGGCAAGCGTAGGGAGGCCAAATGCTGCATACTCATATATTTTATTAGGCGCACAAAAGGCCTTATTAAGCGATGTGTCATCATAAAGCACGACGCCAATTCGCGACCTTGCAGTAATTTCCAAATGCTTTGGCGCTGGAACAAAACCATACACAAAAGTATCCGGGTAAATCTCCTTCATTCGTTCAGTCGTACCGTAGCGATCTTTTCCCATAAGAACGAAAGCGTAATCAGACTCCATCATACGAAGAGCCTCAGCGATGGGCGCAACATATTCAGGACGTTGGAATAGCCCCTGGTAAAGAAGGATCTTTCTTCCGTCAAGCTCATCCAAGATCTGCTTTGTGACATTTGTCGAAACAGAAGGGATTTCACCCGCTTTGAGCCCGTATGGCTTATTCGGGAAAACTGAGGGAAGCGAATTCAGCCCCCATTTAATTTTCATATAGTAGGCACGATTTAACTCGCAACACGTAACTGCAAGAGCCTTGCGACAAACAGCCGCAAATAGTCGTTCTTTTGTCGGTTGATCATCACACAGCTCAAGCGCCGTGGCCACATAGGGAATACCGGAAAGTGCCCCGTAAAGCGGAAGCGCAGATTCAGCTGTTCCAAACCAGATAAGATAATCCGTTGGCTCTTTTTTTAGCCGAGTGAGAACGGCTTTGCGGAAATGAGTCCAGTTATTCAATGTATCCAGTTTTCCGCCAACGCTCAGATGCGGATCAACGAGCTCCGTAAATGGAATGCCCTCGCCTTTTAGAATTTCCTTGGCCGTATCCTTGCTGGAACCAAACCAGACTTCAATCTGTACGCCCAAATCTTTAATCATTCTTATTTGTGACATACAGGGAGGATAGAACGCCAAGTCGGACTTAACAATATATATAACCCTCTTAAACATATAGCCCCTCGTAAAGATTGCTAACTCGATTTGCGTAAGTCTCATAGCTTCGGTCTTCTTGAAGAGAAGGCAACAAGCGCCTGGTTGACTCGCAAAGCATTTCGTAATAATTACTGTCTTCTAGTTTAGAAATCGCCTCACAGAGAGAGGAAACGTCGCCATTTTTAAAAAGAAGACCATTTACGCCATCCCTGATATATGCAATAGCCCCACAGGTCTCGGGAACGATTGATGGAATACCAGAGGCAAACATGGCTTCAAGGCATACTAAAGGAGAAGCTTCGTACCAGGAGGAAGTCATCACCAAAGCCTTATTTGATTTGAACTGGTCTGCGAGTACATCTTTATCACACCAACCCAAAAAATTAAGGTTTGGGTAAGCATCTCTTAGTCTCTCGAACTCAGGACCAGATCCACATAATGTTCCTGGCAAACCCAAAGAAGTAAGCGCTCTACAAAACAGCTCGGGGTTCTTCTCCTTATCAAAACGGCCCACAAACAAATAGCCGTTCTTTTCAGATGGCACACCAAGCGAAAGCTCCCCTTCAACAGAAATTGGATTGGGAAGAATGCATGGCATGCCATCATCAAATTCACTGCCACGCATAATGTCATAGGTAAAATCCGAAAGATAACAAAACTTTGGATGGGCCCGCTTGATTGAACGATTTTGAAGAGCGATGCGAACCACTCGATATAGCTTCTGCACATAGCTTCTCTTATCACAATTGCATCGAATGCACTTTGCGGAGCATGCTTTCAAATGGCATATTCTATGCTTCTTGTAATCGTAAAACCCACCATTAGGACATACAAGAAAATACTCATGAAGCGTCACGAGCACCTTGAAGCCAGAATCGGCAATAGCATCAAAAATTGAAGATGAAAGAGCATGGGTCCAGGAATGAACGTGTACGACAGTGTCATCAGGATTGAATTGGTTTAATAAGGCACAAAACCTCTCGTAAGATTTTTTACTGTGCAGGCCGCTAAGGGCACCGGCAACTTTGTTATCTGACTCGAGAAAAGGCTGTTCATTTGCAACAACAACCTTGAAACCGTCAAGTCGACTATGAATTGGCCCGCAACCAGCAAAGTAGACAACGTTATACCCGCGGTCACGGAGAACCATGGCGGTAATGTAAGCGATTTGGGCGGTACCGCCAAAATTATCAGCCGTATCATCAACAATAATGACGTTTTTGACTCTCTTGTCCATCAATTTCTGTCTCCGTTTATTAGTTGCAAATATCGCCTCAAAAGCCAATCAGCCTGCTGACCAATGTCGTAATGTACAAATGAACCGGGAGAAGTGGAATCGCGCCCCTCATCAGACTTTTTTGAAAGAGAGCAAATCTCATCTGCCCACACGACAGGGCTATCAATCGACAAGAACTTACACTCCCCCGTTACGTCTACCTCACGCGTAATCGCATCGCTCAACAAGCACGGTAAGCCAGACACCTGTGCCTCGACGCCGACGAGGCACAGGCCTTCGTAAAGGCTTGGCAGAACGAACGCATCAAACGCCTGGTACAAGCGATTGACATCGCTTCTCTGCCCCAGAAACTTAACGCGATCAGTAAGACCGCGTTCGTCCACCAAGGCCTTTACGGAGGCCCCGGCTTCGCCGGTACCGACAAGCAGCAGGACAGCATCGTCGCGGCGCTTTGCGACCTCAGCAAAAACGTCAATCAAAAACGCATGGTTCTTCTGGGCAGTAAAGCGCCCCACATGTCCAATGGCAAACTGGTTGCCGACGAGGCCCAGGTCGGCTCGCGCTTGCGCACGAGCCTCCGCATTGAAGCGAAAGCGATCCAAATCGATTGCGTTGTATACGACCTCGAAGTGCGCAGCTTTACCGAAAAGCCATTCACCGGCAAATTGACTACATGCAAATCGGTGTGTTGGATATCGATTCGATTGCGTTTTCAGCACGGCCTTCAGGGCATTCTTGGCATACTCCCCCTTACCGCTCGTAGAGTGACTATGGGCGATCCGCACAGAAACACCCGCCTTCTTCGCAGCACGAAGAGGAAAGACCGAAAGCGCGTTGATGTGACTGTGGACAATCTTCCAGCCCTCTTGCTTAAAGAGACGCTGAAGCTCTCGCTGGTATTCAGCTATATGCTGATAGGGCGGTATCTCAAAGACCCTGCCACCGAGCGATTCGATCTCGTCACGGGGAACAAGCGTCGAATCGGAATCAACAAGAAAGTCAAACTGCACTTTACTGCGATCGATGTGACGATAGTAATTCATAACGACAGCTTCGACGCCGCCGCCAACCATCTTGCCAACAACCTGAGCCACCCTAACCGGTTCAGTCATTTAGCAAGCACCTCCACCGGTAAAGACCTCAACGACCGTGAGGAGAACAATCTTCAAGTCCATGATGAGGCCGCGCTTGGCGATGTACTCCAAATCACGGCGGACCATCCCGTCGAAGTCGGTGTCGTTGCGATCGGTCACCTGCCACCAGCCGGTGATGCCGGGCTTAACGGACAGTCGCTGCAGGTCGTACTCGGTGTATTCCGTCACTTCGTTGGGCAGCGGCGGGCGCGGGCCCACGACGGACATCTGGCCCAGGAACACGTTCAGGAACTGCGGGAACTCGTCGATTGAGTGCTTGCGAATGAACTTGCCGATCTTGGTGACGCGGGGGTCATCCCTCATCTTGAACATGGCGCCAGCGATCTCGTTTTGCTCCTTGAGCTCGGCGAGACGCTCATCGGCGTCTTTGTACATGGAGCGGAACTTCCACATGCGGAAGGTAGACAGGCTGCCGTCAGGGTGAGTCTGACCGACTCGGATCTGGCTGTAGAACGGGCTGCCTTCGCTTTCTAGGCGAATTGCGGCTGCGAGCACCAGACTGGGAATTGCGATGATCGCAAGCACGACACCGCTGAAAACGATGTCAAACGCGCGCTTCACCGCCCTGTAGGCCAGACGCGAGTTATCCCAGTCCATGACGGATTGCATGGCCTTGTAGCGACCGGCGCCCTCACGCCGGTCCATGGCCTGAGCAATCAGCGCCGCCCCCGCGGGCGTATTTGTCTTTGTTACTTCTTTAGCAGCCACAGTCAAACTTACGTCCCCGTTCCCCAGGGATCCCCCAATCGATAAATTCAAAAATGCGAACGAATAGCTGATGCAACGTCTCCCTTACGTTTTGCTGGGAACGTCGAGCGGTAGCAGCTCCCTAAAAACGGAATCGCCATCGCCCACGTCTACCAGGCACCAGCGATTATGACGGTCGATCTTTTTAACGCGAGCCTCTTGCCCCACCAAGGGACCCTGCTCTATGTGCAACACGCCGTCTTCTATGCGTGCGACGCTGTTGCGTACCACGCCGTCGTCATCCAGAACGCTGCGGTACCAATCCTGCGCATCGTCCGGCATGGGCATGTACGCCCGCTCCCTACTGCCGGCGATGCGACAGCCAAAGCTCAACTGAGCCAAAGCCCTATCGAGCGCGGCAGCATCGTGCGTGGCGACGAAGAAATATTCCTTGTACATGGGTTTGGTTTGGAGCGACCATGCGCCGTCCCGCTTAAACCAGAACTCCTTTTGCATCACAAAAGCGTCCTGCATAAGGTTGTGCGGGATTATGCGGCGGACCTTTTCGCAGGTCTCGCGCTCTTTTCCATGGGGGGTGTGGACCAGATACCAGCGGACGCGGCCGTGCCGGCTGTTGGTGGTAACGCCGTTAAATGCGCCCGGCAGCTGCTCTTGGCGCCGTGCCGTCTGTTCCATGTTCTCGCCCCCCTCTTTTGGCTTTGCGATGCACGCAAATGCAGGGGCGTTTAGAACAGGCTTCTCGCTCGCAGCTAGGCGCAGTCGCAAAAGTACAGGTTTTTGTAGAGGGGTATGGAGATGCACCTACTAGCAGTACATTTTGCGTAATCTGGGCAAACGCTGATTAATTGCTCGTATAATGTCGTCTGTCGAAAGATACAAAAACCTGTACCTTTTTGTGCAACAAAAAAAGCCGCTCAACCAGCGGCTTTTCTTATTTGGGCATAAAAAAAGCGACCGCCCTGTGTGGACGGTCGCCTTTATTAATTGTTGTGAAGTTTGCCTTAGGCGCGGGTCTTGATCTCCTCGGTCACCTTGGCAACAAACTCGTCAACGCTCATCTGAACGGTCTCGTTGGAGCGATCGCGGACGGAAATGTTGCCGGCCTCGACCTCCTTCTCGCCCAGGATGAGCATGTAGGGCACGCGGTCGATGCTGCGGGCCTCGCGGATCTTGTAGCCGATCTTCTCGTCGCGGTCGTCGCAGACCACGCGAATGCCGGCCTCCTCCAGCTTGGCGCACACCTCGTGAGCGTAGTCGCGGCTCTTCTCGGAGACAGGAAGCGCCTTGACCTGCACGGGAGCCAGCCAGGTGGGGAACTTGCCCGCAAAATGCTCAATCAGAATACCGATGAAGCGCTCGATGGAGCCAAAGCACACGCGATGCAGCATGATGGGGCGCTTCTTGGTGCCGTCGGCGTCCACGTACTCCAGGTCAAAGTTGAGCGGCATCTGGAAGTCGAGCTGGACGGTACCGCACTGCCAGGTACGGCCGAGCGAATCCTCCAGGTGGAAGTCGATCTTGGGACCGTAGAAGGCGCCGTCGCCCTCGTTGACCTCGTAGTCCATGTGTAGCTGCTCAAGAGCGGTACGCAGGCCCTCCTCGGCGCGAGCCCAGTCCTCGTCCGAACCCATGGAGTCCTCGGGGCGGGTGGAAAGCTCAACGTGGTACTTAAAGCCAAACTTCTGGTACACGGAGTCGATGAGGTTGACCACACCCACGATCTCGTCGGTCAGTTGGTCGGGACGCACAAACAGGTGGGCGTCGTCCTGGTTAAAGCAGCGCACGCGGAACAGACCGTGCAGGGCGCCGCGCAGCTCGTGGCGATGCACCAGGCCAATCTCGCCGGCGCGTATGGGCAGCTCGCGATAGGAGTGCGGCTTGGAAGCGTACACCAGCACGCCGCCCGGGCAGTTCATGGGCTTAATGCAGTACTCTTCGTCGTCGATGACGGTGGAGTACATGTTGTCCTTGTAGTGGTCCCAGTGGCCCGAGGTCTTCCACAGCTGCTTATTCATGATGAGCGGCGTGGAGATCTCCACGTAACCGGCCTTGTGGTGGATCTCGCGCCAGTAGTCCAGCAGCGTGTTCTTAAGGATCATGCCGTTGGGCAGGAAGAACGGGAAGCCGGGGGCCTCGTCGCGCATCATAAAGAGATCCATCTCGCGGCCGATCTTGCGGTGGTCGCGCTTCTTGGCCTCCTCCAGCATGTGCATGTGCTCGTCGAGCTCTTCCTTGGTGGCAAAGGCGACACCGTTGATGCGGGTGAGCATCTTGTTGTCTTTGTCGCCCTTCCAGTAGGCGCCCGAGACGCCGGTGAGCTTAAAGGCCTTCAGCGCCTTGGTGTAGCAGATGTGGGGGCCAACGCACATGTCGATGTAGTCGCCCTGCTGGTAGAAGGTGATGCGGGCGTCGTCGTTCAGGTCGCCGATGTGCTCGACCTTGTACTTCTCGCCGCGCTCCTCCATAAGGGCGATGGCCTCGGCGCGGGGCTTCTCGTACACGGTGAACTTGAGGTTCTCCTTGACGATCTTCTTCATCTCGGCCTCGATCGCGGGAAAGTCGTCCTCGCTGATCTTGACGCCCTCGGGCAGGTCAACGTCGTAGTAGAAGCCGTTGTCGGTCGCGGGGCCGTAGGCAAAGTCGGCCTCGGGGTACAGGCGCTTGATGGCCTGCGCCATGATGTGCGCGGCGGAGTGGCGGATGACGTGCGTGACCTCGTCCTGCGGGAGCTCGGCCACCGAACCGTCATTGTAGAGTGCCTTCATGGGTATGTTTTCTCCTCTCGGATGCCTGATGCAAGTGCGTGCGATGCGCTCGGCGTTTTTGACTTGCATCATTATAGGCAGGTTGCCTTGGTATACAAGCGCCCGCCGCACCTTAATGGCACGGCGGGCGATTTTCTACGCATGCTTCATCGTGTGGGGGCGGGGCTGCGGGGCGCGCGTGGCTTGCGGCCGGCCCGACGATGGATGCGTTACTGGATGCGAGTTCGGCAGTAGGGGCAGACCTTCCAGTGCGCATCGAGCGGGCGATGGCAGCTGGGGCAGACGTTGCGAACCTGGGTATCGCACACCGGGCAGACGACGAAGTCCTTCTCGATG
Source organism: uncultured Collinsella sp. (assembly GCA_958432255.1). Classification (GTDB taxonomy): domain Bacteria; phylum Actinomycetota; class Coriobacteriia; order Coriobacteriales; family Coriobacteriaceae; genus Collinsella. The sequence goes on from CAUATU010000014.1 coordinate 54,271, forward strand.
GGCGCGCCGCACTGCGGGCAGGTGCCGTACTGGGCAAGCTGGCGCTCGCGCAAGGCCATGTCCAGCTCCTGCTCCTCGCGGTCGGACGCGTAGGAGTGCGGGCGCAGAACCAGGTAGGCGATGAGGCCTACAAACGGGATGAGGGCGATGATGCCCCATGCCACGTAGGCGCTGGCGCCGCGGCGGCGAGCGTCGATGAACACATAGACGACCGACAGCACATACAGGGCGATGATAAAGCCAACGAAGGCATAGACGACGCCCATAAGCTGCGGCGACATGAGCTCGGAGATGTACTTGGACATTACGGGTACCTTTCGGAATATTAACAGTCCGGTCAAGTTTACCACGGGGTTTGTTTATATGGGACCACGGCCAGGGGCGGGGCTGGCGCGGACACAAACATCTCAATCTGTAACAGGTGGGAGCGGAATCCGGGTCTAGATGTTACAGATCAAGACAAACGGAGGACCCGCATGGCAAATGTCTCAATCTGTAACAGTTACTAAGCTTAAACGGGTCCAGATGTTACAGAACGAGACAAACAGAGGACCCACCAGACTAACGTCTCAATCTGTAACATCTGGAACCCAAATCCTTGTCTAACTGTTACAGAGCGAGACATTCAAAATCCGCCGGAAGGTTTGTCTTGATCTGTAACATCTACAACCCAAATCATCAGCTAACTGTTACAGATTGAGACAAAGGAAAACTTCCGGACCGAATGTCTCAATCTGTAACAGAGACTCAGCATAAACAGGTCTAACTGTTACAGATTTAGACATTCGAAATCGACTGATTGGTTCATCTAAATCTGCCACAATTAGACCCCAAAACAGTCCCCAGATGTTACAGATCGAGACAGAAGAATCTCTCCCCGGCTTCAATCTCAATCTGTAACAACTGGAAGCCAAATCCTCAGCTTACTGTTACAGATCGAGACAAAACTTCAACGTGGTAGCCGGCAGACGAGGTTGTCGACGTTGCCGGGTCTCCCCTCGCCTGCCGTTGGCGGGTGTTGCGGGGCTGTTCGCCGCATTGCCGCCGCGCTGGGGGTGTCTAAACCGTAGGATAGTCTTATTGACGGCCTGTCAACTCGTCTGGGAGGCACTGTGACAGAAACGTTTGATATCGCGATTGTCGGCGCGGGCATCACCGGATGCGCCATCGCGCGTCAGCTCGCGAGATTTGACCTTTCCATTTGCGTGATCGAGGCGGCCAACGACATCGCGCTGGACGCCTCGAAGGCCAACGGCGGCCTGGTGCACGCCGGCTACGATCCGGCGCCGGGCACGGTAAAGGCGCAGGTCAACGCTCGTGGTTGCGAGTTGTACGGTGCGTGGGCGCAGGAGCTGGGCTTTCTGTTCTGCCGCACCGGGTCGATGGTGTTGGGCTTTAACGATGAAGACCGCGCGCACCTGGAGAAGCTGCGCCAGAATGGGCTGGCCAACGGCGTGCCCGAACTGTCGATTATCGGCCCCGAGCGCATCCACGAACTGGAGCCACGCGCGAGTGCCCAGGCCTCGTGCGCGCTGTGGTGCCCCTCGACCGGTTACGTTGACCCATTTGAAGTGGCCATCGCCGCGCTGGAGAACGCCCTGGCCAACGGGGTAACGTTTATGCGGTCCGCGTCGGTGGAGGCGATTGAGGTTGCTGGCTCGGGCGACGACGCGCGCTTTACGCTCGCGACCCCCGCTGGCAACGTGCGCTGCCACTACCTGATCAACGCCGCGGGTAACGGCGCCGCCGACATCTCGCATATGGCGGGTGCCGAGGAGTTCCAGATGGTCTGGCGCCAGGGCAACATCGTGGTGCTGGACAAGGAGCCGCGTACGCTCATGCCGCTCTACCCCGTGCCGACGCCGGTGTCGAAGGGCGTTATCGTGACGGGGACCGTTCATGGCAACACCGTGATCACCGCCACGGCCGCCGTGCGCGAGCCGGGCGATACACAGACCTACGCGACCGATGTCAACGCGCTCCTGACCGGCGCGCACAAGCTGGTGCCCGATCTGGATACGCGTCGCGTGGTGCGCGCATTTGCCGGCGGGCGTCCGGTCATTCAGCGAACGAACGACTTCTTTATTGGACAGTCGGTCGTGGTGCCGGGGCTTTTCCAGGCGGCGGGCATTCAGTCGCCGGGTGTGGCAAGCGCACCGGCCATTGCCGAGCGCATGGAGCTTGCGATGCGTGAGGCGGGCGTGGAACTGCACGAGCGGGCGGACTGGAACCCAATTCGCCGAGCGCCGGACGACTTTGACCGTGCACCGCTGGCGCGCAAGGAGGAGCTGATCGAGTCCGATCCCGCGTGGGGACAGATTGTCTGCCGCTGCGAGACGGTGCCCGAGGCCGAGATCGTGGCCGCGATTCGACGCCAACCGGGCGCGGTTTCGGTCGAGGGCGTCAAGCGCCGCTGTCGTGCCGGCATGGGTCGGTGCCAGAGCGGGTTTTGCCAGAGTCGTGTGGTGGCGATCCTGGCGCGCGAGCTGGGCTGCGACCCCAGCGAGGTGCTGCTGGAAGATGCCGGATCTTGGTTGGTTGAGGGACCGCTGAAGGGGGTGCGCTAGAATGGCGGAATTCAAATCGAGCGCGATTGATTGCAACGTCGTCGAAGCCGTACAAACGCAAGCCTTCGACGTGGTCGTTATCGGCGGCGGACCTGCCGGCATGGCGGCCGCGCTGGCCGCTCATAAGGCCGGAGCGCGCGTGGCCATCGTGGAGCGCGAGCAGCACCTGGGCGGAATCCTCCGCCAGTGCATCCACCCCGGCTTTGGCCTATCGCACTTTAAGCAGGAGCTCACCGGCCCCGAGTACGCACAGCGCTTTATCGACCAGGCGCGCGCGACCGACATTGCGCTGTTCCTGGACAGCATGGTGATTGGGATTGATTCGGGCGAGCCTACGGAAGACAACGCAGTCCATACCGTCACGCTCATGAGCCCTGCCGGCATGCTGCAGCTCACCGGGCGCGCCGTCGTCCTTGCCATGGGTTGCCGCGAGCGCACGCGCAGCGAGATCAAGATCCCCGGCAGCCGTCCCGCCGGCGTGTTTACGGCGGGCCTGGCGCAGCGATACATCAATATCGAAAACCTCAAGCCCGGCTCGCGTGCCGTCATTTTGGGCTCGGGTGACATCGGGCTTATCATGGCGCGCCGCTGCACGCTCGAGGGGATTTCGGTCGAGGGCGTGTACGAGCTCATGCCGTACGCCAACGGCCTGCGCCGCAACGTCAAGAACTGCTTGAACGACTTTGGCATTCCGCTGCATCTGTCTACCACGGCCACGCGCGTGATCGGGCACGACCGCGTGGAGGCCGTCGAGGTAAGCCAGGTCGACGAGCGCTTGGCGCCCATTCCGGGGACCGAGCGCATTGTTCCGTGTGACACACTGCTGCTTTCGGTGGGTCTGATTCCCGAGAACGAGCTTTCGGTGGGCGCGGGCGTTGAGCTTGACCCACGTACGCGCGGCGCCGTGGTGGACCAGAGCCTGCAGACGGGCGTACCGGGCATCTTTGCCTGTGGCAACGTGCTGCACGTGCACGACCTGGCCGACAACGTAACGACCGAGTCCGAGAGGGCTGGCGCAGCTGCAGCGGCGTACGCGCTGGGTGGCGGAGCTGAGACGAACGCGGTCGCGGACACGGGCTGCGAGCTCACGGTCTCCCCTACCGGCATCGCGGGATACGCGCTGCCGGGACGCATTACGGCCGTGGCGCTCACCAAGCTAAACTTCCGCGTGCGCCGACCCGTCGACGCCGCCCGCGTGCGTATTCTGGCAGGCGGCGAGGAACTGTTCGCAGGCAAGGTCCGTGCATTTAAGCCGAGCGTCATGGAAAGCTTCCCGCTGCCGGCGAAGGTGATTCAGCGCGCACTCGGCCTAGGTGCTAGCGAGCTTGTCCTGACCGTCGATCCCATTGAGGAGGCGTAAGGCCATGAGCGATAACGTAATCGAGACGCTGAAGTTCAACTGCACCACCTGCCCATCCGAGTGCCTTCTGACCGTAGAGGTAGAGCGTGACGCAGACGGCACCGTGGCAGAAGTGCGCTCCGTGACCGGCAACAGATGCCCGCGTGGTAATAAGTACGCACACCAGGAGCTCACCTGCCCCATGCGCGTACTCACCACCACCGTGGCCGTATCTGGCGGCGACGAAGCCCTGCTCCCCGTGCGCACCGCCGAAGCCATCCCGCTAGAACTCCACGCCCAAGCCATGGCCCTCATCCGCGGACTAGTGGTCAAAGCCCCCATCCGCATGGGCGACGTCGTGCTAGAGAACCTCCTAGACACCAACATCAACCTAATCGCCAGCATGGACATCGACCCCGCCTAAGCAGCCAATTTGGGACGGGCCTCTTTTAGCTACCCCGCCATCCACCCCGCCCTCCTCAGTTGCGGTGAAATAGTTCCTGATTTCCGCCAAAACCCCAGCATCCAGGAACTATTCCACCGCAACTTTCTTTGAGAATCGTGCATTTTGCTGCTACTCGGTTAGTGCTATTTCAAAACTACCCCGGTTTACGGGGCCAAATCGATAACCACCAACCACACCGACCATTTTCGATTTTCGCCAAGCCATCTACCTGCGGTTTTATTTTTTCCATTTTGGTCATGGTCAGCCAAGAGCAATCCAGCCCCGTAATCCGGCATAGTTTTGAAAGCAGACCAGGGGTAGTTAATTTGGGACGGGGCTATTTTAGCT
>CAUATU010000015.1:0-56809 GCA_958432255.1 uncultured Collinsella sp.
AACAAATCCAAGTTAGACCATTTCAAATGGTTCGATGTCTGCCCGGATGCGACACTGAAGTTAGTGTCCATCCTCGCAGTATCCGGTTCTCAAGGTGCACGCTTTGCGGCTCATCCGGTCCGACCGGGCCGCGCGGCAAGGAGATATATTGCCAGACCGGAGGGGCCCCGGGGGCGGGAATCTGGGCGTACACATTTCCTACACATTTTGTGATCCGACTAACGTTTGCCAGCCGTTAACTACCGCTCGCCGAGCATCTCTTTATATAAGGCAGTCTCATGGTTAAAGCGGATACGTCCCCCTAGCTAAAGCACAGCCAGCATCGAGCAACTCATCGCGTTCTTCCACCGAGAACCCCTCGGCGTAGACGCGCACCACTGGTTCGGTCCCACTAGGACGGACCAGCAGCCACGTGTCATCCTCGAATGCCAAACGCAAGCCATCCATATGACTAACGTTTTGCGGCACCTTGCCACAAATCGACTTGGGGTTTACGCCCGGCAGCAGGGTTCGTAACGTTTCGGCATCTTCGGCCTCAAGGCGTAAATCGCGTCGACCGTAACTCGTCTTACCAAAACTGTCCTCGAGTTGGTCGACCAGAACGCCCAAAGGCGCGTCCGTCTTTGCCATAAGCTCACACAGAATCAGACAGGCGAGGATTCCATCGCGCTCGGGCATATGTGCGGCGATGCCGATACCACCGGCTTCTTCGCCGCCTATGAGGACGCCGCCCTTCTTCATCTCCGCCGCTATATATTTGAAACCGACTGGTTTGACGGTCACGCGGCAGCCAAGCGCCTCGGCAATGCGACGCACGAGCGTCGAGCACGAAAGATTGACGACGACGCGCCCCTCCAAATTACGAAATTGAACCAAGTCGCCCAAAACGAGCGCCATGATCTGATGCGGATGTATATATCTGCCGCGCTCGTCAACCGCGCCGATGCGGTCGGCGTCGCCGTCGGTCACCAGGCCAGCGCAAGCTCCGTCCTCGATAACCGTGCGCTCGCAAGCGTCCACCCACGGCTCAACGGGGTCGGGGCAGATATCTTCTTGGTCAGACGCCTGCCCGGCGTGAATCTCGTGCACCTCAACGCCAAGCTCGCGCAGCAAGTCGGCTAGATAGCCCTGGGCTGCGCCGCCCATGGGATCGACAACCACGCGCAGGTGCGCGGCGCGGATGGCTTCGGCATCGACAAACGATGCCACCGCCTGCATATAGTCAGGAATGATATCCGCGGTGCGATATTGCCCCTCGATCCCCATTGGCTCGGGAGCCATAGTCTCTTCGAGCTCTTCGATGACATCCTGGTTGGCGGTCGAGCCGTCACCCATGCGAATCTTGAGGCACAGATAGCCCTGCGGATGATGGGACCCCGTCACCATGAGCGCGCCGCACGCCTCACCGTCATAAGCCGCCGCCCACGTAAGGGCAGGGGTCGGGACAGGTCGCGAAGCGAGCACGGCGTCTAGCCCGTGCGCTGCTAGCACGCCCGCCGCAAGCTCAGCGAACTCGCGCGCCAGGGGCCGGGTGTCGAACCCTATATATACCGTTTTGCCCGGATTGGTCTTTTGCCACAACTCGCCGACGGCGTCGGCGATACGGGCAACGTTATCGGCAGTGAAGTCCTCATCGACGCGAGCGCGCCAACCGTCAGTTCCAAAATGAATTATCGCGCACACGCGCAGACACCTCACAGTGTTTGGATCATGGTACGCATGCGGTATACCCGCAACATGCACTCGGCAACCTGCCGGCACCAGCATTCACCATTTGGGCAAATGCTGCCGAGGACATGCAAGCAATAAAAAAAACCGCCCCGTATGGAGCGGTTTTGCCCTTTATATATCGAGCGCCTCGGCCATCGCTGCCGTAGTGATTGCCGTGGTTCCGCAGCAACTGCCCACCATTGCGGCACCGGCATGTCTCCATTCGATGCATGCGCGCGCGAAAGCTTCGGGGTTCTCGTGCCATACGGGGCCATCCTGAGTCTGGACCGGATCGCCTACGTTGGGACGCACCGTGACGGGAGTAGTCGCCGATGCAACCATCCTGGGCACCGCCGCGTTCGCGGCCGCAAGCGAACAGCAATTAACACCAATCGAGTTTGCGCCGTGTTTTTCGGCGTACAAAACGGCTGCCTCGATGTTGAGGCCATCGCCCAGCAGGTCGCCTTTATCGTCAACGACAAAACTCACCAGAACAGGCATGCCGTCGGCGGCATCTCGGGCGCCGGCAAGCATGGGCTGCAGATTACGGATAGACGTCACCGTCTCGATCAGCAGACCGTCAACACCAGCATTGAGCAAGGCGTGCGCCTGTTCGCGCGCAATGCCGCGGATTTCACGATACTCGACAGAGTCCTCGGCAAACCACTCAATACCGATCGGGCCCATTGAGCCCAGCAGTAGCTGAGGGTGCGCCTGGCGGGCATCGTCGACGGCCCCGCGATTGACCTCCGCCACGGACGGCGCAATCTGGTCGTGCTTGAGGGCATAGCTCGATGCCTGAAAGGTATTGGTAATGAGCACCTGCGCGCCGGCGGCGACATACAAGCGATGGATACGAGAAACGGTCTGCGGCTCTGCCAGATTCCAAAACGCCGGTGGAATGTCGGCGGCATCGTACTCACTCAACAGAACACTGCCCATGGGGCCCTGCGCCAACAAGGTCTCGCTCGACAAGCGGCGCGTAAGTTCCTCGGCACCAAAGCGGTTGTAATAACTCGTATCCATATATATCCCGCTATTCCTCGACGCTGATTCCCTGCTTTTCGAGATAGGCGAGCCAGCGGCTCATCGTGTCCTCGGATAGCGCATGCTCCATCATGCAGGCCTCGGAATCGGCTCGCTCAAATTCGACACCGAGCTCCTGAACCAAAAACGTGCGGATGAGGCGATGACGGTACCAGATAGCCGTGCCAACCTCGCGGCCGCGATCGGTCAGGACTACCTTGCCGTAGTGCGATTGCTCGACAAGCTCGGATGCCTTGAGCGCCGAAACCGCTTTATTGACCGATGCCTTGGAGACGCCAAGGCGCTGCGCGATGTCGACCGATCGCACACCGTTGGTTTCCCCCTCTTCGCTTTCAATGCGAACCATGCACTCCAAGTAGTCTTCGTTCGCCACCGTCAGATGTAGTTCGCGCGAGCTAATTGTCGTATCCATGATCTTCCGTCCCTTCTGCATTCAATGGCTGATTCTACCCCATCCAAGCGTCGCGGTATGCCGTGGCATACCGTGCTAGAGTTCTTGTTGCACACGACGACCAAGATTGGAGCGGTCTTTATGGAAAACACCACCACGAACCCCGATGTCCTCGAGCGCTTTTTGCGCTACGTCCAGATCAACACGCAGTCCGAGGATGCAAACTGCGACCAGGTACCCTCGAGCGCCGTTCAGTTTGACCTTGCCAACGTGCTGGCTGAAGAGCTGCGCGAGCTTGGTGCGGAAGATGCCCACGTGACCGAGCACGCCTATGTCTGCGCGCATATCCCCGCAAGTGCGGGCGCTGAGGACAAGCCCGCCCTGGGCCTGATTGCCCATCTCGACACCACCGAAGTTGCACCGGGCGCCGGCGTGAAGCCGCACATCGTACACTACGAAGGCGGCAACCTGGTCTGTGGCACGGTTGACGGTAAGCCCGTTGCCATGAGTACCGCCAAGCTTCCCGCCCTGAACGACCTCGCGGGTGAGGACTTGGTCTGCAGCGATGGCACCACGCTGCTGGGCGCAGACGACAAGGCAGGCGTCGCCGAGATCATGTCGCTTGTCGCGCGTATCGCTCAGGACCCTTCTCTGCCCCATCCCGCACTCGGCATTTGCTTCTGCCCTGACGAGGAGATCGGCCACGGAGCCGAGCTGTTGGATATCGATACCTTCGGCTGCAAGTACGCCTACACGGTCGACGGCGGCCCCATCGGCGAGCTGGAGTGGGAGTGCTTTAACGCCGCCGAGGTGACCGTCCGCTTTGAGGGCCAGTCCATCCACCCGGGCGACGCCAAAGGCCGTATGGTCAACGCAGGCAATCTGTTCTGCGACTTCAACGCGTTGCTCCCCTACGTGCAGCGCCCGGAGTATACGGAAGGCTACGAGGGCTTTTATCACCTTGAGGGTGTATCTGCGACCGTCGATCACGCCACAGCGCGCTATATCGTCCGCGACCATGACGCCGCCAAGTTCCAGCAGAAACTCGACCTTATTGATGCCGCCGCCTCGATGCTCAACCAGCGTCTGGGTGAGGAGCGCGTGACGGTCGAGATTAAGCAGCAGTATCGAAATATGGCCGAGATCGTTCGTGACTATCCCGAGCTTATTGATGTTGCCAAGGAAGCCTACCTTGCCTGCGGCGTTGAGCCCCAAGTGCTGCCAATTCGTGGCGGCACCGACGGCGCTCAGCTGTCGTTCCGCGGTCTGCCCTGCCCCAACCTTTCCACCGGCGGCTATTGCTACCACGGCGTCAACGAGTTTGTCCCGGTCAGTTCGCTCGTCAAGATGACCGACGTGCTCCAGGAGCTCGTCGCCCGCTTTGCATAAGGAACTCGAACAATCTAGGTAAGCAAAACCGCCCCGTCCTCAAAAACCGAGAACGGGACGGTTTTTGGTGCAAGGGGAGTAGTCAGCACCGCAGGTTGAGCCAATGTCAGCGAGCGACGTCCAAGGCAAACAAGTTGGCATGAAAAAGGCAGGGCATTGACCTTCTGGTCATGCCCTGCCTTTTGAATGACAAATTGCCGCCTTGGGCGGCGCGCAGCGTCGAGCCGTTACGGCGTTTGGTAAAACGCCGTAACTTTTTTGATCATGCCGCCGAAGTTGAAAGGCAGGTTGCCGCTCTGGCGGGTTTGCAGCGTCAAGCGGTTACGCGGTTTGGTAAAACCGCGTAACTTAGTAGTTGGCCTCGTAGCCGTTGCCGTCGCCGGTGGGCTCTTCGTAGTAGTCCGAATCGCTCGAATCGCTTGAGTCATCGGAATCGTCAGAGCTGACCGATGAGGTTGCGGTACCGTTTGCGTAATCGTCAGACGTGTTGTTGTTCAGGTCGCCAATCGTAGAGCTGGAACCGTCGGAAAGACCCATGGTGTTGGGACCCTTGGGATCCTTGCCGGCATCGACGCGCTCCATCATTTCCTTGAGCTCGTCCTCGTAGACAAAGACGTAGCTCACACCGTCGATCATGGTGCTGTCGTCGGCGTACGAGGGCAGGTTGGCCGAGTAGATACCGTCGACATCCATACCGCGCATGGCGTTGACCGTAGCCACGATATCCTGAACGCTCATATCGGTTACGAGCATATCGGACAGCGAATTAACCAGGCCAAAAATCTTCGTGGCATCGAAGTTATTGAGAATCTGGTTGGCAAGGGCGCCAAGCACCTGACGCTGGTGGCGCATGCGCGTGTAATCGCCGTCGGCATAGGTGTAGCGGCAGCGGGCGTAGGTAAGGGCGGTGGCACCGTCCATATGCTGCTGGCCAGCGGTAATCTTAATATCCAGGTGCTCGGGGTCGTCAACATCATCGGTTGCGTTAATGTCGATACCGCCAACCGAATCAATCAGCGCCTGCATACCATCGAAGCTGACCTCGGCATAGTGGGAAATCTGAACACCGCATAGCTCGTTGACCGCCTCGACCATGGCCTCGGCGCCGCCAACGGTATGGCAGGCGTTGATCTTCATGGTCTCGCCCTTGTACTCGACCTTGGTGTCGCGCGGAACGGAAATGAGCGTCGCCTGCTTTTGCGTGGGGTCGATGCGTGCCAGGATAATCGAGTCGGCACGATACGTATCCTCGCCCGGACGGCCGTCGGTGCCAAGAAGCAGCACGTAGAACGGATCCTTTGCCTCATCGGTGTCAACCAGAACCCGACGCAGATTGTCGGTAATGACATTAGAATCGCCGAGCTTGCCCATAATGGTGGCAAACCACAAGCCGGCAGCGGTAGTGGCACTCAGCAGCACGCCAAGCACGACAATGAGCGCGACGTGACGAATCGTGTGGCTACGACGACGTTGACGAGCGCGCTCGGAATAGCGAGCCACGTTATCGCGACTGTAGATCTTGGCCTGCGCACCAGTTGAGGGTCTTCGGGCGGTAGTATCCGCGAGGGGCTTTTTATTGAACATAGGCAACCTGTATTAGTAGATGACGGGATCGGGGACGGTAGCATGCTCGACATGCGCGCCGAGCGCCTGCAGCTTTTCGACAAACTGCTCGTAGCCGCGCTTGATGTGATGAATGGCCGAAACCTCGGTCGTCCCGTCGGCGATCAAGCCCGCTACGACGAGGGCCGCTCCGCCACGCAGATCGGGCGAGGTAACCTGTGCACCCGAGAAGCCCTTGACGCCATGAATCATGGCATGATGGCTCTCGATACGAATGTCGGCACCCATGCGCACCAGCTCAGAGGCGAACATAAAGCGATTCTCGAAGATGTTTTCGGTAATAACGGAACTGCCATCGGCAAGGGCGGAGAGTACCATAATCTGCGCCTGCATGTCGGTCGGGAAACCGGGGAACGGAAGCGTCTGGATGTCGACCGGCTTGATACGCTCGGCACGGTTCACATGGACGCCATCTTCGACGCGCTCGCAGTCGATACCCATGAGCTCCATCTTCTTGAGCACCATGCCCAAGTGAATGGGGCAAAAGCCCGTGACATCGACACCGCGATCGTCGGCCATCAACGCACCGGCAACGATAAAGGTACCGGCCTCGATGCGGTCGCCCACCACGCGATGGGTAACGGGATGCAGCTCTTCCACGCCCTCGATGGTCACGACAGGCGTACCGGCGCCAACAATCTTGGCGCCCATCTCGTTGAGCATGTTGGCGAGATCGACGATCTCGGGCTCGCGGGCGGCATTGTCGATAACTGTGGTACCCTGCGCGCGCACGGATGCCATGATGAGGTTCTCGGTCGCACCGACGCTGGCGAACTCGAGCGTGACGGTGGTACCGCGCAGACCTTGGGGCGCATTAGCGTTGATGTAACCATGGGCGGTATCGAACTCAACGCCCAGGGCCTCAAGACCAAGAATGTGCATATCGATCTTGCGAGCACCCAGGTTGCAGCCGCCCGGCATGGCAATCTTGGCGCGATGGAAGCGACCCAGCAGGGGTCCCATGACGGCGGTGGAAGCACGCATCTTGGCAACGAGCTCGTAGGGGGCCTCCCAAGAATCGACCTGAGAGGTATCAATCTCGAGCGTGTGCTCGTCGAGAACATCGATCGTAGCGCCCATGCCCTTGAGCACCTTGCCCATCACGTGGACATCGGAAATATCGGGCACGTTCTGCAGCGTCGTCTTGCCCGGCGCCAGAAGCGTTGCCGCCATGAGTTTGAGTGCGGAGTTCTTGGCGCCCGAAACGGGCACGGAGCCTCCGATGGCGTGGCCACCCTCAACGCGGATAATATCCAAGGTCTACCCTTTCAAAAAGCATGCCCGGGGTGGCTGGGCCATCCCGGGCATGATGTGTTCGCAAATGGTCGAACGCTAAATCGTTTGACTATTGGGCAAGCTTGAGCTTACACCATGCGATTTCATTATAGAGGTAGGCGCGGCGTGCATCATCCTCCGACAAATTACCCAGCTTCTCTTCAAAACCTTGAATATCAGCTTTAAGCTTGTCGGCATCGACGGTCGCCAAATCGCAAGCGCGCTCGGCGAGAACGGTCACGACATCGTCCGCAACCTGGGCATAGCCGCCGGCCACGGCAAACGTGTGGTCGACAGTGCCCATGGCCTTATCGGAAACGCGAACGTAACCGTGGTCGATCGTGCAGATCTCGCTGGAGTGAGCAGGCAGAACGCCAAACTCGCCATCCGTGGACGGAATCGACACAAACGCAGCGTCGCCCTCATAGGCGCAGCTCACGGGGCACACGATGCGGATACGCATAACCTACTTCTCCCCCATCTTGCGGGCGCGCTCGCGCACGTCCTCAATCGTGGAAGCATAGCGGAAAGCCTGCTCGGGCAGGTCATCGGCCTTGCCGTCGACAATCTCGGCGAAAGAGCGGACGGTATCCTCGACGCGGACGTAGACACCGGGGTTGCCGGTGAACTTCTCGGCGACGTGGAAGGACTGCGAGAGGAACTGCTGAATCTTACGGGCACGGTTGACCGTAAGGCGCTGCTCCTCGGACAGCTCGTCCATACCCAGAATGGCGATGATGTCCTGAAGGTCGGAGTACTCCTGCAGGAGCTCCTGGACCTTGACGGCGACACGGTAGTGCTCCTCGCCAACGATCGAGGGATCGAGAGCGTCGGAGGAAGACGCGAGCGGGTCAATAGCCGGGAAAAGGCCGAGCGAAGAAATGCTACGCGAAAGAACCGTGGTGGCGTCGAGGTGCGTAAACGTCGTGGCAGGCGCCGGGTCGGTCAGGTCGTCTGCGGGGACGTAGACAGCCTGGACGGAGGTAATGGAGCCCGTCTTGGTCGAGGTAATGCGCTCCTGGAGGTCGCCCATCTCGGTTGCCAGCGTGGGCTGGTAACCAACGGCGGACGGCATACGGCCCAGCAGTGCGGAGACCTCGGAACCTGCCTGGGAGAAGCGGAAGATGTTGTCGATGAACAGCAGAACGTCCTGGCCACGATCACGGAAATACTCAGCGGTGGTAAGGCCGGCCAGACCGATGCGCAGACGCGCTCCGGGCGGCTCGTTCATCTGACCATAGACCAAGCAAGTCTTGTCGATAACGCCAGACTCGCTCATCTCGAGGAACAGGTCGGTGCCCTCGCGGGTACGCTCGCCGACGCCGGTGAACACCGAGGTGCCACCGTGCTCCTGGGCGAGGTTGTTGATGAGCTCCTGAATCAGAACGGTCTTGCCGACGCCGGCGCCGCCGAACAGGCCTGTCTTGCCGCCACGGATGTAGGGCTCGAGCAGGTCGACGGCCTTAATGCCGGTCTCGAAGATCTCGGTCTTGGTGGTGAGCTCGTCGAAACGGGGCGCTGCATGGTGGATGGGGTAGAACTCCTCCACCTCGGGCATGGGCTTGCCGTCGACGGGCTTGCCCATGACGTTCCAAATACGGCCGAGCGTCTTGGGGCCAACGGGCATCTTCATGGGCTCACCGGTATCGGTGGCGATGAGGCCGCGCTGCAGGCCGTCGGTCGAGGACATGGCGACCGTGCGGACGACGCCGCCCGGAAGCTGGCTCTCGACCTCGAGGATCGTGCTCAGATGACCGATCGGGGTCTCGGCCTCGACCGTGAGCGCGTTGTAGATCGGGGGCACCGCACCGTCAAACTTGACGTCGACGACAGGACCGATGATTCGCACGATGCGACCATCACCGGCAGTCGTCTTCTTGGTGGCTTCCTCGACCGCAAGCTTTACGGTGTTATTAGCCATTACTGTTCCTCCAATGCTGAGGCTCCGCCGACGATCTCGTTAATCTCGGTCGTGATCGAAGCCTGGCGCACGCGACTATACGTGCGGGTAAGGGTCGAGATGATCGCGGTGGCGTTTTCCGTCGCGGAGTGCATGGCCTTGCGGCGTGCACCCTGCTCGGCAGCCGCCGAATCGATCAGGGCCTGGTAGATGACCGTCAGGATATAAGACGGCACAAGCTTGCCGAGAACATGCTCGGGAGAGGGCACGAACTCGAACGTGGACGAGATGCGCTTAGGGGCGTCGGTCTCGTTCTTACGCGGACCGTGGGCCATAGCGATCATCTCGGGGTCGAGCGGCAACAGATGCTCGACGCGAAGCTCCTGATCCACGCGGTTCTTGGCGTGGTGGTAGACAAGCTCGACACGGTCAAGCTCACCGGCACGATACGCATCGCAGATATGAGAGGAGATCATGCGGGCCTGATTGAAATCGGGCTCAGAGGAGTTGCCCTCAAAGTGCATGACGACGTTTGCGCGGTCACGGAAATACGTGGCCGGTTTGCGCCCACACGCGATGATCTCGCACTCGATGCCGTCGTTCGCCCAAGAAGCGGCGAGCTTTTCGGCCGTGCGCTCCACCGTCGTATTGAAACCGCCGGCAAGGCCGCGGTCCGAGGCAATAACGACAATCAGGCCATGCTTGACGCTCTCATGCTTCTGCAGCATGGGATCGGTGCCCGAACAGGAGGCGTCGCCGGCGACCGTCAACATGACGTCGGTCAGCGCCTCCTTATAGGGCTCGGCCTGCTTGGAGCGATCGAGGGCACGACGGATCTTGGCCGTAGAGACCATCTCCATCGTGCGCGTGATCTGCTTGGTCGTGGTAACCGAGGAGATTCGCTTCTTAATGTCGCGAAGGTTGGCCATGGGGCTTAGTTCTCCTCTGATCCAGAAACATCCGAATGGTGCTTGGCCATGAACTGCTGCTTGAAGTCGCCGATGACGCGCAAGAGCTCAGCCTTGGTGTCATCATCGATCTTCTTGGCGCGAACCTTGTCGAGCAGCGAGCCAAAGCCATTGTCCATGTACTCGATGAGCTCGGCACGGAAGGGCAGCACGTCGGCGATCTCCAGGTCATCCAGGAAGCCCTCGTTGCCAGCGAACAGCGTAACGATCTGCTCGCCAACCTCAAACGGCTTGTAACGCGGCTGCTTCAGGAGCTCGGTCATGCGGGCACCATGGGTCAGCTGCTTCTGAGTAGCCTCGTCGAGGTCGGAGCCGAACTGCGTAAAGCCGGCGAGCTCCTGGTACGAAGCGAGGTCCAGACGGAGGTTACCGGCGACCTGCTTCATAGCCTTGGTCTGCGCGTCGCCACCGACGCGGGACACGGAAATGCCCACGTCGACTGCCGGGCGCTGACCCTGGAAGAAGAGCTCGGACTGCAGATAGATCTGACCATCGGTAATGGAAATGACGTTGGTCGGAATGTAGGCCGAGACGTCGCCGTCCTGGGTCTCGATGATCGGCAGTGCCGTCATGGAGCCGTAGCCGTTCTTCTTGGACATCTTAACGGCACGCTCGAGCAGACGAGAGTGCAGGTAGAAGATGTCGCCAGGATAGGCCTCGCGTCCGGGCGGACGATGCAGCGTCAGCGACATCTGACGGTAGGCCACGGCCTGCTTGGACAGGTCGTCGTAGATGACGAGCACATGGCCGCCGGGGTTGGTCTCGCTGGCGGGCTTGCCGTCCTCGCCGTTGTACATGAAGAACTCGCCGATAGCGGCACCGGCCATAGGCGCGATGTACTGCATAGGAGCGGAATCGGCAGCGGTTGCCGAAACGATGATGGTGTAGTCGAGCGCACCGTGCTGAGCGAGGGTCTCGCGGATGTTGGCAACCGTGGAGGCCTTCTGGCCGATGGCGACATAGATGCAGACCATGCCCTTGCCGCGCTGATTGAGGATAGCGTCGATGGCGATGGCGGTCTTACCGGTCTTACGGTCGCCGATGATGAGCTCACGCTGACCACGGCCGATAGGCACCATGGAGTCAATGGCCAACAGGCCGGTCTGAACCGGCTCGCACACCGGGGTACGGTCGATGACACCGGGGGCTTTGAACTCGATGGGGCGACGATGCGTGGCGACGATGTCGCCCAGGCCGTCGATGGGCTGGCCGAGCGGATTGACGACGCGGCCGAGCATGGCGCGGCTCACGGGGATATCCATAATGCGGCCAGTGGTGCGGCACTCGTCGCCTTCCTTGATGGAGTCGACGGCACCAAACAGAACGGCGCCGACCTCGTCACGGTCAAGGTTCTGGGCAAGGCCGAAGACGGTCTCACCGGTATCGGAGCTCTTGAACTCCAGAAGCTCGCCTGCCATGGCGCTCTTGAGGCCGGAGACGCGCGCGATGCCGTCGCCTACCTCGTCGACCGTTGAAACCTCATGCGTATCGACCGTCGCGGAGAGGCTCGTGAGCTGCTCCTGCAGTTTCTTGGCGATATCCTGGGCATTGAGGGTTTCGGACATTAGGCTTCACCTCCGTACGAATTAGCAGAGTTTGCGAGGGTCTCCTGCGCGATGCGCAGCTGCGTCTTGACGGAGATGTCACGACGCTCGCCGCGGGCCTCGAGCACCAGGCCGCCCACGATAGACGGGTCGACCTGCTCGATAAGGAATACCTTGCGGCCGAAGTCCTGCTCGCATTTCTTAGTGATGGTTTGACGCAGCTCGTCGTCGAGCGGGATCGCCGTGGTGACGGTCACGCCCACTACATCCTCGTCTTCCTCGGCAACATACTTAAAGGCAGCTGCCACCTTGGGAAGAAGGTCGAGCTGGTCGCGCTTGGACATGGTGTCGAGCACGGCGATGATCTCGGGGCTGGCGCTAGCCAGACGCTCGATCATCTCGAGGTCCTCGAACACATGGTTCTCGGCCTTAGCGGCTTCCAAAAGGGAGCGCGCGTAGGTCTCGAGCACCTTGTCCTGATAGCGGCTAGTCGGCATTCAGGCTACCTGCTTCCTGGATGTAGCGCTCGATGAGCTTCTTCTGCTCGCCCTCGTCCTCGAGTGCCTCGCCCACGATCTTGGTGGCGACGGCAACGGACAGGTCGGCGATGGAGCTCGCGGCACCGGCGTAGATGGACTTGCGCTCGTCCTCGACGGTCGTATGGGCCTTGGCGATGATCTCCTCGGCCTCCTTGTGGGCAGCCTCGATGATACGGGCGCGCTCGGACTCGGCGTCCTTACGGGCCTCGAGAACGATGTCGGCAGCCTGACGACGGGCGTCAGTAACGATCGAGTCGGACTCAGCGCGCTTGGCGATAGCCTCCTGCTTGGTCTTCTCGGCCTCGTCGAGGCTCTCCTCGATCTTCTTGCCGCGCTCCTCCATGGTTTTCATGATGCCCGGCAGGGCGACCTTGGCCAGCACGATCCAGATGATCAGGAAGGCGATAAGCGCCGGGATGAACTCCGCCATCTTAGGGATGAGGATGTCCGCACCGGCAGCGCCGTCCTCGGCGAACGCGGAAACCGGCATGAGCAGCGCGGCCGCGGACGCGGAGAGTGCGATCGCGCTCTTCTGGGATGAAAGATTCATACTTGACGCTCCGTGCTATTTAACGATCAGCGCGACAACGAAGCCGATCAGAGCCAGAGCCTCGCCGAAGGCGGAGCCCATGATGAAGACGGTGAACACGCGGCCCTGGACCTCAGGCTGACGGGCCATAGCACCCGTAGCACCCAGAGCAGACAGGCCGATAGCAAGACCAGCGCCGATAACACCGAGACCGTAACCGATAACTCCCACGATTCCTCCTTTGTCGTGCGTGTCTTATTTCACGCAGGATAACCTTTTTATAACTGCCGGGCTCCATGGGTACGGGCACCGGCGGTTTAACGAATTGCCTTACCTTTAAGGCGCGAACGGAAGATTACTCCTCCTCCGCGACCTCCTCTGCCTCGGAGACATACACGGCGGTAAGGACCGTGAAGACGTAAGCCTGGATGGCACCGACCACAAGCTCGATCGCATAGATCAGGATGAGGATGGCAAGCCAGGCCAGCGAAGGCAGGGCGCCGACGGCGTGGGCCGCGGAAACCTGCTGAAGCAGCGGCTGCATGAACATGCTCGCCATGATGGCGAACGAGCCCATGACCACGTGTCCTGCGAACATGTTGCAGAACAGACGGACGGCGAGCGTGATGAGGCGCAGGAAGGTCGAGAAAAGCTCGACGACCCACACAAGCACGTTCATCGGGAAGCTCACGCCCTGCGGGGCGAGGCTCTTGATGTAGCCGATCACGCCGTGAGCCTTGCATCCGTAGTAGATGAAGTACACGAAGGCGAAGATGGCGAGCGCGGCGGTGGAGCCGATTGCGCCGGTGCCGGGCTTCATTCCCGGGATCAGGCCGATCATGTTATTGATCAGGATGAACAGGAAAAGCGAGCACAGGAACGGGAAGTGCTTCTTCCAGTTCTCACCCACGACGCCCTTGCCGATATCGTTCTCGACGTACTCGATGATGTACTCGAAACCGTTGACGAAGAAGCCCTTGGGAACCAGGGTCTGCTTCTTCTTGAACACGGCCAGGACGATCAGGAGCACGATCGTGGAGACGATCAGCCAAAACGAGTACTGCGTGATGCCGCAGCTCAGATCGCCCACGACAGGGGTGGAGCTGAACTCGCTGACCAGATGATTAATCTCATCAGGCAGCTTTTCAAAAATTTCCACGACTTACCTTTCGACCTCATGAGGATCTCGCAGCGCCTTGGCGACGCGAACCGTGCAGGCGGCCATAAAGGCCACGAAGCCGATCGCCTCGCCCAGGAGGAACATGCGAAATGCCTCTCCGAACAACACAAACACAACCAAGGTAAAGACGAGCAGGGCGATTGCCGAGACCGCCAGACTCACCATACCCTTGAGCATGTCCGCATTCTGTTTATCGTCAAGAACCGGCTTGAGCGTAAAGACAAAGGGAAGGAAGGCAATTGCGCCCGCGATGGCGCCTGCAACGATAGCGAGCAGATCGGCTATCTGAAACACTGGCGTCCTCACTTTCCTTTTTAACGCTTCACAGAACAGTTCCCGCCAAACATTGGTGACTATTGTACGAGCCAATCGCTAAAGTACAACCGAAAAAGCATCGGTTAATACGCACCTGTTCGTTTTCTTAAGACCTTCTTTATGCCGCAGGTACGGTAATACGTTTTTCTCGAACCCTGCAGGGCAAAACGTCCGTTAACAGGAGTGCGCGCGGTCGCCTTTTGTTCATCCGCGCGCACCGTTTCTTCGTATTTGCAGCCGCGGCCGTCTTAGCCCAGCGACTAGAGCGTGCCGTAGATGCGGTCACCGGCGTCGCCCAGGCCGGGAACGATGTAGGCCGCCTCGTTGAGATGGTCGTCGATGGCGCAGGTATAGATATGCACATCAGGATCCTTCTCAGTCAGCGACTTGAGGCCCTCGGGGGCCGCGACGATGCACAGCATGCGGATGTCCTTGACACCGCGCTCGCGCAGGTAGCTAATGGCCATCTCGGCCGAACCACCCGTGGCGAGCATGGGGTCGACGACCAGGCAGATGCGCTGGTCGATATCCTTGGGCATCTTGCAGTAATACTCGTGCGGCTCGTGGGTGACCTCGTCGCGCTCCATGCCGATGTGGCCCACGCGAGCGGAGGGCACCAGGTCGAGGATGCCGTCGACCATGCCAAGGCCCGCACGCAGGATGGGCACGATGGCGAGTTTCTTGCCGGCAAGCTGTTTGAACGTGGCGGTAGTGATGGGGGTCTCGACCTCGACGTCTTCCATGGGCAGGTCGCGCATGGCCTCGTAGCCGTCAAAAAGCGCGAGTTCGCGCACGAGCTGGCGGAACTGGTTGGTGCCGGTGTTTTTGTCGCGCAGGATCGACAGCTTGTGCTGGACAAGCGGGTGGTCGACAAGCGTCACACGGGACGCATCGTAGGTGACGGTCATGGATTGATTGCCCCTTTCGTTGCGGCCGCAAAACGGCCTTGCTGACAAGGCGTGCAGCAATGTTGCCGCCGCACGCCATGCATTAGTTTAGCGGTTTGTTGTATCGAGCAGCCCATCGCAGCCCTACTGTGCGGTGCTGAGCGAGCGCCTGACTGCATCACGCCAGCCCGCAAGGTTTTGCTCGCGGCGCTCGGCGGACATGTGGGGAAGGAAGGTCCTAACGATCTGGGCATTTTGCTCCAGCTCCTCCAGGTCTTCCCAATAGCCGACGGCAAGACCCGCCAAGTACGCGGCACCGATTGCCGTGGTCTCCACCGTCTCGCATTGCAGCACGGGGATATCCAGCAGGTCGGCCTGGAATTGCATGATGAACTCGTTGCGCGAGGCACCGCCATCGACAGACAGGCGCTCGATCGAAAGCCCCACGTCCTGCTCCATGGCGCGCAGCACGTCGTAGCTCTGATATGCCATGGATTCGCAGGCGGCACGTACGATGGTCGCACGGCTCGAGGCGCCGGTCAGACCGCACACGATACCGCGGGCATGCGGGTCCCACCAGGGAGCGCCCAAACCCGCAAAGGCGGGAACGAAGTAGCAGCCCTCGTTGTCGCTAATCGAAGCGGCGAGTTGTGCCGACTCGCTCACGCTCGAGATGATGCCCATGTTGTTGCGAAGCCAGTTCATCGTTGAGCCGGCGGCAAAAATAGAGCCCTCGAGCGCATAGCTGACTTTGCCGTCCGCAGCGATACCGATGGTGGAGACCAGGCCATTCTTGGATTCGACGATCTCGTCGCCGGTGTTCATGAGCATAAAGCAGCCCGTGCCATAGGTGTTTTTGGTCTGGCCGGGATAGAAGCAGCAGTGGCCGAACAGCGATGCCTGCTGGTCGCCCGCCACGCCCATGATGGGCGGCATGTTGGTCATGATGTCGCTCGCGACGCGGCCGTAGTCGCCCGAGCTCCAGCGAACCTCGGGCATCATGGAACGTGGAACGTCAAAGAGCGCCAGCAGGTCGTCGTCCCAATCGAGCGTATGGATATTAAAGAGTGCCGTGCGGCTGGCATTGGTGTAGTCGGTGGCAAAGACCTGGCCGCCGGTGAGGTTGTAGATGAGCCAGGTGTCGATGGTGCCAAACATGAGGTCGCCCGCCGCCGCGCTCTCGCGTGCGCCGTCGACGTTGTCGAGAATCCACTGCACCTTGGAGGCCGAGAAATACGGGTCAAGCGTAAGTCCCGTGCGGGAGCGCACCAGCTCCTCGCAACCCTGTTCAACCAACGCGTCGATCGCCGGCGCGGTACGACGGCACTGCCATACGATGGCGTTATAGATGGGCTGGCCGCTCACGCGGTCCCAGACCACCGTGGTCTCGCGCTGGTTGGAGATGCCGATGGCGGCGATGCGATCGGAATGGATGCCGCTCTTAAACTGAACCTCCATCATCACGCCGATCTGGCTGGCAAGCACCTCCGTGGGATCCTGCTCCACCCAGCCGGGGCGCGGGAAGCTGGTTTTGACGCTACGACGCGCCTGGGCAACGATGCAGCCGTATTCGTCGACAATGGCCGCGAGTACCGAGGTAGTGCCGCAGTCGAGCGCCATGATGTAGGAACCGCCAAAGTTAAACGAGGCATCTTCCATGCCCAGGCTGCCCAGATTCAACGACATCGCTTACACCCTTCTATTGCATCGGGTCGGACAGGACCCGCTCGATCTCTGATGCGGGAAGTGCGCCTTGGCGCAGGATCTGGAGCCCGCCGTGCTGGAACGACACGATGGTCGAGGCGTCGCGACACGGGGTCTCACCGGCGTCGACGGCAACATCGACCCCCTCCAGGATGCGACCCTCGACGGCGGCAAAGCTTGCCGGCGAAGGCGCGCCGTGCGTGTTGGCGCTCGTGCAGGCAAGGGGACTGCCGCAGGCGCGGATGAGCGCTTGGACCACGGGAGAGGCCGAAGCGCGCAGGGCCACGGTGTCGTCGGCAGCGCGCATAAAGGTCGGCACGCAGGGGGCTGCCTTGACCACGATAGTCAGGGCTCCCGGCCAGCATCGTCGCGCGAGTACGCGGGCATCTTCCGGGATATCCACGCCATAGCGGTCGAGTGCTTCGACGCCATCGACCAGCCAAGCGACGGTTTGCGTGAGCTCACGTTGCTTGAGAGTGAAGATACGGCGATAGCCGGTGCCGAGCGCAGGAACTGCGGCGCCATTGACGGCAGCCTGCGGATCGCGCGGCCACGATGGGAATTCGCTTGTATCTTGGGGCACGGCGTCCGAGAAGGCGTTGACTGCCACGGCAACACCGTAGACGGTCTCGGTCGGAATCAAGGCCAGGCCGCCGCGGCCGAGCACCTCGGCCGTGCGCTCGACGGCAAGCCGATGCGGCTCGCGCGTTCCCTCGTATACCCGATAGACCGTCTGCATGTGTATGCCAGCCCCTTACGCTCCGGTGCAAGTTTGTTTACTGTGGGGCATTCTCGCACGAAACATTCAACCTATTTGCCCAGAGCGCATGTTGGTTTGGTGAGCGGCT
The DNA here is from genome assembly GCA_958432255.1 of uncultured Collinsella sp. Taxonomy (GTDB): domain Bacteria; phylum Actinomycetota; class Coriobacteriia; order Coriobacteriales; family Coriobacteriaceae; genus Collinsella. The sequence goes on from CAUATU010000015.1 coordinate 17,850, forward strand.
CTAGTAGTCGGTGAAAGTGAGGGGGTTAATTGAAGATTTTTAGCGCGCAAGCGTAACGGTACGATCGGGAAACTCGATGCTTGCAACCAGTTTTCCGCCGAGGCTCTCTGCGTACCTGCTCAGCGTGTCGAGCCTCATCGAACCCAACTCCCCACGCTCGAGCTCGGATACACGTTTTTGAGAAACGCCCATCGACTGGGCGACCGACGCCTGTGTTAGATCTTTTAACCTGCGAATCTGAGCAAGCTTATAGGCTTCGATACGATCGCGAGTCCTCTCCTGCTCGGCGGTAATGGAGTCGCGTGTTATCCCGCGAGATTCCATATACTCATGCAGTTCCATCTCGATCGAGCCTCCTTACGTGGCGACGGTATATTTGCTCGGCCCTTGGAATGTTGATCGCATACCAACCGTTCCATTTTGCCCTTGACGATCCCGCTCGCGACTTATCACCCGCCAATAGCAATACCGCCTGGCGCTTGGGGTCAAAGGCGAAGAGGATGCGAATCACCTGCCCACCACACGACGTCACTCTCAGCTCCTTTAAATGATGAAGCTTCGAGCCCTTTACGCGGTCAACCAGCGGACGACCAAGGCTGGGACCTTCCTTCTCGAGCACCAAAAGGTCTGCATAAATCTGCTTCAGCGTAGCTTCATCCTGCTCATCAAGCCAAGGTTCAATGTAATCAAGCACGATACGGTACCGATGCAGCTGATTTGACATACCTTTCTCCTTCTATAGTAGAAGTTTTACGGTATATTGCAAGGACAAACTTGCGCAAATGTCTATTTATTCAGCTTAAATACGCTGTTTGGGCTCGGTGACGATGGCTCGAACGATGCGGGGACGATCGGTGAGGTCGTGGACGATACGCACGTCCGAAAGGCCTGCTTGACGACAGAGCTCGGCCGCGGCGTCGAGCGCGCCCTCGTAGAGCTCGCAGGCAAACAGGCCGCCGGCACGCAGCATGTAGGGCGCCGCGTTGAGCAGGCGGCGGAAGATATCGAGACCGTCGGCACCGCCCTCGAGCGCCAGATCGGGCTCAAAGTCCTTGACCTCATGCGGCAGCGAGCGCATGACATCGGTGGGGATGTAGGGCGGGTTGGAGACGAGTACGTCAAAGGTGCCCCACTCTTCGCGGGGAATGGAACTCACCAGGTTGGTGAGGCTGAAGGCGACCTCGTCGGACGTGAGGCCAAGCGCATCGCGGTTTTTGGTAGCAAGGTCGATGGCGCGCGGCTCGATATCGGTAGCAGTGCAGGTAACGTGCCCGCGGCGCTCCCAGGCAAGGGAGAGCGAAATGCAGCCCGTGCCGCAGCCGACCTCGAGAACGCGGGCAGTGCGGGGCTCGGCTGGGGCAGATACGTTAGCCTCGGCGGCATCTTGCGCGGGAGTCGCCTGTTGGTCGTTGTCCTCAATGGCGATGCCGTATTCGTCGAGCTCGGGCTCGGGGGTTTCCATGGCCTCTGCTTCTGCCGCTTCGGCTTCTGCTGCCTGCGCGGCGGCTTCCTCGGCCTCGCGGTCGGCCAGTTCCTCGGCATAGGCGCGGCTACCGAGCACGTCGCTACCCAGCGCAGCCTCATCGGCGGCCGTCAGGTTGGCGGCACGGCGCTCGGCGGCCGCGCGTTCGTCAGCCAGCGCCGCCTCGGCTTTGCGGGCCTGCTCGACCTCATCGTTCCAAGGCAGCTCCACGCGCTGGCGGGCAGCGGCCTCGGGGCTCAGCACCTCGGCATCCAGATAGTTCAGAACTTCTTCGACGAGCATCTCGGTCTCGGGGCGCGGGATGAGCACACCGGGGGCGCACGCGACGTCGATCATGCGAAACTGCGTGCTACCGGTGATGTACTGCAGCGGCTCGCCCTTCGCGCGACGGACGACCGCCGCGTGCATGGTCTCGAGCTGCGCTGCGTCGAGCGTCTCGTCCATGCGCATATATAAGTCGATACGCGCCAGACCCGTAGCTGCGCACAGCAGCCACTCGGCAGAAAGACGGGGGTGCTCCTCGCCGCGCTCGGCCAGGTACTCCTTGGTCCACTCGAGACAACGCTTGATGGTCCAGATCTCGTTTGCCATGGGGCCCTCCCCTCTTAAGCGCCGGACGGCGCGCGAATGTCGGAGCAGATTGTAAGCGAGGCTAGCGCTTGGCAAGGGGCGATTGAAGGCGATTATCGAGAATCAGCCCAGAATTTTGCTTGGAACCCATCTGAAGTGCCCATTCGTCGACGTCTAAATCTGCATCCGTCAAGCTTTTGGCAAGGTTGACCCAAAACTGACCAATATCTAACCAAGAACTTGCCACATCGCTTGACGCGCGACGCATCAAAAATCGCCCCGCGACTTCTTGAACGATTTTTCGAGCATTATTTTCAATAGCAGATGAATGCCGCTAATTTCTTTGAGCAGGTAGCCGGCTTAATGGCCATCAAAGCCGATTAAATAACATCTCAAAGCAATGTGCCCAACCTAGTCATTTAAGAACGTCCCCAATAACTCCCTACGGATCATTTGACAACCAAGGAAACGCCGATGTTTTGGCAATGTCAGCGAGCGACGTCCAGAGCGAACAAGTTGGCATGAAAAAGGCAAGGCATAGACCTTCTGGTCATGCCTTGCCTTTTGAATGACAAATTGTCGCTCTGGGCGGCGCGCAGCGTCGAGTCGTTACGCGGTTTGTAAAACCGCGTAACCTACACGGCCTGTGCCAGCTTCTCGGCTCGCTCGGCGGCGGCGAGCGCCTCGATGACGGTGCCGAGCTGATCGCCCAGAAGGACGCCGTTGTAGGTGGAGTTGAAACCGATGCGGTGATCGGTCACGCGGTCCTGGGGCTGGTTGTAGGTACGGATCTTCTCGGAACGGTTGCCGTGGCCGATCTGGCTTTGGCGCTCGGCACCGAGCTCTGCCTGCTGCTTCTCGAGCTCCATCTCGTACAGACGGGCACGCAGCATCTGCATGCAGACCTCGCGGTTCTGGATCTGGGAACGCTGCTCCTGTGACTGCACCACGGTGTTGGTGGGCAGGTGGGTGATTCGCACAGCGGAGTAGGTAGTGTTAACGCACTGACCGCCAGGGCCGGAGGCGCAGTAGGTGTCGATGCGCAGGTCGGACTGGTTGATCTGGACGTCGATCTCCTCGGCCTCGGGAAGTACGGCGACGGTAGCCGTGGAGGTCTGAATGCGGCCTTGGGACTCGGTCTTGGGGACGCGCTGGACGCGGTGCACGCCGGACTCGTACTTCATAACGGAGTAGACGCGGTCGCCCTCGACCTTGAACTCAATGGACTTAAAGCCACCGGCCTCGCTGGGGCTGGAGTCGAGCACGGTGGTCTTCCAGCCGCGCGACTCGCAAAAGCGCTGATACATCTTGTAGAGGTCGCCGGCAAAGATGGCCGCCTCGTCGCCACCGGCGGCGGAGCGAATCTCGACGATGGTGTTCTTGTCGTCATTGGGGTCGCTCGGGATGAGCATGTACTTGATGTCTTCCTCGAGCTGGGGAAGCTTGGCCTCGTTTTCGGAGATGTCCATCTGGAGCATCTCCTTCTCATCGGCATCGGTGGTATCGTGCAGCATTTCCTTGGCAGCCTCGATGTCATCGAGCGCGCCGATGTACTCGCGCGAGGCAGCAATGAGGTCGGACTGGTGCGCGTACTCCTTGTTGAGACGCGTGAACTCCTTGATATCGGAGGCGACGGCCGGGTCGGAAAGCTTCTTCTCGAGCTCCTCGTAGGCCTTGATGATCTTTTCGAGCTTGTCGCGCATGACGGACTCCTTTATATGCGTGAAGGTGAAAATCGGCAGAATTGATGGGGCGCGGGGCGCCGCTGCGGGGGTAAGCCCAGCTAGAACATGTCGATCTTCAGATACATGCGCATCCCTTCGCGTATGGGGTACATAATTGCGGTCTAACCCATACATGATAGCGTGCGCAGGCAAACCTGCATATAACCCGCACGGAATGATTGGTGCAAACAAACCTGACCCCATTGCACCAAGGGCTTGCTTTTTGGCTAGAGCGTTTGGAGTAGAGCGACGAGGAAACGGATGCCCTGGAGGTAGGCGCGGCGGGTGATGCGCTCGTTGGTGCCGTGGACGCCGCGATCACACTCGTCGTCATCAACCACAAATGCCGAGAAGCGAATGCACTCAGGGCAAATGTGCTGGTAGTTGGCAGCGTCGGTCGCACCGATCACGGTCGAGGGCACAATTGCCACTGGCTCGAATGATCCGTTTTCCTCCGTCCCCTTTGGATCACGGAAATAGCGGGCGGCGATGGAGCGAACCGCCTCGAGACCGGGACCACCGATGCGCGGGGACGGCGAGGGTTCGGAGCTGCCGGGGCCCAGCTCCACTTCGACACGACCGCAAGGTCCGCCCCGGCAACCGCCTCACGGCAGCGCGCCACAACGTCGGCCACGCTCGTGCCTTCGAGCATGCGGAAGTTGATATTGGCCCACATATCCTGCGGCATCACGTTAGCACCGGTGCTACCGCCCTCGATTTGGGTCGGTGCACAGGTGGTGGTCACGAGCGGATAGAGTTTCTTGCTGGCGAGGCACGCGCGCACGATGGCATCCTTGTTGGTGGCAATCTCATCCGCCGTATAGAGCCCCAGCTCGACGAGCTGTACGGCAAGCAGGTCCGTAACGCGCGTCGGCCACTCGATATCGCAGATTGCGGCGATAGCACGGCTCAGTACCTCGAGCGATGTGCCGCCGTAGGGGTTGGACGAATGCCCGCCCTCACTCTTCGTCTTGAGCACAATATCGGCGTAGCCCTTCTCGGCAAGGTCGGCATGCATAAGCCAGCCCTCGCCCGCGCCATACTCGGCAGCTGGAACGATGCGGTAGTCACCCTCGTCGATCAGGTACTCAAGCTCAATGCCGCGCTCCTCGAGCGCGCGGCCGATGGCGCCTGCGCCGTACTGCGTAGTCTCCTCGTCCTGGCCAAAGGCCAGGAGCAGCGTGCGCTCGTGCTCCCAGCCGTGCGTCAGCGCATACTCAACCGTCTCGAGAATGCCTGCGACCTGGTCTTTCATATCGATGGCGCCGCGACCCCAAATGTAGGTGTCGTCTACATGCCCGCTAAAGGGGGCGTACGTCCAGTCGTCCTCGGTACCCGGCACCACGGGGACCACGTCCATGTGACCCATGAGCACAACGGGCTTGAGTGCGGGGTCGGAGCCGGAAAGCGTCACCAGCAACGAATGATCGATGAGCTCGACCTTACCCGCTGTAAATACGTGCGGCCAGGCCTGCTGCATATAGGCGCGCAGGTCGTCGAACGGCCGCCAGTCCACTGCCTCGGCATCCATGCTCGAAATGGTCGGAAACGACAGCACACGGCCCAGGCGCTCGCATGCGCCGGCCTCGTCTATACCGACAAAATCATCCTCATGCGCAAAGAAGCGCCAAACCTCGGCCATGACATCCTTTCGATTGTGACGACAAGGGCCGCCCCACCGGAGCGGCCCTGCCACGTAAGCGTTTGCGGTCGGCTATTTGTCCTCGAGATAACGCGAGAGGAACTCGCGGGTACGCTGGTGCTTGGGGTTGCCAAAAAGCTCCGCCGGCGCGGCGTCCTCGAGGACCACGCCCTTGTCCATAAAGACCACGCGGTCGGACACCGTGCGGGCAAAGGCCATCTCGTGCGTGACGACGACCATGGTCATGCCGTCGGCAGCGAGCTTGCGCATGACCTCGAGCACCTCTCCCACGATCTCGGGGTCGAGTGCGGAGGTCGGCTCGTCGAACAGCATGATCTGCGGATTCATACATAGGGCACGAGCGATGGCCACGCGCTGTTTTTGACCACCGGACAGGCGACCCACGGCGGCGTGCGCGAACTTTTCGAGTCCCACGCTCGTCAGATGCTCCATCGCTATTTTTTCAGCCTCGGCCTTGCTCATCTTTTTGAGCGTGACGGGCGCGAGCGTGCAGTTATCGAGCACATCCATGTTGTTGAACAGGTTAAAGCCCTGGAACACCATGCCGATGTCCTCGCGCAGCTTGTTGATGTTGCAGCGCTCGGCCGTGAGGTCCTGGCCGTGGAACCAGATGTGGCCCGCGTCCGGGGTCTCGAGCAGGTTGAGGCAGCGCAGGAAGGTCGACTTGCCCGAACCCGAGGCGCCGATAATGGTGACGACTTCGCCGGGGTTAACGGACAGGTCGATGCCCTTGAGTACCTCGAGCGAGCCGAAGCTCTTGCGCAGGCCCTCGACGCGGATGAGCGGCTCATTGGTCTGTGCGGCGGCCATGGTGCCGGTAGTGGCGGTATCTGCCATGATGATTCTCCTCGTCTTGAGCCTAGTTGGAGCTGGGCAGCGTGACCGGAGCCTCGGCGCCGAGCTTTTTGCCAAAGGCCTCGAGCAGGCGGCTCGCCACGAGCGTCAGGATCAGGTAGACCACGAGCGCCACGCAGTAGACCTCCATCTGGCGGTAGTACACGCCGGCGACGGTGGTGGTGGCGTACATGAGGTCGAACACGCCAATGACCGAGAGCACCGACGAATCCTTGATGTTGATGATGAGCTCGTTGGTGAGCGCCGGAATCGCGTTTTTAATGCCCTGGGGGAACACGACTTTGCGCATAGCTTGCCACTGCGACAGGCCCAGCGAGCGTGCTGCCTCGGCCTGGCCGGGATCGATGGACTCGATGCCGCCGCGCAGGACCTCCATCATGTAGGCGGTGGAGTTGAGCGAGATGGTGACGAGGCCGGCGGTGAAGGTGCTCCAAATCTGGTTGGCCTGAGCGGTCTCGAAGCCCATGCCGCGCAAAACGGTGAAGCCCGCGTAATAGATGAGCAGACCCTGGACCATCATGGGCGTGCCGCGCACGATGGTGGAGTAGACGGTCGCAAAGCCGCGGCCGATACTCTTAAAGAAGCGCACCAGGTCGTTGTCCACGCGATCGAAGGTCTGAATGCGCAGGAACACGAAGAGCAGCGCCAGGAAGAATGCGATGACGGTGCCGAAGGTGGCAAGCGCGATGGTGATCTCGATACCGCGAATGAAGAAGTCGCCGCTCTTGTAGGTCATGTAGACCAGGCTCGACAAAAAGTCGCTGGGGTTGGAATCCGAGACAATGCTCACCTGCACCAGGTCGATAAACGACATGACGCAGCGGTCCACGAAAAAGATCGCCGCGATGGCGACCACGACGTAGCTGCCCAGGCGTGCGCCACGGCGGCAACGCTCGGAGGCGAACGGCGACTTTTCGCGATAGTTGTTCCAGTGCATGAGCTTGGTGACCAGCGCCGCCGCCGACACGACGAGCCACGCCCACAGGATTGCCCAAAGGCAATCTTGGAACACGCCCGTGGGGGCCAAGAAGCTCAGCGGCGTGGGGTTGCGCTGGCTAAACGTCAGGCCGAGCGCCGCGATAACGCTCGTGCCCAGGTATACATAACGGTGGTCGGCCTTGATAAAGGAGGCCAGGCGATTAATGGTTTTCATGCTGCCTCCCTATGCCGGCTGGCGGTCGAGGCACGCGTCCCACATTTGGTCGCGTTCCTCTTGGCTAATGCCCTTGAGTGTCTTGTCGATGAGTTTAAGCAGTTTGTCCGAGCCCTTGCGACAGCCGACGTTTGCCGCGACCTCCTGCTTAAAGCCCTCGCCCTCGGCAAAATGAATAGGGACGATACCCGGGTTTTGGGCCATATAGCCCTTCTCGTTCTCGGTGTTGTAAGTCACGGCGTCGCACGTGCCCTGCAGCAGATTCGAGAACACCGTGGGAACCGAATCGACCGGGTTCTTGTGCACAACGCCCGGAATCTCGTCGATGACGGTGTCGAGCATGGTGTCCTTTTGGCCGAGTACCGTGGCACCGCTAAAGTCGCTGAGCTTGGTGGCGTTTTGGTAGGGGGAACCCTCTTTTACGAACAGGCCAAAGTAGCCAATGAAGTACGGGTCGGAGAAGCCGACCGACTCCTCGCGCTCGGGCGTGGCGCTCATACCGGCGATGATGAGGTCGATCTGGCCGTTGTTGAGCGAATCGATGAGACCCGAGAAGCTCTGTTTGACGGCAACGGGCTCGCCACCGAGGGCCTTGCAGACGATCTTGGCGATCTGCACGTCGTAGCCATCGGCATAGGCGCCCTGCACGTTGTCGATGGGGATGGTGTACTCGCTGGCTTCGGAAACCTGCCAGTTGTACGGGGCGTAGGCCGCCTCCATGCCAATGCGGATCTTGTCCTTGCCGATCACGGAATCGGACAGGTCGTCGCGACCGCCGCCCGTCGTGGGCTGAACCACCTTGAGCGTGGACGGACGCTGACAGCCGGCGAGCGCGCCGGCGACGACGGAAGCGCTCGCAGCGAGAGCGCTACCCAAGAAGATGCGACGGCTGCACACCGGCTGTGGATGCGCGTCGCGCTGATGGGGAGAATGCATAATCTGCCTTCCCTGTTGAATCGTATGCTGACGACTTAACAGGATATACGCCAGCGACCAGCAGTGCAGCACAAGCTCGAAAAATTAATAGACACATGGTAGTCATTGGGGACGTCGATGTTTTGGCAATGCCGGCGAGCGACGTCCAGAGCGAACAAGTGGCATGAAAAAGGCAAGGCATGACCAGAAGGTCTATGCCTTGCCTTTTGAATGACAAATTATCGCTCTGGACGGCACGCAGCATCGACCGAGCGGCGGAACCTCTAGAGCAAGGTGACGCTAAAGCTGCGTTTATCGGTAGCGCCGGGGGCCAAGGTGATGGTGTTGACCTTGTGCTCAAAGACGTCGTCCTCGGTGTCCATGGTAGTGTGACCGGTCCAGGGCTCGAGCGCCACAAACGGAGCGTCGTTGGCGGCAGACCACACGCCGATGTACTTAAAGCCTTCAAAGTCGATCTTGACGCCGTGGCCCGACTTGCGGCCGCGCAGCGTGAGCGTGGAGCCCGGGGTATCGGTGAACATGATGGCGTCGTTATCGAAGCTGCGGTGCGTGATGGGCAGCACGTCCGAGTTATCGGGGGCCTTGTAGCTACCCTCGAACGTCATAAGGCCATCGGGCGTGATGACGGGGGCCTCGTTAGTCCAGGCCTCGGTAAACGCCAGCTCGTAATCCTCGAACGCCTCGTCCTCGGCGCCGGGGGCGGGCACGTTAAATGCGGGGTGGCCGCCCACCGAGAACGGCAGGTCCACGTCGCCGGTGTTGGTGACGGCAAAGGTCTGCGTAAGGGTGGCGTCGCCGGTCAGGGCATAGGTCATGTTGAGCTTAAAGTGGAATGGGAACGCCTTGAGCGACTCGGGCGTGTCGGTGAGCTCGTAGGTAACGGACGAACTGTCCTCCGACACCTCGACGATCTTGTGCTCGACAATGCGTGCGATGCCGTGGCGCGCCATCTCGCAGGTGCCGGCGGCAGACGTCGCCGTGTTGTTGCGCAGCGATCCCACGATGGGGAACAGGATGGGCGCGTGCTTGCCCCAAAAGGCCGGGTCGCCCTGCCACAGATACTCATTGCCGTTGAGGGCAAGGCTCGTGAGCTGGGCGCCCATGGAATCGATGGCCGCGGTGAGGCCGCCGCGCTTGATGGTAGTGACGGTGGACATGCTACTTCCTCCAAAAGTAAACAACAGTGTCGAGGGTTATTGTCCCACTCTTGGCAGCAGGGCTGAGCGGCAGGCGCAGTTATTGAGCAATAGCATAAAGGTCAAACCCACCCTGCGGCGCGCTATCGACCGTATCGGGTGCTTGCGAATTAAAACTCACCGGGACCATGCGCTTTGAGGCGCGGTAACGCGTGCCGTCGGTGGCGACGGGCGGCTCATCGACCGTGAGCTCGTAGTCGCCGGGCTTGAGCTCGATACCGTCACCTTCGGAATTGACGTATTGGTACTCGTCGATTGCTTGTCCCCTGAGCGTGCGGCCCACGATATGGACGAGCATTTGGCTGTCGCCGCGCGCGGTATCCCACGTCGCGCCGTCCTTAACTTCGACCGACACATGCACCGAGCGCGTGCGGCTGAGCGATTGCTCGACGGACATCTCGACCTTGGCGGCGTCTTGGCGCTGCCGCTCGACATGACCCCAGATGCTGCCGATTGCCGAGCAGGCGATAACGCCGGCCATGAAGGCGATGAGGATGGGGCCGAGCGGAGAACGGCGGCCCGCGTCTTCCTCACGAGCCAGGTCGGGGCGATGCGTGGGCGCAGGCGCCTGGGCGCCTTGCGCGGGCACATCGAGAATGCTGAAAGATGCCGTGCTGTCGGGGTCGATGGTGTGGCGCGGTTGCGGGGTCTTTGCCGGCGAAATGGACATGTCGGCTGGCTCACCCAGCGTGGCCGTGGCATCGGCCTTTGCCTCGTCTGCCTCGGCCTGGGCCCAAGCTTGTTCGAAGGTCAGGGGCTCGACGGGGTCGAGGGCGGCGTCCGAGTCGGCGGCGGCGTTGCCGGTCTCGTCCTCGTCGCTCGACACGTCACGCGGCGCGGGCTCGTCCCACCCCTCGTCCGGAGCCTCACCCTCGCTATACCACCATTCAAAGTTATCGATATCCATACGGGGCGCCCCTTAGGCCTCGCAAATAAACACTCGCTAGTCTTATACCCCCAGACGACACCGAAGCTCACCCGCGCCGGACACGAAAACCGTCACAACATTCGACGCTTTTCCTCGAATTCGAGATTTTCATCGAATGTTGTGATGGTTTGGGCGACTGGCCGGCAGCGCAATGTGACAAAGGGACTGCCCCTTTGTCACATTCTGTTAGAGTTGCAGGGATTGAATCCCGCTTATCAATGCGACATTGGAGTGACAACCTTGATCGCCGCAACCACGCCTAAAAGTAAGTCAACCGCCGCCGCGCTCTCCCCTGCGCGCACCAAGCTCTGTCTGGCGCTGCTCGTGCTGTTGGGATTCTCGCTCGGCTGCTCCGAGTTCGTGGTCATCGGCATCGAAAGTGACTTGGCGACGGAACTCGGCGTATCACTTGCTACTGCGGGCCAGCTCATCAGCGTGTTCGCGCTCGTCTACGCCATCGCTACGCCGACGCTTGCGCTCAGCACGGGCCGTTTTCGCCGCTACCAGCTGCTGGTGTGCTATAGCATCGTCTTTGTGCTCGGCAACCTGGTTATGGCGTTGGCGCCCAACTTCCAGGTGCTCTTTATCTCGCGCATTGTCCTGGGCTCCGTCTCGGGCGCACTGCTCGCCGTGGGCGTGACGTACATCCCTGAGCTTCTGTCCCCGCAGCAAACTTCGCTTGCCATCTCGGTAGTATATGGTGCGTTTTCCGTGGCGATGGTCTTTGTGACCTCGATCGGTAAGTTTGTGGCCGACACGCTCGACTGGCACGTTGCCATGTACGGCGCGCTGACCTTTGCCGTTTTGATCTGCGGAGCGCTCGTGGCGTTTATGCCGCGCGCTGGGCAAACCGACGAGCCCGCCACCTTTCGCGAGCAGGCGAGTCTGCTGCGCGAGCCGAGTATCATCACCGGCATGCTTATCTTTTTGTTTGGCGTGGGCTCGGTCTATGTGTTCTACGGCTACGTGACGCCTTATCTTGAGCAGGTGCTGGGCATGGGCACGGTCGAAGCCAGTACCACGCTTATGGCCTACGGCGTGTTCTGCCTGATCTCGAACATCCTGGGCGGATGGATCGATGCGCGCTTTGGCATGAAGGCGCTGCTTGTGACGTTTGTGCTGCAGGCGGCGGCATTGTTTGGGCTGTTTGCCGCAGGCGCTGCCATGCCGTTCGCACTTGTCTTTGTCTTTAGCCTGGCGATGCTCATGTACCTGTTCTCGGTCTCGTGCATCACGCACTTTATGGATGTGGCACGCAGCCGCCACCCCAAGTCGATGGTGCTCGCAAGCTCGGTGGAGCCCATGGCGTTTAACGTCGGCATCTCGTTTGGCACTGCGGTGGGCGGCGCCGTGGTAAGCGGAGTTGGTATTGCATACGTAGGCGCAGTGGGCGCCGCGTTCTCGCTTGTGGCCTGGGCACTCACGCTGGTGACGATTAAGCTGGCACGTTGGGAGCGCAAGCGGGCGAGGGCGCAAGTATAGGCGCGATAATCGAGCCCATCGATACCGATTGAAAAGGAAACCGCTCATGCAACGCATTCTTTTTATCTGCCACGGGAATATCTGTCGCTCGACGATGGCTGAGTCGGTGTTTACCGAGCTGGTGCGCCGTGCTGGGCGCGAGGCGAAGTTCACTATTGATTCTGCCGCAACCTCGACCGAGGAGATTGGCAACCCGCCACACCATGGAACCGTTGCCAAGCTGCGCGAGGTCGGGATTCCCGTGGTTGATCACCGCGCGCGTCAGGTGCGACGCGCAGAGTATGGTGACTGGGACCACATTGTCTATATGGATGCCGAGAACGCGCGCGGTCTGCGTCGCATTTTTGGCAGCGATCCCGATGGCAAGACCTCACGCCTGCTCGATTGGACCGATCATCCCGGCGACGTGGCCGATCCCTGGTACACCGGCAACTTCGATGCCACCTACCGCGATGTGCTCGCCGGCTGCACGGCCATGCTCGAGCAGTTATAGGCAAGCGAGCACGCGGACGCACGTGCCACGCCATCGGCATAAAACGAGCGTGGATAATCTCCCACTTTGAGCGTTCAAGCGCGCTCTAAACGGGAGAAAATCCTCGCTCGTTATCTTTAAGGTGGAAAACCTCGCTCGATTGATTCGCTCGACTACTCGTCGACGATCTCGGCAAGCCAGACGTTGAGGGTGTCGACCTCGGGGCAACAGAACTTTGCCGTACCGGGTTCGTTGCCGGGCACGGTTCCGCCATAGCGCAGGATATCGATATAGGGAAAGCCTACATGGCAGGCCATAGCGCACATCTTGCCGCGATCGCGGTCGAAGTCAAAGACGTCTCCAGGCTTGTGACCATGATGGCAGCGGCACGTCCCCAGCTGGTCCACGCAGCTAACGCGAATACGCGAACGCTTGCCGCGCGGGGCACCCAGCGGCTTGTTCTCTCCGGCGTTACTCATGGTCAATCACATCCAGGCAGGCCTCGATGGGAAGGCCGGCGGACTTATCCTCCTGGTCGGCATTGCGCTCGATAAGCTCGGCCACCACGCGCATGGCATCGGCCGTTGCGCGCTGCAGGCTCCAACCGGCCATAACGCGGCCGACGAGCACCGCCGAGAACGTGTCGCCCGTGCCCGGGAAGTAAACCGGGATCAGGTCGAAGGGAATCGTGAAGTACTCCCCCGCCACGTGGTCGTAACCGATAACGGCGTTCGCGCCGTCGACCACAGCGCTCGTAATGACCACCGACTTGGCGCCCAGCGCGCGCATGGCGTCCACAAGGACGCGGGCCTCGTCGGGCGTGATTTGCTCGGCAATAGGCGTATCGGTGAGCAGACAGGCCTCGGTGTAGTTAGGCACCGCGTAGTCGGCGCACTCGAGCAGGTGCCTCATGAGACCGATCGTGGACTCGGGCACGCCGGCGTAGAGCTTGCCGTTGTCGCCCATGATGGGGTCGACGAACACCTTGGTGCCCTTTTGCGCACGGCGGTGGCAAAAGTCCGAGATGATACGCGTCTCTTCCTCGGTCACGATAAAACCAGTCGAGATGGCGTCGAACTCAAAGCCGAGCTCTTCCCAGATGGCAAGACTCTGACGCACGTACTCCGTGGTGTCGTGGATGTAGAACTTGGGGTAGTTGAGCGTATCGGACACCAGCGCCGTCGGCAGATTGTGGATGCGGTAGCCCATATGCGACAGCACCGGCAGCATGGCGGAAAGCGCGACCTTGCCGTAGCCGCACATATCGTTGATCAGCAACAGCTGAGTGTTCTTCATGAGGGTCTCCCTTGGGTTGGGCGCGGCGCGACGGCGCCATAGTGCGACTAAGTGTAGCGCAGGAGACGTTGTGAGCGGAGGCGAGCGGCACGACGGGCAAATTGTTGCGGAAAGGTTTCGGAAATGGGGGCCGTTTGCTCCATCGCGGCCTAGTGGATAGTCATTGGGGACGTTCTTAAATGACTAGCCAAACAAGAACGTCCCCAACGACTACCGAAGCGGACCGTGACGGAATCACAGGTTGAGGACGGACAGCGAAAACGCTCCTAAGTGAGCAAGGTGGCGTGAAAGAGGAGGGCATAGGCCTTGTGACCATACCCGACGATTGAACGCCAGATTGCCACTTAGGAGCGTTTGCAGCGTCGGCCGGTTACGGCGTTTGGTAAAACGCCGTAACTATAAGGTCATGCCGCCGAAGTTGAAAGGCAGATTGCCGCTCTGGCGGGTTTGCAGCGTCGAGCCGTTACGCGGTTTGGTAAAACCGCGCAACAACTACTTTGGTACCTTGACATTGATTTCTTATGCTCCTAGATTAGTTAGGCACAAAACAATTCCACTACCTAACTAAAGAAAGGAGCGAAGCTTAGATATGTGTGTTGAACCACTCGTCCTTCCACATGAGCCCGGCGGTGACCCGTCGCAACCGGTAGACATACCCGAAGCGGTCAGCGCCGAAGACAAACTCGCCAAGCGCATCCTGAGCGGTCTGGGCTTTTGCGGCCATTACATGCACTTTCATGGCGGAGGCGTATCCGGCAAGGCGCCCATCATCTGCCTGCTGGCCAAGCAGCCCGGCAGCGAGATGTCGCAGCAGGAACTCGGCATGCACTTTGACCTCAAGCCGGGGTCGCTTTCCGAGATCCTGTCCAAGCTCGAGGTCAACGGCCTCATTGAGCGCAGCCGTAACCCCAAGGATCGACGGCAACTCACCATTCGCCTGACCGAAACCGGCCGGGAAAACGCCCGCATCGACCAGGCCGCCCGCATTCGCTTTAGAGAGCAGGCCTTTAGCGCCCTCACCCACGACGAGCGTGAGCAGCTCGCCGAAATGCTCGAGAAAATCCGCAAAACTTGGGAGGAACTGGATGATTAAAACCCTCATGGGCAGCATCCGCGACTATATGAAAGTCACCGTTGCCACGCCGTTGCTCGTACTTGGCGAGGTGCTCTGCGAGATGCTGATTCCATTTATCACCGCCAACCTGATCGACGCCATCAAAGACGGCGCCACCGTAGCCGAGATGCTTCCCACCGCAGGCTTTTTGGTGCTCATCGCGCTGACGTCGCTTGCTTTCGGTGCCGCTGCCGGCGTCACCTGCAGCAATGCGAGTTGCGGCTTCGCCAAGAACCTGCGTCACGACCTGTTCTACAAGATCCAGACGTTCAGCTTTGCCAACATCGATGAGTTCTCGAGCTCCTCGCTCGTCACGCGCCTGACCACCGACATCAACAACGTGCAGCAGGCCTTTATGATGATCATCCGCATCGCCGTGCGCGCGCCGCTGGTATTGATCTTCGCCTTTACCATGGCATTTATCATGGGCGGCAGCGTTGCCATGGTCTACCTGGTCATCATTCCGCTGCTGGGCTTTGGACTGTTCTTTATCATCTTTAAGGTGCGCCCCATCTTCTCGCGCGTGTTCCACAAGTACGATGCCCTTAACGAGTCCGTCGAGGAAAACGTCACCGGCATGCGCGTGGTTAAGAGCTACGTGCGCGAAGACTTTGAGAAGGAGAAGTTCGCGACCGCCGCGCGCGACGTCCAGATGGACTTCACCCGCGCCGAGAAGCTGCTCGCCTTTAACAACCCCATGATGAACATCTGCGTCAACGGCGCGTTTGTCGTCATCATCTACCTGGGCTCCAAGCTCATCATCACGAGCCAGGGAACGCTGTTCGACGTGGGCCAGCTCTCCTCGATCTTTACCTATGGCTTCCAGATTCTGATGAGTCTGATGCAGTTGTCGATGATCTTTGTCATGGTGACCATGGCCGACGAATCGGCACACCGCATTACCGAGGTGTTGGCCGCCGAGCCCACGATCGCCGATCCCGCCGAGCCCGTGCTCGAGGTTGCCGACGGCTCCATCGACTTTGACCACGTGAGCTTTAAGTACTCCGCGCATGCGAAGCGCCAGGCGCTCGACGATATCGACCTGCACATTAAGAGCGGCGAGACCATCGGCATCATCGGCGGCACCGGCTCGGCCAAGTCCACGCTTGTAAACCTCATCGCCCGCCTGTACGACGCCACCGAAGGCACCGTGCGCGTGGGCGGCGTGGATGTGCGCGACTACGACTTGGACGCCCTGCGCCACCAAGTGGCCATGGTATTGCAGAAAAACGTGCTGTTTAGCGGCACGATTGCCGAGAACCTGCGTTGGGGCGACCCGAACGCCACCGACGAAGAGGTCCGCGAGGCGGCACATCTGGCCTGCGCCGACGAGTTTGTCGACGGCTTCCCCAAGGGCTATGACACCTGGATCGAGCAGGGCGGCTCCAATGTCTCGGGCGGTCAGAAGCAGCGCCTGTGCATTGCGCGTGCCCTGCTGCGTCGCCCCAAGATCTTGATCCTGGACGACTCCACCAGCGCCGTCGACACCAAGACCGACGCCAAGATCCGCGCAGGGCTGGCAAGCTATCTGCCCAACACGACCAAGCTCATCATCGCCCAGCGCATTAGCTCCGTGCAGGATGCAGACCGCATCATCGTCATGGAGGGCGGCCGCATCGCGCAGATCGGCAACCACGATGAGCTGCTCAAGACGAGCGAGATCTACCGCGAGACCTTTACCTCGCAGAACAAGATGTCTGCCGAGGGCGAAGAGGCCGTCGAAGCCGACACCGAGGCATCCGCAACACAAGCTCAGAGCCAGGAAGGAGGCGAGGCACATGAGTAAGGCAACGACCGCCGAGCGCGCGCTCAACCGCAAGGGTGGCACCATGTCGCGCCTCATCAAGACGCTCTTTGGCTTCTACCCCGTGCTTTTGCCCCTCGTCGTCGTCGGCGTGGTGCTCTGCGCCATCATCAACTCCATCGGCGCGACCTTCCTTCAGAGCGCCCTGCAGATTATTAGCGAATCGTGGCAGTCGGGCGATTGGGAAGCTGCACAGCCCAAGATCGCACAGCTCGTGACCACCCTCGCCTGCATCTACGGCGTCGGCATCCTGTCCTCGCTGTTCTGGAACCGCGCCATGGCCATCGTCACGCAGGGCTCGCTCGAGAAGCTGCGCGAGAAGATGTTCAACCGCATGCAGGACCTGCCGATTCGCTACTTCGACACGCACCAGCGCGGCGACATCATGAGCCACTACACCAACGACATCGACACGCTGCGCCAGATGATCAGCCAGTCGCTGCCCAACCTGCTCATGACGACCATCGTCATCGTCACGGTGTTCTTTATCATGCTGTACTACAGCGTTTGGATGTGCCTGGTCATTGTGGCAGGCGTCGCCTTTATGACCTTTATGACCAAGCTGCTCGGCTCCAACTCCGCGCGCTTCTTTATTGCGCAGCAGACCGAGCTCGGCGTTGTCGAGGGCCATATCGAGGAAGTCATGAACGGTCAGAAGGTCGTCAAGGCATTCTGCCACGAGTCTGCCGCCGAGGCCGATTTTGACGAGCGCAACGAAAAGCTCTTCGAGGTCTCGCAGAAGGCCAACATGTACGCCAACATCCTCATGCCCATCCTTATGAATCTGGGCAACCTGCTCTACGTGCTGGTGGCCCTTGCCGGCGGCATTTTCCTGGCGCTGGGCGTGCCCAACCTGAGCATCTCGGGCATGGCACTGTCCATCGCCGTCGTGGTGCCGTTCCTCAACATGACCAAGCAGTTCTGCGGACAGATCGGTCAGATCTCGCAGCAGATCAACGCCGTGGTCATGGGCCTCGCCGGCGCCGACCGCATCTTTGAACTCATCGACGAGAAGCCCGAAGCCGACGAAGGCTACGTGACGCTCGTCAACGCGCAGGTCAACCCCGACACCTGGCAGCTCGAGGAGGCCGACCACCACACCGGCATGTGGGCGTGGAAACATCCGCACCGCGCCACCGGCGAGATCGAGTACGTGCCGCTGCGCGGCGACCTGGTCATGGACAACGTCGACTTTGGCTACACGCCCGACCACGAGGTGCTGCACGGCGTGTCCGTGTTTGCCAAGCCGGGCCAGAAGGTCGCGTTTGTCGGCGCCACCGGTGCCGGCAAGACGACCATCACCAACCTCATCAACCGCTTCTATGACATTGCCGACGGCAAGATCCGCTACGACGGCATCAACGTCAACAAGATCCGCAAGGCCGATCTGCGCCGCTCGCTAGGCGTGGTGCTGCAGGACGTGAACCTGTTCACCGGCACCGTGATGGATAACATCCGCTACGGCAACCTGGACGCCACCGACGAGGAGTGCATCGCGGCGGCCAAGCTCGCGGGCGCCGACGACTTTATCACCCGCCTGCCCGACGGCTACGACACGATGCTCACCGGCAACGGCGCACAGCTGTCGCAGGGCCAGCGCCAGCTGATTTCGATCGCACGCGCCGCTGTCGCCGATCCGCCGGCCATGATTCTGGACGAGGCCACATCGAGCATCGACACCCGCACCGAGGCTATCGTGCAAGCGGGCATGGATAAGCTCATGGAAGGCCGCACGACGTTTGTCATCGCGCACCGCCTGTCCACCGTGCGCAACTCCGACGCGATCATCTGCCTGGACCACGGCCGCATCATCGAGCGCGGCAACCACGACGAGCTGATCGCCAAGCGCGGATATTACTACCAGCTGTACACGGGTGCATTTGAGCTCGAGTAGGACCGGTTACTGACGGGGGGCGCCCCGGGGGCGCCCTCCTGCGCGCGATCAGCCCGTCATTTAGAACGGAATAAAAGTTTGCGAGGCCCTGGCCGTTTGGCCAGGGCCTCATTTTGTAAGGATGATTTTTCTGGAACGGGGATTTAATAACCATTCGGCACAAACTGATTAAAAAAATCCCCGTCCCAGAAAAATCATCCTCGAAGTAGCTAAAAGAGCCCTGTCTCAAATGAGCTATTTGAGAAGTTGGGCCATGGCGTTGACGAATTTTTGTACTTGGAGGGTGGGCTCGAGCGGATAGTGCAAAAAGACCGGCACCTCACGGCCGCACAGGAACGGCACGCCCACAAAGGCCGGGTGCACCCCCGACCACGCCCCGCAGGTGAGCACCGCGTCGCCCTTTTCCTCCGCCTCGTTAAAGAGCGCAAAGTCAAAGCTGTCCACGTCGATCACGTCAACGCCGCCGTCGGCCAGAAGGTCGATGCGCAGGCTGTCCATTGCGTCGTTGCCGTGACGGAGCACGCGCAGGCGCATGCCCTCCAGGTCGGCAACCGTAATGCGTGTCTTGCGCGCCAGCGGGCTCGAGCGTGGCACGTCGATATAAAACGGCACGTTAACGATGCGGAGCTTTTGGCAGGCGTCGCCCCAGCGCGGGGTCGAAAAACTCGACTGCACCACATCGACCTCGCGGCCCAAGCTGCGCATGACGGATTCGCGTTCGTCGTAGAGGTCGCTCACCGGCACGATCTCAAATCGCAGCGACGGTTCCAGATCGTGAATGTCCGACCACATCGACAGCGTTTGGCGCCCCGGGCACATCATCGACACGCCCAGACGCACGGCCCCGCCATCGCCCGCCGCGCGTCGGGCACGGCGTAGCGCGTCCTCGGACTGCCGCATGATCGAGCGCGCGTCGTCCACCAGCAGAGCGCCCGCCGGCGTCACCTTAACACCAGAATGCGAGCGCTCGAACAACGTGATGCCAAACTCGGCCTCGAAGCCCGACACCTGCTTGACGAGCGCCGGGGTCGACACGCGCAATTTTGCCGCCGCCCGTGAGAAGCTTCCCAGCTCCGCGGCGGCCGATATGGCCTCGAGTCGTCGATCGTACACGTCAATCTCCCGTTTTCGCGCCCGTGGCCACATGGCGCCACAGGGGGTTGTTTTCGCAGGTCACGCGCTCAATTGAGAAAAAACTGCATCGCATAGTATAAACCTACGGTTAACGCCATTCTAACAAATATGCAATTCACCTGCGCAAATGCAAAGCATACGATAACCAGCGAAAACCACGTGGGTCGGTTAATGGGAGCGACCCGCCGGGAGGCACAAGAAGGGAAGTTCCTATGAGCAACTGGCTTAAGCTCGAGGGCGATGTCTGCGCCGTGACTGGCGCGCTCGGCGGTATGGGCGTCGAGATTTGCCGCGAGTTCGCCCGCAACGGCGCCAACGTCGTCCTGCTCGATCTGGACGAGGAAAAGGTCAAGGCCGCAGCCGCCGACCTCGCCGCCGAGTTTGGCATCCACGCCGAGGGTTACAAGATGAACGCCACCGACGAGGCCGAGGTTCAGGCTGCCGTCGACGCCACCATCGCCGACTTCGGCCGCGTCGACGTTCTCGTCAACACCGCCGGCATCCTGCGCTTCGCCGCCATGGAAGACCTGCCGCTGAGTGACTGGAACGAGGTCATCAACGTCAATCTCACCGGTTACTTCATCACCTCGCAGCGCTTTGGTCGCGAGATGATCAAGGCCGGTCAGGGTCGCCTGGTGCACATCTCGACCGTCGCCAGCCACTCCCCCGAGACGTTCTCGGGCGTGTACAGCTCCACCAAGGCCGGCGTCAACATGATGTCCAAGATGCTCGCCGCCGAGTGGGGCCCCTACGGCGTCCGCTCCAACTGCGTCGAGCCTTGCTTCGTTAAGACCCCGATGTCGGCCAACTTCTACGCCGACCCCGAGGTCGAAAAGAGCCGCAGCCGCCTGATCGCCACGCGTCGCATCGGCGAGGTCAGCGATATCGCCAACGCCGTCATGTTCCTGGCGTCCAAGCGCTCGGACTTTACCACCGGCGACGCCATCAAGGTCGATGGCGGCTTCTCCAATATGATGGGCGACCTCACCGCCAAGCCCGGCGGCCGTCGCGCCTATGCCGACAACTACCTCAAGAACAAGGGTGTCGAGCTTTGGTCCGATGAGTCCGGCGTCGCCAAGCCGACTGACCAGTAAACCAACCTAACAGGGAGACCCGCGGATACGACCGCTCCTCCCCCGTATCGATTAGAAAGAGTCCAATGGCTTCCACCAACTCCAACAAGGGTCGCGCCGTCGTGCTTTCCGCCGCATGCGTCACCATGTTCTTCATCAGCTCCATCGCGCTGTACTCCGTCGTGAGCAAGAACCTGCTCGCCGTCTACCCCGAGTGGTCCAGCGCCCTTACCTGGGCTTTCCCGGTCTTTCAGACCATCATGGCCGTGACGGGTATCTTCGCCGGCCGCATCTCCGATAAGATCGGCCCGCGCAACGTCGTGATCGCCGCCGCCGTGTGCTACGGCCTGGGCTGGTTCATGTCCGGCACCGTTACCGAGCCGTGGCAGTTCTACCTGTGGTTCTCGCTCGTCGCCGCCGTCGGCAACGGCCTGGGCTACAACCCCGCGCTCACCACCGGTCAAAAGTGGTTCATCGACAAGAAGGGTCTCGCCTCCGGCATCACCCTGGCCGCTTCGACCGCCGGTCCCGCCGTGCTGTCCCCGGTGCTCGCCTCGCTGCTCATCCCGAGCCTGGGCATCTTTGGCGCCCTTAAGGCGCTCGGCGTCATCTTCTTTGTGACGATTGCCGCCTCCGCCCTGTTCCTGAAGGCCCCCGAGGCCGGTTGGCTGCCCGAGGGCTTCGAGGCCCCAAAGGGCGGCGCGCACGCCGGCACCTTCGGTGACCTCACCCCAGGCGAGATGGTCAAGACCCCGCGCTTCTGGGTCCTCATCGTCACCTTCGCCTTTGCCGCCACCGCGGGCACCCTGCTCGTAGGCAAGGTTGCCTCCATCGCCGCCGTCCAGCTCTTCGCCGACCCCACGAGCGCCGCGGCCGTCGCCCTCGGCGGTGTGGTCGTCTCCGTCAACACCTGCGCCAACCTGGTTGGCCGTCTGTCCTTTGGCCAGATCATCGACAAGCTCGGCGCCTATAAGTCGCTGCTCATCAGCCTTGTCGTGACCATCATCGCGCTCGTCATCATGTCGATGAGCTTTACGCAGAGCATGTTCTTTGTGGCGCTCGCCCTGCTCGGCTTTAGCTTTGGCGCTCTGCTCGTCATCTACCCGCCGCTCACCGGTGGCGCCTTTGGCACCAGCAACATCGGCGTCAACTACGGCATCATGTTTTTGGGCTACGCCGCTTCCACCTGGATCAGCCAGCCCATCACCGCCGTGCTGTATCACGCCGAGGCCGGCAGCGCCGCCTACCAGCAGTCCTTCTACGGCGCCATTGTGATCGCCGCCATCGCCGTCGTGCTCACCGTCTACATGATGGTCTCCGACAGCAAGAAGAAGTCCGCCTAGTTTTACCGATGCGACGAAGGGACAGCCCCTTTGTCGCATCCCACCGGTCACCAGTATTAAGGAGTCGAAATGTCTGAGCTCAACCCCGTCCGCATTGCCGTTATCGGCGCCGGCGCCATGGGCCGCAACCACATCCGCTTTGTCACCGAGGAGCCCGAGGCCGAGCTCATCGCCATCGCCGACGCCTTTGAGGGCGCCCGCGCCACGGCCGAGGCCGCCGGCGTGCCGTTTTACACCGATCCCGCTCAGATGATGGACGAGGTCAAGCCCGAGGCCGTCATCATCGCCACGCCCAACGACCTGCACCTGGGCGTTGCCCGCGAGGCTGTGAAGCGCAACATCGTGCCGCTGGTCGAAAAGCCGATCTCCAACGACCTGGAGGATGCCCAGGCCTTCGCCGCCGAGGCCGAGACCGCCAGCGTGCCCGTGCTCGTGGGTCAGCACCGTCGTCACAACCCCTTCGTCAACAAGGCCAAGGAGATCATCGAGTCTGGCGAGCTGGGCAAGCTCACCGTGTCGAGCTTCCACTACATGATCTATAAGAACGACGAGTACTTCGATGTCGAGTGGCGCCGCAAGAAGGGTGCCGGCCCGATCCTGGTCAACCTGGTGCACGACGTCGACCTGCTCCGCTACCTGCTGGGCGAGCCCGTTGCCGTCCAGGGTATGCAGTCCAGCGCCGCCCGCGGTTTTGAGACCGAGGACTCCGCCGTGGTCAACGTCCGTTTTGCCGATGGCGCGCTCGCAAGCATGACCATCTCCGACGCCACCGCCAGCCCCTGGAACTGGGAGGCCACCGCTCGCGAGGATCCGCAGTACCGCCCCTTCGACGCCGACGCCTACTTTATCGGCGGCACTAAGGGCGCCCTGTCGCTGCCCCGCCTGCACCAGTTCTCCTACGACGGCGCCTCTAACTGGCACAAGCCGCTGCAGATGGAGATCCCGGCCGTGGACCCGGCGCTGCCGCACAAGATGCAGCTCAAGCACTTTGTGAAGGTTGTCCGCCGCGAGGTCGAGCCCGTCGTGACCCCCGCCGATAACGTCAAGACGCTCACGCTTCTCAACGCCATCAAGGAGGCCGCCGAGACCGGCCAGCTCGTCGAGCTGTAATGCCTTAAGAGCGGGCCGCGGCAAACTCCCCGCCGAGCGCCTCGGCCCGCCACCAACAAGCCCCTCTTCTTTGCCCCGCGAGCAGCCTCCTGCCCGCGGGGCATTTTGCTACCTTGCCGATGATTTTTCTGGGGCGGGGGCTATTTTGCACCTCGGCTTGATTCGTTCGCCACGAAATGGGCCTATCTACTACGTTTAACCGACCACCCTTAACCATACAGAATTTCGCGAAATAAAAACCGCAGGTAGACGGCTTGCGTATTTTCGGAAAACCGGGGGATGGTCGACCCATACGGTTCAAACGTAGTAGATAGACCGTTTTCGTGGCGCGGCCCCAAAAACAGTCTTTTGGGACGGGTGGTATCCTTGGTAGCCCTGTGCTGCAAACGCACCTTAAACGCAAGGAGTCCCATGGATCTTATCGCCCAGCTCACCCGCGAGCTCAACCTTAAGGCCGCCAACATCGAGGCAGCCGTCAAGCTCATCGACGAGGGCAACACCATCCCCTTTATCTCGCGCTACCGCAAAGAAGCCACGGGCGGCATGGACGACGTCGCCCTGCGCGCACTCGACGAGCGTCTGTCTTACCTGCGCAATCTTGAGCAGCGCAAAGAGGACGTCATTCTGCTCATCGACGCCCAGGGCAAACTCACGCCAGAGCTTGAGCAGCAAATTCGCGAGGCCACGCAGCTCCAGCGTGTCGAGGACCTCTACAAGCCCTACCGCAAAAAGCGCATGACTCGCGCGCAGAAGGCCCGCGAGGCAGGCCTGGAGCCGCTTGCCAACATGATCATCATGCAGGCCTCGGCCAAGGGCAGCGCACTCGACGCTGCCGCGGCCTACGTCAACGAGGAAGCCGGCTTCGACACGCCCGAGAAGGCGCTCGCCGGCGCGGCGGACATCGTGGCCGAGACGGTAGCCGAGGACCCCGAGAACGTCGCCGACCTGCGCGCCTTTACGCAAAACACCGCCGACATCGTCGTCGAGGCCACCGACCCCACCGAAAAGACCCCCTACGAGCCGTACTACAGCTATGATGAGCCGCTGCGCCGTATACCCAACCACCGCGTGCTGGCTATCGACCGCGGTGAGCGCGAGGGCAAGCTCCGCGTGCGCGTGAACGTCGACGGCGCCGCCGCCACGGCACGCCTCGGTAGCCGTTGGCCCCGACGCCAAGGCGTCTTCGCGCCCGTCTTTGACGCCGCCATCGCCGACGGTTACAAGCGCCTCATGGCCCCCTCGCTGGAGCGCGAGGCCCGCGCCAAGCTCACCGTTCGCGCCCAGACCGAGGCCATCAACGTCTTTGCCAAGAATCTCGAGGGCCTGCTCTCGGCACGCCCCGTGCGCGGCGCCCGCGTGCTCGCGCTCGATCCGGGCTTCCGCACCGGCTGCAAGGTCGCCGTTATGGACGAGACCGGCAAGCTGCTCGACCACGGCGTGGTCTACCCCACCAAGCCGCGCCACGACGTCGCCGGCACCAAGCGCGAGCTCGCCCGCCTCGTCAAGAAGGACGGCGTCAACACCATCGTCATCGGCAACGGCACCGCCAGCCGCGAGACCGAGGAAGTCGTCTCGGAGTTCATTGCCGAGCAGGCGCCCAGTCTTCGCTACACCATCGTTAACGAAGCCGGCGCGTCGGTGTACTCCGCCTCCGAGCTCGCGAGCCAGGAGTATCCCGACTTGGACGTCACCGTGCGCAGCGCCATGAGCTTGGGCCGCCGTCTGCAAGACCCGCTGGCAGAGCTCGTCAAGATCCCGCCCCAGTCTATCGGCGTGGGCCAGTACCAGCACGACCTTGACCAGGCCGAGCTCTCGCGCACTCTGGGCCACGTGGTGGAGGACGTCGTCAACCGCGTGGGCGTCGACGTCAACACCGCAAGCGCGAGCCTGCTGGGATATGTATCGGGCATCACGCCGAGCGTGGCCAAGAATATCGTGGCCTACCGCGAGGAAAACGGTGCCTTTACCGATCGCCGCCAGCTTAAGAAGGTCCCCAAACTGGGACCCAAGGCATATCTCAACGCCGCGGGCTTCCTGCGCATCAGCGGTGGCAAGAACCCACTCGACGCGACAAGCGTCCACCCCGAGAGCTACGAGGTAGCCACGGCCGTCCTGGAGCGCGCAGGCGTTAAAGCCAGTGAGCTCAGCCGCGGCGGCGTACCCGACATCGAGCGCCGCCTGGGCAGCATCTCGGCGCTGGCAAGCGACCTGGACTGCGGCACCCTCACGCTCATCGACATTGTCAACGAGCTCAAGAAGCCCGGTCGCGACCCGCGCGACGACGCGCCCGAGGTGGTCTTTAGCCGCTCAGCACTTTCCATCGACGACCTGGAGTCCGGCATGGAGCTCAAGGGCACAGTGCGCAACGTCGTCGACTTTGGCGCCTTCGTCGACGTGGGCGTGCACCAGGACGGCCTCGTGCACATCTCCAAACTGGCCAACCGCTTCGTCAAGCACCCCAGCGACGTGGTGCGCGTCGGTGACACGGTCAAGGTGTGGGTCGAGAAGGTCGATCGCGACCGCAAAAAGATCTCGCTCACCATGGTACAGGGCAAGTAAACCGCCAAAGCAAAGGTACCCCCCTGTAGCGATGTGCAAAATCGCGAGTATTCTGCAAATTCCACCGTTCCGGATGCCTCTCAGAGACGAAAAAGCAAAAAACAGCCCCCGTTTTAGCGTCGCCAGAGCCAAAACGGGGGCTGTTCCATGCTTCGGTTAACTGATAAAGACCTTTACCTTGCTGAATACTCTCAATTTTGCACGGCGCAGGCGGGGGTACCTTTGCCCACGGCAGGATATAGAAGCCAAGCGCCAACTTGCTGGCAAGCTCGTGTCGGCAGCCCCGGCCTTTCCTTTGCCTAGCGCGACCCTCGCGAGGCGCGTGAGCGATAGGGAAAGGAAAGGCCGGGGCGAGCAGCCCGCGGCGTAGCCAGTGTTCGCGTTACGGCAGAATATGGAAGCCCAAAGCGGCGATATCCTTGGCAAAGCCGCGCACGGTATCGAGCGAGACCTCGTACGGGTCGCGACCGATGTTCTTGCGCTTGGCCAGGATGCTGTTGGGCACCGTAATGATCTGGCAACCGCAGGCTTCTGCCTGGTAAATGTTGATGAGCTCGCGCGTGGACGCCCACAGGACCTCACAGTTGGGCTTGATGGCGGCCTTCTTGACCGACTCCGTCATAAACGGAATGGGGTCGACGCCGGTGTCGGCGATGCGGCCGGCAAAGAGCGAGATGATGGACGGCGTCTCGGTGTCAACGGCCTCGACCATTTCGTCAACCTGCTTAGGCGTAAAGATGGTGGTGACGTT
This sequence comes from uncultured Collinsella sp., assembly GCA_958432255.1. Classification (GTDB taxonomy): domain Bacteria; phylum Actinomycetota; class Coriobacteriia; order Coriobacteriales; family Coriobacteriaceae; genus Collinsella. Next base: position 44,390 of record CAUATU010000015.1, read on the forward strand.
GACCTTGATGCCGTCGGCCGAAAGCTTGCGCACCAGCTCGGCGGTGGACTCGCCCTTGGTGGTCACGCACGGAATCTTGACGTAGACGTTCTCGGCCCAGGTGGCGATCTCGCGGGCCTCGACCTCCATGGTCTCGACGTCGTCGGCAAAGACCTCAAACGACACGGACACATCGGTGATGTGGGCCAGGGCCTCCTTGGCAAACGCGCGGTAATCCGTCACGCCGCCCTTCTTCATAAGGGACGGGTTGGTCGTGAAACCCTGAACGTTGCCGTTCTCGTACATGTCGAGCATGCCCTCGAGGTTTGCACCGTCAGCGAACACCTTGATTGCCATCTGCCTGATTCCTTTCGTTAGCATACGGCCGATAAACTGCTAAACACTTTACCTACGTTTATCAAGGCGTGAACTGCGGTTTTTTATCTTCTCGGCGAACGGTATAAACACCTCAGTGTTTGGATTGATAAATCGATTGAGCATGCAAAAGCAAAGAGTCGCAGTTTGAGCAAACGTCAGAACGCGGGATTCATTAGATGAGGCCGAAATGCTGCATCGCTGTGACGGTGCCGTCGTGTGCGACATCGTCGGTCACGTAGTCGGCGACCGCCTTGACCTCGGGCATGGCGTTGCCCATGGCCACGGCCGTCTCGACAGCGGCGAGCATACCCAGATCGTTGCCGGAATCACCAAAGCCAAAGGTGCGCGCGTTGCCGGTGCGACCCAGGTATTCCAGCGCTCGCGCCACGCCCACGCCCTTGTCAATGCCCTTGGGGCTCAGCTCGCGATTCTGGCCACCGGTGTTGCACAGCTCAAACTCGCAATCGATAAAACCGTCATCATTGGCTACGCGAGCCAGGTCGCTCGCGACGATGCACACCTTGCCCACGCGCAGACGGCCGTCGACGCGCATTTCCTCGTCGCTGTGCACCACAGAAGTGCCGATCAGAGACGACTGCTCAACGTCCACAGGCTCCAGGGCAAAAGTAGCAACGTTGGTCTCGAAAAAGGCCTCAATCCCTGCCGCGGCCATACGACGCGCGAGCTCCTCGATAACGTCCTCGTCAAAGCAGTCCTCATGCACCACGCGGCCCTCGACCTCGAGCGTCGCTCCTGCCATAGCAACGACACCCGCCGGGTTCAGCGCGCGCAGGCTATCGGCAATCAGCCACAAGGGACGACCCGTGCAGATAAATGCCTGGTGTCCCGCGTCGCGCAGACGATGAAACGCCTCGACGACCGCCTGCGAGGGGCGAACCGCCGAAAAGTCCTTGTCGGTCATGTTGTCGGGATCGAACGACGTCAGCGTGCCGTCCACGTCAAAAAAGAGCACGGCAGAATCGGGGCACGCATCAATCATATGGGTTCCTTTCGGGGGCGAGAGTAAACGAAGCATCCATCATATAATGGAGCGACGCAACCAGAGAGGTCACCCATGGAATTTTACGCAAGCTGCCCCGAGGGCTTTGAGTCCGCACTCGCCGATGAGCTTAAACGCCTCGGGCTTTCGCATGTTCGCCGGCTGAAGGGCCGCGCTACATTTGAGGGCGAGCTCGAAGAAGGCTACCGCGCCTGTCTGTGGTCGCGCCTGGCGAGCCGTGTGTTCGTAGTACTCGGGCGCTTTGAGGCGCAGGATGCCGACGAGCTGTACGACAGCGTTTACGACATCGCCTGGGAGACCATCATCCGCCCCGGCGCCACCATCGCCATCACTGCCCGCGGCGTGACCGAGCAGCTGCGCAACACGCGCTTCTCGGCCCTGCGCGCCAAGGACGCATTGTGCGACCGTCTGGCCGAGACCACGGGCCGTCGCGCCGACGTCGATGCCGCCGACCCCGATGTTCACCTACTGCTTTCGCTGCGCCAGCGCCGCGCGAGCATAAGCCTGGACCTTTCGGGCGACCCGCTGTTCAAGCGCCTGCCGCCCGCGGCGACCCGTGCCGGCGAGGGCGCGCACGTGTTGCGCCCCGACTACGCCGCCCTGGTGCTGGCGCAGGTCGGCTGGACCGCACTGTGCGAGCGCGAGTTGACGGCCGACGATTACGAGAATGAAGCCCTTCCCACGCTAATCGATGCCTCGTGCGCCGGCGGCGGCCTGTTGCTGGAAGCCGTGAACATTCTGACCGACCACGCCCCGGGCGCCGCGCGCGAGCGCTGGGGCTTTGAGGGCTGGCAGCTGCACGACGCCGTCCTGTGGGAGCAGCTGCTTGCCGAGGCGCACGAGCGCGAGGCGGCAGCACGCGAGCGCCAGGCGCGCATCGTGGCCGTAGACATCGACCCCGCCGCCCGCAAGACTGCCGAGCGCATGGTCAAGTACGCCGGCTACAAGCGTTTTGTCGACTTTTGCGCCGCCAAGCCCGCCACCGTGCTGGACCATGCGGGCGCCGTCGCCGGTGCCGCCCTGGTCGCGGACACGACCGAGACCCCGCTTTCGCTCATGCACGACGCCATGACGCTGGTCGGCGAGCTGCGCCGCGCGCCCGAGCTCGCTTCAGCGCCGGTCGCCGCGCTCACCCGCGACGGATTGCTGGCCCGCGCACTCCATGCCGAGCCCGCGCGCTCCATCGCCGTCATGCCCAATAACGAGGAGGCGGCTATTGAGGTTTGGCCCTCGCTCGACCACGCCGCCGCGGCATTTGAAGCTGCGACCAGCGCAAACACCGAGGAACAGTCCGCGGAAGCCAACGACGAAGCCGCCGACACCCCCATGTCCGAACCTGCCGCCACGCTCGACTTGGGCGACGGCAAGCCGCTGCCCGTGCTCATCCCGGAGTCCGAGCAGTTCGCCAACCGCCTGCGCAAGAACGCCCGCCTGCGTCGCAAATGGGCAAAGCGCGAGGGCGTGAGCTGCTACCGCGTCTACGATGCCGACCTGCCCGACTACTCCGCCGCCATCGACCTGTACGAGGGCTGTCCGCAGACGCCGGGCCGCTGGCTCGTCATCGCCGAATACGCTGCGCCCAAGACCATCGACCCCGCACTAGCCCAGGCCCGCATGCTCGACATCTTGGCCATCGCGCCACGCATCCTAGATGTTCCGGCCGAGCATGTGCACGCCAAGGCCCGCATGCGTTCACGCGGCGGTTCGCAGTACGGCAAGCAGGGCGCCGGCAAGGGCGGCTCGGGCGAGCGCGCCAACATCGCGCGCCGTCGCCTGCCGCTCATCGAAGAGGGCGGCCTTACCTTTGCCGTCAACTTTGACGACTACCTGGACGTCGGCATCTTCCTGGATCACCGCGTCACCCGCAACCTAGTGCGCGAGCACGCCAAGCAGGCGCGCCGCTTCCTCAACCTGTTTGCCTACACCGGCACCGCCACCTGCTATGCTGCCGACGGCGGCGTCGAGGAAACCGTGACAGTCGACCTTTCCAACACCTACCTGGACTGGGCCGAGCGCAATATGCGCCAAAACGGCTTTGTTGGTCCGCAGCATCATTTTGTGCGCGACGACGTGCTCGCCTGGATTCGCGACCAGCGCCAGACGCGCAACCGCTGGGACCTGATCTTTGTCGACCCGCCCACGTTCTCGAACTCGTCCAAGATGGGCCGCCGTACCTGGGATGTCCAGCGCGACCATGTTGAGCTTTTGGCCGGCGTATCTCGCCTGCTTGCACAGGGTGGCCACGCCATCTTTAGCTGCAACCTGCGCGGCTTCCGCCCCGAAACGCGCAAGCTCGCGCGCGCGGGCGTGGTGCTACAGGACATTACGGCGCAGACCATTCCCGAGGACTTCGCACGTAACCAGAAGGTGCACCACTGCTATATCGTGCGCCGCCTGCCCATTGAGGACGCCATGGCCGAGGTCGGCTTTAGCGCCGAGGAAATTGCCGAGCGCGTCGAGGAACTGCGCAACCCCGAGGCTCGCAAGCCTCGCGCGACAGTGCCCGCGCACGCGCAGGCCGGCGACCGGGGGCCGCGCGGCAACGGCAAACCCTCCCCCGCCGGCAAGTCCAAAAAGAAGAAGTTCTACGCCAGCAAGCCCAAGGGCAAATAACAAAGTTGCAGTGGAATACGGACTGCTTTGCCTGGAATTAGGCAAATTTAGACCGTATTCCACCGCAACTCATATTGGGATGGCGGACGCCGTCCTACCCTTGGGTGACCAATCGGTAACCGATGCCTACGTGGGTTTGAATATAGCGCGGATGCGCGGGGTCGGACTCAATCTTCTTACGCAACGTGCCCATAAAGACACGCAGGCTCGCCAGGTCGCTCTTAGTTGCCGTGCCCCAAATCTCGTGCAAAATAAACTGGTGTGTCAGCACCTTGTCGGCGTTATGCGCCAGCAGGCACAGGAGCTTATACTCGATCGGCGTCAGATGCAGTTCCTCGCCATCCATCGTGGCGATGCCGGCATCAAAATCGATATGCAGCTCACCGGTATCGAACGAGCCCTCGGAGGCAACACCGCCCGTTTGCGCATACGAAAGGCGCCTGAGCGTCGTGCGAATGCGCGCGAGCAGCTCCTCGACCGAAAACGGCTTGGTCAGGTAGTCGTCGGCGCCGGCATCGAGCGCGCGAATCTTGTCCGCGTCCTCGCTGCGCGCCGAGACCACGATGATCGGCATGCCCGACCATGCGCGCACCGACTCCACTACCTTGACGCCGTCCATATCGGGCAGGCCCAAATCGAGCAGCACAATGCTCGGCGCTTGCGATGAGGCGGCGGCGATAGCGGCATGGGCGGTCTCCACGGCCATATGACGCAAGCCGTGCGCCTCGAGCGCGGCAACGATAAGATTGCGAACGGCGGGGTCGTCTTCAACGACCAAGATGAGCGGTTTTACGGCAGAGTTCGGCACGACGCTACTCCTTATCAAACGAAACATCGGCGACGGGAAGCTCAATCGTAAAGACCGAGCCGTGCGGGTCCGCCGCGGCAACCTCTATGCTACCGCCATGCGCCAGCGCAATGGACCGGCAGAGCGAAAGCCCCAGGCCCACACTACGGTGGCTGTCGGCCAGGCCATGGTTGGCGGTATAGAACGACTCAAAGATGCGCTCGCGATCCTCGGGTGCGATGCCCGGACCATCATCGGCCACCGAGCACGCCACGCGTCCATCGTCGACGCTAATCGAAATCACGATATGCGAGCCTGCGGGTGTATAGGTGATAGCGTTATTCACCAGATTGACCACCAGCTGCACCATCAGGCGCGCATCGACGTTGACGAGCGCCGGCTCATCGCACGCCACCACCTTAAGGTCGTGCTCGCGCACGGCAGGGTTCACGTGGCGCAACGCCTCCTCGACGATATCGTCCATGAGCTCGAGCGTGGTCGACAGGCGCATACCGCCACCCTCGAGCTTGGTGATGGCGAGCAGGTTCTCGACGGTGGCGTTGAGCCATTGCGCATCCGAGCGAATGGACAGGAGCAGGCCGCGGCGCGTCTGGGCATCGAGCACGGCGGTGCCGGTCGAGCCCTGGTCGAGCAGGACATCGGCATTGCCCGAAATACTGGTGAGCGGCGTACGCAGATCGTGCGAGATGGAGCGCAGCAGGTTGGCGCGCAGCTGTTCGTTTTTGGCAAGCACCGCCGCCTCCTCGCGGGCCTCCATGGCGCGGGCGCGATCGAGTGCCAGCTCGCCTTCGCTCACGATGGCATCGGCAAGTGTTCGCTCCTCGTGCGTCAGCACGTCGGGCTCGGCAACGATAGCCAGCACGCCCACCACCGAGGCGGGGTCGCCCGAGCGCGCGAAGCCGTCGCCTGTGCGAACCGTCAGGTAGATGCCATAAAACGCCGAGCCGCCAAACGTGGCGTCGAGCGGCGTTCCCACATAGGCGGACGCCGAGAGCCGCGGCGGCATCTGCGGCGCCAGTTCGTGCACCGGTGCGGCATCGCCCACGGCCGTGTATGTCGCACGCGGCAGCAGGTCATCGCCCTCGGCATCGGCGCTGTACCACACGACCGGACAGCCCGAAAGACGCGCCAGCTGCGTTGCCATGGCGTGAACGATCTGCTGCTCGTCGGCGCACCGCTGCAGCATGCGGTTGGTCTCGAGCACCATATGCGTGCGGCGGTCGCTGGCGGCAGCCTGTGCCAAGGCGCGGCGCAGAGCCAACGCAATCGAGCTCGACACAAGCGAGACCACGAACATGATGAAGAACATGCCGGGATAGCCGCGGTCGATAAGCGACAGCGAGTAGCGCGGGTCGACAAACAAGAAGTTGTAGAGCGCCACGGCGGCAGCCGAGCTCAGCAAGCAATACAGGCGACTCCAGGTAAAGAATGCGCACAGCTGAACGGCGAACACATAGACGATCATGATGCTCGGCGCGAGACCCGGATGGTCGAGCAGCGCGCCCACAATCGTCGCCGCGACCAGCAGCCCCGCCGATACGCAGGCGTCATACAGAGGAGTGCGGCGCGTCAGCGTTGTGCGCCGCCACCAAAAGCTATCGGCAATATCGCCGTCCGTACGGACGTCCATCAGTGCCCCGCCCCTCTCTCAAAAACAAAAACCACCACAAGGGACAGGCACCTTTGTGGTGGTTTCCCTTGTGGTGGTTCCAAGTGTAAAGCCTTTGCAGCCTGCGGTCGCTAGACAAACAGCACGTGCGCGAGCAGGGCACACACGCACACCGCTCCAAATACCAGCGCCACGATCGAGATCACGCGGTCGGCCATGTCCATGTTGGCACGATTCGTAAAGAACCGATCTTCGGCGGCGTCGGCGCGCGCCTCACGCACCATTTCGACCACCGCCTCACGGCCATCGAGCGCCTTTGTATCCATGTTTACCTCCCCGGCCTCATGCTTATCCATCAAAAACCAACTCCGTGTAGCCGCCGACGTCTACGGCCGCTCGTTGGGGGCCAGGCGCTGCATCTTGTTCACGGCCTTGAACTTGGTGAACAGCGGCACGTACTCAAAGCTCACGTTGGAGTTCTCCAGGCCGTACCAGCGTGCAGGCGTGCCGGCAGCGCGGCGGATGATGTACTTGAGCGTGATGGCCGTACGCTCGCTCGGCTCCACATCGCTTTCGGGCGCCAGAAGCTTACGGATCAGGACGAACTTGAACGTACCGATGTTACCCGGATCTTTGTAAACCGAGTAGTCATGCGTCTGCGCCGGCAGCTCGCCGGTGGCAGCCAGGTCCTGAACGACCTGACGCAGGTAGGCATTGACGCGCTGGTTGATCTTGTAGCCCAGGTACAGATGCACGCGGAACACGTAGTCGGTGCCGAACGTCTCGACCGAATAGGCAAAGGTGTGCGGTTCGTCCATGGTCTCGACATTCACAAACCACCAGGCGCGAGCGCGCTTGGGATGCTTGTCCAAGATCGAGTAGACGATATCACGGTCGATGTAGTCGGTATGGGTGTCCTTGGTCAGGTACACGATGTTGTCGCTCAGACGCTCGTAGCGATCGTCATCGCGCAGGCGCTTGAGCTGCGGCAGGTAGCTGCGCAGCGGCAGCAGCGTAAACTGGCGCTGCTCGACCGCCGTGCCGTTGTACCAGCACACCATAATGCCCATGATGAGTGCAGCCATGAGGATGGTGAAGTAGCCGCCGTGGAAGAACTTGGTGAGCGAGCTCACGAAGAAGAAGCCTTCGAGCAAAAGGAAGAAGGCCGCGAAGATCCACGGAGCAACCTTGAGCTTGCGCTCCTCGTGCAGGTAGAAGAAGAGCAGCAGCGTCGTGCACATCATAGTCAGCGTAATGGCAAGGCCGTAGGCGGCTTCCATATGCGCCGAGTTCTGGAACAGCAGCACCACGATGACGCAGCCGACAAGCATGACGTTGTTGACCATGGGGATGTAGAGCTGGCCCTTGGTCTCGGCAGGGTAGAAGACCTGCATGTGCGGCATGAGGTCCAGACGGCTGGCCTCGGACACCAGCGAAAACGCGCCGGTGATGAGCGCCTGCGAGGCAATGATGGCCGCGACGGTGGAAAGGCCGACGGCAAAGGGACGCAGGCCCGGGGCGAGCATCTGGTAGAACGGGTTGAGATCGGCAATGCCCATGAGCTCGGGGTTGGCAGCGTTGTTCATAAGCCAAGCGCCCTGGCCCATATAGGACAGCAGCAGGCAGCACTTAACGAACGGCCAGGTAGCGTAGATATTGCCGCGGCCGACGTGGCCCATGTCGGAGTAGAGCGCCTCGGCACCGGTGGTGGCGAGGAAGCAGCTGCCCAGAATCATGATGCCCGCGTGGTTGTTGGGGCTCAACAAAAAGGCGATGCCGCGGAGCGGGTTGAGGCACAGCAGCACGGCGGGGTGCTGTAAGACAAAGAACAGACCCGTGCCGCCCAGGAATAGGAACCACAGCGTCATGATGGGGCCAAAGGCGTGACCGATCTTGGCCGTACCGATGCGCTGTACCAAGAAGAGCACGATGATGATGGCGAGCGTAATGGCGACGACGCGGCCCTGGTCATCGCCCAGCACGGCATGAACCGCCGGGATAGTGCGCAGGCCCTCGATGGCCGTGGTAACGGTAACGGCCGGCGTCAGGATGCCGTCGGCGAGCAACGCGGCGCCACCCAGCATGGCGGGGATGATAAGCCACTTGCCGCAACGCTTGACCAGGCTGTACAGGGCAAAGATGCCGCCCTCGCCATGGTTATCGGCGCGCAGCGAGATGAGCACATACTTGATGGTGGTCAGCAGCGTGACCGTCCACACGACAAGGGAGAGCGCGCCGAGCACGAACTCCTCCGTGACGCTTCCGATGCCGCCGTTGCCGGCAACGAGCGCCTTGGTTACATACATAGGGCTGGTGCCGATATCGCCGTACACCACGCCCAGCGTGACGAGCATCGCCGAGATGCTCACAGGAATCGCAGCGTGCGAGGCTGCCTCCTTGGCCTTTTGTTCCATAAGCCGGTTTCCTCCCAACTTTAATGTTCGAAGGGATTATAGGTAATCGGCCCATGTTTTAATGCACTGTTTTCCCAGCTAGATAAAGATTTATACAGTCTTTAGGCCACCGCGGCGATATGAAGTATGACAAAGGGACTATCCCCTTGTCACATTCGTCATTTTCCGAGCCAGTTTTTGAACCACCACTCCATGGAGCGGCTCATCTCGGCCATAAAGGGGCTCGTGTGCTTGCGGGTGTAGATATCCACGACGCGCTCCCCCACCTCGCGGGCGTGCGGGCGAAACATCGCATCCATCTCGGCCACCTGCGCATCCATAGTCGCGGCATCCGCACGGCAGTAGCGCTCCTCGTGCACCAGGTTCACCACGGGGTGCGCGATTGCCGGGCGCTCCTTACGGGGCGTGCCGATGATGAGCATCGACAGCGGCATGGTATAGGGCGGCAGATCGAGCAGCGCGGCAACTTCCTCGGCGTTCTCGACGATGTCGCCGATATAGCAGCTCCCCAGCCCCAGGGCCTCGGCGGCAACCACGGCGTTTTGCGCGGCGATCACGGCATCCTGAGCCGCGATGGCAAAGTCGCCCAGACCCGGCGCGCGGCGGGGCGCCTTGCCCGTACGCTCTACAAACTCGGGCTCAAAGCAGCCCACGTGCTCAAACAGATCGATCCACTTGGCATAGTCGACCACAAATATAAGTACCCAGGGCGCCTTGGCGATCATGGGCTGGTGGTCGCACAGGTCGGCCAGGCGGTCGAGCGTTGCCTGCTCGCGGATGCTCACGATGGAATACATCATCATGGCGCCCGCCGACGGCGCGCGGCTCGCCGCATGCAAGATCGCCGCCCGCTGCTCGTCGGTCACCGCCACGGGACGGTCGTCGTCATCACGCGCGAAGGCACGCGTGGACGAGCGGTGTTCCAAGATGTCCAGCGCCGCGTTGCCCGTAGTCTCGACCGGATAGCCGCCCGCGTCCACGCCCACAGCTCCGCCGCAGTACTCGGTGCCCGTCATACAAACCTGCTCGCCCATAGCTCTATCCTCGCTAATTCTTTAAGAAGCCTTTACGTTTCCGTGTAATTCCCGTCCATTATCGCGCAGGCCGCCACTACATTGCGCCACACCGCCGCACGTGCGCGTTAATATGGCTGGTTGTTGTGCGCAGCCACCAATTGCAGCGCATATCTTGGTAACAATCGGGTAAACCCCCGCTTTCGTACGTTTTAGTTTGTGAGGAGTCTCAGCATGTTCGCTGCCGCCATCTCGCTCGTCGGTCTTGCGGCGACCGTCTACCTTGTCTTGCGCGAGGCCAAGGCCATTCGCGCTCAGTCGGGCACCGTTGCCAAAAGCGCTCTTGGGTGGAGCGTCGTCTTCGGCCTGTTCCAGGTCTTTTTGACTATTTGGGGCGCCATTGGCCTCGTCGCCCAAAACGAGCCGCTCGCCTTTGTGATGCTCATCCTGACCAACGCCATCCTCACCGGATGCGCCTGGGCCAGCATCGCCCGCGATCGCATCGCCCCGCGCGTCTTTGCGTTCGCCAAGCCCGACGCCCCCGCCCCCACCGGCAAGCTCGCCCGCCTGCGCGGCGCCTTTGTGGGCAAACCACTCGTCGCCGCCGTCCTGTGCCTGCTGCTCGCCGGCGTCTTTGCGCTGCTGGGCATGGAGGTCTCGTCCAACCACGACTTTACCTGGGTCTACCCCCTGTGCATCCTGCTCGAGTGGGCCATCATCACCGTGCTCATGATCGGCTTGTTCTTCCTGTTCCAGCGCCACGGCGCAGCTCCCGCGGTCCTGGCCTTTGCCCTCTTTGTCCTGGGCATTGCCGAGTTCTTCGTCATCACGTTTAAATCCATGCCCATCCAGCCGGGCGACCTTTCGGCCATCTCCACCGCCGCCGCGGTCGCCGGCACCGGCTACACCTTCTCCATCTCGCTGTTCTGTGTGCTGTCCATGGGCTTTACCGCCATCGCCATGCTGCTGTGCGAGTACGCCGGCCTGGTGGCACCGCACCGTCAGAAGGGTGCCGCCAACGCCAAGCGCATGCTGCTCACCAACCTGCTCGTGGCAGTGCTGTGCCTGGGCGGCGTAACCGCGCATGTCACGCTCATCGACTACTACAACACCCTCGGCATCACCGTCTACACCTGGCGCCCGCTCGAGAGCTACTGGCGCGAGGGCTACCTGCCCGCCTTTATTAGTGCGGCGCAGTCCATCAAGCCGCCCAAACCCACCGACTACTCCGTCGACGATGCCAAGGCCACGCTCAAAAAGTACGCCAAGGCCTACGACAAGTCCGACGCGGCCAAGAGCGACGAGCGCGCCGCCGCAAAGGAGCAGTTCGACAGCGAGAAGCCCACGGTCATCGCCATCATGAACGAGACCTTCTCAGACCTTTCGATCTACCAGAACATGCGCGCCGGCTACGAGGGCCCGCAGTACTTTAAGAACCTGTCCAACTGCCTCAGCCGCGGCAAGCTCTATGTGAGCGCCTACGGCGGCGGTACCGCCAATACCGAGTTTGAGTTTATGACCGGCAACTCCATGGCCAACCTGGGCTCGGGCGTGTACCCCTACACCATCTACAACATGGAGACGACCGGGAACCTGGCAGAACAGTTCAAATCGCTCGGCTATTCCACCACGGCCATGCACCCCAACCACGCGACCAACTGGAACCGCGAGAACGTCTACAAGGACTTTGGCTTTGACCAGTTCCTGTCTATCAATGACTTCCAGGGAGCCGACACCCTGCGCGGCATGGTGACCGACCAGGCTACCTACGACAAGATTCTTGAGCTGCTCGACCAGAACGCCGATCCGCAGTTTATCTTCGACGTGACCATGCAGAACCACTCGGGCTACGATACGGGCCTGCTGCCGGTCGACAAGCAGATGCACCTGAATATCGACACGACCGATTTGGACGCCAAGACCGTCGAGGACGGCACGCTCTCCGATGTCGACGAGTATGTCTCGTGCATCGAGCAGTCCGACCAGGCGCTGCGCTACTTCCTCAACGCCCTGAGCAAGCTCGACCGTAAGGTGGTCGTGGTGTTCTGGGGCGACCACCAGCCGTTCTTCCCGTCCAAGTTCAATGACAAGTGGTTTACCGGCGAAGACGATGCTACGCATCAGGAGCGCCTGTGGCAGACCGACTACATCATCTGGGCCAACTACGACGTTGCCGGCTGCGACCAGACGAGCGAGACCGACGACCTGTCCACCAACTACCTGTCCACCCAGCTGATGCAGCTGATCGGCGCCCCGCTGACCGACTACCAGAAAGCGCACATGACGCTGCGTAAGTCGCTGCCCGCCATCAACTCGGTGGGCTACGAGGACGCCAGCCTGCGCTGGGCGCTCTCCTCCAACGTCACCGGTGACGACGCCGCAGCGGCAGCCGCCACCAAGGCGCGCGAGGATTACGCCAAGATGCAGTACTACGAGATGTTCCGCGACGGCAAGAACGTGTACACCGAGCACTTCCAGACCGAGGCCAACGAGACCGACCCCAACCTGGCACCGGGTACGACCAAGATCAAGTAGCGACACGTCTTAACTGGTTCGTCTGCCCGGCGGCGCGGAACGTAAGGTTC
>CAUATU010000016.1:0-54600 GCA_958432255.1 uncultured Collinsella sp.
CAAGTCTGGCACCCAACCCGCTAGCCCCACCTAAGTTGCGGTGAAATAGGGACTGCCTTGCGGCTTTAGCTGCATAAACAGTCCCTATTTCACCGCAACTTAGGGGTGGCTATTCGTCGCTGTCCGGCTTGCGACGGTTGGCCTTTTTAATGGCGTTGAAGTGCTTGTCATTGAGCCTGCGCTGGCGAGAGCGTTGAGGCACCTTGGTCTTTACGCGTCGACGCGGTGGACGCCCGCGACGCTCAAGCTCTGTCCTCAGCTTACGCAAACAGCTCGCGCGATTCTGAAACTGACTGCGGCTCTCGCGCGCCGTCACGGTAATCCCCGTGGGCCCATGCTTCATGCGCACCGCTGAATCCGTCGTGTTCACGCCCTGCCCGCCCGGACCCGTCGCGCGAAACACCTGCACCTCGCAATCGCGCGCCAACTCCTCGACCGACATCTCGGCATAGCGCGCATACTCGCGCCATCCCATCTTGTTCTCATCCATATCAACACCTCCCCTCATACAAAAAATGTGACAAAGGGACAGTCCCTTTGTCACATCGCATACCAATCGCTTGTGTTGCGCGCTTAGGCGAAGGTAATCTCGCCGGTCTCGCAGTCCATATCGGCGATACGGGCCAGGCTCTCGACGCGGAAGCCGCGCTCGCGGAGCTTATCGCCACCGCCCTGGAAGCCCTTCTCCACCGCAATGCCAATACCGGATACCTCGGCACCCGCAGCCTCGCAGATCTTGATAAGACCCTCGAGCGCGCAGCCGTTGGCCAAAAAGTCGTCGATAATCAGGACCTTGTCACCCTCGGACAGGAAGCGCTTGCCAACGATGACCGGGTACTCCTTCTGCTTGGTAAAGGAGTAGATGGTCGTGGCATACTGCTCGCCGTCGAGGTTGATGGACTGCGCCTTCTTGGCAAAGACCACCGGCACGCCGCCAAAATGCTGAGCTGCGATGCAGGCCATACCAATACCCGAAGCCTCGATCGTCAGGATCTTGTTGATCTCGACGCCCTCGAACAGACGGGCCCATTCGGCGCCCATGTGGTCGAACAGCTCAACGTCGCACTGGTGGTTGAGGAAGGCATCAACCTTAAGGACGTTACCGGCCTTTACGATGCCGTCATGGCGAATACGATCCTCAAGCTCCTGCATGGCGCAACCCCTTCTCGCGGCAACGATACCGCGCGATTAATAAACGTTGTTCGATAGTCTACCACGGACCGACCCCCGCCCGCCCCACAAGCCGCATCGCACCACAAACCAGTCTTTTTGGGACGGCGCGAATCGTGGCAGACAGTCTCCCAACACGCTAATGGCGGGCGCGCATCTTCACCAAACGCACCATGGCAAGCGCAAAGCCCACAGCGGCCACAGCCATCAACACATAGAACACCGAACGGAAACCAAACAAGAGCACATCCGGACGGCCTGTAACGAAACTGGTCACGGCCTCGCCCATCGCCACGCTCATCTGCCCATACAGGATATGCGACGCCGCCGTAATGCCCACTGCCATACCCGCATAGCGCGCCAGGCTACCCAGGCTGCCCGCAAAGCCGAGCGCTTCGCGCGGAGCCGAGCCCATGTACAGCGAGTTGTTAGGACTCTGGAAAATCGACGTACCGCACGACATAAACGCGACGCAGCACACGATCACAGGGATAGAAGAGTGCTCATCGAGCGTGCTTACCGCAAAAAGACCGCACACGTACACGCCCAGGCCGACCGCCGTGGGACCCTCGCAGCCAACACGGTCCGAAACCGTACCCGAAAGAGGTCCGATAAAGGCATTCACCATCGGCAGCGCCAAAAAGAGCAGTCCGGAAATGTCAGAACCAAAGCCGTGGGCGTCCTGAAAATAGAACGGCAGGATAAACTCGGACGCGCCAATACCAACGAACACGATGAGCATGCAGGCAAGGTTGATGGTGAAGGCCGAATTTGCAAAGCAGCGACGAGCAGCCTCAATCAGGGACATGGGGCGCTCGCCGGCTTCCGGCTTAACATGCGGCAGCGTGTAGAGCCCCACGATAAACGAGATGACGCCAATGGGCAGGTTGATGAGGAAGATGCTCTCCCAGGGAAAGCTTGCCACCAGCATGCCGCCCAGCACGGGGCCACACATCATGCCGAGGGCCACGAAGGTCGAGAGAATACCCATGGCACGACCGCGCTCGCGCGCCGGAAACGACTCGGTGATGATACCCATGTTGTTGGCCATGGCCGCCGCGCAACCGACGCCCTGCACAATGCGTGCCAGGATAAGAACCTCGAGCGAGGCCGAAAGGCCGCACAGCAGCGAACCGACCGAAAAGACGATGACGCCCAGCTGAAACACATTCACCTTGCCGCGCACGTCGCCCAGACGGCCAAACGGCAACATAGCCACGCAAGTCGCAAGCAGATACACCGAGCTCACCAGCTGGATGCGGTCGAGGCCCACGCCCAGCTCCTTTTGCATCACGGGCAGCGCCACGGTCACGACGGTCGAATCCAGACACACCATAAACGTCATGATGAGCACGGTAAACAGAATCGCCCACTTGTTCTTGCCATGGGTGTCGCCCTCTAGGGCAATGTGCTCGCGGCGCAGCTGCTCTGCAGTTTTCTCCATATCCATCCTTTCGAGTGGCGCAACGCAAAAACGGGGCCCCAATCGCCTGCAAACTGCCGCGATTGGGGTCCCGCCTACGGAATCGGAACGAAAGGTCGCCGAAGCTTTCTGCCAGCATCGGCGCCTTGTACGGAGCTAGCCTAGCACTGCTCGAGTGCCTGCTCAAGGTCGGCAATCAAGTCGGCCGTGTCCTCGAGGCCGCACGACAGGCGCACCATGTCGGCGGAGATGCCACAGGCGATGAGCTCCTCATCGTTCATCTGGCGATGTGTGGCATTAGCGGGATGCAGGCAGCAAGTGCGGGCGTCGGCCACGTGCGTGGCGATCTGGGCGAGCTTGAGGCTCTTCATAAAGGTCTCGGCCGCCGCGCGACCACCGTTAAAGCCAAAGCTCACAACGCCGCAGGTGCCGTTGGGCATGTACTTCTGAGCCAGGTCATAGTACTTATCGCCCTCCAGGCCCGGATAGCTCACGAAGCGCACCTTGGGATGGCTCTGCAGGAACTTGGCAACGGCCAGGCCGTTCTCGCAATGACGCGGCATGCGCACATGCAGGCTCTCGAGCGAGCTGTTCAGGAAAAACGCCGCCTGCGGATTCTGCATAGGACCAAGATCGCGCATGAGCTGAGCGGTTGCCTTGGTAATGAAGGCACCCTCGCGACCGAACTTCTCGGCATACGTCACGCCGTGGTAGCTCTCGTCGGGCGTGGTGAGACCCGGGAACTTATCCGCATGGGCCATCCAGTCAAACTGGCCGTGGTCAACGATCACGCCGCCCAGGTAGGCAGCATGTCCATCCATGTACTTGGTGGTGGAGTGCGTAACGATGTCGGCGCCCCACTCAAAGGGACGGCACATCACGGGCGTCGGGAAGGTGTTGTCGACCATCAGCGGCACGCCGTGATCATGCGCGGCCTTGGCAAAGCGCTCAATATCGAGCACGGCAAGGGCGGGGTTGGCGATCGTCTCGCCAAAGACGAGCTTGGTATTGGGCTCAAAGGCTGCCTCGAGCTCTTCATCGGTGCAGTCGGGGGCAACGAACGTGCAGGTCACGCCCATGCGGCCCATGGTGTGGGCGAGCAGGTTGTAGGTACCGCCGTAAATGGCAGAGCTTGCGACCACATGATCGCCGGCACCGGCCACGTTAAAGATCGCGAGGAAGTTCGCAGCCATGCCCGAGCTCGTGAGCATCGCGGCGGTGCCTCCCTCCATCTCGCAGATCTTGGCGGCAACCAGATCGCACGTGGGGTTCTGCAGACGGCTGTAGAAGTAGCCCGACTCCTCCAGGTCAAACAGCTTGCCCATGTGCTCAGACGTGTCGTACTTCCACGTGGTGGACTGGTAGATGGGCACCTGGCGCGGCTCGGCATCTCCCGGGTGATAGCCGCCCTGAACACATGTGGTACCGATGGTCTGCTCGCTCATATCTAGCTCCCTTGCCTGGGTTTTAGTTTTATTCGGTTCACGATACCGCTACCCCGCACCCCTCTCAACCCATCCCCAAGGTAGGTTAAGGGACAAATTGATCAGGGGTAATTATCTCAAGCCTTGGCGTTTGCTTGACAGAGAAAAATGAGGCATACATGAAGCTCTCAACGATTACATGCACCGTCACGGGTACCATAGGCGGGTACACCGTAACCAAGGAGACAACGATGAAGCAAATCGATATCGCCCAGCTCGACACCGCGGCCTGCCAGGCTCTGGCTGCCGAATACCACGCCCGTGGCTTTAACTGCGCCCAGGCCGTTGCCTGCACGCTCGCACCTGCCGTCGGGCTCGACCCCCAGACCGCCTTTACCCTTACCGAGGGCTTTGGCGCCGGCATGGGCGGCATGACCGAAACCTGCGGCGCCATCTCGGGCGCCGTGGCCATCATGGGCTTTGTAATGAGCGACGGCATGGAAAACCCCAAGACCAAGGGCCAGACCTACAAGCTGTCGCGCGAAATCGCAAAGCGTTTTGGCGAGAAGAACACGACGACCGTCTGCGGCACGCTCAAGGGCATCGGATCGGACAAGGGTCCGCTCCGCAGCTGCCCCGGCTGCATCGACGATGCCGTCGAGATCGCCTGCGATGTGCTAAAGCAGCTCGCCGAGTAAACGG
Organism: uncultured Collinsella sp.; assembly: GCA_958432255.1. Lineage (GTDB taxonomy): Bacteria > Actinomycetota > Coriobacteriia > Coriobacteriales > Coriobacteriaceae > Collinsella. The sequence continues at coordinate 4,720 of CAUATU010000016.1, forward strand.
CGGCAACATAAATCGACAGCCGGCGCGCTTGGAATCAATCCAAAAGCACGCCGGCCGTCGCCGTTAGAACTCGGCAAATTCGGGAGCGCCGACCTCAATCTCCTCGCGCCCCGCCAAAAGCTCGCGTATCTTAGCGCAAAACGGCTCCTGCTCCCCCGCCTTAAACACCAAATGAAGTGTCACGGCATCAGTGTAATCAGCATCCGAAACCTTGGCACCCGAATCCTGCGCCAAACGAAGCACCTGCTCATACTGCGGATAGGCCACACGCACGTCAACCGGCACGACACTCGTCATCTCAACGATCTGCCCGGCCTCCTGAGCCGCGGCCACCGCCGCCTGCGTCGCCGCGGTATAGGCGCGCACCAAGCCACCAGGCCCCAACAGCGTGCCACCAAAATAGCGCGTCACTACGCAGCAAACATTTTTGAGCTCCGCGCCGCGCAACACCTCGAGCGTCGGCATACCGCTCGTGCGGCTCGGCTCACCATCATCGCTCTGGCGCTCGCGTCCATCGACTAAAATCCACGCGGGAACATTGTGTCGAGCGTCGTAATGACGTTTGCGAACCATCTCGATAAAGCCATTCGCCTCATCCTCGGACTCAATATGGACCAGCTGGGCAATAAACCGGCTCTTGCGATCCACAAACTCGCCCGAAGCCTCAATATTCGATTGCAGAGTAAAATAGCTGTCCAACAAAGCCCCTCAACAAAATAAAGCGCAACAAACAGCCTCAATAATACGGCAAAGACCGTATCGATTGTTAGGGTAACAAAAATGCCAAGTGGGCCTATAAGCCGGGTTCTGTCGTGAACGGTCATTTATCTTGTCTGCACGTTACCGTGCAGCTCCACGCACGCTACCCGAACGCGGACCGGGCCGGCCCATAGCGTTCCTATTCGCGCTTGCTCCGGATGGGGCTTGCCAAGCCGCCGTGTTGCCACGACGCTGGTGGTCTCTTACACCACCGTTTCAGCTTTTCCCTTTACGCCTTGCGGCGCAGGTGGGAGTCTTCTTTTCTGCGGCGCTTTCCGTCGGATCACTCCGCCCGGCCGTTAGCCGGCATCCCGCCCTCTGGAGCCCGGACTTTCCTCACGCGTGCTGCAAGCAGCACATCGCGCGACCGTCTGGCCCACTCAGCAGTGCAAGAGTGTAACACACCGTTGCCGCGGGCAATGGCACAACGCAAACGCTCGACACGATATACCAAGAACCGCCATGCGCTACAATGGTCCCGTCGATGGGCAACGTCGTCAGTCGAGACGCGACCGCGCTCCGCACCCCTCCGTCTACTCGGTGCGTTCCCGCCTCCTCCCCGAGGCGGGATGTCGGCATTTTTTCATGCACCGACAACCAAATAGCCTGTGGACAGCATGGGCAGCATCATGCACCTCAGCAGCAAATGCAAAAAGGGACCCGTCCATTACGGACGGATCCCTTAAAACAAGTGATCGTCAAACCGATTTACTCGGCGTCGGTCTCCTCGTCCTTCTTCTCGGAAGGAAGCGGGGTAACCTCGATCTCGACGCCCAGAGTCTCAGCAGCGGACTTCATGGACAGGGAGATACGACGACGGTCGAGGTCGATCTCCATGACCTTGACCTGAACCTTGTCGCCCACGTGGGTGACCTGAGAAGGCTGGTCGACGTGCTTGTTGGCCATCTCGGAGATGTGCACCAGGCCCTCGATGCCCTCGCCCAAGTCGACGAAAGCGCCAAACGGGACAAGCTTGGTCACAGTGCCCTCGACGATAGCGCCGACGGGGTACTTCTTGACAAGTGCGCGCCACGGATCCTCGGTGGTCTGCTTGAGACCCAGGGAGATGCGCTCGCGGTTGAGATCGACGTCGAGAACCTCGACCTCGACCTCCTGGCCGACCTTGACAACCTCGGAAGGATGGTTGACGTGGTTCCAGGAGAGCTCGGAGATGTGGATGAGGCCGTCGATACCGCCGAGGTCGACGAAGGCGCCGAAGTCGACGATGGAGGAAACGGTGCCCTGGAGACGCATACCAGACTTGAGCTTGGACAGGATCTCGGAGCGCTCGGCCTTACGGGACTCCTCGAGCACGACGCGACGGGAGAGGACGACGTTGTTGCGGTTGCGGTCCATCTCGATGACGCGGGCCTCAATGCGGGTGCCCATGTAGGAGGTGAGGTCCTTGACACGACGGAGGTCGACGAGAGAAGCGGGCAGGAAGCCACGCAGGCCGATGTCGAGGATCAGGCCGCCCTTGACAACCTCGATAACCTCGCCCTCGACGTTCTCGCCGGAGTTGAACTTCTCCTCGATGCGGTTCCAAGCACGCTCGTACTCGGCACGCTTCTTGGACAGGACCAGACGACCGTCCTTGTCCTCCTTCTGGAGAACCAGAGCCTCGATGGGATCACCGAGTGCAACGATGTCTGCAGGGTTAGCGTCCTTGCGGATGGACAGCTCGCGGACCGGGATAACGCCCTCGGACTTGAATCCGATGTCAACGAGCACCTCGTCATGCTCGATCTTAACGACAGTGCCGTTAACGAGATCGCCCTCATCAAAGTCGGTAATCGTACCGTCGATGAGGTTGTTCATCTCCTCCTCGTTGACATCGTCAAGAGAGAAAATGGACGAGTTCTGAATCTCACTCAAAGGTGGACCCCTTTCGAACTACGGGGCCCCGATTGCTAGGACCTACAGAAGGGTGCGACAAGCACACAACGTTTAGGAACACTCGGGAGCCGACAGATACTAATGTGACGCTTATGCAATCACGTTCGTATAGGTTACGGGGAAATGAGTTCGATTTCAAGCGTGAACTGCGATTTTTTACTCGTGTGGAGACTTTTTCGTAATCTTATGAACACACGTCTCCGCAACTTGACGATAACCAGCCAGGCATTCGGCTTTGGGGTAAAGTATCCGGAGCCAACGATTCTAGATCGATTTTTCGAGAAAGGTGCCCGCGTGCTCAAAGCAGTCGTTTTCGATATGGACGAGACGCTTCTCAGCATCAACCTCAACGCGTTCATCCTTCGCTATTTTAAGGATGTCTCTTCGATGCTCGCGGATATCGGGCGCCGCAGCCGCGGTGGCACGATGGCACGCCTCGGCACCATCCTGGTCGACCTCAACGCCAATCGCCGCAGCGGCACGGACAACCGCACCAATCTTGAGTTTTACCAAGAAGAGGTCGAGCGCCGATGCGGGATCCGCCTCTCCGATCCCCTCATCTACGAGGCGTTTACCTACTATGACCGCGAAGTTCTTCCGTACAAGAACGACGATGTCATTAACGCCCACGCCATGCCGGGCGCACACGCCGCGCTCCAGGCCGTACAGGACGCAGGGCTGCGTTGCGCGCTCTTTACCAACCCCAGCTTTCCCCAAGGGGCCATCGAGTGCCGCATGGGCTGGGGCGACCTGGCCGACGCCCCCTTTGAGCTCGTCACGCACATGGGAAACACCACCCGCTGCAAGCCCGATGCCACCTACTATCTAGAGCAGCTTCAGGTGATGGGACTCGAGCCACACGAGGTCCTTATGGTGGGCAACGATCCCAAACGCGACTTCCCGTCCCCCGATTGCGGCATCCAAACCGCCTTTGTGGGCCAAGGCAAGCCCAGCCGAGCCACCTGGCGCGGAACCATGGAAGACTTCGCCCGCGACTTTAACGCCGTAGTAGAAGCCTTCTACGAACACCAAGTAGCCGACGAACTGTCCTAGCACACTTGGGTTTTGCCGATCATGATATTGAGGATCTCGACGTCGGTGTCCTTCATGCCCACGCGGCCTACGTAGCCCATGCTGGCGATTGTCTGCTCAACGGTATCCTGGATCAGGCCCTCGCCGGCGCGGAAGCCGCGACCCTGCATGGCCATATCATGGCCCAGAATCGCCGCATCGACGGCAGCCGAGATCTTGGCGGCACAGCTCGCCTTGGCGCCGTCGCACACGATGCCGCCCACGTTACCGAGCGTATTCGAGACCGTCGCGCCAATCTGCTCGCGCGTGCCACCGCACAGCCAGGTAATCGCGGCGCCGGCGCCGCACGCGGCGCAAATAGCACCGCAAAACGCCGAGAGTGCACCAATATAGCTCTTGATATGCACGGCGATAAGATCGGACAGCATCACGGCGCGCACCAGGCGCTCGTGGTCGCAACGCAGGTACTCGGCATACTCCATGACGGGCAACGCGCAGGTAATACCTTGATTGCCCGAGCCGCACACAATGGCGACCGGCAGCGCGCAACCGTTCATGCGGGCGTCGGACCCGGCGGCTGCACGGGCACGGGCACGGCAGGCGACGTCATCGGCACGAGCGCCCAGCAGCGTACGACCCACCTCGGCGCCCCAAGCGTGCGCAAGGCCCTCGGCACTGATTGCGCCATTCAGCTCAATCTGACGCTCAACGGCAGCGCGGGCGTCCTCAATGTCACCGTACTCGATAAAGTCGATGATGGTCTCAATCGACATGGGCGTGTCGGCGTTATCTGCCGCCCGCTCAGCCACAACGCGCTCGGCGCAGGCGGCGCACTCCCCCGCCGACTTGCCGCATACCGGAATACCATCGAGCGTATGGCACGTGACATTGGTGTGGTGGTCGGTAATCTCGACGATCGCGGTATGGCCCCCGGCCGTCGCAGTCACCTTGATGTAGAGGTTGGGCACACCCTCGACAAGCGACACATCGCAGTAGCCGGCGTCGGCGAGGAGCTCGGTCACGCGAGCACGATCTTCGTCGTCAACGCTCTCGAGCACCTCGAGAGCGCTCTTAGCGTCGCCGCCCACGGCACCCAGCACGGCCGCGGCTTCAATACCGTGCATACCGCCCGAGTTGGGCACGGTCACGCTCTTAACGTTCTTGATGATGTTGCCCGAGCATGCAACATCCATATGATCGGGTTCGCAACCGAGCGTCTGACTCGCCAGCGCCGCTGCATAGGCAACGGCAATGGGCTCGGTGCAGCCGAGTGCACAGACAAGCTCGCGGTTCAAAACATCGCAAAACGCGGCATCACGGATGGAATCGGTAGGCATAGGTATCTCCTGCTTGCATAACGGGCTAGGCTCTCAAAAAATGTTAGCTCCTTTATTTGATAACAATGCATCAAAAACCGCAACCATGGTTCCGGCGGACGGCGCTCAAGCGCAAACTGACGACATTCATTCACGAGAAGCCAGTCTTGTTGCCTGCTAAAGCGTTTGACCAAAAAACGCTCGAGCGTTTACGCAAAAGTCGCGCTATCATGCAGTCGAACGCGGTAAACACCTTTAGCATTTGCGCCGCACAGACCAGAGAGGAACCATCCATGAAGATCGGTATCGGTAACGACCACGCCGCCGTCGAGCTCAAGAACATCATCTCCGAGCACCTGAAGGAGCGCGGCTGCGAGGTCGTGAACTTTGGCACCGACACCTCCGAGAGCTTTGACTACCCCATCGCCGGCTACAAGGTGGGTAAGGCCGTTGCCAACGGCGACGTCGACCTGGGCATCCTCATCTGTGGCACCGGTGTCGGGATTAGCCTGGCTGCCAACAAGGTCGAGGGCGTACGCGCCGTCGTGTGCTCCGAGCCCTTCAGCGCCAAGCTCTCCCGCATGCACAACAATACCAACGTGCTCGCCTTTGGCGCCCGCGTCGTGGGCTCCGAGCTCGCCAAGATGATTGTCGACGAGTGGCTCGACGCCGAGTTTGAGGGCGGTCGTCACGAGCGTCGCGTTAACCTCCTCAACGAGATTGACCACACGCGCGGTCTCAAGGTCGTCGACGAGGCCTAAACAACTCAGTGCCACAAGCTAACAGCAGGGGCCCGCTCGGAACTCATGACCGAACGGGCCCCTTCATAGATTTTGGAATAAAAGGGCGCCGCGGATGGAGTTCCGCGGCGCCCAAGCCACACGCTAACAGCTTTAAGGAGTCAAAGCTGGTTTAGCCAAAGAAGCGCTTGATCTCAATCTCGGCGTTCTCCAGGCAGTCGGAGCCGTGGATCACGTTGGCGTTGACATCGACGGCAAAGTCGCCGCGGATGGTACCAGGAGCAGCGTCAAGCGGATTAGTAGCGCCCATGAGGGTGCGCATCTTAGCAACAGCGGAGAGACCGGAAACGACCATCTTGACGACCGGACCGCTCGTCATAAAGTCGCAGAGACCGCCAAAGAAGGGCTTGTCGGCCAGATGGGCGTAGTGCTCCTCGACGGTAGCGCGCTCGAGCGTGGTCATCTCCATGCGCTCGATGACAAGGCCGCTGCGCTCAATGCGAGCAACAATCTCGCCGATTTTGCGATCGCGCACCGCGTCGGGCTTAATCATGATGAAGGTCTTCTCGATAGCCATAAGGTAGCCTTTCAAGTAGGTTCGCGCGTGCCCAAGTCCCATTCCGGCACCCGCCTGGACTGCATCGTAACAGAGTTTTAGCTGCAGTTAAACAAAAAGCTGTTTATTGAAACGTTGCAATTTATTGAAGCGTTCCATATGTGTCACTTCTGTTTCGAAGCTCGATTAGAGTACCATCCGACTGCCCATCAACCGCGTCGAGCAGAGCAGACGGTCGGTTGCCGCCCGCGAACGTACCCCCTTCACAACCTGCCCAAAGGTCCTACAGAACTTCTCGACAAGCCCCTCCCCCATAGCAACAAAATACGGACGCCCACATCAGCAGACGCCCGTAAAGCAAAAAAACGATTCCTCAATAAATGGCAAAAACGACTTCGGCCAAACCCTTACTTTGCCCCGTGGCCCATCTCGACGACCTTGGTCAGCGATCCAAACACGCCCTCGTCGGCTACGAGCTGTGCCTCGGCGCGCTCAAGCTGCACGGCAACGACGGCAGGAGCGGTACCGCCCTCGGTCGTGCGCGCAGCAACGATTGAGGGGATGTCGAGCGCCTCGGTAATGTCGCGCTCAAAGAGCGGGCTTGCCTCCTGGAACACCTCAAACGGCAGGTCCTCAAGATTGCAGCCGCGCTTCTCGCACATCAGGACCAAATGGCCCACCACGGCGTGTGCCTCGCGGAACGGCAGACCACGCTTGGCCAGGTAATCGGCAACATCGGTGGCGGCAAGGTGCCCCACGCCGCACTCGCGCGCCATGGCATCCTCGTTGACGGTCCAAGTCGAAATCATACCGGCCATAACCGACAGGCACTGCATGAGCGTATGGGCGGTATCGAGCGCGCCCTCCTTGTCCTCCTGCAAGTCCTTGTTATAAGCAAGCGGCAGGCCCTTCATGGTCACGAGCAGCTGCACCAGGTTGCCATACACACGGCCGCTCTTGCCGCGGATAAGCTCGGCAAAGTCGGGATTCTTCTTCTGCGGCATGATGGACGAGCCGGTGGAGTACGAGTCGGAAAGCGTGATAAAGCCAAATTCGGAGCTCGACCACAGCACGATCTCCTCGGAAAGACGCGACAGGTGCATGGCCATGACGGAGCCGGCGTAATGCAGATCGAGCAGGAAATCGCGATCGGAAACCGCATCGAGCGAGTTGGGAATCACGCCCGCAAAGCCAAGCTCGGCAGCCGTCATCTGACGATCGAGCGGATAGCTCGTACCGGCAAGCGCGGCAGCACCCAGCGGGCAGTTGTCGGCGGCATCAAAGGCGGCCTTCAGGCGCGTAAAGTCGCGCGCGAACATCCAAGAATACGCCAGCAGATGATGCGAAAGCAGCACGGGCTGAGCGTGCTGCATGTGCGTATAGCCCGGCAGAATCACCTTGTCGTACTTCTTGGCCGCATCCACCAGCACATGGCGCAGCTCAAGATTGGCCTCCATGAGCTCCTTGGCCAGCGCCTTGACGCCCAGGCGTGTGTCGGTCGCCACCTGGTCGTTGCGCGAACGTCCGGTATGCAAGCGCTTACCGGCCTCGCCGATGCGGCGCGTCAGCTCGCTCTCGATGGACATATGAATGTCTTCGTCGTTGATGTCGAAGGTGAAGTTGCCGGCATCGATATCCTGTTCGATTCCGGTCAGGCCCTTGGCAATCGCCTGCTCGTCCTCGGCACTGATGATGCCCTGGGCCGCCAGCATTTTGGCATGCGCCTTAGAGCCGGCGATATCCTGCTTATAGAGATGTTTGTCGACCGGCAACGACGCGCCAAACTCCTGCGTGACCTCGGCCACGCCTGCCTCAAAACGACCGCCCCAAAGAGCCATGGAACCGTCCCCTTTCTCCAAATACCAAAACAAGCGCCCAAAGCAATGCGCCATATCGCTAAAGCGATTTTTCAACCGCTAGTTTTACACATTCCCCACCGTGTGCGGAGCCATGTAGCTAATTTGCAAAGAAGTGACGCGCCATGCACTTGGCGCCCAACGTCTCCCTCCGGATGTTGCCCTGCGAACCATCGATCCAGGCCTTCAGGCTCATAGGGACGTCCTCGACCCTTGCAGCATCGAACTCGGGCGCGAGGGCAAGTAAAGCATGCGCGATAGCATTGAACATAATGGATACTCCTCATATATATAGGCGCAGAGCCGCCAAATTGATAGAAGGAGCCCCGCCGGACAACCCCGGCGGGGCTCGGACTCAGCCGCAGACGCGGCATCATATATGCGGGCGGAACGTAGGGGCCACCGATGTTAAGAAGCCTCAGCAAGCATAACGAAAGGTAGGGACCCCGTGCGCCCGTTATGTATCACGCGGATGGGCCGCGCGGATACCAAGGGAAGGAGGCGCTAGGCCTGGGCGGCAGCAGAGCTGGGGCCCTGGACCTTTGCCCACGTCTTGAGCGACAGCGTATCGATCTCGATAAAACCGGCGCTGGCCTTCTCGTCAAACGTGGTGTCGCGGTCGTAGGTAGCCAGACCGTAGTCGTAGAGGCTGAAGGGGCTCTTGCGGCCGACGACATGGCAGTTGCCCTTAAAGAACTTCAGACGGACAGTGCCGGTCACGAACTTCTGGGTATCGGCCATAAAGGCATCGAGCGCGTTTTTGAGCGGGCTGTACCACTGGCCGTTGTACACGGCGGTGGCCCAATCCTGCTCGAGCTTGATCTTGGTCTTGAGCAGGTCGCCCTCGACGCAGATGTCCTCGAGCGCCTTGTGGGCGGTGATGAGCGTCAGGGCTCCGGGGACCTCATAGCACTCGCGGCTCTTAAGGCCCACCAGGCGATCCTCGACCAGATCGAGACGGCCAAAGCCATTGTCGCCGGAGATCTTGTTGAGGGCGATGACGATCTCGGAGAGCTTCATCTTCTTGCCGTCTACGGCGACGGGCTTGCCGGCCTCAAACTCAATCTCGGTGTAGGTCGGGGTGTCCGGCGTGTCCTCGGGGTTCTTGGTCATAACCCAGGCGTCGTCGAGCGGCTCGTTCCAGGGATCCTCCAGGTGGCCGCACTCAATGGCACGACCCCACAGGTTGTCGTCGATGGAGTAGGGGTTGTCGTTGGCACCCTCGGGAACCGGCACGTTGTGGGCGTGGGCATAGGCGACCTCGTCGGGACGGCACTTCAGGTCCCACTCGCGAACCGGGGCGATAACCTTGAGCTCGGGGTCGAGGGCCTTGACGGCGGCCTCAAAACGGACCTGGTCGTTACCCTTGCCGGTGCAGCCGTGGGCGACGTAGGTCGCGCCAAACTCGTGGGCGACCTCAACAAGCTTCTTGGCAAGCAGCGGGCGAGACAGGGCGGAGAGCAGCGGGTACTTGTTCTCGTACATGGAGTTTGCTGCGATGGCTTTGGTCAGGAACTCATCGGAGAACTCGTCGCGCAGGTCGAGCACCTGGCAATCGAGAACGCCCAGGTCGAGCGCCTTCTGCTTCTTGGCATCCAGTCCGGTCTCTTCCTGGCCCACGTTGCCGCAGACACAAACGACATCGAGATTCTTCTCGTCCTGGAGCCACTTGACACATACGGATGTATCAAGACCACCGGAATATGCGAGAACGACTTTTTCCTTGCTCATGGCTGTTTCCTTTCGCCCTTGGTAGCTAGTTAGAACATCGGTCAGTTGCAAGTCATTTCAAGGTCATATACCGTGCAATATCAGGTTAAATAGCAAAAATCAGCACATACATGCCCTAGAAACATGCAGCAATGTCGTGCTAAAACCCAACGACCTCAAAATGACTCTGTTGAGGCAATTCGCCCCATGCGGACAGAGACGATTGTTATCGTCGTCGGGAAATTGCGCGCTGGCGTCGGATGGCATTGTCTGCAGTGGTGATGATCTTTACGAACTGCATCTGCCTCTCCTTTCACGTATCGCCGGGCGCAATTCAAATATCGTAAACGGTACCTTTTACTCGGTAAGCGGTTGTTTTTCCGTCTCCGTTTTCGATGGTCGCTATATTACGCTAAAGTGCCCGCAGCACAAGCGACAAATTCAAATTTCTGAAAAGTTTTTTCATTACTTTGTGAAGCGTGGTGCAAACACGCTCCGTTCCTGCGAAAATACGCTCGACTACGAGTTGATGGTTATAACGTCTGAAACAATCTCGAAACGAAAGGCTCGCTTTTATGCAAACTTACGAATCGGACGCCAACATCGGCAACATTAAGATTCTCGCCGTCGATATGGACAAGACGCTGCTGACCGACGAGCGTGTGCTGCCCCAGGGTCTTGATGAGCGCCTGGACAAGCTCGCCGACGCCGGCATCGTATTCTGCCCCGCCAGCGGACGTCCCGCCCCCAAGCTCGAGGAGATGTTCGAGGGCATCAAGAACCGCCTCGCCTTTTGTCCCGACAACGGAGCTTGCGTGATCTATCGCGGCAGCTATATCTATAAAAGCAATATTGACGTGGAGCTGTATCAGCAGGTCTTGAACCGTGCCTCGGAGGATCCTCGCGCTGTCCCCGTCCTGTGCTGCTTCGACGAGTTCTACGTGCTTGCCCGCGACCATCAATACCACGACGAGATCAGCGTCTACTACAACACAATCAACTACGTAGACAGCTTTGAGGGCATTGATTTCGAGTCCAACAAGATTTCGGTCTTCTTCCCCGGCTACGACGCCGAGCCCGCTTTCCGCGAGACCTATAGCCCCGAGTTCTCGGACAAACTCTACGTCACCAACGCTGGGCGCGAGTGGATCGACTTTATGAACCTGGGCGTCGACAAGGGCGCCGGCGTCGCTCACCTGTGCGAGCACCTGGGCATCGATATTGCCGATGCTGCCGCCGTGGGCGACACCTACAACGACATCCCCATGCTGGAGCGCGTCGGTCACAGCTTTATCGTGGACAATGCCGAGGAGCACATGAACGCGCACGCCAAGTGGCGCATTCCGAGCAACAACGACGGGGGCGTACTGACGCTCATCGACGCCATCCTGGCGGCTCGCTAGCCATCCCTTCGGGCCTGGCCGGGCGGCAGGGGTTAACTTTTCGCTCGGTCAGGTCCTGCGCAAGACGAAAGCCACATTAAGTGGCTTTCTTTGCGTGCGGAATCTACGAAAAGTTAACCCCTGCCGCCCGGCCAGGCCCTAGGTTCACCTGCTTGCCGCCGAGATGGTGTCTTGAGTGCCTAGATACTTGGCTGAATTTAATTGAATGAAGGGTGCCTCTTGTTGTTGAGGGGCACCCTTCTGTTTTGGTTACTGTGGGACAAATTAACCAGTAGTGTTTGTCCCAAATCTTAAGTATATGGGGTCTTGTGCTGTAGGCTAGTCCGCCTTATGGGCGCTTCCCTATTTGGCGTCGGCCCAGGTTATGCCGGTGCTGGCTTCGGCGATTAGGGGGACGCGGAGGTCTACTACGTGCTCCATGGCGTCGCGGACCATGGTGGTTAGGCGCTCGACTTCGTCGATGGGGCACTCAAAGTCCAGTTCGTCGTGCACTTGCAGGATCATGTGGGCGGCAAAGCCTTCTTCTTCCAGGCGACGACTTACGCGGACCATGGCGATCTTGATGATGTCTGCTGCGGTGCCCTGCATGGGATGGTTCATGGCCGTGCGCTCGCCAAAGCCGCGGAGTTGCGGGTTTTTGGCCTTGAGCTCCGGAATATGACGACGGCGGCCGTACATGGTCTCGGCGTAGCCCGTCTGCTTGGCGCGTGCCACCACGTTGTCGAGGAACGTACGCACGCCCGGGTAGGCCTCGTAGTAGCGGTCGATCATGTCGCGCGCCTCGGCCATCGAGATATGCAGCGACTGCGACAGGCCGTAGGCCTGCTGGCCATACACGATGCCAAAGTTCACGGCCTTGGCGCGACTGCGCAGGTCGGGCGTTACCTCGGACACCGGCACACCAAACACGCGCGCCGCCGTCTCGGCATGGAAGTCCTCGCCCTCGTTAAAGGCGCGCACCAAGTGCTCGTCACCCGAGAGATGTGCCAGCAGACGCAGCTCGATCTGCGAGTAGTCCACCGCCAAAAAGACGCTTCCCTCGCCTGCCGAAAACGCCGTCTTGACGGTACGCCCCAGCTCCGAGCGCGTCGGAATGTTTTGCAGATTAGGGTCGCTCGAAGACAGACGCCCCGTCGCGGTGATGGTCTGGTTGTACGTGGTGTGCACACGACCGTCACCGCGGCGCAGCGGGCCCAACGTGTCCAGATAGGTTGACTTGATCTTGGACTTCTCGCGCCAGTCTAAGATCAAACGAACAATCTCGTGGTCACGGGCAAGATCACTCAGTACCTTGGCATTGGTCGAATAGTAACCGCGCTTGGTCTTTTTGAGACCCTTGGTCGGAAGGCCCATCACATCAAAGAGCACATGCGAAAGTTGCATGGGGCTGCCGATGTTAAAGGTCTCGTCACCGGCAAGGTCGCGAATGCTTCGTTCGACCTCGGTGATCTGGGTCGCCAGACCCTCGGACAGACTGTGCAGGCGGTCGGGGTCCACGAGCATGCCCGCGCGCTCCATCTTGGCAAGTACCGGAACGAGCGGCATCTCGATGCCATCGAACACGTTGGCGGCGTTCTCACGGGCCATGCACTCGCGCAACGGCGCCACGAGCGCCAGCGTCAGAGCCGCAGTACGGGCGGCAGGCGCCGGAGCGTCCTCACCAGCACCCTCTGCACCGCGCGCCGCAGGCAACGCCATCTGCAGATAGGTATCGGCCAGATATGCCTCATCGAACTCGGAGCGATCGGAATCCAGCAGATAGGCAGCGACCACGGTATCGAAGATACGCGTGGAATCGGCAGCGAGCGGATCCATGAGCTCGGGCTCAGAAGAATCGATGGGCGAAAGCTCGTGCAGCAGCGCTTTCGTATCCGGGCTCGCCACGCGGCCCTCCATAAACAGGCTCGCAAGCACGCCGGCGATCACACCGTGAGCGAAGTTGAAGCCCTCAACCTCAGCCGCCGCACAGCTGTCGCCCTCCTCGAGCGCGAACAGGCCCTTGGACGTCGCCAACCACAGCGTGCGCGTCAGCCCAAAGAGCGCGCCCTCTTCCTTGTCGTCGTCCACCACGGCGGCGACCCACTCGCCGGCATCAATCGCGCGGGAGACCTCAGCCGCAACGGCACCAAGCGCGTCGGCATCGCCGGCGGCTGCGCGAACCATAGCAGGTATCTCAAACACACTGGAGGCAGCAGCCCCGCCCTCGCCGCCGATCAGCGCCAAGAAACGGTTCTGCATGGCGGTGATACCAAGCGTACCCAGCGCCGCGGAAACCTCATCGGCAGAAAACGCCGGGAAGGACGTCGCCTCAAAGTCGAGCTCGACGGGCGCATCGGTGCGAATTGTCGCAACCTTGCGGCTCAGTAGTGCGTCATCGATGTGTGCACGCAGGTTCTCGCCCATCTTGCCCTTGACCTCATCGGCATGCGCGATGACTTCGTCCAGGCTACCGTACTTCGCAATGAGCGCACTCGCCTTTTTGGGACCGATGCCCGGTACACCGGGGATGTTGTCGGACGTATCGCCCTTTAGACCGTAAAAATCGGGCACGAGCGCCGGCGTAATGCCGTGATACAGGTCGTCCACGCTCTCGGGCGTCATAATCGCCACGTCGGACAGGCCCTTGCGGGTCGAGACCACGTTGACGTGCTCGGTCACGAGTTGATACATGTCGCGGTCGCCGGTCACCAGTAGCATGTCGCAGCCGGCCTCTTCACCCAGGCGCGCCATGGTTCCCAGGATGTCATCGCCTTCCCAGCCCTCGGACTGCAGAATCGGCACGTTGAGCGCGGCGAGCAGCTCCTTAATCATAGGGAACTGCGCATGCAGATCGGGGTCCATGGGCGGGCGTTGCGCCTTATACTGCGGCAGCATCTCCATGCGCACGCGCGGTTTACCCTTGTCAAACGCCACGACGACGCCGTCGGGGTTAAAGGCATCGATCATCTTGAGAAACATGTTCAGAAAGCCAAAGATCGCGTTGGTGGGGCGACCGTCCGGCGCGTTCATGGTCGGCGGCACGGCGTGGAAGGCGCGATGCATGAGCGAGTTGCCGTCGATAACGGCAAAGGTGCGGCGCTTGTCAGACATATTGAATACCTCGCTTTGGGCTGGGCACGGTTTGCTCACTCCAGTTTACACGCTCCCCGCCCCGCGGCCACCTCACATCAAGCTCCCCCGCCACCGTGAGCCCGCGCGTGATACGATGGCTCACGGTACATCAACCAGCACGATCGATCCGAAAGGAGCCTGCGTCATGGAGCGTCCCTGCGCATGGAAAAAGTACACGCCGCAGCAAATCGAGGAGCTCGAGGAGCTTTGCCGCGGCTATAAGCAGTTTTTGAGTGAGAACAAGACCGAGCGCCTGTGCGTCAAGGCCGGCATCAAGATGGCCGAGGAGGCGGGATACGTCGACCTGGAGACCGTAATCGCCGCAGGCCGCGAGCTTAAGGCAGGCGACAAGGTGTATGCCGCTAACCACGGCAAGGACCTTATGCTCGTCAATCTGGGCACCGCCCCGCTCGAGCAGGGCTTTAACATCCTGGGCGCGCACGTGGACTCGCCGCGCCTGGACCTTAAGCAGAACCCCGCCTTCGAGGCCGGCGACATGGCTTATCTCGACACGCACTACTACGGCGGCGTCAAGAGCTACCACTGGGTAGCCTCCCCGCTCGCACTCGTGGGCGTCATCTGCAAAAAGGACGGTACCACCGTCGACATCAATATCGGCGACAAGGCGGACGATCCTGTCTTTACCATCTCCGACCTGCTGATCCATCTCTCGAGCGAGCAGATGTCTAAGCCTGCCAAAGACGCCGTCGACGCCGAGATCCTCGACGTGATCGTGGGCGGCCGTCCCGTCAAGTTCGATGAGGACGACAAGGACGCCCCCAAGGAGCCCGTCAAGCAGATGTTCCTGGATATCCTCAAGGAGCAGTACGACGTCGAGGAGGAGGACTTCCTCTCCGCCGAGATCGAGGTCGTGCCCGCCGGCCCCGCCCGCGACATGGGCCTCGACCGCTCCATGATTCTGGGCTATGGCCATGACGACCGCGTCTGTGCCTACCCCTCCATGCTCGCCCAGATCAACGTCACCAACGTGAAGCGCACGAGCATCACGCTCATCGTCGACAAGGAGGAGATCGGTTCCGTGGGTGCCACCGGCATGACGAGTCGCTTCTTCGAGAACACCGTCGCCGAGATCATGATGCTCGCCGGCGAGGACAGCCCGCTGGCTCTGCGCCGCGCGCTCGCCCGCAGCCGTATGCTCTCCTCCGACGTGTCCGCCGGCTTCGACCCGGGCTATGCCGGCAAGTTCGAGACCAAGAACGCCGCCTTCATGGGTCGCGGCCTGTGCTTTAACAAGTACACGGGCAGCCGCGGCAAGGGCGGCTCTAACGACGCCGACGCCGAGTATGTGGCCCTCGTCCGCGACATCATGGACGAGGCCGGCGTGGACTTCCAGACCTGCGAGCTCGGCCGCGTCAACGCTGGTGGCGGCGGCACCATCGCCTACATCATGGCCAAGTACGGCATGAACGTCATCGACTCCGGCGTTGCCGTCCTGTCCATGCACGCCCTGTGGGAGGTCGCCAACAAGGCCGACATCTACGAGGCATATCGCGGTTACAAGGCCTTCATCGAGCGAGCCTAACCAACCCTTCATCAGTTGCGGTGAAATACGGACTAAACTGGCCCATAAACAGCCAAAACAGACCGTATTCCACCGCAACTTTTTTGGCAGAGGAGAGCCCATGCTGCAGGTCATCATTTCGCCCGCCAAGCAGATGCGCGCGGCCCAAGATGCTTTTGAAGTCCTGGGCATCCCACCCTTTGTGCGCGAGACGGCTCGCCTCCACCGCGCACTGCTAGATATCGAGCGGAATGAAGGCAGCGGCGGCCTGCAGGCGCTGTGGAACGTGAGTGACAAACTGCTGGGACCTTGCCTCAACACCCTGCATGAGTTCGGGCCCATCCTGAAAAGCGGCGATCTCGACAATCCCGCACTCGCCCGTCACCTCTCCCCTGCCGCCATGTCCTATCACGGCATTCAATACCAGAGCATGGCACCCGAGGTGATGGATTCCGCGCAGCTCGCATGGCTGCAAGACCATCTGTGGATCCTCTCCGGCCTCTACGGGTGCGTTCGTCCCTTTCATGCCGTCGAACCGTATCGGCTGGAGATGGGCGCGAAGCTTGTCGTCGACGGTGCCCGAGACCTCTACGCATTTTGGAGCGATAAGCTCGCGCGGGCTATCGCCCCGGCAGGTTCAAACACCACGATCGTCAACCTCGCCAGCGTAGAGTATGCCAAAGCCGTTCTGCCCCACCTCGCGGGCGACGCCACAGCCGTCACGTGCCTCTTTGGCGAGGGTATCCGCAACGGGAAGCCCATCCAACGGTCGACCGCCAGCAAAAAGGCGCGCGGCTCCATGGTGCGGTGGATGGCAGAAAACAAGCTCGAGGATGCAAGCGAACTTACCGCATTCAACATCGGCTATCGCCACGTCCCCGAGCTCTCATACCTAGGCACCCTCATGTTCATCAACGAACAGATGCTCTAGAGCCGGCACCCAACACTGACCCGCTCAGCCTTCTCTATATAACTTGCGGTGGAATAATTCCTATTTGAGCCTTTTTCGCACAATCAGGAACTATTCCACCGCAACTTTTATGAATTGGCTGCTAGGCTCGACACCTATTCTGCTAGACCGTCGGCCTTTGCAATCCCGTTTGTCGAACCGTCCTGATAGACAATCTTGACGTGCTCGACCTCGGACACCGCAACACCCGACGGGGGCTCCAGGCGCCATTCCGTCAGCGCGATATCCATCGTCGTGGGCACATCCCCTTGATCTTTGAGCTTCACCGTCAACGTTTTGAACGTCGCATCATACGTCACGCGTTCGATTTCCTCACCAGGAATAGACCCACCACTCAGCTGCAACTGCACAAACTCATCGCACGGGTACCAATAATCGCCCGGAACGGCGAGCGTATTGGCATTACCGCCAGTACTCCTCACCGTCATAATCGGTAGGCTATCATCAGCCTCGAACTCCCATGCAGCGCCGCCGCGACCACCAAACGTCCAGATACAAAAGGCAATCACCAGCACGGCAAGCACCGCAAAACCGATCGCGACAAGGCCATGGTGCGCACGGCTTTCCTCGGCCGATACATCCCATTGCGTCTCTCGATATAGATGCTTGTCTTCCATGTTCGCCTCCTCACAGGCACGCTCGTTAGGCCAATCGTACCCATTCGAGCTATACTTGAGCCCATTACATAAACGGGGGGCTTGCAGGACAAGACGGCAGGCTGAGATTGGGCGCGCCCGCCCTGACCCGCAAACCTGATATGGGTAATGCCAACGAAGGGAGCCGTGCCAATGAGCACACAGACCGAGCCCAAGCTCGTCACGCAAATCGACTTCGCCCGCGCCGGGCAGATCACACCGCAGATGAAGGAGGTCGCCGAGCGCGAGCATCGCGACCCCGAGTACATCCGCGAGCGCGTGGCCGACGGCCGCATCGCCATACCTGCCAACATCGTGCACATCAAAAAAGGCATGCGCGCCTTTGGCGTCGGTGAGGGCCTGTCCACCAAGGTCAACGTGAACTTGGGCATCTCGGGCGACAAGGCCGATGCCGCCGAGGAATGGAAGAAGGTCAAGATCGCCGAGGACTTTGGCGCCGACGCCATCATGGACCTCTCCAACTCGGGCAAGACGCGCCAGTTCCGCCAGCAGCTCATCGACGAGACGCCGCTCATGGTAGGTACCGTCCCCATGTACGACGCCATCGGCTACATGGAAAAGCCGCTGGTCAAGCTTACCAAGGACGACCTGTTCGAGGTCGTGCGCGCGCACGCCGAGGACGGCGTGGACTTTATGACCATCCACTGCGGCATCAACAAGTCGGTCACAAAGACCTTTAAGGAGACCGGCCGCCTCATGAACATCGTGAGCCGCGGCGGCTCGCTGCTGTTTGGCTGGATGGAGGTCACCGGTAACGAGAACCCGTTCTATGAGTTCTACGACGAGCTGCTCGAAATCTGCCACGAGTACGACGTGACGATTTCGCTCGGCGACTCCTGTCGCCCGGGCTGCCTCTACGACTCCAACGACGCCACCGAGACCGCCGAGATGATCGAGCTGGGCAAGCTGTGCAAGCGCGCATGGGCCGCCGGCGTCCAGGTTATGGTCGAGGGTCCGGGCCACATGGCGCTCGACGAGATCGCCGCCAACATGAAACTGCAGAAGCGCCTGTGCCACAACGCCCCGTTCTATGTGCTCGGGCCGCTGGTGACCGATATCGGCGTGGGCTACGACCACATCACCGCTGCCATCGGCGGCGCTATCTCCGCCAGCTCCGGCGCCGACTTCCTGTGCTACGTGACGCCGGCCGAGCACTTGTGCCTGCCCAACGCCCAGGACGTGCTCGACGGCCTCATGGCCACCAAGATTGCCGCACACGCCGCCGACATCGCCAAAAAGGTGCCCCACGCCCGCGACATGGACGACAAGATGGGCCAGGCACGCCGCAAGCTCGACTGGGACGCCATGTGGAAGTGCGCGCTCGACCCGGTTACGGGCAAGAAGCGCTACGAGGAGTCCCCCGCCGCCACCGAGGGCACTTGCACCATGTGTGGCAAGATGTGCGCCGTCCGCACCGTCAACAAGATCTTCGAGGGCACCACGATCGACCTCGGCATGGAGGACTAACCCTGTCGCCGCGGCCGCTTCTGGCGGCGAGCTGGTGCCTGTCAATTGTTGACTTGTGAACATTTACTTACACTTGCGTAGAGATTGCATCGCCCGCCCGGGTTCGGCATAGAGTCGGCCCGGGCATCTTTATAATGCTGGCTTAAAGACCCATTTGATTCCGACCGAACAAGGGAGCGAACATGGATCGTAGTAAGGTACCTGCCGTCCTGTCCATCGCGGGATCCGATTCCAGCGGTGGCGCCGGCATTCAGGCCGACATCAAGACCATCACGGCGCACCGCCTGTATGCCGAGACGGCCATCACCGCCATCACAGCGCAAAACACCCTGGGCGTTACCGCCGTGCAGGATATCTCGCCAGATATCGTAGCCGCGCAAATTGACGCCGTTTTTGACGATATCCGCCCCAGCGCCGTCAAGATCGGCATGGTTTCTTCTGTCGAGATTATCGAAGTCATCGCCGACCGCTTGAGCGCCTGGAACGCAACGAACGTGGTCGTCGACCCCGTCATGGTCGCCACCTCGGGCGCGCGGCTGATTGCCGAAGATGCCGCCGAGGCGCTCACCCGCCGCCTGTTCCCGCTAGCGACGGTTATCACGCCCAATATTCCCGAGGCCATGGCACTGCTCGACTATGAGGTCGACTCCGAGCGCACGCAGCAAAATGCTGCCATGCTCCTCACCCGCCGCTTTGGTTGTGCATCCCTCGTTAAGGGTGGGCATCTTGTCAACGAGGCCAACGATGTACTGGCCGAACCCGCGCCACTCGATGACGAGGGCAACCATCTGGGAGATCCACTCACCACGTGGTTCCGCCACAAGCGCATCGAGACCGACAACACGCACGGCACCGGATGCACGCTCTCGTCCGCCATCGCCTGCGCGCTGGCTCAGGGCATGGATCTTGCCGACGCCGTCAACGCCGGCAAGGCATACCTGACAGGCGCTCTGGCCGCCGGCTTTGATATGGGCAAAGGTTCCGGCCCCGTCAATCACATGTGGCAGTATTAAGATTCGCAGCCCAAACCACCGCAAAGGGGACAGACACCTTTGCGGTAGTTTGGGGTCGCGCTACTCACCGAGCATCTCTTGGAGCTTGGCCGCCACGGCGTGACCCAGGCTCTCATGGCTTTCGGGCATCATATGCAGATAGTCGATATCGCCCGGCTCGGCAAACTCCGCTGCATTCAAAAAGTCGCAGCCAAACTGCTCGGCTACGTGCGCATAGTATTCAGCAAAATGCTCCGAGGCCTCGACGGAACGCTCGTCAAAATCGGTCATATATACATCGGCGATTTGCGGCTTGATCTTGATAGGTGCCATCAGCAGAATACGCGGGCAGGGTGCAGCATTGGTCCAGGGAAATGCACGCACCGCGCGAATCAGCGCCATGGTGCCACGGGCAATATCGGAGGCCGTCACACCAAAGACCGTCTTGCAATCGTTGGTTCCCAGCATAATAACGATCGCATCCAGCGGCTTATGGGCCTCGAGCAGCATCGGCAGTGCGCGGATGCCGTTAAGATTGGTGTTCAGATGGCACATGTCGTCGCGTACCGTCGTGCGGCCGTTGAGGCCTTCTTCAATTACATGCCAGCCCTCGCCTAAGTCACGTTGGGCCACGCCGCACCAGCGCACATCCTGCGCATAGCGCACCGCGGTGCCGTCGCGCATGCCCGCCGGATCGTAACCATAGGTGTTGCTGTCGCCAAAGCATAGAACGTTTTTCATCGTAAGCCCCTCGCTCAGTAAAAAACCGACGGAAGCAGCCTCTCCCGCCGGCTCGACCCATCTGTCAGCACGTACCGATTACAGGTACTTGCGCCAGTCGTCCTCGTCCTCATCATCCTCGGTAGCAGCTTGGATCTGCTCGGCGGCGCGAGCTGCCGCAGCGCGAGCGGCAACCTGGGCATAGGACTCCTCGTTGCGCTCGGGGAAGTTTGCCAGCACGTGCTCGAACTTGGCAAAATCCTCATCCCAGCGCGTAGAAGGCACGGCAAAGAAGACTTGCTTGACCTTAAAGTCGCCCGACGCAAGCTCCTTGCGGAAGAGCTCGGCCACGGCCTCTGCGTCAAAGCCGTTGTTGTCGCAGCCCCAAGCGCCCAGCACGAGCTTCTCGCGACCTAGCTCGTCGCAGATGGCAAGCACAAAGCGAATGCGGTCGCGCAGGGCATCCAGCAGAGCATCGTCACTCACGCGATACTCCTGGCGGGCGCGCTTAACGTTGGGCGCGGCGGCCACGATCACGTCGGCGTATGCATGCACGTGGTTGCGGTCGAAGCGCACCGCAGGCACCACCAGCGCACGGTTTCGGTAAAGCTCGCAGTTGATGTTGCGGCGACGGTTCTCGCCGTACCATTTGCGCTGCTTATCGAGAACGTTGTACAGATACGAATCGGCGCACAGCGTGGCCTCCTGGCCCAGATAACCCTGAATATAGCCACCGCCCGGATTGGTGAACGAGGCAAAGGCGAGCACGGCCATGTCGCAGAACTGCGCATAGCCACGACCGTTGTCCAAGATGGCCTGCGTGGTGGAGGCATCGAGCACGGTGACCTCGGGCAGAACCGGAGCGGGCTCCTCAGCAGGCGCGGACTCAGCTTCGGCGATTTCCTCGGCAGGCTCCTCGACGGGCTCGAGCGCTGCCTCGACCTCGGCAGCCTCCGCGCCCTCGACGTCCTCGGCAACCTGTTCTTCGGTGGCCACAGCACTCTGAACCTTGGCCTTCATCGCCGAGACAAAGCCGGCAGGCATACCGTCAAACTCGCGAACACCGGCAAGCGAACGCTCGATATCCTTGGCGCACGCTTCGGACACAGTTGCCACGTGACGCTCGGCGGCCTTGGCACGGGCCTCGCGCTTGGGATTGGGCTGACCCGCTCGGTTGGACCTGCGGTTACGGTTCCTGTTGTCGACGTCTGCCATAAGTGGTCACCTTTCTCGGTCTCTGCCGCTATCGGCTTTTCCCATCCATGATACCCCGCCGCGTACAAAAAAGACGGCCCCGAAGGACCGCCTTTCGCATCGATTTGCACGCACGGCAAGCACCGCCGCAATTCGCCACTAGTCGCGACGGCCGAGGATGTTCAGAATGCGCAGGAACACGTTGATAATATCCACGAACAGGTTAGAGGCCATAAGCACGGCGTTGGGCAGCGTAGGCGGCACCGTCGTGGCAACATAGGTGTCGTAGCCAATAAAGCCGGCGAACACCACGATCACGATCAGGTCGGTGATGGTCTGTGAGACGCCCATGAACATCAGCACGATCTCAACCAGAATAGTAGCGAGCAGAATGCCAAAACCGATGCCATATACGCGCTGGAAAAACTTGGGGAACGTCACGCCCAAGGCGCCAAAGACAAAGGTGATGGCGGCCGTGGCGATAAAGGCAGTGTTGATGGTGGGCAGGTCGTAGTTGGCAAGGCCAAACGACGCGGTCAGGCCAAAGGTGCTCGCAAAGATTACGTAGCCCACAAGGGACAGGCCCACGGACTGCTTGCTGGCGGCGGCCGACATCATGACCATGCCGACGATGGTCAAAATAAATGAGCCAAAGACCAGCGGCAAAGCGGCGCCGCTCATCATCATGCGCGCAAACGACATGGTGCTCGTAAAGTAAGCACCGACGCCCATGGCGCAAAAGCCCAAAAAGATCAGGGCAGACATGACAAGGTTGTACGCGCGCGGCGACATCTCCTTGGCGCGGCTTGCGCCGCTCTCGACGGGGCCGTTCTGATAGCCCTGGATATCGTTCATAGGTTCGTCCTTTCAAAAAGTGCCGTGAAAGACGGCGCAGCAGGTGACAAGATTCCTGTCATTGTACCCGAATGCCGTACGTCCTTACCCACGGCGCTCGCCCTCGAGCGTACGGTCGAATGCCCACACCCACCAACGCATCAGATGGGCCTGCGAACCATCTGGTCGTTCGCGCGTCTGGTCCTCCAGATACAACTCGGTCGCGTGCCCGCCAAAACGCACCTTATAGGTTGCCGTACGGATGCCGTGAACCGTCAGGCCAAACCCAGTGGTCGAGACAATCTCGTCAATCGTAAAGCAACGACCGTCGACCCAGCAGACGGTGACCGGCACGACCTGTCCGCCCGCGAGGATGCGAGCCACGACGTCCACATACTGCTTGTGCACGCGCCGAGTTTTGCCATCTGTCTGTCGATATTCCATGCCTCCTATTATCGAACGCATGTTTGCATGTTGTAAAGCGAACAGACTGTGGTTTTGGAGTGTCGTAGTAATCGCACGTGTCCGCATGGCGTGTTAGCAAAAAGAACACCCGCGGTCAACAGGGCTAATATTCAATTTTAGTGCCAAAAAGTTCACTTCTCCCATCAGAACTCGGTAAAGAGACCCGCAGGAGGTGATACGATTTATCATGTTTTTGTAACGTGTCTGCAAACTTCGAGAAAGCCCATATATGGACGTAACGTTCTCAACCTTCCTCGGCCAAATTGTGTCGAACCCAGTCCTTGCCGTCACCGTGATCCTCGCGTTGGGCGCCATCTTCGTCAATGGATGGACCGACGCGCCCAACGCCATCGCGACCTGCGTCACTACGCGTTGCATGCCCGCCCGCGCCGCCATTCTCATGAGCGCCGCATTCAACTTCCTCGGCGTGCTCATCATGACGCACTTTAACGCGAGCGTCGCCAACACCATCTCACATATCGTCGACTTTGGCGGAAACAGCACCATGGCGCTCGCCTGCCTATGCGCGGCGCTGTTCTCCATCGTCGTCTACGGCGCCACAGCGTCGCGTTTTGGCATCCCCACCTCGCAAAGCCACAGCCTTATCGCCGGCCTGACCGGTGCCGCCATCGCCCTCGGCGGTGCGAGCAGCGTCAACGTCCACGAGTGGATGAAGGTCATCTACGGTCTGGCGCTCTCCATCGGCCTGGGCTTTGTCATGGGCTGGGTCCTGTGCAAGCTCGTCTCGATTCTTTTCGCCGCCGCCAACAGGCGACGTGCCAATGTCTTCTTTAAATACGCTCAGATCGCGAGCGCTGCGGCCATGAGCTTTATGCACGGCGCGCAGGATGGACAGAAGTTCATCGGCGTGCTCTTTTTAGGCGTGGCCTTTGCCAGCGGCCAGACGAGCGTCGGCGATGCAGGCATCCCCATCTGGATTATGCTGCTGTGCTCGGCCACTATGGGTATCGGCACCAGCGTGGGCGGCGAGCGCATCATCAAGTCCGTCGGCCAGAGCATGGTCAAGCTCGAAAAGTATCAGGGCTTCTCCGCCGACCTCGCAGGCGCCGCAAACCTGCTGCTTGCCACCCTTACCGGCATCCCCGTGTCCTCCACACACATCAAGACCTGCGCCATCATGGGCGTCGGTGCCGTCAAGCGCCTCTCAGCCATCAACTTCGGCGTCGTCAAAGACATGATGTTCACCTGGTTCTTCACCTTCCCCGCCTGCGGACTCATCAGCTTTGTCATGGCCAAGCTGTTCATGATGTTCCTCTAGTCAAACCGAACGTCCATCCGGACTGCATTACCTCGCCCACCCGTCTTCGCCTCGAAAGGACCCACCCATGGCAAAGAAACCCGATTCGTTCTACTTCGACAACTACGTCGCCTGCGCCGACCTTGCCGTCCAGGCCGCCGAGCTGCTCACCAAGATTTTCGAGAACTTCGATCCCGCAAAGATTCACGATATGCTCAACAAGATGCACGCGATCGAGCATGCGGCCGACAAGAAGCACCATGAGCTTGAGGACGCCTTGCTCACCGCCTTTATCACCCCGCTCGAGCGCGAGGATCTGGATCTGATGAGCTGCTCACTCGACACCGTGCTCGACCGCATCGAGGGCGTCGTGCAGCGCGTCTACTTCACCAACATCCAGAGCATCCATCCCGACGCCATCGTCATCGCCCACAAGGTGACTGACGCCTGCCGCGCCATGAAAGACCTGATGGTCGAGCTGCCCAACTACCGCAAGTCCAAGACCCTGCGCGAACTCGTCATCCAGATCAACACCATCGAGTCCGAAGCCGACGAGCTCTATATCAACGCCATGCGCAACCTGCACGTTAACGGCAAGGACCCGCTCGAGGTCATCGCCTGGCGTGACGTATACGCCTTCCTGGAGTACTGCGCTGACTGCTGTGAGAATGTGGCCGATGTTGTGGATTCGATTGTCATGAAGAACAGTTAATTGGGGGTACGTATCCCACCGGTCGCGGGCCCGGCCACTAATACCTTTTTCACTCCGGCTGCAAGCAGAGTCGTTCAAAAGGTATTAGTGGTCGGGCCCGCTCCCTTACGTACCACCATTGGGAACTTTGGCTGATAGGTTTAGCGCAATGGGGGTTTGGCTGAAGGGACCTTTGGTATCCGTTCGGACACTTTGGCCCTTGATGAGCGTTTGGCTGATTGCTGCTTTGGGTACTGTTTGGGTTACTTTGGGTTTGTTTGATTTTTAATTGTTGGAGGGCTTGTATGTCTTATTTGGATCTGGCTCGTGGTCGGTATTCTTGTCGTTCTTTTGAGGATCGGGCTGTTGAGCAGGCTGTGGTGGATGCCATTGTTGAGGCTGGGCGGATTGCTCCTTCTGCTTGTAATAATCATCCTTCTCGTGTGATGGTGTTGGATACGCCCGAGCTTCTGGAGAAGGCTGCTGCTTGTCAGCCTCGGTTTGCTCGTGATGGGTCTATCTTTGGGGCTCCGCTTGTCTTCCTTATTTGCAGCGTTACCGATGATGCTTGGGTGCGCCCGTATGACCAGATGAATTCCAGTGAAATCGATACGTCCATAGTGTGCGATCAGATGATGATGGAGGCCACCGAGCAGGGCCTGGGAACGTGCTGGGTATGCCATTTTAAGCCTGAGGTGGCACAGGAGCAGTTCAACCTGCCCGAGGGCGTCTATCCCTATCACATGCTCGTCTGTGGCTATCCTGCCGACCACATCGCCGATCCCGAGCATCGCGAGGCCCGCACCATTCCCCTCCCCGACTTCCTCCTCAAGTAGGTTTTGGGACATGCCTTAAAACCCACCCTTGACCGCTCACCCGTTCGCCGAGTTCTGCGTCACTAATGTGCAGGGCTCGGTTTTTTATGTTACACACCCCGGCACAGTCATAAAAAAGGACCCGCAAGCTGCGGGTCCTTTCTAGGCACTAAATTGTAGGCCGAATGTTAGTCCAAGTCGTCGGCGGCAAAGTTGTCGATCGGGGCGAAGGGGTCGGCCACGGGGACAACCGGGTCAGCGACGGGCAGCGGCTCGGCGGGAACAGTCACCGCAGGAGAAGCGGCGGAACCGACCGGCGTGGAGGCCATGAGGTCGGCCGGGAAGGAGTTTTGGGCATCGTCCATGAAGTGCTGGATGAGCTTGAGATACTCGGCCTTGAACTCCTCACGGGAAGCCTTGAGGCGATCGATCTCCTCGAGCTCGGCCTGCTTCTCGGTCAGAGCTTGGCGGATAACCTCGCGGGCCTTGGCGTCAGCCTCGTTGCGGATGCGCTCAGCGTTCTCATTGGCATCGTTGACGATGGTCTCAGCGGTCTGCTGGGCAGCGATCAGGGCAGCGGAAATCTGGCGCTCCTGAGCGGAGAAGTCAGGGGCGGGAGCAGCCACGGGGGCGGCAGGAACGGCCTGGTCGGCGGTATCCTGAGCCTGGGCAAGCTGAGCCTGTGCATCGGCAAGCTGCTGCTCGGTAGCAGTCAGACGACCCTTAAGGTCAACGATCTTAGCGAGCATAGCGTCAACCTCGGAAGACAGCGTCTCCAAGAAGACGTCGACCTCGGCAGGATCGTAGCCACGCTTGGCCTCAGAGAAAGTCTGAGCCTGGATGTCTGCAGGGGTAATAGCCATAACAAGTCTCCTTTTTCATCGCCTCGGCGCTACACGCCCGACGTAAGTTACTAAGTCAGTTCTACACGAGTATACCTATAAGAAGCTGCAGAACCAGCCTCTGCACCAACTGCAACGCAATAATCGCAACGACCGGCGAAAAATCGATACCGCCCATCGGCGGGATGAAACGACGGAACAGGTTGAGCCACGGACCGCACACGCTATCAAGCACCGCGGCAATATCCTGAAGCAAACCACCCTGCTTCATGGGAATCCACGTCATAAAGCAGTAGACGATAATGAGCGTGGAATAGAAGTTGAACAGCGTGTTGACCAGCTGGACGATAGTGTAGATGTTGATGGGAATCTCCTCGTCTTGTCTTTACTTAAGGTAGCCGTCGGCACGAAGCTTCTTGAGATCGGAATCTTTGACCTCGCAGCCGGCGGGCAGCACCATGAACACGCGGTCGCCCACCTCCTTGACCGTGGCACCCAGACCGCAGGCAAAGCCGTAAGAGAAGTCCAAGACGCGCTTGGCCACTTCGGTGCGTACGCCCACAAAAATCAGTGCGACAGGCTGCTTGGTGCGAACGCGGCGCACCACGGTCTCCACGTCGTCATAGCTCTCGGGGCGCAGGACATAGGCCGGCAGCTGCGGCGTGGCGTTGATGATATTGCTCGCATAGGCCGAGGCATCGCTCGGTGCAGGCGCGGGTGCAGCGGCGGCACGGGCGCGGGTATTCTCGGCGTAGCTCGACGGCGTGTCATAGGCACCAGGACGATAACCGCTCGCAACACTGTCCTGCGAGCGCGAAGGCGGGTTATACGTCGTGGCATGGCGGGAGTCATCGCCGACCAGCTGACCGGAGCGCGTATACACGGCAACCGACTCAGCTTCACCGCGGCGCGTCTGACCAAGCAGGCCGTTGCTCGGCTCGTCTTGGGTATAGAAGCCCTCGCCCGAAGCACCGCTGTAGCCGTTGCCCTGATAGCCATCGTCATAGCCGTCATCGTAGCCGTAGTCGTCGTCCTGGCCATAACCCTGGTCGTAACCCTGCTGGCCGCCCAGGTGCATCTTATTTTTAATCTCGTCAAGGAAGCCCATGGTTGTGTCCTCTCGCGGTTTAGTGCAGGCGCCCCGATAATCAGTGCGCACTTCAGAGCCTTATTTTACTGCAAACTCCGGGCTAAATACTACCCTGCCCAGGCGAACGAGCGTAGAGCCCTCCTCAAGGGCAGGCTCAAAGTCCTCGCTCATACCGCAGGAAAGCTCGGGCAGGTTCAAATCGGGATGCGCCGCCTCCAGCTCATCCCTCAGCTCACGAAGCCCCGCAAAGGTGCGGCGTGCCACATCCTTATTCCCCCGGGGCGCCATAGTCATAAGCCCCTGTACGCAAATTCCCTCAAGTTCCGCAAGCTCACCCGCGGCAGCGCGAATCTCATCGGGCGAAAAGCCTCCCTTCGACTCCTCACCACTCACATTGACCTCAATGAGCACACGCTGGGGGCCGGCGAGCTCGCCTGCCTCAATCTTGCGAACAGCACGGCTCGAGATCGCCTGCGCCAGATGCAGCGAACCCACCGAGTGAATCAGCTCGGCTGAGCCCAGCACCGCATTGATCTTATTGGTCTGCAGGTTGCCGATCATATCGAAGCGCACCTCGGGCAGCTCCGGATGCTCCGCCAGACCCGTGAGCTTGCGAACCAGCTCCTGCGGGCGATTCTCAGCAAAATGGCGATACCCCGCCTGGATGGCGGCAACGGTCTCATCGACACCAACGGTCTTGGACACGGCAATGAGGCGCGCGGCGTCGTGGGGACGGCCTGCGCGATCGAGCGCCGCATAAAAACGTTCCAGAATCTGCTCGCGGCGAGCGCGCATCAAGTCCAAATAGTTATCCATTGCCAATCGCCTCCGCTGACAGCCAAACAAGTAGTCCCATGCTATCGCAAGAGCGCGGCCCCGCATGTGCAAGGCCGCGCTCACTTAGGTATTTACAATCTTTCGACGAACGGAATTACTTACTCCTCGTCGTCCTCGCCATCGTCCTCGTCCTCAAGATGATCGAGCAGGTAGCGAAGACCCTCGCTGACCTCGTTAGCGGGCACCTTGGCAACGTAGCGAGCGTCGACAGCGGGCCTCATGATAACACCCTCGCCCGAAGGCACGCGCATGCTCTCGAGCTCATCCTCATCAGTGCGGGCGATATCGCCGGCATTCATGCGCTGACCAGTCAGCAGGAAGGTCAGACGGCAGGCGGCATCGATGGAAATCGAGGCGATGCGATCGAGATAGCGCGATACCATGATGGCGCGGCGCAGGTCGTCATAGTTGCTGTCGTCGTCCATAAAATCGCCCGTGTCCATGCGGTTAAAGGTGCGGAAGAACTTCTCGTAGGCGGCGTGCACTGGCTCGTCCTCGACGGCCAAGTTGCAGATGATGGACATGTCGTTGGTGACGAGCGCAGAAAGCGAAGAGCCCAGCACCTGGTAGACGGCCTCAGCCTCGGCCTCGACCGTGCCGACAAGCTCCTTGGGCAGCGAGATGTCGGCCTTGATCATATGGCGCGTGGCGCGGCAGATCTGACGGACCTTATCGGTCATGCGCTGCAGGTTAAAGTCGACGTAGATGATCGTCTGAAGCAGGCGGAAGTCGGAGGCGACCGGCGACTGCGTGGCGATCAGGTTGTAGCACACGGCCTCCAGATTGGCGCAGCGCGCGTCGATTGAGAGCGTGCGCTTCTTGGTCTTGGTGGCGAGTTTGCGGTCGTCGGTCACATAGGCCTTCACGGCATCGTGGAGGGCCAGATCGACAGCCTCATAGATGCTCAGCATCTCATGACGGGCCTCGATGAGCTGACGGGAAAACAGTTTGCGCATGGTTCACTCCAATCAGTTGGGTGCGGTCATGCCGCCCGCACAGTGAATACGCACCGGACCAGGTCCGATCGGCTTGGGACTAGTCGCACCGATCAGCCAAAGCGGCCGGTGATATAGTCTTCCGTCCGCGAGTCCACCGGGCTGGTGAAGATCGCGTCGGTTTGACCATACTCGATGAGCGTGGCGGGCTCGCCGGCAACTTCCTGCAAGAAGAATGCGGTGTAGTCGCTGATACGAGCTGCCTGCTGCATTGAATGCGTGACGATGATGATCGTCATCTCGGGCGCCAACTCGGCCATCAGATCCTCGACCTTAGAGACGGACGTGGGGTCGATGGCGGAGCAGGGCTCGTCCATCAGAAGGACATCGGGTTGCACCGCAAGCACGCGCGCGATGCACAGACGCTGCTGCTGACCGCCCGAGAGCGCCAAACCATCCTTGTTGAGCTGATTGGATACCTCTTTCCAGAGGTTGGCGCGCTTGAGCGATTCTTCGACGATGTCATCGAGGTCGCTTTTGCTAGTCACGCCCTGCAGACGAGGGCCAAAGGCGACATTCTCGTAGATGGATTTGGGAAACGGGTTGGGCTGCTGAAAGATCATGCCCACGCGGCGACGGAGGTCGACCGGGTCGACACCCTCGGCATAGATATCGTTGCCGTCGAGCGTCATGGTGCCCTCGACGCGCGTGCCCTCGATCAGGTCATTCATGCGGTTGATGCAGCGCAAAAACGTCGACTTGCCGCAGCCCGAAGGGCCAATGAAGGAGGTGATGGCGTTTTTGGC
Source organism: uncultured Collinsella sp. (assembly GCA_958432255.1). GTDB lineage: Bacteria > Actinomycetota > Coriobacteriia > Coriobacteriales > Coriobacteriaceae > Collinsella. The sequence continues at coordinate 35,193 of CAUATU010000016.1, forward strand.
GATGTTGAGGTCAAGCCCCGTCAGCGCATGAAAGTCACCGTACCAAAAGTTGAAATCCTTGGCCGTAATGGCCGCTTGCTCCAACGTGGGAGCGGACTGATAAACGGACATGGGACTCCTTAACTAGCGACGCTTGCGCGACAGGAAGCGCGCAAACAGGTTGAAGGCCAAAATGATCACCATCAGCAAGAGCGCGGTGCCGTAGGCTGCGTTCATGTTGATGCCGTCGTTGGCAAGCAGGTACAGGTGGACCGTCATGGGGCGGCCGGAATCGAGCGGCGAAATAGGTAGATTGATGGCCTGGCCCATGGTGTAAAGTACAACCGCGGTCTCGCCAATGGCACGGCCGATGGCAAGGACGATGCCCGTGGCAATACGGCCAAAGGCGGAAGGAAGCACGATCTTGGAAACGACCTGCCACTTAGTGGCGCCCAAGCCATATGCGCCCCAACGGATATAGCGCGGCACGGCGCGAATAGCCTCCTCGGTGGTGCGCATAACGATAGGCAGCATCAGAAGCGCCAGCGCCAGGGCAGCCGAGACCATCGAAAGGCCCAGACCCATGGCCTCGACAAACAAGGCGTAGCCAAAGAGACCCATAACGATGGAGGGCACCGAGGCCAAAGCGTCAGCAGCATAACGGATGAGCTCGACGACCTTGCCCTGTTTGGCGTACTCGGCCAGATAGACGGCCGCTAGCACGGCGACCGGCGTACAGATGAGCATGGCGAGCGCCGTCACGTAGATGGTCGAGACAATCGTAGGCCAAATGCCGCCCTCGGCGTTGACACCCTGGGGCCAACCGAAGATAAAGTCGAGCGAAATATGCGGTAAGCCATTAACAACCACGTAGGCGATGATAGCGACCAGCACAAGCGTGGTGATGTAGGCCGCGGCGCGGAACACGCCGAGCATGATCTTGTTTGACAGGTCCTTGTTGATACGGCCCTTCTTACCGTGGGAAAGGGCACGCTTGATGCGCCCGCGCGACGAGGTCGTATCGACCGTCGTGTCAACGGAATCGGACATAGCCTACCCCCTCTTCTTCTTGGAAATCAGACGGACGATGCCCACCAGCATGGCGGAGATGATAAACAGGACCACGCCCATGCCGAACAGCGCCGAGCGGTGCAGGCCCGAGGAATAGCTCATGTCGAGCGCGATCTGGCTCGTGAGCGTCGAGATGGGGCTCGCAATGCTGTCGGGAATAACCGGAGCGTTACCCACGACCATGAGCACGGCCATGGTCTCACCGATGGCACGGCCCATACCCAGCACGATGGCATCAACGATACCCAGTTTGGCGGCAGGTAGCACGACCTTATAGATGGTCTGCCACTTAGTAGCACCCATGGCATACGATGCCTCGCGAATGCCCATGGGAATGGAATTGAGGGCATCGATGGTAAGCGTCGTGATGGTAGGGACGATCATGATGGCGAGCACGAACCACGCTGTCAGCGCACCAAAACCAAGACCACCGGTCAGTTGTGCGATAAACGGGCGGATGATGATCATGCCGAAAAAGCCGTAGATGATAGAAGGGATGCCGGCCAGCAGGTCGACGGCAGGGCTGATGAGCTTGCGCACGCGCTTGCCGGCGATCTCGACCAGGTATACGGCCGTACCCACACCTAGCGGCACGCCCATGGCGAGCGCACCGACGGTCACCAGACCTGAGCCGGCAAGCAGCGACATGATGCCGTAGTGGCCCTCAGAGGGCGCCCACGTAAAGCTAAAGAAGTCCGCCAGACCGATGTCGGTAAAGACGGGCAGCGCCGAGTACGTGGTAAAGACAAAAATCAGGATGACGGTAACGACCGCCAAGAACGCGCAGGCAAAGAAGATCCACTGCAGCGCCTTCTCCTTGATATAGGTACTGCGCGATACGAGCGCCAGCTCGCGCTTCTTGGGCGTCTGAACATTCTGCTCAGTCTGGGAGTTTTCCTGTGCTTCCATGCTACTCACTCCCCTTCTCGTCGTTGGTGACGGGGATAAAGCCCGCCTCACGAATCTGCTTGTCCATCTTTTCGGACGTCACGTAGTCGATGTAATCCTGCGCCTGCTGCGAAGGCGCACCCTTCACAAAGAAGTAAAGGTCGCGTGAGATGGGATAGCCGCCGCTCGCGACCGTCTTCTCGGACGCCTCAACATGATTGACCGAGACGGCCTTGACCGAGGTCTTGGCGTTGAGGCTATCGACGAAGCCCAGCGAAATGTAGCCAATGGCACCGCGCGAACGAGATACCACGTCGCGCACCTGGCCCGTGCCCGAAAGAACGGCCGAGCGGCGATCGAACGGGGTGCCGTCCATCACGATGGTGCGAAAGGCCTCACGCGTGCCGGACGCCTCATCTCGGTTGATGACCTGAATCCTCAGGTCCTCGCCACCGACTTCTTTCCAGTTGGTGATCTTGCCGGCGTAAATATCGCGGAGCTGCTCGGTCGAGAGGTTATCGACGGGGTTATCGTCGTTCACGATGACCGCGATACCGTCGTGGGCAATGACGATGGGAGTCAGGCCCAGATCCTGTTCGTCGGCATTGAGTCCACGGGAGGAGCTGGCGATATCGGCCGTGCCGGCGCTGACGGCCTCGATGCCAGCGGAAGAACCCAAACCGGAAACGAGCACGTCGATGCCGGTCTCCTCCTTAAAACCCTCGGCCGCAATCTCGGCGATAGGAAGGCAGGTCGTGGAGCCGGCGACGGTAATGGAAGAGGTAGAAGATCCCGAAGAACAGGCGCACAGCGTAAGCATAAGCACAGCGCCGCTCAGGACCGATACGATCTTTCTCATAGCATCACGCCGATCGCAGCATGGCGCCCACAGGTGCCGTTCTCGTTACGGTAGGAATAAAAGCGGTCGTTCTGACGCACGGTCGAAAGCTGGGTATCCACGATATTATCCGCGTCGACACCGACATCTACCAGCGCCTCGCGAATGGCAGCGGAAAGATCGAGCATGCGAGAGGTACTCGCATCGATGCAAGAGAACTCGGCGGCAAAGCGATCCATGAGTTCCTGGGATACCTCATATTCGTCACCCAAGATATGGGGGCCGATATAGGCGGAAACGCCGCTCGCATCGCAACCGGCAGCATCGCAAAGCGCCTGGCACGCCTTGGCGGAAATGCGTGCAATCGTGCCCTTCCAACCGGAGTGCACCACGGCAAATCCGCCAGGGGCCACCAGCACCACGGGAACGCAGTCGGCAAAGCAGAGCAGCACGGGTACGTTATGCGCCGTACAGACGATGGCATCGCAGCCCTCGGCAATCTGCTCGCGGACGTCCTCAAGGTCATCGGCGCCGTTCGAGGTCACCGCAACGATATGGTCACCATGGACCTGATTGGGAACGAGCAGGTTGTGCTCGCACTCGGCGGCACCCATAGCCTCGAGCGCGCGACGACGATTTTCTTGAACAGCAAAGGGATCATCGCCAACATGCGAGCCCAAGTTGAGTGAGGAGTACGCATCTTCGGAAACACCACCGGCGCGCTCGGTGAAGGCAAAGCGAACATCGGATGTCGCGCCTTCCACCAACGTAACTCCATCATGGTCGACACGCGAAACTTTGTCCGCACGTGCTGCCATACTAAAGCCTCCTAATAACACAAGTACCGCGGCATCGCCGCTACAGCCAGCGTTTATACGGCTGTCATACTTCTCTAAAAGGATACCTGCTGCGCTGGAGGCAATCGTAAAGGGAACGTAAAGAGATTGGAGGTTCTAGTTTACAAAGTCGAAATAAAAAGGGCGCGTCCATACGGACACGCCCCTGTGCACAACAATGCAAAGAACGACTTAGAAGCTGCCGCGCTTCAGGAAGTCGGGAAGCTCGAACTGATCGTTGCCGAAGTTAGGAAGCTCGGTGCCACCGACGTTGCGGGTCGGAGCGGCCTGAGCCGGGCTGGTGGCCGGAGCGGTGCGCTGCGGCTCAGCGGAGGCAGCGGCCTTGCTCTGAGACTGCTGAGCAGCAAAGAGCTCGTCCTGACGGTTGACGTTGGAGTCGGAGAAGCCCGTAGCGATGACGGTGATACGCACCTGATCGCCCAGGGACTCGTCGACAACGGTACCGAAGATGATGTTGGCCTCGGGGTCGACGGCGTTGGCGACAACGTCGGCGGCGTCGCTGATCTCCTGGATGCCCAGGTCCTTGGAACCGGCGATGGAGAGCAGCACGCGTGTGGCACCATCGATGGAGCTCTCGAGCAGCGGGCTGGAGATGGCCTGCTGGGCTGCGTCGACGGCACGGGTATCCCCAGAAGAGGTACCGATACCCATCATGGCGGTACCGGCCTGCTTCATGATGGTCTTAACATCGGCGAAGTCCAGGTTGATGATACCGGGGACGGTGATGAGGTCGGTGATGCCCTGGGTGCCCTGGGAAAGGACGCCATCAGCAATCGCGAAGGCCTCGAGCATGGTGGTCTTCTTCTCGGCGATGTCGAGCAGCTTATCGTTAGGGATGACAATCATGGTGTCGACGCAATCGGAGAGGGTCTTAATGCCCTCCTCGGCGCTCTTCTTGCGCTTGCGGCCCTCGAAGGTGAAGGGCTTGGTCACGACGGCGACGGTCAGTGCACCGACCTCGTTCATCGCGATATCGGCAACGATGGGAGCAGCGCCGGTACCGGTGCCACCGCCCTCGCCGCAGGTGATGAACACCATGTCGGCGCCAGCAAGCGCCTCGGCAATGTCGTCGCGGGACTCATCGGCAGCCTTGCGGCCAACCTCGGGGTTGGCGCCGGCGCCCAGGCCGCGGGTAAGGTCGGTGCCGATGTGCACCTTGATATCGGCATCAGAGATCGCGAGTGCCTGAGCATCGGTGTTGATGGCAACAAACTCGACGCCGCGGATGCCCTCTTCGATCATTCGATTGACCGCGTTGGTACCGCCGCCGCCGACGCCGACCACCTTAATGACGGCAAGGTAGTTGTTGATCTCTGTCTCGTGCATGTCGGTCCTCCGAACAAAGGTTATAGCCATAGCATGGGTCGACCCCTGCGCACATTAACCTTCAGGTTGAAAGTAAATGCAAAGGTAAACCGTATTATGTTTGCACATTATGAACGTATCAGTCAAATAATTGACCGTGAAAACCAAACAAACCAGATAAACGGCGTGGTATGGCCCCTCAACAAAGTAACAACCAGCACTACGAGGTCGGAGCATTCCTAAATGTGTAGTTGCCCGGAGAGCGCACATTGATATACGTTACGCCCTCTACCTGCGAAAGCAACTTGGTGACTACGCGTTCTTTCTTGGCGATATCGTTCGAATCGCCCAGCGACACCTCAATGCCGTTATTGAGGTTTGCCGAGATGGCTTCGACCGAAGGCGTGGAAATATCCTTGACTTGTCCCAAGAACTCGCTCGAAAAACCACGCGCATAATCCAGGCCGGCCTTAACGGCTTTGGAGTTCACCGCCTGGCCGGAAACCGGAGCGACATCCGCCGAGACATCAGTCAACAGCACCGCGCCATAATGCTTAGCGAGCGCCAGCGCGGCATCGATTCCGGTCAAGGTATTTGAGCCCTGCCCTGTCGTGATGACGTTGCCCTGGTCGTCCACTTCGACCGACGTCGACAGTGGGGCGATCCAGGTGTCATCATCCCCGATGGCCCAGGCAAGGTCATCGGAGCTGATATAGGCAATTGCGATGACCTTGCGCTCCATAGGCGTAATGATGAGCGTATGCGGGAACTGACGCTGGACATCCACGCCCGAAACCCACGGGTTCTGCTTGAGATCCTCGGTAATCTGGTCGGGATCGACGTTAAAAAGCGACGTTCCCTCGGGCAAATCGATCAGCTGGATAGCATCGTGCTTCGTCACATGCTCGCTGCCTTGAATCTGAATATCAGTGGCGGTAAACAATCCAGAGTTAATCACCACGATGGCAACGACGACGAGCACGGCCAAGACGGCCAGAACGCCGCCCACGATTTTGCCTTTGCCTGTAACGACAGAAGCGGCGTCTGATGTTTTATTTGCCATCGCCCCAAGTGAAGACAACGGGTTGACGCCTTTTTTACTCGAAGGCTTCTTGGCGGTAGCCGGCACCGATGTCAGCGAGCGCGGTTTCGATGCGCCCAGCGTGCGACCCGGACGCGGCGCTTTAGTTCCCGTCGAGGGCTTAGGAGTTGCCATGGGACGGGCAGGCTTGGCGCCCATAACAGGCTTTGACGTCACCGAGGGACGCGAGGACTTTTTTGCGGCCGGACGATTACCGAGCTGCGAGCCGACGACCGGACGACTGGTCTGTCGAGCATGCCCGACAGACTTAGAGTGCGCGACGGTATTGCGTTGAGGTTTGGCAGGCGCGCCGGAACGCCCTCCGGCGCGGCGGAAGGTGGGTTTCGATGCTCTAGAAGCCGAGGAATTTAACTTCCGGTCTGAGCTCGATGCCATACGCCTCCCTCACCTTTCCGTGCACATGTCTGATAACCGCGGCAACGTCATCGGCCGAGGCAGTTCCGTTATTAACGATAAAATTAGCGTGAACGGGCGAAACTTCCGCGCCGCCAATCGAAAAACCCTTTAATCCACAATCCTCGATAAGCTTGCCCACACTCGCATCGGGCGGGTTACGAAAGACCGACCCGCAGGATGCGCGACCCATGGGCTGCGTACGCTTGCGCCTCGTCAGGTACCGTTCCATGCGCTCGCGAATGTCGGCCTTGGGCGCCGGTTTAAGCTTGAGCACGCACTCGAGGATGATCTCATTGCGGGGAAGGCTACATTCGCGGTAGCCCCAAGTGATCTCGGACCCCGCATAATGCTTGATACCGGATGCCGGGTCAAACGTTACGACATCCTCAACCAGCGGGCCAATCCACTCGGTCCGTGTGCCGGCATTCATAGATATCGCACCGCCGACCGAACCAGGGATGCCAACGGCAAACTCAAGGCCCGAGAGGCTACGCGACAGGGCATCGTTGACCAGGCGCGCGAACATCACGCCCGCACCGACCGTCAGCGTACAACCGTCATCGGCAACAACCGTGCGCTGAAACTCACGTCCGAGCGAAATGACGGCGCCGCGATAACCGCCATCGGCAACCAGCAGATTGGAGCCCTTGCCGATGATGACCCACGGCACCTGCTCGCGATCGAGCACCGCCACGGCGCGGCGAAGGGCATGATAGCTATGGCACGTCACAAAGAGGTCGGCCTTGCCGCCGATACGATAGCTCGTATGACGCGCAAGGCGCTCGTCCTCGATCACATCCGTGTCGATCATGCCCGAGAGCGCCATGACGGCGTTAAACAGACCCATTAGACTTAAGCGTCTTTCTTGGCAGTCAGATACTCAATGAACTCGGGACCGACGGTCGTAACGTCACCGGCACCCATAGTGAGCAGCAGGTCGCCCTCGCCCACCATCTGCTCGAGCTCCTGATTGAGCTCAAGACGGCTGGAACAGTACACGACCTCCTTGCCAGGATGCTTGGCGCGCACGGTATCGGCGAGCATCTTAGAGGTGACACCCGGAATGGGCATCTCGCCAGCCGAGAACACATCAATCAGCAGCAGTTTATCGGCATTGGCAAATGCATCGGCAAAGTCGTCGCACAGGGCCTGCAGGCGCGAATAGCGGTGCGGCTGGAACACAACGTCGACGTGCTTGTAGCCCAGCGACGAAGCGGCAGCAAGCGTCGCCTTGATCTCGGTGGGGTGATGGCCGTAATCATCGACCACGGTGATGCCATCGATATCGCCCACGTGGGTAAAGCGACGGCGGACGCCCTCAAAGCTCGAGAGCGCCTTGGCGGCGGCGTCGATGTCAAGGCCCAGGACATGGGCGACGGTGAGCACCGCCGTGGCGTTGAGCATGTTGTGGCGACCGGGATTGCTCTTGATCTCCACAGCATGCTCAGTGCCGTCCTCAAAGCGAACGATAAAGTCACTCTGGATGCCCTTGACATCCGGGTGCATGCAGACGATGTCGTTGCTCTCGGCAAAGCCGTAGGAAAGCACGTGACGGCCCGTCGACTTGGCGAGCTCGACCAGATGCGGGTCCTCACCGCAGACGATGACGGTGCCGTCCTCGCCCACCAGGCTCATGAATTTGGCGAAAGTCGCCTCGATCTCCTCGATACCCGAGTAGTGATCGAGGTGGTCGGCCTCGACGTTGGTCACAATGACTACGTTGGGGTTCAGGAACAGAAAGGAACTGTCGGACTCGTCGGCCTCGGCGACAAAGTAGTCGCCCGAGCCGTTCTTGCCGTTCGTGTCATAGCCCTCAACGATGCCACCGATCAGGAAGCTCGGATCCAGACCCATGCGGTCGAGCATGGTGGCGCACATCGAAGACGTGGTGGTCTTGCCGTGCGTGCCGGCAACAGCGACGGTAGTGTAGCCGTGGCCCAAGGCAGAGAGCATCTTGGCACGGGGCCACACGGGAATGCCCAGCTCGCGAGCGCGCACGAGCTCAGGGTTGGACTCCGGAATAGCGGTGGAGACAACAACCACGTCGGGCTTGACCTCGTCGATCGTGGCGGCCTCATGGCCCACATGCACCTTCACACCAGCGCGGGTAAGCTGGCGGATATAGCGTGACGTCTTAAGATCGGAGCCGGTAACGGCATAACCGCGCTCGTGCAGAACGAGGGCGATGCCGCTCATGCCGGCGCCGCCGATACCGATAAAGTGGGCGCTCTTAAACTCGGGCGCGGAGGTTGCAGTCTGGGAATCAGCCATGTGCTCGTGTACTCCTTGCGTAAACACTGCCTGTAACCCGTTAACTGTACCGCACCTACCGCATCAGCGCGAGGGCGACCGACGATATCCCGTCTAACTAACGCAAACCCTCTACCGCATCCGCCAGAAGAGTGGCGGCCCTATCCTGAGCTAGACCACGCGCCGCCTGACGCATGGCGTCGCGCGCCGCCGCGTCATCGACCAGGTGCAGCAGTTCATCGGCAAACGCAGAACCGTCGATATCGGCATCGGCGCAGAGCACGCCGGCCCCGGCGTCGACCAGATACCGGGCATTGGTAGTTTGGTGGTCGGCCGTCGCATGCGGATACGGCACGAGCACCGAGGGCACGGCGAGCGCAGCGATCTCGGCCACGCTCGATGCACCCGAACGCGAGAGTGCCAAATCGGCAGCAGCCAGCATATCGCCCATATTGTCGATGTAAGGCCGGACGCGGTAACGCTTCGCCTCCTCGGGCGTCAGCGCCAAAGCGCGCTCGGTCTCCTCAAAGCCGTCGGCACCCGTCGAATGCAACACATAGAGGTTCTTGCGCGAAAGCAGCTCGTTTTTGAGCGAAACCACGCGCTCGTTGAGGTGCTGGGCGCCAAGTGAACCGCCAAAGACGAGCAGCAGCGTAGCGTCCTCGGGAACGCCAAGTGCTTTGCGGCCGCGAGCGCGATCGCCCTCGATTACCGAGCGACGTACGGGGTTGCCGGTCATGAGCACGTGGCCGGGGTCACCTTCGCGCTCAAAGACCGAACGCGCTGCCGGCACCGAGATGCACACGCGGGCGGCGTGGGAGTTCATCATCTTGTTGGCCAGGCCCGGAACAGAGTTCTGCTCATGCAGCAGATACGGAACGCCCGCGCCCTTGCACCACCCCAGCAGCGGAACCTCGACATAGGCACCAAAACCGATGGCAGCGTCGGGCTTGCCGACCTTTGAGAAATGACTGGCGAGAGCACGCTTGGCCTTGTTGACACGCCACAGCGAGGTCAGCGCCGTCCAAGGGCGGGAGCGGTCGAAGCCCGTGACTGTAATGGGCACAAAATCAAACCCAGCCTCGGGGACCAGACGACCCTCGAGCTTGCGCGACTGGCCCACGAACACAACGTGGTGGCCACGATCACGCAGCTCTTCGGCCAAGGCGAGCGCGGGGTTGATGTGTCCTGCCGTGCCGCCGGCTGCAATAGCAACGGTCATCTTATCGGTCATGGTAGTCCCTTCGTACACGCGGTCCCTGGTCGTCGGTGCGCAGACGCGCCGACGGGTCCGAGTTCAAATCGATTCGATTATATCCGCCGCCCGCGTTGCGAGGGCTGGGGCGCTGAGGACGACCTTGCGGCGCCGTTCGCTGACGCGGGCGGGCTGCCGGCTCGGTTGCAGAGCCATCCAGGACGGTAAAACCGTTACGCGAAGATCGCTCGCCGCGCACGTGGGGCACGCCGGCGGTGCTCTCATCCATAACGGCAAAGCTCTCACGGCGGCGGTCATACTCATCGCGGCGGGCGCTCTCGTACGAAACGCGCAGGATCAACCCGGCAAGCATAAGCGACACAATAATCGACGAACCGCCGTAGCTAATAAACGGCAACGGTTTGCCCGTCATGGGAAACACGTTGAGGATACCCAGCGCGTTAATCAAAAACTGCACCGCGAGAATGACCGCGGAGCCAGACGCCATAAGCGCGCCCCGACGATCGGTCGCCTGCTCGGCAATGCGAAACGCCGAGTAGATCAGCATCGCAAACACCAAGAAGAACAGCACGGTTCCGACAAAACCGACTTCCTCGCCAATGATGGCCAGGATGTAGTCATTGTGCGCCTCGGGCAGATACGAGTACTTCATGGTTGAGTTGCCGATGCCACGGCCGAACAGACCGCCCGAGGCAAAGGCCATGATGGCAAGCGTGGCCTGATAGCCGTCACCATACTCGTCGGCCCAAGGGTTCAAGGCAACCTGAATACGCACCATTCGGTACGGCTCTGCGACAAGCGCAATCACGATCACGAGAATGCCGAAGATTAGCACGCCGATGATAAATCTGGGGTCGAGACCCGCAAACAACGCCATGCACATGAGGGTCAACAGGATGATCAGGACAGTACCGAAATCGGGCTGGATAAAGATCAGAAAGAGTGAAATGCCCAGGTAGATGCCCATCTTGCGAAGGAATTCGTTGATGTTGCCACCGGGCGAAAAAAAGCGATCAAGCATGATGGCCGAATACGCAATGGCAAATGGCTTTAAAAACTCGGAAGGCTGGAACTGAATGCCGGCGATGTTGAGCCAGCGCGTGGCGCCACGGCTGCCGCTGCCCACCAAGAACACCAGAAACAGTAGCCCTATCATGCCTATGAGGAAGATCCTGAGCACATCCTCCCCAAACCAGCTGTCCGGCAAAACGCGCACGATGGCAATCAGCGCCAGAACACCGACCACGGCAAACGCGGCCTGTCGACCCAGAAAAAACGTCGCCGAGCCATTCTCGTGCAGCGCCTCGACCGAAGACGCCGAGTACACCATCAGCAGGCCAAAGCATACCAAGGTAAACAAGCAGGCCATGAATATCAAACGGGGGCGCATGATACGGGCGGGAACGCCGGCAATATAGCGTTCGCTAAACGACTGCCCGCCGCGACCGGAACGCGGTGTGCTGCGCCGCGAGGAAGCACGGTCCGAGTCGGGCCTCCTCATACCTTGTCGGGGGCTCTCCTCTCTCACCGGCAACCCCTATTCCATTTGCGATTTCGCCGCAGCGGCAAGCTGGGCCACATAGTCCTTAAACACGCGGCCGCGCTCCTCATAGCCCGAGAACTCATCGAACGAAGAGCAGGCAGGAGAAAGTAAGATCACGTCACCACGGCTCGACAGCGAACGGGCGACGTCCACGGCATCGCGCAGGTCATCCGCCTGGGCGATATCCACATCGCCATCGACATCGGCCTCGTCCATAGCGGCGGTGAAGCGCTCGCGCGCATCGCCAAAGCAGACGACCGAGCGTACGTTATCCATAACGACGCGCGCGAAGTCCGTGAGAGGCGTGCCCTTATCGTGGCCGCCAAGCAGCAAGATCACGTCGTCATCGGGAAATGCCGTCAGTGCCTTCTCGACCGCATCGGTGTTGGTCGCCTTGGAATCGTTGACGTAGCGCACACCGTCAATCTCGCCACACGGCTCCACACGGTGCTCGAGCGGCTGGAACGAGGCCAGACCGCGGCAGACACCATCGACATCGGCACCGACTGCCAGGGCAGCCGTGGCAGCGCACAGGGCATTGATAACATTGTGATGGCCCGAGATCTTGAGCTCGGATGCAGCGATGAGCGGGGTCTCGACGCCCTTCAGACGCACGATCATCTTGCCATCGCGCACAAAGGCGGCATCCTCGCCCTCAGGCTCGTCAAAGGCAACCTTGCAGATGCGACGACCCGGCGTGTAGATGTACTCATCGAACTCGTGAATGCCGGCGTCTTCGACGTCGACAACCGCCAGATCGTCATCGACCATATTGTCAAACAGTTTGATCTTGGCAAGCGCATAGTTCTTATGGCTCTTATGCCAGCCCAAGTGGTCGGGAGTGATGTTGAGCAGCACCGCCACGCGGGGGTGGAGCTCGGTGGTCGTAGCAATCTGATAGCTCGAGAGCTCAGCCACAAACCACTCGTTGTGGGCTCGGCCGTCAATCTCGTTGACCGGCGGCTCGCCGATGTTGCCGACAGCTACGCTGGCCTCACCGGCAGCCTTGAGCAGATAATCAGTCAACGACGTGGTGGTCGTCTTGCCGTTGGTACCCGTGATGGCAATCCAGTTATCGGGCGACAGGCGATAGGCAAACTCGGGCTCACCCATAATCTGAGCGGCATGCTCGCGCCCGGCCTTAAAGAAGCCCGAGAACTCCGAGATGCCCGGGCACGTCACGCATACGTCATAGGCACCCTCGACCTGTTCGGTCCCATAGACAAACGACGCACCAGCAGCCTCGAGCGCACGCGTGGCGTCATTGGGCTCAGAGGTGCCGCCGCCATACACGGTAACGGCGCTTACGCGCTCGGGATGTGCCAGCGCCCAGCGGGCGACATCGAGACCGGATTTGCCCTGACCCAAAACGAGCAGGCTAAAGACATCAGCAAGAGGCATGAAAGACCACTATCCCAACTGGAAGAACAAAGCAAGGCCAACGGCACCAAAGGCCGCAGCGATAATCCAAAAACGGATGACGACCTTGGTCTCGGCCCAGCCCTTCTTTTCGAAATGATGATGGATGGGCGCCATAAGGAAGACGCGCTTGTGCGTAAAGTGGAAGTAGACAACCTGAATCATGACCGACAGGGTCTCAACGATAAACAGGCCGCCGATGATGAGGGAGACGACCTCGGTGTTGGTCATGATGGACGTGCAGGCAAACGCGGCGCCCAGGGCAAGCGAGCCGGTATCGCCCATAAAGATGCTCGCCGGATAGCAGTTGAACCACAGAAAGCCCAAGCAGGCACCGGCACACGCGGTGCAGAAGATGGACAGGTTCACGTCTCCGTGCAAAAACGCCATGGCAGCCATGGCGAGCATGGCAATCATGGAGGTGCCGCCAGCAAGACCGTCAAGGCCATCAGTCAGGTTCACGGCATTAGAAAGACCGGCGATCATCAGCCAGCAAAAGACAATGTAGAGCCACGGGAACGAAAGGCCGCAGATAGTAGTCGAAAGAACACCGAGGTCAATCGTCAGGCCGCCGGGAAAACGAATCTCGGGGGCGACGCCGCACCAGTTAACGGCAAGTACCGTAAAGGTGACACAGATAATGGTTAGACCGATCATCTTGGCATGGGGCGTCAGACCGAGCGAGCGCCCATGCGTAACGGAGGTCAGGTCGTCAATCAGGCCCAGCACGCCGGTCGCCAGCGTGGCGAGCAGCACGAGCACGAGCTCGGTGGTGAGCTTGCCCATCAGCAGGCAGGTCAGCGAGATCGCGACGAGGATGACAACGCCACCCATGGTGGGCGTTCCCTGCTTAACCAAATGACGCTTGGGGCCGTCGGCACGAACCTGCTGGCCGATACCCTCGACCTTAAGCAGCTTGATCCACCACGGCATGAGCAGCAGCGCAATGGCAGCGGCGATGCCAAGCCCCAAAAAAGCCTGATACGTTGGATACGAGGGATTGCCGAACATGGGCTAGCACACACCTTCCACAAAGCGGTCGAGCTCAACAAAGCGGGAACCCTTGACCAGTACAACATCATGTTTTTCAAGCGCGCCGCCCATGCGGTCGAGCACCTGCTGATAATCGGAGAACACCTGGATGCGGTCCTCGTCCATACCCATCATGCGCGCGGCATCGGCCATAAGCTGGGCCAGCTCACCACCCACGCACGCCAACATGTCGAGCTTCTTGGCGGCGGCATAGGCGCCCACGAGCTCATGCATGCGAGGAGCCTCATCGCCCATCTCGCCCATCTCGCCCAGGATCGCCATGCGAGACCCCGTGCACGAAAGCGAGCACAGCAGATCGAGGCCAGCAGCCATGGATTCGGCGCTGGCGTTATAGGAATCGTCGATGACGCGGGCACCGCTCTTGGCGCGCTTAATCTCCTGGCGGTGACCGGTGATCGTGAGGCCCCTAAAGGCAGTATCGATCTGCTCGGGCGTCACGCCCAGGCGATAGGCAACCGCGGCGGCCTTAACGGCATTAGGAACGGACTGCACGCCGGGGATGGCAAGCATGGTATCGATCGTCTCACCCTGGCCAAAATCGAGCGTAAAGACCGGACGGCCCTCGTCATCAACACGAATGTCGCGGGCACGGACCTCATCATCGTCCGAGACGCCGGCCAGCATCACGTCGATACCAGCAGGCTGGGCGAACGTATCGCGAATGAACGGCGTAAAGTCGTCCTCGCCGCCCAAAACCAGCAGCGGCAAGAAGTCGCCAGCGGCGCACATACCCTGGACAATCTCGGCCTTAGCGCGGGCGATGTTCTCGCGGCTACCCAAAATGCCGATATGAGAGGTACCAATCTTGCTCACAATGGCAAGGTTGGGATTGGCGGACTGGGACAGGCGCTCGATCTCGTGGAAATGGTTCATGCCCATCTCGAGCACCAGGACCTCGGTATCGGCCGGAGCGGAAAGCACCGTGAGCGGCATGCCGATCAGGTTATTGAAATTGCCCTTGGTGGCCCAGACACGATAGCGCTTGGCGAGCACGGCGGCGAGCACGTCCTTGGTCGTCGTCTTGCCGATGGAACCGGTAATACCAACGACCAGGCAGCCAAGCTCCAGACGGTACGTGTGCGCCAAACGCAGCAGAAAGTCCTCGGGATCATCGGTCAGCAAGATGGCACAGCCCTTGTCCTGCGCCAGCGAGACCAGCTCGGCCTCGGGCTCACGCGTCATTACGACGGCGCCGGCACCCGACTGGACGGCACGGGAAGCAAAATCATTGCCGTCGACGTTTTCACCGGGAAAGGCGACGAAAATCGTCCCTTCCTCGACCTGACGCGAGTCGATAACGCACCCGCGGCATACCCGATCGGCTTCTCCCGTCACGGTTCGGGCCCCTGTTGCGGCCGCGAGGTTGTTGACGGCGATCTCTATCATTGCAGCTCCCCTGTAAACCTAATAATGCTATCGGCGTATTGTATCCCAGCGCCGCGCATGCGTGGTGCAGGGCATGTGAACACCCCTCATATGGGACAACAAACCACGCCCCAAAGATTGTAACCCCCTACTTCGTGTGCGGGATACCCAGCACGTCGAGTGCGTTGGCCATAATGGACTGGAACGGCACCGCAGCGGCATCTGAGCCGCTCGGCGTTCCGTCGAGCGTGATATAGCACAGCACCTTAGGCGATTGTGCCGGTGCAAAGCCCATAAAGGACGACATGTAGTTCTCCTTGAGGTAGCCGCCGTTCTCGTCGGCTCGTTCGGCCGTACCGGTCTTACCCGCCACGTCATAGCCATCAACCGCGCCGCCAACGCCCGTTCCCTCGGACACGACCGTCTGCATGCACGATGTCACCTGGGATGCG
Source organism: uncultured Collinsella sp. (assembly GCA_958432255.1). Classification (GTDB taxonomy): domain Bacteria; phylum Actinomycetota; class Coriobacteriia; order Coriobacteriales; family Coriobacteriaceae; genus Collinsella. The sequence continues at coordinate 50,927 of CAUATU010000016.1, forward strand.
GCGTCCAACGAAATCGCGCGCTCGCCTTCGCCCCAGTCCTTCTCGTCGCCTTTGCTGGACTTATAGAAGTGCGGGGTCATCATCACGCCGCCGTTGGCGATGCCGCCCACGGCACGTGCGATCTCAATCGGCGAGACGGACAGTGCCTGTCCAAAGCTCATCGAGCCCAGCGTGGCGCCGTCATACTGGTCACGCTCCTTGACGATACCCAGGCTCTCGCCCGGAAAATCTACACCAGAGCTGTGACCGATGCCCCACTTGTCCACATAGGCGGCAAAGTCGTCGGCACCGATCTTGCGCCCCACCAGGACAAAGCCCACGTTGGACGAACGGCGCATCATCTCGCGCACATCCATGGTCATGGCGTAGTCGCGCTTGTCGGCATCGGTGACGGTATCGTCGCCCACCTTGATGCTCGCCGGCACCTCAAACGACGTACTCGATCGCACGACGCCCAAGTCGAAGCCGGCGCCCGCCACGAGTGTCTTAAAGACCGAGCCGGGCTCGTAGGCGTCGGTGACCAGGCGCAAGTTCATATCCTCGGTCTTGGCGTTCTCCAGATCGGTCTGGTCGTAGGTCGGGTACGAGCAGGCGGCGAGAATTTCACCAGTCGTGGGGTCGGTGACCAAAGCCGAGCCGTTCTTGGCCTTTGTCTTCTCGACAGCCTCCGCCAGAGCATCCTCAGCCGCTCGCTGGATATTGACGTCGAGCGTCGTCACGATGTCAACGCCGTCGACCGCAGCCACCTTTTTATAGGCACCGCCCGCGATATAGCTGCCGTCCCTCGCACGCTCGCGCACGAGAGAACCGTTCGTGCCGGTCAGAAGCTTGTTGTATTGCTTTTCGAGACCCGTCAAGCCGTCGTTGTCTACATTCACTACACCCAGCACCTGCGATGCCAGATTGCCGTATGGATATACGCGCTTCATGGCCTGCTCAAAAAGCACGCCGGGCAGGTTCTTCTTCTCCAGCGCCGCAGCATCGTCTTCGTCCACCTGGCGCTTGATATACACCCAGGTGCCATCGGACTCGACGAGCTTGCGGCAGGTCTTTTTATCGATTCCAGTTGCCTTGACCAGCGCCGACACCGTCTTGTCAACATCCTCGACAAGCTGCGGGTTCACGGCGATGTTGCGACATTCGACCGACGACGCCAGCACGTTACCGTTGCGGTCGTAGATGGTGCCGCGTTTGGCATAGAGGGTCTGCGCAAGCAGGCGGCGCGCATCGGCACGCTCGCGCAGTTTATCGGCTTCGACAATTTGATAATCGGCAAGGCGAAAGACGCCCAAGCCCAAGCCAAGCCCGATGAAGCCCATGACGGCTTTGCGGCGAGGCAGAGGCGCGCCTGTAAGCCATTCGGTCGACGAACTCTTGCGCGACCTGGTGTTATGCACTTGAGGGCCGCCCGAGCCGCGAAGTCGCGACGCCGGGTCGTTGCCACGGGACTGCCCGGCGTTGTAAGATTGCCGACCCGTTCCTTGATAACCAGAACGTCCCCGCGACGAGGGACGTCCAGAACCGCGGCCCCCATCGGAACCGCGGCGATAGTCATTTGTCATACTCAGCTACCGTCTTGCTACTGAGCGGTCGCGGTCGCGTTGGCGCCCGCGGCTGCATCCTGCGAAAAGTCAAGTGTAACGCTCTCGCTGGGCTCCACCATGCCATAAGCGCCCGCAAGGTCGCGAATGCGCGTGTCGGCGCCATAGACCGAATGCATGACCTCCAGGTCGGAGCTCTCATCGGTCGCCTTTTCGAGCGTGTTGGTAAGCTCGGCGTTGCTGTTGAGCACCTGGGCCGTAACGCCGGCGAGCGCCACGCGGGCGACACCGATCGTCATGAAGATGGCCGCAATGATGCAAAACGTTTTAAGAACGCTCATGAAAACCGGGCTTACCGCCTGGTTTGCCTGACGGCCCGCGCCCGTGTAGACATCAAAGCGCGGCCTGCGCTGCTCACGGGGAGCAACGGGGGCCTGCGGCGTCTCACGATAGGCGGGCATGGCGTTCATATCATAGGCGAGTGCTGCGCTTGAAGTGTTGTAGCCCATGATATGCCGCCTCCCATCCCGAGTACGTTGGTAGTGTGTTTAAGCTTCGTTTATGGTGCGAGCGGGAGGTCCAATATCGCGCGGTCGCGCCTACAGACGCTGCGCCACGCGGATTTTGGCTGATCTCGCCCGAGGGTTGCGCTCAACCTCATCAGGCTGGGCAACCAAGGGTTTGCGGGTGATGACCTTGAGTATCGGCACGTTGCCGCACACGCACACCGGAATCTCCGGCGGACACGTGCACCCCTGGCTCATCTCCTTAAAGTGGTTCTTTACGATACGGTCCTCGAGCGAGTGATACGAGATGACGCAGATACGTCCGCCCGGGTTGAGCCACCTGGTGGCGGCATCAAGCCCTCGTTCGAGCACATCGAGCTCGTGATTGACCTCGATGCGAATGGCCTGGAAACTTTTCTTGGCCGGGTGTCCGCCATGCCGACGAGCGGCAGCCGGGATACCCGCCTTGATGATCTCGACAAATTGGCCGGTGGTTTCGATCGGTTCTTGCTCGCGGCGGCGCACGATCTCGCGCGCGATCTGCGAGGCAAACTTCTCTTCGCCGTAGACGCGTAGAATCCGGGCGAGGTCGTGTTCGTTATAGGTGTTGATGACCTCAGCTGCGTTTAAGGTGTTATTACCCGGATCCATCCGCATGTCCAATGGGGCGTCCTCGTTATACGAAAAGCCCCTGCCAGGGATATCGAGTTGCGGTGACGAAACGCCCAAATCGAACAGGAAGCCATCGACCCCGGGCACCTCGGCCGAGCAAAGCAGCTCGTCCAAGTCGCCGAAGTTGCCCTTCAGCAGCTGGTGCGGAACTCCGGGGACCTCGCGGTCCAGACGGGCGCCAGCGGCCTCGAGGGCCATGTCGTCCTGATCGACGCCGAGCAAAAGGCCCGTCTCCCCCACCTGCGCGGCCATCTTTACCGAATGGCCGGCACCGCCAAGAGTGCAATCGCAGACAACGGAGCCGCTCTTTAGCCGCAGCGACTCAAGCACTTCGCCGAGCATGACAGGTTCATGCCGATATTCTTGTGTCAAGATCCCACGCTCCATCCGTTTCCCGTGCCTTGCCCTTACGAGAAGAAGAGGTCCAGCAGGGCCTCATCGTCATCGTCCTCATCGGCCGCGGCGCGATCCCAAACCTCAAGGTGGTCGTAGTTGCCCACAACCGTGACCTCGCGGTCGAGGTTCGCCTGCTTGCGGAGAGACTCGGAAAGACCGATACGACCGGCGCTGTCCACGTCCATCGACGTGGTGCGCTTGTTGATCGCCCTCATGAGCTTCTGGTCGTTAATGTCACGCGGGTTAAAACCCTCGTGGCCCTCACGACCCGCGAAGAGTCCTTCGACCCACTTATCGAAGGCCTCGGCAGAGAACACGTACAGAGCATCGACATCCAGGGCTTTGAACACGCGAACGTGCTCTCCAAGCTCCTCGCGAAGGGGTGCAGGCAGGGATAGACGACCTTTTGCATCGAGATTGCGCTCGTATGCACCAGTCATTCCCATGTGCGCCCTCCCCTCGGTTACTCAGATGGCACGTACGCGGGGAACCACCCCGCCTGTCGACGTCATCAATAATATGGGGAACCGCCCCATTTTTCAACACCTTTCCCCACCCC
>CAUATU010000017.1:0-51710 GCA_958432255.1 uncultured Collinsella sp.
ACGAGCGGGGGCTCCTGTCGTTTCCGTGCCCTCGGATTGGGTCATAGTGTCTGACTTATGCTCAACCAGCGACGTTTCCGTGCTTGTCAAGAGATTAGCCGTTGGGAAAGTGTCCAAAAATCCCACGCTCGTTCCTTTTGGATTGCGTTGCCCATGGCCGACGGCGGCGCGGCACCGGTCCGCGTGGCGGCGTATAATCGGCGGCAGATGACTTGGACGTTAGGAAACCATGACCGATAGCATGCAGCAGATGGCGCTCGACACGCTCGGCGCCTATTTTGGCTACACCTCGTTTCGCCCGGGACAGGACCGCATGGTCGATGCGATCCTTGCCGGCCACGATGCGCTGGGCGTTATGCCCACGGGCGCCGGCAAGTCCATTTGCTATCAGGTGCCCGCGCTCATGCTACCCGGGATCACCTTTGTGGTGAGTCCGCTGCTGTCGCTTATGGAGGACCAGACCCGTGCGTTGCTCGCGGCGGGTGCGCGCCCCAGTTATCTCAACTCCAGCCTTACGCCGGCTCAGCAAAATACCGTGCTCAAGCGGGCGCGCGAGGGCCGCTATCAGCTTATGTACGTGGCACCCGAGCGTCTGCTCGAGCCGCGCTTTTTAGCCTTTGCGCGGGAAGCCGCGGCGGACGGTGGCATTGGCGTGCCGCTCGTGGCCATTGACGAGGCCCACTGCGTAAGCCAATGGGGCCAGGATTTTCGTCCTGCTTACCTGCAGATTCGTGAGTTTATCGATTCGCTGCCGCGGCGCCCCATCGTGGCGGCGTTTACCGCCACGGCGACCGAGCGCGTGCGTGCGGACATTCAGCAGATGCTCGGCCTGCAAAACCCGGCGACCGTGGTGACGGGTTTTGATCGCAAGAACCTCTACTTTGGTTGCGAGGAGATGGGTGACAAGGCCAAGACTGCCTGGGTGCGCGACTACGTGATTGCGCATTCGAGCGAGAGCGGCATCGTGTATTGCTCGACTCGCAAGACGGTCGATGCGCTGGCGGGCGAGCTTGCCGAGGCGCTGGGACCCAGCGGCATTCGCGTGGGCCGTTACCATGCCGGCATGGGCAACGACGCCCGCCGCCAGAGCCAGCGTGCCTTTATCGACGACGACATTCAGGTGATGGTTGCCACCAACGCCTTTGGCATGGGCATCGACAAGCCCAACGTGCGCTACGTGATCCACAACAACGTGCCCGAGAGCATCGAGGCATACTACCAAGAGGCGGGCCGCGCTGGCCGCGATGGCGATCCGGCCAGCTGCCACTTGCTGTGGAACGGCAACGATTTTCGCATGCGCCGCTTTCTGATCGATCGCGGCGATGCTGCCGATGAGGCGCTCGACGACGAGCAGCGCGCGTGGGCGCTCCAGAATCGCTACCGCCTGCTCAGCCAGATGGAGGGCTACTGCAATACCACCGGCTGCCTGCGCGAATACATGCTGCGCTACTTTGGCGACGAGGCGGCGGCCGAGCATGCTGCTTCGGCTGGCGCGGGCGGCACCGCTACGGACGAGGTCGAGGGCTGTGGTAACTGCAGCAACTGCCTCACACAGTTCGAGGTCGAGGATGTCACCGATATGGCCCGCGCCGCCGTGCGCTATGTGGCCACGCGTCCCATGCGCTTTGGCAAGTCGCTGATCGCCGACGTGCTCCACGGCGGCAACACCGAGCGCATTCGCCAGATGCATCTGGACGAGGACCGCGGCTACGGTGAGCTGTCGAGCGAATCGGTCGGGCGCATCAAGGACATCATCGGCCAGCTGTGCGGTCGCGGTTATTTGGCCACCTCGCAGGGGCAGTACCCGGTCGTGGGACTGGGTCCGCGTGCCGGCGAGGTCGAGGACGAGGCGTTCGTCTTTACCGTTAAGCGTCGCGCGTCCAAGCGCAAGGCCTCGGCCCGCGCCCGCCGCGCCGTCGATCTGCTGCGCGAGGAGGCCGAGCTGGATCAGCGCCCGCGCGTTGGCGACGATGCCGAGCTGTTCGAGCGCCTGCGTGCCCTCCGCAAGGAGATCTCGACCGAGCTGGAGATGGCGCCGTATATGGTCTTTTCCGACAAGGCCCTGCGCGGCCTGTGCCGCCTGCGTCCGCAGACGCGCGAGGAGCTGATCCAGGTCAACGGCATTGGCGAGAAAAAAGCCGACGCCTTTGGCGAGCAGTTTATGGCGGCGATTGAAGAATTTGAGTCCGAGCATGCGCGGGATGGAGCGTAACGATGGCATTCGACGATAAAACCGACCGCACTGACGTGCCCGCCGTGCCGCTGTACCAGCAGGTCATGGACGACCTAAAGGGCGAGATCGCGCGCGGCGTGTACCCTGCCGGCTCGCGCATCCCTGCCGAGATGGAGCTCGCGAAGTCCTACGGCGTGGGGCGCATCACCGTGCGCCGTGCCATCGAGGAGCTGTCGCGTGCGGGGTATCTCAACCGCCAGCAGGGGAGGGGCACGTTTGTGTGCGCTCCCAAGCTCAAACGCAAGATTCGCCAGAAGGGCGACGTCCAGAGCTTTACTGAGGGTTGTGCTGCCAACGACATGGTGCCGGGTGCGCGTCTGGTGTCGCGCACGGTGGTCGCGGCGACGCACGAGGATGCGGCGTTCTTTGGCGTGGAGCCCGGCTGCGAGCTTATCGTGGTCGAGCGCGTGCGCACGGCCGACGGCATCCCCGTCATGCTCGAGAACAACGCCTTTGTGCTCGCCGACCATCCCTACCTGCAGACGCTGGCTGACGAGGACCTCACTGATAACTCAATCTTTGCGCTCGTTGCCGAGCATTCGGGTCGCGCGCCGCTCAAGTCCGACCCCTGCACCGTGGAGATTGCGCTTGCCGATACTCAGACGGCCCCGCTGCTGGAGGTGCCGGTCGGCGAGCCGCTCTTCTATATGGAGGCCTACTTTACCGACGCCGGCGGGCGCCCTCTACTGCTCGGCCGCCAAAAGATCGTGGGCTCGCGCTACGTCTTCGACATCTAACGTCCACAGATAGAACAACATAGAACAAATTTGCTGAGATGACTTCACGGGCGTTGTTACACGTGCTATAAATAGGACAACATAGAACGATAGCAGGTACGAGCTGTCGTCGTTCAAAGCCGCCCCACAAGGAGGAGCATCAGCATGAACGCACATGATCTGGTTCAGGAAATCATCGAGCGCAAGGGTAAGATCGAGAATGTCTTTTGGATCGCTTGTGGCGGTTCGATGATCGACCTGATGCCGGCCAACGAGCTGCTCAAGCGCGAGGCCACCACGTTTACCTCGACGGTCTACACGGCACGTGAGTTTTGCCTGATGGCTCCCAAGAGCCTTGGCGAGAAGTCGCTCGTTATTGCCTGCAGCCACAGCGGCAACACGCAAGAGGTCGTTGACGGCTGCGAGATGGCGCTGGCAGCCGGTGCCGAGGTCATTGCCCTCACCGACTGCGAGGGCTCCAAGATCGATAACGGCAAGTGGACCACCTGGGTCTATCCGTGGGGTGAGGGTGTGTCGCAGGCCGAGGTGCCGCAGGGCATCGGCGCTCTGATCGCCGCCGAGTTGCTCGACCAGCAGGAGGGCTACGAGGCGCTCGCCGACATGTACGCCGGCCTTAAGCAGATGGACGCGCTGCTGCCCGCCGCCCGCGAGAAGGTCAACGCCGAGCTGGGCGCCCGCTTTGCCGAGCTCTGCCAGCAGCACAAGTTCTTCTATATCCTGGGCTCCGGCCCCAACTTTAGCCAGACCTACGCCATGGCCATCTGCTCGCTCATGGAGATGCAGTGGCAGCACTGCTGCTACATTCACTCCGGTGAGTATTTCCACGGTCCTTTCGAGGCTACCGAGCCCGGCGTGTTCTACTTTGTGCAGCTCGGATCGGGCGAGTGCCGCCCCATGGAGGAGCGCGCGCTGGCGTTCCTCAACACGCACACCGATACGGTCATGGTGCTCGACGCGCTCGAGTACGGCGTGGGCGACGTGCCTGCCAGCGTGCGTTCGTACCTGGAACCGATCTTCTTCTACAACATGAGCTGCGAGCTGCGCGCCGTCCGCGGTAAGGTGTTCGACCACAGCCCCGAGGTTCGTCGCTACATGGGCATCGAGCAGTACTAGGTACCGGGAAAAGTATTCACTTTCGATTCGCAAGCGTGCCGTGTGAGTCAAAAAGCGGGCCGCGCCGGGGATTTCCGACGCAGCCCGCTTGGTATTGCGCTTAGATTCACGAGGTGTCGCGGCAACCGACGCTTACTTGGCGTCGTAAGCCTCGGCGTCCCACCAGTCGAGCTGGGCGATGTTGTTGCGGATGTGCTGGCAGCTCTTGTGGAAGCCCTCGAGCTCGTGCTCGGACAGGTCGAGCGTGTAGACCTCCTCGACGCCCTCGGCACCGATCACGCACGGCAGGGAGGTAAAGATACCCTCCTCGCCATACTGGCCGGTCATGAGCGTGGATGCCGAAAGCACGGCGTGCTCGTTGTGCAGCACGGCGGCGCAGACGCGTGCGGCGGAGTTGGCGACGGCGTACTCGGTGCACTGCTTGCCCTGGTAGGTTACGTAGCCGCCCTTGCGTGCGAGCTCCTCGATCTCCATGTGGTCGAAGGCATACTTGTCGGGGTTCTCGGCCTGGAGCTCGTTGAGGCTCTTGCCGGCGATGGTTGCGGCCTTAAAGGCGGCCAGCTGGCTAAAGCCGTGCTCGCCGATCATGTAGGCGTCGATGGACTTGGGGCTCACGCCGACCTTCTTGGAAATCTCGGTGCGCAGGCGGGCGGAGTCCAGGCCGCAGCCCGAGCCGATGATCTTCTTGGGATCGTAGCCGGTCAGGTGCCACAGCTCGGTGCACACGACGTCGCAGGGGTTGGAGATGCTCACGAAGATGCCGTCAAAGCCGGCGTCGACGATGTGCTTGGCAAAGGTGCGGGCGGCGTCGGTGGTAAAGAACAGCTCACCGTCGCGGTTGCCGGCGGCCAGCGCGACCTTGCCGGCGGCGTTGACGATGACGTCGCAGCAGGCAAGCTCCTCGTAGTGGTCGTAGCAGTTGACGATCTTGGTGTTGTACGGGACAAACGAAAGGGAGTCGCGCAGGTCCTGGACCTCGGACGTCACCTTGGCCTCGTTGATATCGCACAGGTACAGCTCATCGGCAATGCCCTGCATGAGCAGACTGTTGGCGACATGTGCTCCTACGTGGCCCTGGCCGACCACACCGATCTTACGCGTCTGGTACATATATGTATCCTTTCGGCCGAGTTTTTCGCGTCGAACCATTGTAGCGTCCTGCTGCCACTTTGCTAGGCTAAAGCGCCATAGATTTTTGGGCATGCCTTAATCTCTACTTTTGGAGTGATTTGGGCCGCTGACGGCATCGCCGGGCGATGTACTCGCGCGGGCGGGGCCGGTCGTTGTACCATAGCTGCAACTGACTCGTAAGGAGCATCCATGCCCATTCGCATCCCCGACGCCCTCCCTGCCGCCGCGCAGCTCGAGAGCGAGAACATCTTTGTCATGACCGAGTACCGCGCGCTGCACCAGGACATCCGTCCGCTGCGCGTGCTCATCCTCAACCTCATGCCCACCAAGATCGCCACCGAGACACAGATCATGCGCAAGCTCTCCAACACGCCGCTGCAGGTGGAGGTGGACCTGCTGCGCACCAAGACGCACGAGGCCACGCACGTAAGCGCCGGCCACCTGGAGACGTTCTACCGCACGTTCGACGACATCCGCGACATCCACTACGACGGCCTGATCATCACGGGCGCGCCGGTGGAGCAGATGCCGTTCGAAGAGGTCGACTACTGGCCCGAGCTCTGCCAGATCATGGATTGGTCTACCACGCACGTGCACTCCACACTGCACATTTGCTGGGGCGCGCAGGCGGGGCTCTACCATCATTACGGTATCCAGAAGTACGACCTGCCGGCAAAGGCGAGCGGCGTGTTCGAGCATTATCTGGTGAAGCCGCAAAGCCCGCTGGTCCGCGGCTTTGACGACCGTTTCTATGCCGTGCATTCGCGCAACACCGATGTGCGCCGCGAGGACGTGGAGGCCGAGCCGCAGCTTGAGGTTGTGGCCGTGTCTGACGAGGTTGGCCTGTACATCGTCAAGTCGACCGACAGCCGTCGCTTCTTTGTATTTGGCCACCCCGAGTACGATACCGACACGCTGCGCCTGGAGTACGAGCGCGACGTGAAGCGCGGGCTCAACCCGGAGGTGCCGGCGCATTACTTCCCGGGCGACGACCCCACCGCCGAGCCGCGCAACGTCTGGCGCAGCCAGGCTCAGCTGTTCTACACCAACTGGCTCAACTACTACGTCTACCAGACCACGCCCTACGACCTGGCCCGCGCCGGCGAGGAGCACTAGACTGCGATGGTGCTGCTGTAGCCGTGGCTGATGTGGCGGCGATTAGGCGCTAATGATGTGGGGTAGCGGCAGGTCGTGGGCGTCGGTGGGAACGTGGTCGACACGCTGCTCGTCAAAGGCGATGCCGATGATTTGGCATGCGGGCGAGAGCATAGGCAGGTAGCGGTCGTAACAACCGCCGCCGTAGCCCAGGCGCGCGCCGGTTTGGTCGAAGGCCACGAGCGGCACGACGATCATGTCGAGAGCTTCGGCAGGCACGATGGGGAAGCGGTCGCTGTCGATGTCCGTGGCCGCGAAGGCCCGCGTGGGGTGGGCGATAAACGGAGCCGCGGACGCATCGTCGGCGGCAACTGCCCGCATGCACATGTGCTGGCCATAAGCTGCGGCATCAATTGCCGAGAGCATGCACGGATAGGCTACGCGCCAGCCGCGCACGGCGGCCGCAGCGGCAAACGCGGCAGGGTCTGCCTCGGAACCCATCGCGGCATAGACGGCAACGGTGCGCGGCGCCGCGGCATCCAAGCGGCCCAGCAGCTCAACCAGCCGCGCACAGATATCAGCAGACTTCGCCGCCTGCACATCCAAATCAAGAGCGTCACGTCGGGCAATCACCGCCCGTCGCAATTTAGCCTTGTCCATCCCAACCTCCTCTAGCAAACCTGCCAAACAGGGACAGGTTTATTTTGGCAGGTTTTATCTGGGCAAACGTCGAAGCCGCCACAAAGGTGTCCTTTGTGGCGGCTTCGACTCAACGTTGGCTTCACAACGCCGCAGCGATTGCTTCAGTCACAAACTTATTGAGCGATTCACCCTTCTTTGCCGCTGCCAGCGCTGCTCGCTTGTGGAGCTCAGAGCCCGTTCTTACGTTGAAAGAGCCCTTAAAAGCCCGCTCGGGTTCCTTGCCCTTCTCGGCGCAAAACTCAAGGTAATCGTCGACGGCGTCGTGGAAGCATTGCTCCACTTCTTTAGCCGTGGAGCCTTCAAATACGATTGCGTCCCTAATGCCGGCGACCATACCTGTTAGCACATGCTGTTCAGCATCGAACTCGACCGGGGCGAAATAACCCTTGTATGCCAAAACGTTACTCATGACTACCTCCGACATCTTGCAGAAAGCGAACGATGTTTCGAATGGTCCCCGCTGTCAATTCGTCAGATGGATGAGGTGCGTGCATTACGAACATCCTGCCATCTGATGGCCTGTAGAAGCGAACGCGCGATCCGGATGTCTTGCCTTTGCTGTCCATTTCAAAGCCATATGAAGCCATGAATTTTAAAAAATCCGCATAACGATACGTCGAAGGGCAGCTAAACAGTTGGGCGATGAGTTTATCGGATCGAGTCATCCCGCCTCACATTCTGCAACTATATTCTAGTTGCAATTTCAGTTCGATGCAAGCACCTCTACTATAGAACATGTGTGCGTATAGAACAAGTGTTCGAACTACCACGAAGGGCGCCTGTGAACTGCGCCCTTCGTGGTAGTTTTGCTTGCCGTGCCTTAGCCCAGCAGGTCGACTACGTTAAAGCCGGCGTTGCTCTTGGCGATGACTTCGCGGCTGCCAAAGACGCAGGTGGGCGACTCGGCTGCGATGCGCGTCACGTCGGCGCCGAGAGTGCGCAGCTCACCGGGCGTGGCGGCGAGCATCTGGGCGCGGCGCTCCTCGCGTGCATGCGGATCGAGTCCAGCCAGATAGGTCGTGTTGCGGCGCTTGGTGAGCGCGTACGGCTTCACCGGCGCATCCATGCCGCTCACGCAGCTCACGATAAAGCCCTCAAAGGCGGCCTCGTCGGGCTCAAAGCTGCCGAGCCATTCGCCTGCGCGCGCCACGCGCTCAATCGAGGGATCGATTGCCGGGTCGCGGTAGGTGTAGAACGCCGCCTGACGCTCGCCGGCCGCGCGGAATCCGCAGCCGTACGCGCCGCCCTTCACGCGGATCTCGTTCCACAGGTAGTCGTAGGAGAGTGCGTTGGCGGCAACCGCCCAGGCGCCTGTCACGTCGAGCCCCAAGCGACGCGGGTCGCACGCGCTTGCCGCAAAGCAGATGTCGCTGGGGATGACAAAAGCCTCGTGGCGGTCGCACGGCGTCGGCACCACGAGCGCGTCGCGGCCGGCACCGGCGCCGTCGCCAGCGTCCAGCCCCAGGTCGCCCGCGGCGGCCCAGTACGCGTTAAAGTCCTCATCGCTGCCGGTAAAGCTCGCCAGACAGCCATCGGACACAAAGATGCGGCCTGCCAGTTCGGCAAGCTTGGTGCGCAGGCCCTCCAGGCGCTCGTCAAAGTGGTCGAGCAGATCGCGCAGGAACAGGTAGAAGTCTACGCCCGAGAGCTGCTCGCGCACCACGGCCGAAGGCGAGCTGTAGCTCATCGCGCGGCCGAGCGCCGCCGAGTGTCCGTTGTTGATAAAGCCCTGCTCAAGCCCAATGCGAATCTGCGTGAGCACGTCGCGCACGCGGTCGGCGTCGGCATCCGCCAGCAGCGTGCTCGACCACACCTCGCGCGGCAGGCTCGCCAGCGCGTCGATCTTCTCGGACAGGGCGCCGGCGCTCACCAGTAGGTAGGGGTGCACGCCGTCCACGTCGGGTTGGGTCATGACCTCGGTCGTAAAGCTCAAAAAGCCCAGCTTGCCGGCGAGTAAGTTGTCGAGCTCCTCGGCCGAGTGCTCGCTCGTGGGCAGCTGTTTGAGCAGGCGGCAGAGTAGCGTCACATAGGGCAGGTCCTCAAACGCGACGCAGCTCAGGTCGAAATACTGCATGGCGTAGGCCAGACGGTTGGTGGGGATACCGTGGCGCAGGCAGGGGATGGGCACGGTCGTGTCCACAACGAGTGGCGGCTCGGGGCGTGCCTCGCCAATGTCGGACACGCGCAGGCGCGGCAGTGTGGCCTTGGCCTCGGGTGTGTCTTCCGCCTCCTGTGCGGCACGCAGTGCTGCCGTGCGCTCGACCACGTCGGCCAGCTCGGCATCGGTCATGGCGTCCCGCTTGGCTGCCAGCTCGGCGGCCTCGGCGCTCTCCGAACCCTCGGCGGCGTCAACTGGCACCAGCTCGACCAGCGCCATGTGGTCGTTTTCCAGCACCAGCTCGCGCAGCAGGTCCTCAAAGTAGCTGCCGTCCAGCTCGCTACGCAGCTCCTCGTACACCGGGCCGTACTTGAGCGCCAGCGTCGCGGCGTCGTCATCGTAGAGCCACGTGCTCAGCGCGTCGCACGCAATGGCCACGCCGTCGGCGATACCGTAGTCGCGCTGGCGCAGGTCGTATTCGTTGCTGCTGATGATGGCTTCCAGGCGCTCGCGCGGAACGCCATGCTCGCATAGGTCGCGGCAGGCGTCCTGGAACACGCGGCGCAGCTCGTGCGCCACGCCGGGCTGCGCGTTTTGCAGCATGATGAGCTCGTAGGGCTGCAGGCTCTCGGCCGCGGTGTAGCTCACCACGTTGCCGCCCAGGCCGGCGGCCAGAATGGCCTTCTTAACCGGTGCTTCGTTGGAGCCCAGCAACGCCTCGAACAGGATGTCCGCCGCGATCGTGCGCTTGCGGTCGAGCGCGCTGCCCAGCACCAGGCCCAGGCCCACCAAGGCGTTCTCGGGCGTGGTGGCCATCTCGACGCGCTTGTACTCGCAGGTCACGGGTGCCTGCACGCCCAGCGGATTGGGCGCCAGCGTGGACGGGTCCTCGCCGGCGGCGACGGCAGCGTCCATGCGGCGGCTCGCGGCACTCGGCTGCGACAGATAACGCTCGTCCAAAAAGGCCAGCGCGCGGTCCACGTCCAGGTCGCCGTAGAGCGTTATATAAGAGTTGGAAGGATTGTAGTGGCGCGCGTGCGTGTCCAGGAACTGCTCGTAGGTGAGCGCGGGGATCGCGCGCGGGTCGCCACCGCTCTCGTGTGCATAGGCGGTGTCGGGGTAGAGCGCGGCGTTGACGGCGTCGTCCAGCACGCTCATGGGATCGGACAGCGCACCCTTCATCTCGTTGAACACCACGCCGTTATAGCGCAGCGTGCCCTCGTGCAGGCTCTCGGAGCTGCTGTCGCCCTCGGCGCCCTCCGGCAGGTCCAGTTCGTAGTGCCAGCCCTCCTGCTCAAAAATAGTCGGCTTGGTGTAGATGGCCGGGTTGAACACCGCGTCCAGGTACACGTCCATCAGGTTGTACAGATCCTGCTCGTTGGTGGTGGCAACGGGGTAGATGGTCTTGTCGGGGTAGGTCATGGCGTTGAGGAACGTCTGCATGGAGCTCTTGATCAGGTCGACAAACGGCTCCTTGACGGGGAACTTTGCCGATCCGCACAGGACCGAGTGCTCAAGAATATGGAACACGCCGGTGGAATCGGCCGGCGGCGTCTTAAAGCCAATGGCAAAGGCCTTGTTTTCGTCGTCGCATGCCAGGTACAGCAGGCGAGCGCCCGAGGCGGTGTGGCGCAGCACGTAGGCGTCCGAGTCGAGCTCGGGCACGGTCTCGCGGCGCTCGACGGCAAAGCCGTGGCAGGTAGTGCCGGGCACTAGCAGTGCGGCGGCAGCGGCGCGCGGGTCGGTTGAGGCAGTGGGCATATGCAGTCTCCTTTGACGCCCCAGCGGGGGCGAATCGAGTCGAATCCTCGAGAGTATACCCATATGGGGCCGCGGCTCTGCGGCGAACTGAAGACGATGCTGGCGGATTGGGCATAGGTCCCGCGTGCCCGCCGCACGAGCGTGGAAAATTGGACACTCGCCAAACGAGAGTGGATATTTGGACGGAATCTGCCGCAAAAGCCCCAAAAACCGTCCAAATATCCACTCTCGATATCCGACCGTCCGAAAATCCTCGCTCGTCCATCACTCGCGTATCTCTCGTCTCTCATTCGTCTCTAATATGAGAGATGACAGGAAGATGAGAGAAAAATATGAGAGATAACTGAGCAGCAAAGAGACAGGCAATCATGGTATTGTCTCAATACCGATTGTTCTACCAGCAATAATATGTATAAATGAAGCAAATGGTAGACATTCCATCTCTATCTATCTCTTATCTCTAAGCCGAGAGATAGAGAGATAAATGAGAGATAATTACGAGAGATAACTGAGAGACGAGGGAAATCTATCCGCGGCATTCTCCGCAGGACCGAGCGAAAGGACGTGCAGATGAACGAAAACGAGCTGACCGGTCTGCTTGAGTCTTTAAGGCGTATGGGCTCGGATGATCTTAACGTCGAAGTGAAGGAGAGCGCCACGACGCTTTCCCGCGACGTGTGGGAAACGGTGAGCGCATTCGCGAACACTGCCGGCGGAATCATCGTGCTCGGAGTGAGTGAGCACGCAGGTTTTGTCCCGGTTGAGAACTTCGAGACCGAGAAAGTGCTCAACCAATTTGTGTCAGGCATGGGTGATGCGGGCGGTCGAGGAAAGCTGGCCAATCCGCCCAAATACACGATCGAGCGAGTGGAGCTTCAGGACGTCATCGTTCTCGTCATTACGATTGAGGAGCTCGATCCGTCGAGCAAGCCCTGCTATGTCATAGAGCGAGGCGCCCAGGGCGGCAGCTACAAGCGCATCGATGACAAAGATGTGCCGCTTTCATCGACCGAGGTGCTCGCATTGGGGTCATACGGTCGAGCGACTCCGAGCGATCGCGACGCGGTGGCGGGTGCGGGCGCGGACGATCTCGACGAGACGCTGGTCGACCGTACGATAGATCGGGCTTTCTCGTTGACGCCCCGGGCAATGCGCGGTGCGCCGGACAAACAAACGAAGCTGGAGCGCCTAAATATCCTTGATTCCCAGGGCAATGTCACCAAGGCTGGACTCCTAGTTGTGGGCACCTACCCTCAGCAGTTCTATCCCAAGCTCTTCATTGACGTGGCTGTCCATGCGGGAACTCAGAAGGGCATGGCGGGGTCGCTGAGGTTCATGGACCGCGCAATCTGTGAGGGAACGTTGGGCGAGATGATCTCGGATGCCGTCGCAGCTGTCGCCAAAAACCTGCGCCGCATCTCGACCGTCCAAGGCATCTCGCGTATCGACTCGCTGGAGATTCCCGAGGAGGTTCTGCGCGAGGCAATCGCCAACGCCGTAATCCATCGAGAATACGGGGATCGGTTCTGTGGACAATCGATTGCCGTCGACGTCTTTGACGATCGTGTCGAGGTGACGAATCCTGGCGGCCTTTACGGGGGAAAGACTCGCGAGAACTTGTTTGACGGCAGCTCCCGATGCCGTAACGCGACGCTTGTGAAGCTCATGTCGATTGTCCCGCTGCCGGATGGCGCAGGTTCGCCGGCTGAGGGCAATGGCTCGGGCATCCCGATGATGATCGATGCTATGCGCGCGCATGGTCTGGCCGAGCCCCTGTTCTGCCCCGGATTCGATCGGTTCAAGGTCGTACTTTACCGTTCAAAGATCGAGCCGGTCGATCATGGCGGGGGCTTAATTGTGACGGCACTCAAACACTACGGCGAGCTGGGGACGCGCGAGCTGGCAGAGCACACAGGGCTCACAATTTCCCAGGTTAGGTCGCGCGTCAACGCGCTCATTGCTCAAGGCGAGCTTGAGCCCACGGCGCCGGCGACGAGCCGCAATCGCAAGTATCGACTGTCGGAGTGCGTGGGATAGATGCGTTAGTGGACGAGGCGACCCAATAATCGACCCTCGATTGGCGTCCATTAAGGTAAAGCGGTTGTTGCCCAGTCGACGGTGATGCTAAAGACTCGGCTTACGCCGGCATGGCCCCGAACCCGTCTATCAAGAACAACCTAAGAACCAGCTTGATGACATTTCCCGGTTTGACTTCTGCCGCGTCAAAGACGTGGCGCTCGGCGAGCTCGCTACAGTATGCATAGATGTCGCGGATAAGGTCCGCGCCCGAGAGCGTAAACATGTAGCCTGCGTCCGAAAGCGCATTGGGCGCGGCAGGCAACTTGGCCATGTGACAGAACGTTTGCAGGTCGGGCGCCATAACGTTCTGGTAGTCGAGGTGGCCGTTGGCATCCTGCGCGGCAAGCTCCAATTGGCGCACAAAATCCAGCGCCGCCGCTAACACAAAGCTCGGCGTAGGCGCATTGACGTCCTGAGTGGTCGCCACAAGCCTGCCCGCCGCCTGCGTGACAAGCCAAGCGACCTCGCGCTGGCAACGCACGGCCTTGCGCGTAACCGGCTTGATGGACGAAGAAGAAACGCTCCCCTTAGGCGGATTCGAGGCAGCCATAAGACCCTCCCATGAACGACCCGGCCCAACAAGCCCGGATGAAACACGTGCTACATCAGTATACAGGGAAGTGGGGTAGCGGGGTACAAGCGCGCCGGCGGCAAACCGAGAGCATCAACGATGCGCCGATCGCGGAATGAGATCTCGTAATAATTGACTCTCGGCCATATTATTGAGGGGCATGACTCGCGTTCGTATGGTTGTAGGTGCTGGCGATGAACGACATTGACCTTGCTGTTCCGTTGATGGATGGACCAAGCTATGACCGCGCCTGCAGTCTCGTGCCTTCCGAATACGTTGAGGCATGGGAGTGGTTTCTGGGTGAGGAGCAGCGCGGCGGCGTTTGGACCAGCCTTCCGCACCACACCAAGGAAGATAGCCCTCAGTATCAGTACCGTTTGAGAATTGGCTCGGACTTCTTTCCCGTAACGCGGGATTCAGGGATCTTCTGGCCGGGCCAGGATCGGGTGAAGCAAGATCCCAATAAGATCTTTGCGCTTTCGGTCCATAACTCTAAAAAGAGCTTCTACACCGATGTGCCTCCGCTCTATTTGGACGATGGTACGTGGGTCATTAAGTACTCGGTTCAAGCGCCGGGTACCGTTGGTTTTCGAGACCAGAATTACAACCGTAAAATGCTCAACTGCATGGAATGTGGCGTTCCAGTCGGAGTCATATTTGCAACCGAGGTGGGCTACAAGGTGCTCGGCCTTGCATTTGTTGAACGGTTCGAGCCCGAAAACGGATGGTTTGTTCTGCACGGTCCTGTTCATAAAGGCGGACCGGACCCTCGTTTTGCGCCCGACATGAGTTATCTGAAGCACATGCCCGTCGATATTGAGTTTGCCGGACAGGGTACGACCGACGACGAAAAGGTCCGCTATGCGTTAAGGCGCGAGCGATTGGGGCAGCAATGGTTCCGCAAGCAGCTCGTTGCCGCCTATGATGGCCGTTGCGCGGTGTCGGACTGCGGCGTCAGCGAAGCTCTGGAGGCTGCACATATCGAGAATTACTCGGGACCCAAATCGCAGGTTGCCAGCAACGGCATTCTGCTTCGGCGCGATCTTCATTCCCTATTTGATGCTCACCTGATTTCGTTTGAGCCTGTTTGCGGCGAATATCGGCTGTGCGGATCGTACCTGCTGGATAAGACCGACTACGTTTCCTTTGCGGGTGCGACGCTAGGGCAGCCGAATGAGCGTCAGTGGCGACCCAATACGGTGTTTCTTGAGGCCCATCGCATTGAGTTCGATCGCTCGGAAAAGAAGCGTGAAAAGGCGGGGCTTCTGCCGTATTAGCGTATTTGGCTTTGGCGGTCTTTTACGATCGTGTTGTTTGATCGGATCGCGTGGCGATGCAATCTCGCGCGCACTTGCTGGTGCATGCTCTTCCTGGTTTGAATAACGGGAAGGGAGCGAGCGTGAGCTGGCGAGGCGATATCGTGATGGGGAAGTACGGAAAACTGCCGCGTGCCCTTATCGACAACAATATGTTTCCGGGCGTAGAAGTTGATTGCGGGTCGTTTGCTGGCACCTGCCCTTGCTGCGGCTCGCAAATACCGTGTCTCGACATTCGGTTCATCGATGCGCGTGACAGACTCAGCGACGAAGTGAGAAAACAGACAGGCGTTCATATGCCGGTGTATCCGGAGAAATGCCCTGTTTGTGGCCTCGATATCGTGTATGACGCCGGCGACGAGGGATAGGTGATGCGGAGGAGCTGGCTGTGAAGGCATCTCCGTCCCTACAAATAAACCCCCTCACCGAGTTGCCTGTGGAACTCGGCGTGATGGTCGCGTGCCCAGGTAAAGAGCGCCTGGTCAAAGTCGGTACGCGCGGCCGGGACGCCAAAGACGCCGACAACTTCGACGCGCACAAACTCCAGTGCCGGCAGCTTGTTGATGGCAGTGAGGGCAAACGGGGACGAGGGCTCCTCGAACAGATAGCGGCTGCCTTGCAGCGCGTCGCAACTGGTGCACGTGTTGCCGAGCGACGGGGCTTTGGAGGCTCGCGCGCCTACGGGCTTGTAGCCGCAGCGCTTATGAAGGTAGTCGCGGATCTCGCCCGGCACGCAGCCAAGAGCGGGCACGATGGCGAGTGCGTTGGCGTTGGCCGTGTCGATGGCAATGTGCCCGGCTTCGTTGGGCGCGTGCGCGATGGCGATGCTCTCGTCGTTATCGGTTCGATAGGGGATGCCGAAGGCCGCGACCGAGGTCTCTTTGTGACACTTCCAGCACTCGCGCTTGCCCAGCACCAGATATATATACGGTGCGGAAGGGTCGGATCGGTCTACGCCGGGCAGCCACTCGGCAAAGGGCTCGGGGTTGACGCCGCTGGGTACATACCAGATCTTCTTGGTCCGGTCCCATTTGGCGCCCAGCGCCTTGGCTTCTTCTTTGCGTGAAAAGGGAACATCGAGCTCGGTGCGCATGGCGGCTCCTTGGTTCTGCAGGTGCAAGTGGCTCAAGGATACCGCAGGGCGCAGACATCGCGGCGTTTTGCTGAGAAGCTGCGGCTCGGATGGGTTCGAGACGCGTTGGCCTCGGCCTCGGTGGCTATTGGGGTGGTTTTGATTGACTGCGGAGTCAGCCGGGATAGGCACCTGGGTCGCTGACGCGGTTTTGTGTATGGGCAGGGTGGTTGCTTGGGCGGTTGGAGCTGCCAGCGGATTTGGCGACATAAAACAAAACAGCCCAGAGGACATAGCCTCTGAGCTGCGAACATTTGGTGGGCGTTAGAAGATTTGAACTTCTGACCTCTTCCGTGTCAGGGAAGCGCTCTCCCCCTGAGCTAAACGCCCGATCAAGGGTGCGCAAGCGCGCAAGGGATAATATAACGGAGCCTGAACTCGGTGGCAAGATCATTTTTAAAAATCGCTTACATTGTGGAATTCGGGGGCTTTGTCATATCCATTTCAAAAGAGCCCGCTGCCGCGATTTGGCTGTCGCATAATGCAAGGCCATTGCGGTATCGAGCTATGGAAAGACGCCTGCGGAATTGTCCTACCGATAAGCGGACAAGCCTCCAGCTGGTGACTTCGCCGTGGTAAGGTAAGCCGAATTGCTTCCAGACTGTTTCGGGGGAGTGGAATGAGCAAAGAGTGTGTCGAGCAGGTCGAAGGTGCAGAGGCTTCGGTGCCGATGACCGATATATCGAACATTGATGTGCCCGAGGGCACCGACGAGCTCAGCCGCAACACCCGTCGCGCATGGCGCGACCGCTTGAACAGCGCTTCGACGCGCAAGATGATCACGGGCGTCTTGGCCACGCTGGTGGGCGGTTCGTTTTGGGGCTTCTCGGGCACCAGCGCGAGCTTTCTGTTCGATACCTACCACGTCGACACCTTGTGGCTTATGAGCGTGCGTCAGATTCTCGCCGGTCTACTCTTTATGGCCGTGGTTGTCACGCGCGACCGCGAGCGCCTGATTAAGCTCTGGACCACACCCGCCGATCGCAAGCAGCTGCTGCTCTTTACCGCCTTTGGCCTGCTGTTCAACCAGTTTTGCTATCTTTCGGCCGTGCGCCTGACGAACGCCGGAACCGCGACGGTGCTCCAGTGCCTGCAGCTCGTTATCATCATGGGCTACGCCTGCGTGACCGATCGCCGCATGCCGCGTACTCGCGAAGTCATCGGCATTGGCCTGGCTCTGGGTGGAACCTTTTTAATTGCCACCGGCGGCGACCCTACCAGCCTGAATATCTCGCCGCTTGGCCTGGCAGCAGGTCTTATGTGTGCGGTCAGCGCCGCGTGTATGGCGGTGATTCCCGCCAAGATCCTGCCCGAATACGGTAGCCCCATCGTCACGGGCTCGGCAATGCTCACGGCGGGCTTGATCTCATGTGTCTTCGTGCAGCCCTGGGCGCATATGCCGGCACTCGACGCTGCCGGCGTCGAGGCGCTCGCGGTGTTCGTGGTTATCGGCTCGTTTTTTGCTTACATGCTCTATATGCAGGGCGTTAAGGACATCGGCTCGGTGCGTGCGAGCCTCATCGGAACTGTGGAGCCGGTTTCGGCGACCATCACCAGCGCCGTTATGCTGGGCACGGTGTTTTTGCCGACCGACCTTATCGGCTTTGCCATGATCATCGTGATGATGTTCCTCACGGTGTAGCTGGCGCCGCCGCCAAGACGGAAAAGGTGCTGTGCCGCATTTTCGCCAATTGATGTCCGTGTCTGGAGTTTAGCTGTCGATGCTCAAAATGCCATAAACTAGTAACGTTATGGACTTTTTCATTGCGACTCAATTGCGAGGATTTCTTTATGGCTGGTAATCACTTTAAGGGCAGCGATAGCGGCCGTCCTGCAGTTCCGCCGCGTCCGAACGGGGCTGGTAAGGCCGGCACGCCGGGCGGCGCTGGACAGGGCAGCTCCGGTAAGCGCGTGTCCCCGGGCGAGACGGCGATGTTTACCGCTCTGTACGAGCAGTCTCAAAAGGCAAAAAAGACCGGCCGTGCAAGAGGGAATGTCTTTGCGGGCGGTGCAACCTCCGCGTCGCAGCCGAGCGGGGCTCCTTCGGTACCTGCGAACAACGCAGGTGCTGCCAACGCCGCGAATGCCGCCGGCAACGTTAATGCCGGCAAGGCCGACAACAATACTCCCTCTGCCGGTGGCGCGGGGCTTACGGGTAACCTTGGCACGATTTACACCGGCGCCTCCGAGACTGGCACGTTCGCCCGCCTGGATGATAGCGGTACCGAGTTTGCGGGCTCGGGTTCCAAGGAAGATTATTACGATTTTGGCTTGAACTACGGTAGCGACGCTTCGTCGAGTTCGACCTCTGACGGTCTGGTCCGTCATCGCCATCGCAAGGGCGAGGGCAAGAAGCGTCACACTGGCGCCATTATTGCCGCTGTAGTCGCGGTGCTTCTCGTTGCGCTTGGCGCAAGCGGCTTTATGCTGCTTAACTCGGCAAAGACCGTAAAGAGCGAAGCGAAGGAGGCTGTCGAGATCGTCGGTGGCCTTAAGGACAAGGTCACGTCGGGCGATTTTTCGACGCTGCCTGACGACGCGAAGAAGATCGATGAGCTCTGTAACAGCATGAAGGCGGAGACCTCGAGCCCGCTGTGGGCGGCGGCTTCGTTTATCCCGGTGTATGGCAGTGACATCAACGCAGCCCGCACCATGATTGACGCCCTGTCCGATGTCTCGAGCAATGCGCTGGTTCCCATGGCCGATAACCTTTCGCAGGCTACGCCCGGCAAGCTGTTCCAGGACGGCATGATTAACGTGTCCGCGCTGCAGGCGGTCGCCGATTCGCTTTCCAGCAGCTCGAAGGTGTTCAAGAGCGCCAACGAGAAGATTCAGGGCATTGGCGATACTCATATTTCCCAGGTGACCGAGCTGGTCGATAAGGCCAAGGACGGCTTTGCCACCCTCAACGGCGCGGTTGACGCGGCGGAGAAGGTCGCCCCCATCCTTCCCCAGATGCTCGGCGCCAACGGCCAGACGCGTCATTATCTTGTGCTCGCGATGAGCAATGTCGAGATCCGCGCCTGCGGCGGTTTCCCCGGTTCTCGCGGCGTGATGTCGGTGACTGACGGTAAGCTCGAACTGGGCGATTTTGTCAAAGTCGACATGATGAAAGAGCCTTTGAGCCCGCTTCCCATCACCGATGAAGAGGCAAACTTGTTCACGACCGGATGGGGCCTGACCGGATTCAACACGCTCGGATACACGATGGGCGACGTTACGATGACGCCTGATTATCCGCGTGCGGCTCAGCTTGCCAGCGATATGCAGAAGGCCATTGTCGGAGATGACATCGACGGCGTATTCGCAGTCGATCCGGTATTTTTGCAGTATATGCTCGGCATTGTAGGCGGTACACAGCTTCCTGATGGCACCGTCGTTGATGGAAGCAACGCTGCAAAGGTGCTGCTGCACGATATTTATTGGAATTACCCGGTAGAGGAACAGGATGCCATTTTTGCGGCGGTTGCCGGATCAGCTTTTAACAAGATCGTGGGCGAACTGGGATCCAGCGATATTACTAAGATTGCTGCCGCCATCGAAAAGGGCGCTTCCGAGGGTCGCATCCTCATGTATTCGAGAAACGATGACGAGGAAAAGGCCGCGAAGGCTCTTGGAATATCGGGCGCCCTCCAAACCGATACGTCGGAGGCTCCGATCTTGGGCGTCTATGTGAACAACTACAGCTATTCAAAGATGGATTGGTTCCTCGATAAACGGGTCACCATCGATTCTTCGGTTGAAAATGCCGATGGCTCGACGACGTATCGAGTGACCACCTCGCTCAAGAACACGATGACCCCCCAGGAGAAGGCCGAGATGCCTGGTTATTTCCAGGGCCATAACGGCATTAGCCAGGATATTGACGATGAGGTGCTGAGGCTTTATCTCTACGCTCCTGCGGGAGGCAGCATTTCGGACATTAAGACTTCGGGCTCCGGTTCTATCGAAATGAACGAAGCGACGCACGATGGCTTGAAGGTTGCATGGGGCGGTGTCCACATGCTTCTTGGACAAGACATAAAGGTCGAGTACAAGGTCACGACTTCGAAGGACTCTGGGCACAAAGAGCTTAAGGTTCGTACCACGCCAACCGCTCAAACGTTCGAACAGGATAAGTAAGATATGAAGTACTTTGGCACCGACGGCTTTCGCGGTGAGGCCAACGTTGGGCTGACGGTAGAGCACGCTTATAAGATTGGCCGTTTTGTGGGCTGGTATTACGGCGCCAACCGCGAGCGCAAGGCGCGCGTCATCGTGGGCAAGGACACACGCCGCTCGAGCTATATGTTTGAGGCGGCGCTGGTGAGCGGCCTGGTCGCGAGCGGTGCGGACGCCTATATGCTGCACGTGATCCCCACGCCGGGCGTGGCGCATCAGACCGTGGAGGGCTGCTTCGATTGCGGCATCATGATCAGTGCGAGCCATAACCCGTTTTGCGATAACGGCATTAAGCTCGTCAACAGCGACGGCTTTAAGATGGACGAGGACGTGCTGGAGCTCATCGAGGACTATATCGATGGCAAGAGCGAGGTGCCGCTGGCAACGGGCAATCACATCGGCGCCACGGTGGATTACATGCAGGGCCGCAACCGCTACATTGCTTCGCTCATCGCCAGCGCGAACTTTTCGCTGCAGGGCGTCAAGATCGGTATTGACTGCGCCAACGGCTCGGCTTCCTCGGTGGCCAAGCCGGTGTTTGACGCGCTCGGCGCCGACGTGCGCGTGATCAATGCCGCGCCCGATGGTTTTAACATCAACGTCGACTGTGGCTCCACGCATATGGAGCGCCTGCAGCGCCACGTGGTGGAGCAGGGGTTGGACGTGGGCTTTGCCTACGACGGCGATGCCGACCGCTGCCTGGCTGTGGATGAGCGCGGTCGCGTGGTAGACGGCGACCAGATCCTGTACGTGTGCGGCGTGTATCTGAACAAGCACGGGCGACTCTCGGGCGGTACCGTGGTGCCGACGATTGCCAGCAACTTTGGCCTGGTCAAGTCGCTGGAGCTTGCCGGTCTGAGCGCCGTGACCAGCGGCGTGGGCGACCGTCACGTGTATGCCAAGATGCGCGAGGGCGGCTACAGCCTGGGTGGCGAGCAGACGGGCCATACGATCTTTGGCGATATCGAGCGCACGGGCGACGGCATTATGACCTCGCTGCGCGTGATGGAAGTGATTCGTGCCGAGCGCGAGACGCTCTCGCAGCTCACGGCTCCGTGCAAGCTGCTGCCGCAGGCGCAGGTGGCCGTGCACGTGGCGGACAAGGACGCCGCGCTCGAGAACATGGGCGTGCAAAACGCCATCGCCGAGGCCGAGGCTGCGCTGGCAGGCGAGGGCCGCGTGCTCGTACGCAAGAGCGGAACCGAGTCGGTTATCCGCGTGCTGGCCGAGGCGCCCGACCAAACATCCGCCGATGCCGCCATGAAGCGCATCGCAAGTGCTCTGGAGGCTCTTTAGTTACGCGTTTTTACCAAACCGCGTAACTGCTCGACGCTGCAAACGGCCCCAAGCGGCAGTCTGACGTTCAATTTCAAGGGCGCGACCAGAAGGTCAGCGCCCTTTCATTTCACGTCACCTTGCTCGCTTAGGGTCGTTTTCGCTGACGTTGCCAAGACATTAGCGTCAACGAACTAGTCATTGGGTACCTAGTTATTGGGTGAAAAAAGGGGACGCTGCGGATTGGTTCCGCGGCGTCCCCTTTGCGTTGGCGTGTCGGTTATGCCTTACAGCTCGTAGAGCGTGGTGAACTTGTCCTGCAGGTAGCTGCAGTAGTAGCGGGCATCGAACGCCATGCCGCAGGCGCCCTTGATGAGCTCCGGCGCGTCCTTGGCGCGGCCCCACTGCCAAATGTGCTCGCCCAGCCAGGCGCGGACGGGTGTCAGGTCGCCGCTCGCGCAGGCGCCGGTAAGGTCGATGCCGTCGCGGCACATGGCCGGCACAAACATGGCGTCGTAGGCGCTGCCCAGCGCATAGGTGGGGAAGTAGCCAAACGAGCCGCCGCTCCAGTGCGTATCCTGCAGGCAACCACGCGTGTCGTCGGGAACCGGAATGCCCAGGTACCCATCCATGAAGCGATTCCAAAGAGCGGGGATATCCTTGGCTGTGGCCTCGCCGGCAAACAGCATGCGCTCGATCTCGTAGCGCACCATAACGTGCAGCGGATAGGTGAGCTCATCGGCCTCGGTGCGGATCAACGACGGCTGCGCGATGTTCACGGCGCGGTAGAGCGTGTCCTCGTCGACGTCGCCGTAGACCTCGGGTGCGTGGCGGCGCAGCACCTCGAGCAGCGGTCCCATAAAGGCGCGGCTGCGACCCACGGTGTTCTCGAAAAAGCGGCTCTGGCTCTCGTGGATGCCCATGGAGGTGCCGCCCTCAAGACAGGTACGCGCATAGGCGGGATTGACGCCCAGCTCGTACATGGCGTGTCCCGCCTCGTGGATGATGCTGTAGACGTTGGAGATGCAATCGTCCTCGTAGATGTGTGTCGCGATGCGCGCGTCACCCACGGCAAAGCCCTCGCTAAACGGGTGCTCGGTAAAGGCAAGCGTGGTGTCGTTCAGGTTCAGGCCGACGAGCTTCATAAGGTCGAAGCTCATGGCGCGCTGGGCGGCCTCGGGCACGCGGGCGTGCAAAAAGTCGGCATCGGGCTGCTGGCCGCGCTCGCCGATGGCGTGCACGAGCGGCACGACCGTCGTCTTGACCTCATCGCAAAACGCATCGAAGCTCTTGGCGGAAAGGCCGCGCTCGTACTGGTCGAGCCAAACGTCGTATGGGTCGCGCTTGGGGTCCATAAGTTCGGCCTGATGCTTAAGTTGGGCGACGATCCTATCCACATAGGGCTCAAAGCTCGCCCAGTCATTGGCCGTCTTGGCCTTGTGCCATACGGCATCGGCCTCGCAGGTGAGCCTAGTCCAGGCCTCGGCCTCCTCGGTGGGGATGACGCTTGCCTCGCGCTGGTCGCGACCGAGCACACGGATCTCGTCGAGCAGCTGCGGGTCGTCTACATGTCCGCCTGCAACCGTCTCGCGCGCTAACGAGCGTACGAGCTCAACGGACTTCTCGCTGGTCAGTAGCTTGTGATGCTCGCCGGCAAGCGTGCCCATGGCGTCGGCACGGGCGGCAGCACCGTTGGCAGGAGCAATCGTCGCTCCATCGAACTCGGCAATCTTGAGCAGGTACTCGCGAGTCCACAGCTTGCCCTCGAGTTTGCGGAATTTTTTGACGGCCTTGTCGGCTTTAGCAACCTTGACGCCCTTGGCAGCCTTTGCCACGGCGGCCTTGGCCTTCTTATCGAGTTTCTTTCCCATACCGTATCCTTAATCTCGCAGGCCGAGCGCCGCAGACGGGTGCACGGCCAGTTTGCACAGCTACCTGCCTTGTACCCAGCGCGAACAAAACGGAACGCGGCGATGCACACGTAGAATGTGTTATCCTATAGCCCAATGCGTTGACGGAGAGGGTTTTGCCCGCCGCGTCGCCGGCAAGAGAGGGAAGGTCATGGGCTGCAAGCCTTCCTGCGGTGACAAGGGCCAAGCGTTCACTCCCGAGCAGCGACCTCAACGGGCGCGCGGCCAGTGGCAGCAAAGCCTCAGTAGGGAAGCCGTGAGCCTCGCGACAAGAGGCACAGAGTGGGCGCGGCGGGCCAGACATCCGCCGGGTCAAACAAGGTGGTACCGCGGAATTCAACCGTCCTTGGGCAATGCACATGCCCGAGGACGGTTTTTTGTTACCGAACCGGGCCGCGCATCCGCAGCATCGGGCGGCGTCAGCCGCCCCGGAGCGCGGATACGCGAGAGACGAAAGGGAAGACATGAGTCTGATTGATGATCTGGTCAAACTCGAGGAAGAGGCCAAGGAGCTCGTTGCAGGCGCCGACGACGCCGCCAAGCTCGAGGCTGCACGCGTTGAGCTGCTCGGTCGCAAGGGCCGCATCACCGGCCTGATGCGCATGATGGGCAAGCTCGCCCCCGAGGATCGTCCCGTGATGGGCAAGCGCGCCAACGAGATGCGCCAGCTGATCGAGGGCATGCTCGACGAGCGCACCACCGAGATGAAGGCCGCCGCCCTCAAGCACGCACTCGAGCACGATGCCGTCGACATCACGCTGCCGGGCATCCGTCCGCAGATCGGCCACCAGCACCTGATCAAGCAGATCATCGAGGAGGCCGAGGACATCTTCTGCGGCATCGGCTACACCGTCGAGTCCGGCCCCATGGTCGACACCTCCTACTACAACTTCACCGCGCTCAACGCCCCCATGGATCACCCGAGCCGTTCGGCCCGCGATACCTTCTACGTGGTCGACAACAACCCCGGCAGCGTCGCGCACCCCGAGGCTCATGCCCACGGCGAGTCCGACGTGCTGCTGCGCACCCAGACCTCGGGCGTGCAAATCCACACCATGGAGTCGCAAAAGCCGCCCATCTACATGATCTGCCCGGGCACCGTCTATCGTCCCGACACGGCCGACGCCTGCCACCTGCCGCAGTTCAACCAGATCGAGGGCCTGGTCGTCGACGAGGGCATCACCTTTGGCGATCTTAAGGGCACGCTCGACTACTTTGTTAAGTGCATGTTTGGCGAGGACCGCAAGACGCGTTATCGCCCGCATTTCTTCCCCTTCACCGAGCCTTCCTGCGAGGTGGACGTGAGCTGCCACGTGTGCGGCGGCAAGGGCTGCAACTTCTGCAAGCACAGCGGCTGGATCGAGATCCTGGGCTGCGGCATGGTCGACCCCAACGTCCTGATCAACTGCGGCATCGACCCCGAGAAGTACACCGGCTTTGCCTTTGGTATTGGTGCCGAGCGCGTCG
This sequence comes from uncultured Collinsella sp., assembly GCA_958432255.1. Taxonomy (GTDB): domain Bacteria; phylum Actinomycetota; class Coriobacteriia; order Coriobacteriales; family Coriobacteriaceae; genus Collinsella. Next base: position 24,782 of record CAUATU010000017.1, read on the forward strand.
CGGCACTGCGCTACGACTTGCCCGACCTCAGAACGCTCATGACTGGCGATATGCGCTTCTTGAATCAGTTCTAGGCTGCGGCTTGCCCAAGCACGGCACCTCGGCGCTCATTCGTCGCTTGCGTACCAAAGTACGCGGCGCTCCTCTTTCGGGCCGATCTGCCGCACTTGGACAACCCTCGCTTTGTAAGGAATGTTCACAAAGTTGAAGTTTCCACCTGCATCTCTTCGCAGGCTTTCAGTATGAAAGGAGAGCTAGATGCGTGTTTCTTACGACTGGCTCAAGACCATGATCGATATTCCGGAGGATCCCAAGACCCTTTCGGACGAATATATCCGTACCGGCACCGAGGTCGAGGCGATCGACACCGTGGGCGAGTCCTTCGACCACGTGGTGACCGCCAAGGTGCTCACCAAGACCCCGCACCCCGATAGCGACCACATGTATGTGTGCTCGGTCGACGTGGGCGACAAGAACCTCGACCCCGACGGCAATCCCGCTCCGCTGCAGATCGTCTGCGGCGCGCAGAACTTTGAGGCCGGCGACCACATCGTCACGGCCATGATCGGCGCCGTGCTTCCCGGCGACGTCAAGATCAAGAAGAGCAAGCTTCGCGGCGTCGTGTCCATGGGCATGAACTGCTCCGCGCGCGAGCTCGGCCTGGGTGGCGACCACTCCGGCATTATGATCCTGCCCGAGGATACGCCCTGCGGCATGCCGTTTGCCGAGTACGTGGGCTCGAGCGACACCGTGCTCGACTGCGAGATCACGCCCAACCGCCCCGACTGCCTGTCCATGATCGGCATGGCTCGCGAGACCGGCGCCATCTTCGACCGCGATTTCCACGTTGAGCTGCCCGCCATCAAGGCCGAGACCGGCCGCGCGACCGACGACGAGCTTTCCGTCGAGATTGCCGACGAGGGCCTGTGCGACCGCTACGTTGCCCGCATCGTGCGCAACGTGAAGGTCGGCCCGTCGCCCGACTGGATGGTCAAGCGCCTTAACGCCCTGGGCGTGCGCCCGCACAACAACATCGTCGACATCACCAACTATGTGATGATGCTCACTGGTCAGCCGCTGCACGCCTTTGACCTCGACACCTTTGCCGAGCGCGATGGCAGGCGCCGCGTGGTCGTTCGCGCCGCCCAGCAGGACGAGAAGTTCACGACGCTCGACGGCGAGGAGCGTACGCTCGATGCCGGCATGGGTCTCATCACCGACGGCGAGCGTCCTGTGGCGCTGGCCGGCGTTATGGGTGGCATGGATTCCGAGATTGAGGACGACACCGTCGACGTGATGGTCGAGAGCGCCTGCTTCAACGCCGGCCGCACCTCGCACACCAGCCGTGACCTGTCGCTGATCTCCGACGCCTCCATCCGCTTTGAGCGCCAGGTCGACGAGACCGGCTGCGTGGATGTTGCCAACGTTACCTGCGCGCTCATCGAGGAGATCGCCGGCGGCGAGGTCGCCCCCGGCTATGTGGACGTGTTCCCCGCGCCCAAGACCATCGACGGCATCAAGCTGCGCCTGGCCCGCGTACGCGCCATCTGCGGTGCTGACATCGAGCCCGACTTTATCGAGCGCTCACTCACCCGCCTGGGCTGCACCGTCGAGCGCGACGGCGAGGACTTTATGGTCACGCCGCCGAGCTTCCGTCCCGACCTGCCGCGCGAGATCGACCTGATCGAGGAGGTCCTGCGCCTGTGGGGCATGGGCCGCGTGACGGCGACCATCCCGGCTGCCAGGAACCATATCGGCGGCCTGACCCGCGAGCAGAAGCTCACCCGCAAGGTTGGCGAGATCCTGCGCGCCTGCGGCCTCAACGAGACCACGACCTTTGGCTTCGCCGCCCCGGGCGACCTGGAGAAGATCGGCATGTCCACCGAAGGCCGCGGCTGCCCCGTGGTGCTCATGAACCCGCTGGTGGCCGAGCAGACCGAGATGCGCCGCTCGTTGCTGCCGGGTCTGCTGCAGTCTGTGGCCTACAACGAGGCCCACGGCACGCCCAACGTGCATCTGTACGAGGTCGGCAGCTTGTTCCACGGTCGCGAGAACGCCAGCCTGCCCAAGGAGACCAAGTCCGTAGCGGGCGTGCTGTCGGGCCAGTGGAGCGAGCAGTCCTGGAACATGAAGTACCGTAAGCTGCGTTTCTTCTTTGGCAAGGGCATTGTCGAGGAGCTGCTTGCCCAGCTGCGCGTCGAGAAGGTTCGCTTCCGTCCCGTCGAGGGCGAGGGCTATGCCTTCCTGCAGCCGGGTCGTGCTGCCGAGGTGCTCTCGGGCGGTACCGTGCTGGGCTGGGTTGGCGAGATTCACCCCGAGGCGCGCGAGGCTATGGGCATTGACGAGGTCGTCGTTGCCTTTGAGCTCGACTTGGACAAGCTGATCAAGGGCGCCCGCAACCAGGAGAACTACCGTGAGTTCTCGCAGTACCCGGCCGTTGAGCACGACCTTGCTATCGTGGTCGACAACACTGTGACCTGCGAGGATCTTGAGCGTCGTATTACGAGTGCCGGCGGCAAGCTGCTCGAGGGCGTGCGCCTGTTCGATGTCTACCGCGATCCCATCCGCATCGGAGCGGGCAAGAAGTCCATGGCCTTTGCGCTTACGTATCGCTCCGACGACCACACGCTCACCAGCGAAGAGGTCGAAAAGGCGCACCAGAAGATCGTCACCAAGGTGTGCAAGGGCGTAAACGGCGAGGTCCGCGGCTAGGTCCTGCGCTGGGGTATGGGTTAGCGGTGGCTGCTGCCGAATCCTACATGACCGCTATGCCCGGTATAAGGCACCGTTGAGCCTGCATATATGACACGCGCATTACATAACGGCGTGCTGCTTTGTCGGCAGTGCGCCGTTTTGCTATGATAGCCCGCGTCGTGTTACGAATCTGACATTACGTAACACTGGAAAGGTGATTCAAACGGCGTTGCAATTCCGTGCGCCGATAACCGGGAGGCGTGCATGCATATTCCAGATAATTATCTGTCCCCGCAGACCGATGCCGTCATGGCGGTGGCGATGGTGCCCGTTTGGGTTCACTGCATCAAGAAAGTGCGCGCCACGCTCGATCGCGAGCACATGGCTTTCCTGGGCATCTGCGCCGCGTTCTCCTTCCTGCTTATGATGTTCAATGTGCCGCTGCCCGGCGGCACCACAGGTCACGCCGTCGGCGGCGCGCTCATTGCGCTGCTGCTAGGCCCCGAGGCCGCGGCTATCGCTGTCTCGGTTGCGCTGGCACTGCAGGCGCTGCTGTTTGGCGACGGCGGCGTTCTGTCGTTTGGCGCCAACTGCTTTAACATGGCCTTTGTGCTGCCGTTTGTCGCTGCTATCGTGTTCCGTGCGCTCAACAGCCGCCTGCACGACAAGAGCTGGGGCACCTCGGTTTCTGCCGTCGTGAGCGGTTGGGTCGGCCTGTGCCTGGCAGCCCTGTGCGCGGCAATCGAGTTTGGTATTCAGCCGATGCTCTTCACCAACGCTTCGGGCGCTCCGCTGTACTGCCCCTTCCCGCTGTCCGTGGCTATTCCGGCCATGTTGATCCCGCATATGCTGGTTGCCGGCGTGGTCGAGGGCGTGGCGACTGCCGCGATCTACGGCTTTATCAAGAAGACGGCGCCGAGCGTTATCGTCGGGCCCGAGGCCGTCGATGGCCAGCTTACTGCCGAGGGCGCTGCTGCCAAGAAGACCTCGCTGGTCCCCACGCTCATCTTGGTTGCCGTGCTTGTCGTGGCTACGCCGCTCGGCTTGCTTGCCACAGGTGACGCATGGGGCGAGTGGGACGCCGAGGGCGCCGCGACCGCCGTTCAGGAGGTTGGTGACGACAGCCTGCAAGCTTCGGTCGGCCTTGATACCCCGACCTTTGCCGACGCTCTGCCTACGGGTGATTACCTGCAGGCCTATTCCGAGGAGCAGGGTCTTGGCTTTGCCGGTCAGGCTGCCATGTATATCCTGTCCGGCGTGATTGGCGTGGCGGTGCTCACCATCGCATTCCGTCTGATCTCGCTGACGGTTAAGGAAAGCGGTGCTCATGGCAATAGCCGAGCTGCCTAGCTGGCTTGCGGTCGAGCAGCGTTACGAGCCCGTGGGGGCTCGGCATCGTGTGATGCAAAAGAACGTCCTGCACCTGGCGAGCCTGCTTGAGCGGGTTCGCCTGGGTGGGGGCGCGCACGAGGGCGGGTCGATGGTCGACCGCGCCCTTTCTTGCGTTTCGGCTCCGGTGCGCCTGGTGGGGATGTTCGTCTGCGTTCTATGCGTGTGTCTGACGCAGAGCCCGCTGTACCTCATGTTGATGGCGGCTATCGCGCTGGTGCTGGTCGCGGTGCGCCCCGCACGCGGGCTGCGTGCGACCATTGTACCGGCGCTCGGCGCCACGGGGCTCGCAGTGGTTCTGGCGCTGCCTGCCCTGCTGCTGGGCGCTTCCGCTACGGGCGCCATGCTCAAAATTGCGCTTAAGACGTTCATTAACGTGTCGCTCGTGCTGGGCGTTTCGTGGACGCTTACCTGGAGCCGCATGTCGGCGGCGCTCAAGACGCTACATCTGCCCGACGAGGTCATCTTTACGTTTGATATGGCGCTCAAGCACATCGAGGTGCTGGGTCGCACGGCGCACAATCTGTGCGAATCGGTCATGCTGCGCAGCGTTGGCCGTGCGCCTGAGGGATTTTCGCGTACCGATTCGATCGCGGGTATCATGGGCATGACCTTTATCAAGGCGATGGAATGCAGCCGCGCGATGGACGAGGCTATGCTTTGCCGCGGCTTTGCCGGTGCGTATCCGGCTCCCGCGCGCGCCGGGTTTGGCTGGCGCGATGCCGTTTACGCAGCCGTTGTGGTTCTGCTCGCCGTGTTGTGCGCGGTGCTGTAGCGCGGGCGGTCGAGCCGTCGATGTGGATAGGGAAGGGCGACGTTTTGGCAAACGATACAAATGGCGCGATGTGCGCGAGCGGTGCTGCCGGCGCCGAGACCACGCCGCTCATCGAGTTTCGCGACGTGGTGTTTTCCTATGCGGGTCATACGGTGGTCGACGGCGTTTCGCTGCAGGTGGATCGTGGTGAACTCGTTGCTCTGCTTGGTCCTAACGGTTGTGGCAAGACGACGATCATGCGCCTTATCAACGGCCTTGAGCTCGCGGACGCAGGGGCATACCTGTTTGACGGGCACGTGATCGATGCGGCGTTTCTAAAGGATTCCGCGGCCGCTCAGCGTTTTCATCAGCGCGTAGGTTTTGTGTTCCAGAATGCCGATGCTCAGCTGTTCTGCGCTACGGTGGGCGAGGAAGTTGCTTTTGGTCCCGCGCAGATGGGGCTGCCGGCAGACGAGCTCGAGCGCCGCGTGCGCGATGCCATGGGGCTGTTTCAGGTTGTCGACCTTGCCGATGCCTCTCCCTATCAGCTCTCGGGCGGGCAAAAGAAACGCGTTGCGCTGGCTGCGGTGGTGTCGATGAACCCGGATATCTTGGTCCTCGACGAGCCTACCAATGGACTCGACGAGGATTCATGCGACATCGTGGTCAACTTCTTGCTGGCCTACGTCGCGGCGGGTAAGACGGTCTTGATGAGCACGCATCACCAGGATTTGGTGCGACGCCTGGGTGCCCGTGCAATCTATATCGATCGATATCACCATGTGGTCGAGGCACCTTCGCCGTCGTATGGAACCGAAAGCGGTGCTACGGACTAGTTGCTGCGTAGAGCGTGCGTAGCCGCCCGCGCGGCTTTGCCGTGATGGTATAGTTATCCAGGTTTTTATGGGGGTGGCTATGCCAAGCTGGAACATTCATATCGCTCAGACGGAGCGTTTGCTGGAGCGCACCGGTGCGCTTGCCAATAGCGTGCGCGACCGCAATGCCTTTTTGTTTGGCTGCGTGGTTCCGGATATCTTCGTGGGCTATATGGTCCCTGGCATCGCCGATCCCATTCCGTACCGCATTACGCACTTTGCCAAGCCTGAGCCCATCCCTAAGCCTCGTGAGCATGAGTTCTGGGATACCTATGTGGCACCGTTGCTTAAAAGTTCGCCCATCGGTGCGCCGGCCGCGGCGACCTCGATTATCGAGGAACGCGAGCGGCTGAACCGCGTGCACTATCCCCAGCGCTACAGGGATGCTGAGCCGGTTGTCGGTCCCGGCGCTCGTGAGTTCTCGCTTGCGTCCGAAGATGTGGCGCAGTCGTTGCTCGATTTGACACTGGGTGTCTGGTCGCATCTGGTGGCCGATACCGTATGGAATACGCGCGTGAATCAGTACCTGGAGGCGCACGGCGGCAAGCCGTGCGAGGAGTTCCGCATTAAAAAGCAAGGCGACTTTGACTGGTTCGGCAAGACGCTCGGCATTGTTTCGATTCCGCGCGCGACCGATCGCCTGTATACTGCGGCGACGCGTTTTGGGCAGTATCCCATCCATAAGGAGTATGTGCTCAAGACCATCGGCGTTATGCACGAGATCGTGCGCGAAAACCCCGGCGAGCCCGACCATCCGCCATACCGCCTGCTGACCGAGAAATTCTTCGACGCAACGTTTACCGAGGTCATCGAGCTGACCGAGGCGGGCTTTGCGGCTCGCGTTGCCGCTTCTGACGTCCCCGCAGTCCCCCTGATCGCTAGCTGCTAGCCGGCCGGCTTGACGGTGAACAGTTCATCCCAATTGACCAACGGCTCCCGTCGCAGGGCGTCTTCGGTGGTGCGCTCGGCATCGGAGAGGCTTGCGACTGAACGCAAATCGATGAAGCGGCATATGAATAAGGTCTTAAAAAAGGGCCCGGAAGGCAATGCCTTCCGGGCCCTTTGCAATGCAAATTTGCTTGCAAGTGCGATTTAGCGCACCTGAGCGACGTAAGCGACGTTGGTCGAGGAGACCTTGTCCTCGAGCTGGACGCTCATGCGGGGGTCGCCGGCGGTGGCGACGGTCAGATCGCCGGCCTCGACGTAGCCGAGCTCCTTAGCAGTCTCGATCGCCTTGACGATCGTGCCGTTGACGGTGCCCTGGGTAATCTCGGCCTGGTGCGGGATAACGCCCCAGTACATAATCATCTGCTGGACGGCCCACTCGTGACGAGAGAACGCGCAGATCGGCATGTTGGGACGGAAGTGCGAGATCAGGCGAGCGGTACGACCGGTGGTCGTCGGCACGGTGATGCACTTGGCGCCAACGGTGGTGGCCATGTTCACAGCGGACATACCCACAACGTTGTTGACAACGCGGGTGCCGTGAGCATCGGCCGGAACCTCGAGCGGAGCGTGAGCCGGGAGGTACTTCTCGGTCTCGAGAGCAATGCTGGCCTGCATCTTAACGGCCTCGACCGGGTACTTACCGGCAGCGGACTCGCCGGACAGCATGACGGCGTCGGTGCCGTCGTAAATGGCGTTAGCAACGTCGGCAACCTCGGCGCGCGTCGGGCGCGGGTTCTGCTGCATGGAGTCGAGCATCTGCGTAGCGGTGATAACGGGCTTGTAGGCCGCGTTGCACTTGGCGATGATCTCCTTCTGGATGTGCGGAACGAGCTCGGGCTTGATCTCGATGCCCAGGTCGCCACGGGCGACCATGATGCCGTCGGAAGCCTCGAGGATCTCGTCGAAGTTCTCGACGCCCAGGGCGCACTCGATCTTCGGGAAGATCGTCACGTGCTCGCCGCCGTTCTCACGGCAAAGCTCGCGGATGCCGCGGACGGACTCGCCGTCGCGGATGAAGGAAGCGGCGATGTAGTCGATGTTCTCGGTCAGACCAAAGAGGATGTCCTGACGATCGCGCTCGGTGATGGCGGGCAGCGAGATGTTGACGTTGGGCATGTTGACGCCCTTGCGCTCGCCGATCAGGCCGTCGTTCTTGACGACGCAGGTCATGTCCTGGCCGTCGACGGACTCGACCTCGAGGGCAACCAGGCCATCGTCAATCAGGATAAGGGAGCCCTTCTCGACCTCGGAGGGCAGAGCCAGGTAGTCGAGGGAGATGTGCTCAGAGGTGCCGTGGAAATCCTCGGACGTGGGCTGAGCGGTGACGACGATCTTGTCGCCGGTCTTGACGGCAACCTTCTTGCCGTCGACCAGAAGGCCGGTGCGGACCTCGGGGCCCTTGGTGTCGAGCAGGATGCCGACGGGCAGACCGAGCTCCTTGGAAATACGACGGACGCGCTCGATGCGACCGTGGTGCTCGTCGTAGGATCCGTGCGAGAAGTTAAAACGGGCGACGTTCATGCCCGCCTTGATCATCTCGCGGATGGTCTCGTCGCTATCGCAGGCGGGACCCATGGTGCATACAATCTTGGTGCGCTTGTACATTCAGACCTCCATCTGACATCGTCTTGCGCTGATAGATAAACCATAAGAAATAAAACTGAGATGATTATAACGAAATGCCGACCGAATACCCCAAAAAATCGACCGTATGCCGAATTAGAAGTTCTTTTTTTGCGGTAAAAACGGTATATGAAAAATCTTTACCAACCGTTCTGACCGCTGCTATCTGGGCGATATTTCAGTTTGACGATGCGCCGAAGAAAAAACGTTTTATCAATGTTGAGCATCACACGGTCTGCATCGTTGCACTCGAGCCGTGTTTCCAATTGGAATGTTTTGGCTAGACGCGCTGCTTTGGGGTACCATAGCTCCACTATCAACTGCCGCTCAGCACGGCAGCCTTGATGAGCCCTTGCCCTTCTCCTGGGAATTATGATCGGGCATCAATCTGCTGAGTGGCCCGAATCCCAGGAGGGGACTCTATATGCAAAAGGAATACCTGTCCGCCGCGGCGGAGGTGCTCAGCGACCAGGGCGTCGATGAGAACCTCGGCCTGAGCAACGACGAGGCGTCGTCGCGCCTCGCCAAGACAGGCCCTAACAAGCTCGAGGAAGCCGAGAAAACGCCGCTGTGGAAGCGTTTCTTTGAGCAGATGGCCGACCCCATGGTCATCATGTTGATCGTTGCCGCCGTCATCAGCGCGCTCACGGGTATGGTCAAGGGCGAGCCCGACTTTGCCGACGTCGCCATCATCATGTTCGTCGTTATCGTCAACTCGGTGCTGGGCGTGGTCCAGGAAGCTAAAAGCGAGGAGGCTCTCGAGGCCCTGCAGGAGATGAGCGCGGCGCAGTCCAAGGTGCTGCGCGACGGCAAGCTCGTGCACCTGCCGAGCGCTGAGCTCGTGCCCGGCGATGTGATCATGCTCGAGGCGGGCGACTCCGTCCCGGCCGACTGCCGTGTGCTCGAGAGCGCCACGATGAAGATCGAGGAGGCCGCCCTTACCGGCGAGTCCGTGCCCGTCGAGAAGCATGCCAACGTCATTGAGCTCGCCGCCGGCACCGACGACGTGCCGCTCGGCGACCGCAAGAACATGTGCTACATGGGTTCCACCGTGGTATACGGCCGCGGTCGCGCCGTCGTGGTCGGCACCGGTATGAACACCGAGATGGGCAAGATCGCCGGCGCCCTGGCCGAGGCCAAGGAAGAGCTCACACCGCTGCAGGTGAAGCTCGCCGAGCTCAGCCGCATCCTTACCATCATGGTTATCGTCATCTGCGTCGTCATCTTTGGCGTCGACATCATCCGCCACGGCGTGGGTAACGTCCTTACCGACCCGACTGCCTTGCTCGATACCTTTATGGTTGCCGTCTCGCTCGCCGTCGCTGCCATCCCCGAGGGCCTGGTCGCCGTCGTGACCATCGTCCTTTCGCTTGGCGTGACCAAGATGGCCAAGCGCCAGGCAATCATCCGTAAGCTTTCTGCCGTCGAGACCCTCGGCTGTACGCAGACCATCTGCTCCGACAAGACCGGTACCCTTACCCAAAACAAGATGACCGTCGTCAAGCACGAGCTCGCTGCGCCTAAGGAGAAGTTCCTGGCCGGCATGGCGCTGTGCTCCGACGCCCAGTGGGACGAGGAGCTGGGCGAGGCCGTGGGTGAGCCGACTGAGTGCGCGCTCGTCAACGACGCCGGCAAGGCGGGGCTCACCGGCCTGACCGCCGAGCACCCGCGTGTGGGTGAGGCCCCGTTCGACTCTGGCCGCAAGATGATGTCCGTGGTCGTCGAGACCCTGGACGGCGAGTACGAGCAGTACACCAAGGGCGCGCCCGACGTGGTGATCGGCCTGTGCACCCATATCTACGAGGGCGATAAGGTCGTCCCCCTGACCGAGGAGCGTCGTGCCGAGCTCGTGGCCGCCAACAAGGCCATGGCCGACGAGGCCCTGCGCGTGCTGGCGCTGGCGAGCCGCACCTACACCGAGGTCCCGGCCGACTGCAGCCCCGCCGCGCTCGAGCATGACCTGGTCTTCTGCGGCCTGTCCGGCATGATTGACCCGGTCCGCCCCGAGGTCGCCGACGCCATCCGCGAGGCGCACGACGCCGGTATCCGCACCGTCATGATTACGGGCGACCACATCGACACCGCCGTGGCCATCGCCAAGCAGCTGGGTATCGTCACCGATCGCAGCCAGGCCATCACAGGCGCCGACCTCGACCGCATGAGCGACGAGGAACTCGACGCGCACATCGAGGACTACGGCGTGTACGCCCGCGTTCAGCCCGAGCACAAGACCCGCATCGTCGAGGCTTGGAAGTCGCGCGACCAGATCGTGGCAATGACGGGCGACGGCGTCAACGACGCCCCGTCCATCAAGCGTGCCGACATCGGCGTGGGCATGGGCATCACCGGTACCGACGTCACCAAGAACGTCGCCGACATGGTGCTCGCCGACGACAACTTCGCCACCATCATCGGTGCCTGCGAAGAGGGCCGTCGCATCTACGACAACATCCGCAAGGTCATCCAGTTCCTGCTTTCGGCCAACCTTGCCGAGGTGTTCTCGGTGTTCATCGCCACGCTCATCGGCTTTACCATCTTCCAGCCGGTGCAGCTGCTGTGGGTGAACCTGGTCACCGACTGCTTCCCCGCGCTCGCGCTGGGCATGGAGGATGCCGAGGGCGACATCATGAAGCGCAAGCCGCGCAACGCCAAGGACGGCGTCTTTGCCGGTAATATGGGTCTGGACTGCGTGGTCCAGGGCCTGATCATCACCGTGCTGGTGCTGGCGAGCTTCTTTGTGGGCGTGTACTTTGACATGGGCTACATCCACATCGCCGATATGATCGCCGGCAATGCCGACGAGGAAGGCGTGATGATGGCGTTCATCACGCTCAACATGGTCGAGATTTTCCACTGCTTCAATATGCGCAGCCGTCGTGCGTCGCTGTTTAGCATGAAGAAGCAGAACAAGTGGCTGTGGGCTTCCGCCGCGTTGGCGCTGGTACTGACGGTTATCGTGACCGTTCAGCCGACGCTTGCCGAGATGTTCTTTGGCCCCGTGACGCTTGAGCTCAAGGGCGTTCTTGCCGCGCTGGGCCTGGCCTTCCTGATCATTCCGCTGATGGAGATCTACAAGGCGATCATGCGCGCGGTCGAAAAAGAGTAACGTTCCTGTCCGGGCCCGACCGCCTGCGGGGTTTCCACGGGCACGTCCTCGCCGCTTTGCGGCTGCGGGATGTGCCCTTAGGAAACCCCTCCCGGCGGGCGGGCCCTGCGGTGTCCTTGCTAGCTTTTCTCCCGCGCGGATGATAAAGGGCTGAGGGAAAGTGTGTGAGTCGGTCGAGCAGTTGCTCGACCGACTCTTTTTATGGGTAAAATACCTGCTCAGTTGTGATTTATGGTGCTGGGAGGCGCTTGTGGGCAAGGCTAAGGCTAAGGCGAAGAAAAAGACGACGGGGGCGCGGGCTAAGCGCGATCGTCGTCGGAAGCTCGCGACCGAAGCCCCTGCATCTGCTGAGGAGTTGCTGGCAAGCGTGCCGGGGCTTGATGCGCTGCAGGATGTTCCGGCGTTCGATGACCTGCCGGTCGATGCGGCTCAGCAGGCTGCATTTGATGACTTTTGCGCGCAGGCCGAGGAGCCCGAGCAGATGCAGCTCGGTGCCGTGGTGCGCCTGGACCGCGGGTTTCCGCTGGTGGTGACTGCCGATGACACGTTTCGTGCCGAGCATGCCGTAGGGTTTGCCAAGTCGCGTGGCGAGGACGAGGTCTTGCTGCCCGCTGTGGGCGACCGCGTGGCGGTTCGCCGTGCTCCCGGGCACGACATGGGCGTGATCGAGTGCGTACTGCCGCGCCGTACGAGCTTTGAGCGTTGGCGTGGCCGTGCCCGCGGTGAGCGCCAGGTGCTCTGCTCCAACGTTGACAGCGTGCTGATCGTGCAGGCGCTCGGCGCCGGCGAGGTGCTGCTCGATCGCGTGGCGCGCTCACTGGTGTTGGTGCTCGACTGCGATGCCGATCCGGTGGTGGTGCTCACCAAAGCTGACCGCTGCGATGCCGAGGAGCTCGAGCGCGATTTGGACCGCGTGCGCCGCCTGGTGGGCCCGGACGTGCGCGTGATCGTGACGTCTTCTGCCGAGGGCCGCGGCCTGGACGAGGTCCGTGCCTGCGTGCCCGCCGGGAGCTGCGCCATGATTCTGGGCGAGTCGGGTGCCGGTAAGTCGACGCTGCTCAATGCACTGCTGGGCCACGATACGTTGGCGACCGGCGGTGTGCGCGAACGCGACGACCAGGGCCGTCACACTACCGTCGCGCGCGTGATGGTGGCGCTGCCGGGCGACGCCGGCGTGATCGCCGATGCCCCGGGCCTGCGCAGCCTACCGCTCGTGGGTCACGAACGGGGTCTGGCGCGCGCCTTCCCCGAGATTGTCGAGGCATCGCGTGCGTGCCGGTTTGGCGATTGCACGCATACCCATGAGCCGGGCTGCGCCGTTCGCGAGGCCGAGGACGCCGGGCAGATCGACAGTCTGCGTCTGGAAACGTTCCAAAACTTGGCGTCATCCATGCGCGTGAGCGCTCAAATGCTCGATCCCGATGTTCATCTGTAATTGATTTTTCCTATGACAGCCGTCTCCCAACTATTCGGGAGACGGCTTTTTTGCTGCGGAAAAGCCTCGAAACATGCAGTTTGCTGACGTACTGACCAAAACCTTGCCACGAGCTTGACGGGCTGGTTAGCTTTTGGTCAGCGATTGGTTTGACATCGAAAACCAAGATTGCGATTGCGCCGCTTTGCACTCTGACCGCCCAGACAATGGTGGTACGGGCATTCGCCCGGCACTGCCATGAGAGGAGCGGCCGTGAACAAGAGCAAGCGCATCGCCATCAGTCTGGTCGCGGGCGTGCTCGCTGCTCTGCTCTGCATGGTTTACGGCTCGTCGATCCGCTCGCAAGCCGAACAGGTCCAGGCTGAGACCTTGGCCAAGTACGGTGGCGATCGCGTCGAGGTATGCGTCGCGGCGCGCGATATCGATGTGGGCGAGACCCTCGATGAGACCAATGTCATAACCCAGGAATGGCTGACAAGCCTGCTGCCGCGTGACGCGGTGACCGAGCTGCGCCAGGTGCGCGGCGACGTGACGACTTCGCGTATTCCCAAAAACGCCGTGATCTGCAATGTCTACACCAAGGCCGAGAGCCACAAGCTCGAGGTGCCTAAGGGCAAGGTCGCCGTTTCGGTGGCGGTCGATGCCGAGCACTCGGTCGGCGGCGCCACGGGCGTGGGCAGCTACGTGGATGTGTATGTGCAAAAAGACGGCGTAACCGATCGGCTGTGCGGCGCGTACGTAATCGATACCAGTGAGGATTCCGGTGCCACGCGCGAGGGCAAGATCGAATGGGTGACGCTGGCGGCTGACCCCGAAGACGTCAAGGAACTGCTGGGAGCTTCGGGCAAGGGAACGGTCAGCTTGACGATTCCCGCCACGGTGCGCGGCAAAAAGAGCGGAGGCGACGAGTGATGAAGGCGATCTGGCTTGCATGCTGCGCGTGCGGTGATTACGGATTGCTACAGCGGGAAGTCGAGGGCCGCGATGCAGGCGCACAGGTGCTTCGCGTGGGCGACCTGGATGGGCTGGTGTCCATGGCGCGGGCGTTTCCGTCGCGTCGCGGGGCGGCGATTATCGCGGCAGCCCTGTTCGATGCCGAAGACGTGCGAAAGACCGTTGCGCGCCTGACGGCCGAGGGCCGCGTGAGCCGCGTGGTCGTACTGATAGAGACGCTCGATCCTTCGGATATCGAGGGGCTGTTTCGCGCAGGGGCGACCGAGGTTATCGCTGCGCGCAGCATATGCGGCAACGGGCGCGCGGGCGAGGGAACGGTTGATTACGACCGGTGTCTGACGATTGAGCCCGATGCTTTTGTTGATAGGGAACCCGGGGCGCCTCGCGCTACAAGAGGCCCGCGTGTTGATGATTGTGGAAAAGCGGAAGCCGAGCATGATCGGCGTCCCCGGGACCCCCTTGCATGCGATGACCCCGGAGAGCCGGTGCCGTATGGCGAGGAGCTTCTGGCTGTAGATATGGGATACGTGCATGGCGTGAGCCTGGTCGATGAGCTCGACGAGGTGGAGGGACTTGCCGGGAGCGACAGTGTTCGTGCCGATGCGACCGCGAAGTCTCCAGGCTCGGCCTCGCAGGCCGAGCGGCCTGCCATGCCGGCTTGGACGCAGCATATGAACGCTGCCGGGGAGACGGGGACGTTGCCGCCCGTGCCAGCGCCGCCTGCCCCCACGCCGCCGGCGGATGCCGCCGCTCCGTCGCATCGAGCCCCGGTTGTCTGCGTCGTCTCGGGTTCGGGCGGTTGCGGCAAGTCGACGATCGTCGCCGCCATGGCGCACGCGGCGTCGCTGCTGGGTCTGCGTGCTGCCGTGCTCGACTTGGACCTGATGTTTGGAAACCTCTACGACCTGTTGGGTGCCGATGTCCCGCATGACATGGCGACGCTTATCGAGCCATCGGCTGCGGGCTCACTTGCCGAATCGGACATCGTGGCCGCCTCGATGCGTGTGGCTCCGGGCGTCACGCTTTGGGGTCCGGTCGCCGCGCCCGAACAGGCCGAGCTTATGGCACGTCCGGTGGAGCTGCTGCTCGACGTCTTGCGCCGCGAATCCGACGTGGTTCTTGTCGACACCTCGGTCTTTTGGGGTGACGCCGTGGCGGCCGCGGTGGCGGCAAGCGATCGCTGCCTGGTCGTGGGCGATCCGTCGGTGTCGTCTGCGACGTCCGCGGCACGCGTCATCGAGTTGGCGAGCCGTGTGGGCGTGCCACGCACGCGCATGAGCGCCGTATTCAACCGGTTTGGCGCGCGCGGCGCCGACGAGGATGTCGCCATGCGCTTTGAGATTACCTGCGCGTTGAGCTCCAAGATTCGTATCGCCGACGGCGGGCAGGACTTGGCGGCGCTCATGGCGTTCGGCCGTGCCGACGAGGCGGTGGGCCAGACCAGCGCTTTTGCCACCAGCGTGCGCGAAGCCACGCGCGAGATGCTCGTGGAGCTGGGCTGCGCCGTCGGTCCCTGGAGCGACATGGTCACCGACCGCGCGACACGCACCGAGCGCCCGCGCATCCGTCTTCCCTGGTCGCGTGAGGGTGATTCGCGATGAGTTTGCAAACAAGGATTAAGGCGGCTGGCGCGGTCGCGGCAGCAGCGCCTGTTGATGCGGGGCGCCACCGTGCCGTCAAGCGCCGCACCAAACGCGCCGTGATGGACCGCATGGGCTATGACGAGGTGGCGCGTATCAGCGCATACATCGATTCGGCGCGCGCCCGCTCGGAATTGCGTCCTGCGGTGGAGGCAGCGCTCAACGTGGAAGAGCCGACCGACCTGGCGACGCCCGAGCGTGAGACCATCATCGACGAGATCTTGGACGACGTGGTGGGCCTGGGCCCACTGCAGCCGCTCATCGAGGACGACACCGTTACCGAGATCATGATCAACGGCTGCCGCTCGGCCTTCTTTGAACGCGGCGGCGTCTTGTACCCTATCGAGCATGCGTTTGAGGATGATGAGCAGATCCGTGTGCTTATCGACCGCATCATCTCGCCACTTGGCCGCCGTATCGACGAGCGCAGCCCCATCGTCAACGCTCGCCTTAAAACGGGCTATCGCGTCAACGCGGTGATTCCGCCTGTGGCGATTGACGGACCGATTCTCACCATCCGAAAGTTCTCGGACCGCATCTGCTCGCTGGACGAGCTTGTGGGGCTGGGGTCACTGCCGCTTTGGTATGCGCAGCTGCTGTCGTGCGCGGTGTCGCTGCGACAGGACCTGGCGGTTGCGGGAGGCACGGGATCTGGTAAGACCACCCTGCTCAACGCGCTGTCATGCGAGATTTCCACCGGCGAGCGCATCGTGACGATCGAGGACTCTGCCGAGCTCAAGTTTGCGCATCATCCGCACGTGGTGCGCCTAGAGGCGCGCGAGGCTTCAATTGAGGGCGAGGGCGCGGTGACGATCCGCGACCTGGTGACCAATGCCCTGCGCATGCGCCCCGACCGCATCGTGGTGGGCGAGGTGCGCGGTGCCGAGTGCTGCGACATGTTGCAGGCCATGAATACGGGCCACGACGGGTCGCTCACCACACTTCATGCGGGTTCAGAACAGGAGACCGTGGTGCGTCTGACGTTGCTTGCACGTTATGGCATCGATCTGCCGAGCGAGCTCATCGAGGAGCAGATTGCCATGGCGCTCGACGGCATCGTGATGTCCGAGCGCCACGCCGATGGCAGGCGCTTCGTCTCCTCGTATTCGGGGGTGCGTCGCGCCGCGTCGGGCGGCGTAGAGCTCGAGCGCTATGTGACTTTCGATGCCGCCGAGCGCACCTGGGCGCTTGACCGCGAGCCGCCGTTTATCGCAGAAGGCCTGCGGTCGGGGACGCTCACACAAGAGGAGGTGGACGAATGGAGGTCGCTGTGCCCCTCGTCGTAGGGGGTTTGGCAGGGTTTTCTGTTGCGACGGCGTGCGGGGCGGAACCTCGTGTGCCGCAGGTGCCGCCGGCGGAGCTGGCGCGTCAGGCGCTCGAGACGGTGGCAGAGAAGCTGCCGCGTGAGCTGGTGGAAAACGATCTGCTGAAAAAGATCGCCCGTTCGTGGGCATCGCTGGCTCCGGCGCATCGCCTTGGCCTCGTGATTGAAGATGCTTCGGGGCGTTTGGCGTTTCTACTGCTATCGAGCGGTGTCTGCAGCGTTTTACTAACGATGGTGTCGTTATCGCCCCTCGGGTTTGCCTTGGGACTTGTTGCTCCGATTGCCGCTGGCGCCGCTCGGGATGGCTTTGAGAGCCGGCGCGAGCAACACGATGCAGAAGAGGCCATGCCCGAGGCGTTTACCGCACTTTCCATGTCGCTTGCCTCGGGACATTCGCTGGCCCAGGGCATGCGCTTTGTGGGCGCTCATGCGCAAGAACCGGTGCATACCGAGTTTTTGCGGGTGGCGGCGGCGATCGATTGCGGTATCTCGGCGACCGACGCGCTCGATGACTTGCTCGTGCGCATCGACGCCCCCGGTCTTTCGCTTGTGACCTTGGCGCTTAAGGTGTCACAGCGCACCGGCGCTCCGCTTGCCGACTTGCTGTCCGAGGCGTCGAGCATGGTAGGGGAGCGCATTGAGCTCAAGCGCCGCCTGGATGTCAAGACGTCGCAGGCTCGCATGTCGGCGCATATGGTCGCGGCGATGCCGGCGGGCATGTGCGCGGTGTTGGCGCTGCTTTCGGCAGATTTTCGTCGCGGTCTTGCGACGCCTGCCGGTGCGGGCGCTGTGGTGCTGGGTCTCGCCCTCAACGCCGTTGCCCTGGTGGTTATCCGGCGCATTATGAGGGTGGAGCTATGAGCGCCCCAGTTGCAGTTGCGGCTTGCCTGTGCGCCCTGAGTGTATTTATCGCGACGGGTTTGGATCGGGCGGATGCACGCAAGATCGCAGGGGCCTGCAAGCGCGAGGCGGTGCTGGTCGCTGCCGCGGGTCGCTCAGTGGTCGATGCCCTGACCGCGCGAGTGAAGGGCGCGGTTGGAGCGGGCGGCCCGGCGCGAGTTTCGCTCGGCGAAGTGTCCGAGATGATCGATGTTGTGCGCTTGGGTCTTTCGGCCGGTCTTTCGTTTGATGCGGCGCTTGAGATTTTCTGCGCCAACCGCCGGTCAGTGCTGGCTCTTCGCCTTGAGCGGGCCTGCATGGCGTGGCAGGTGGGCGTGGGCACGCGTGAGGACGAGTTGTTGGCCGCCGCGCGCGATCTGGACGTACGAGCGCTCGAGACCTTTGCCATCACGGTGGGGCAGGCGCTCGCCCTGGGTGCCCCACTTGCCGAGACGCTGGCCGCTCAAAGTCGCGAGATCCGTGCGGCTCATCGCGCCGCGGTCGAGCGTGAGATCGAGCGTGCGCCCGTCAAGCTGCTGATCCCCACCGGCACGCTCATCTTGCCGGCGTTGCTTCTGTCCATATTGGGCCCGCTGCTGGGAGCAGGCGGGATGATGTAGGGAGGAATACATGAACACGATGGTCGAAGTTGCTGACAAGGCTTGGAACTGGGCTTTTTGCCGGGCGATCCGCGCTCGCCAGCATGCCAAGGAGCTGTTGCGGGAGGAGAGCGCGCAGGGTACCACCGAGTACGCCATTTTGGTGGGCGTGCTTGTGGTGATCGCGATTATTGCCATCGTTGCATTTAAAGGCAAGGTCCAAGATCTATGGAACGCTATCAGCGAGGGCATCAACAGTCTGTAGAGGGCGAGCGCCCCATCGGGGTGCTGCTGGTGTTTGCTTGCCTGACCGTGGCGATAGCGGCGGTGCTTTGGGGGCTTAACGCCGCGCGGCAGCAGCGTCCTGGGGCCGCCTTCGATTCGGGCTCAGATTCGGCGGTGGCGACTCAAAAAGATGAGATGCGAGATGCGGACGATTCGGATGTCGCTGTCACGGCGCAAACCTTTCTGCGGACGCTCGACAAGCGGTCTGGCACTGCGACGGATTCGCCTGAGGACAACGCGATTGCGGTCCGGCTTGCATGGTCCGAGGACCGACCGATGACCGAGGCAGCGGCGGATATGTTACGCGCCTACCGCGAGGTGCCAACGGCCCAGCTCGCCCTGAGCGGCTATCTCGATATTAAGGGCAACGTATGGGGCGCCATCGTGCGTGACGGACGCGGCTGGGTCGATATGGTGACGGTTGCCGCGGATACCGGCGATGCTTCGTGTCGTCTGCGCGCCGTGCGCCTGGTCCCGCAAACAATAAGCTCAAAGGAGGGATCGTGAAATGCATGGCGTTCTGCGTGAAGAGGTTGCCCAAGCGACTGTGGAATACGCCATCGTCACGGTGGCGCTGTTATCGATCGTGCTGGCGATCGCGGGGCTTTGGCGTGCTGGCACCGATGGGCGCTTGGCGGCGCTGGTTGAGCGGGCGGCATCCCATGGCGTTGCCTCGACGTCGGTTATCGACGCCGCTGCGGGCGCTAAGGACATTGCGTTGTATTGATATCGCGCGCGAGGACCGGGCGCAGTCTACGGTCGAGGCCGCTTTTTTGCTGCCGACGTTTCTGACGCTCATCCTTCTCGCACTGCAACCGGTGTGCCTGCTCTATACGCGCGCGGTCATGGAGTCTGCCGCCGCCGAGACCGCGCGGCTCATGACCACGACGACGGCGGAGGACGACGATCTTAAGGAGTTCACCCGCCGCCGGCTTGCCGCGGTGCCCAACGTTTCGATCTTTCATGCCGGCGGGCCGTTGTCGTGGAATATCGAGCTTGGTCGGGCCGGTGCGGGTGGCGTCTCGTCCGTGTCCGTTTCCGGCGAGGTCAGGCCGTTGCCTGTGATCGGTGCGTTTGCGCAGGCTATGGGTGGTACCGCCGAGGGCGGCTACGTTGAGCTCAAGGTCGATGTCTCGTATCAATCACGTCCCGAATGGCTGGAGGGAGATTATGATTCGTGGATTGCTACATGGGATTAAGCGTTTCTGGTCTAGATGCGTTTTGACGCGCCGTCCGAGCTGCCATCGCAAGCGAGGCGGCTTTATGGGCCGCGCCGGTATCGACCTGTTTATCGAAGACGGTGCCTACACCACGCTTTCTTCTGCCGTGGTCATCCTAGTGGTGCTCACGTTGTTGTTTTCGTCGACCGCGGCGATATGGAGCATGTCGCGTGCCGGGGATACCCAGGTGGCGGCCGATAGCGGCGCGCTGGCGGGTGCCAACGTAGTGTCGTCCTATCACACGGCTGCCACGGTGGTTGATGCGAGCATCTTGAGTCTGGGGCTGGCGGGGTTTGCCACAATCGGGACGGGCCTGGTCGCCATCCTCATCCCGGGTGCCGAACCAGTTGCCGGCAATATGGTCGACACCGGGATTGAGATCATTAAAACGCGCAACAAGTTTGCCAAAAGCGCATCGGAAGGCTTACAGAAAATCGAGACGGCTCTGCCGTATCTGATCGCCGCGCGTGCCACGCAGGCGGTGTCGGCGCAGGATACCGATAGTGTGACCTATACCGGTACGGCGCTTGCCGTGCCCAGGACATCCGAGTCTGATTTTGTTGCGCTCGAGGGTTCCGAGATCTCGACCGATGCCATTAAAGATGCGTCGGAAGATCTGGAGCGCGCGGCCGAGGAGCTACAAAAAGCATCGGAGGAGACGGCGAAGGCAAAGGAGCGTGCCTGGCTAGCGGATTGCGGTGGATCGGATAAAGGTTCGGTCGGCAGCTGTTCGTGTATGTGGGAGCGCGCGAAAAGCCTAACGGATCTCTCCGGTGTTCAAAATCCGCATTACGCTTCGAGCGTTACGTGGGAGCCTCAAGTTGCCCTTGATCGCGCGAAGGACTACTACCATTGGCGTCTGACAAATGAGAAGCCCCACGGCTCGAGTGTCGAGATGAGGGCAGAGTCTGCGGCGCGTAAGGCGTTTTATACCTATGCGAGTGCGGAGGTCGATCGGGCATATATAACCGAGAACGGAGACAGGGTTTCCTCCTATATTCCACTGTTGCCGCGCAACTCTGATGAGGTTCGGGCGACGGAGCTCTATACCGATGCGGTGTGGCCGACGAGCGTGAACGATGACAAGGCGTATCTGCATTACGGGACGACCTGCCCTAACTATAAGAAAGGGACGCCGAGCGGATTTGCTTCGGTTGCCGATTACGATGGACAGGATAAATGCAGCAAATGCCATTTTGGCGTTTCGTCGCTTGGTGCTGTTGCGGCGCCTTCAACCTCTATCGAAAACGGCTTCGAGTATCACTTTGACAAGTTTAAAGACGCCCTGGAAGACTACGTCGAATGCCGCAACAAAGAGCTCGAGCTCGAACGTCAGACCGAAGACGAGACCGACCGTGCGAGCAATGCGTTTGACCAGGCCATCAAAGCGCTTTCGGGCGAGCGTCCGCGTATCGCTCCGCCCGGTCGCAACGGCGTAGTTGCCCTTGCGGTTTCGGGTGCCATCTCGAGCCCCGATGAGCTCAACTCTTCGTTTAGCACGGCAGTCAGGCTCGGCGATCGCGGTGCTATCTCTGCCGCGGTGTTGGCACCCGATGAGGCGACGGCGCAAAACAACGTGCTTTCGCGATTTTTCTCGACATTGAAGGAACGCTCGGGCGGCGTTGCCGGCGTGCTCGACGGCGTCATGGATGTTTGGGGACGGCTGCTCGTAGGATACGGTGATATCCAAGGTTCGGCCGACGAACTTATGGACGAGATGATTAAAGGCCTAGGAGGGGGCAGCGGCGCGTTGGGTTCCATCGCATCGTGGCTCGGCGATACCGTTTCGGCGTCCATGGCGGCGTTGGGTCTGGAACCGTGCGACTTGCGCCTGCGAAAGCCAGTGCTGACCGATTCCGCCAACGTCATTAAGAGCCCGGGGTCTGACATTGCTGGTCTCTCTCAAGCGCAAGACAAGCTGCGAAGTATTCCGTTGGGCGTGACCGATCCCAAGGCGCTTTGCGAGGCGTTGGAATATCAAGTCGAACGCACCATTAGCGGTACGGTGTTCACGCTTGCGGAGATTCCTCTGCCCGGCGGCGGCTCCATCCCACTCACCGTCGATGTTGCCACGCTGGTTGGCGCTCTGGGCGGTGGGTCGTAATGAGTATCCGCATGCGTCTGCGCGAGGAGCGCGCCCAAGCGACGGTGGAGATGGCGGTGGTTACGCCCGTTTTGCTGGTGCTGGCACTCATCGTGTACAACGTCATGATCTTTGCCAGCGCTGTCGCGCGCTTCGACCGCGTGGTACCCGACATCGTGTTGGCGCACGCCGTGGCGTCGGAGGGGGAGGGCGACGAAAGCTCTGCCGATGCCTCGGCGACGGTTCAGACTCAAATTCTGAATGCCATGGAAGGCTATGACTTGCGGATCGAAGTGTCGAGCGAGCAAGGCGCGAAGGCATCGGATGGTGGCCTGCTCTCCCTATCCGGTACGTTTAGGACCTACACCTGCACCATGCACTATGAGCCGTGGCCGACTTCTCTCAGCATCGCTGGCGTTTCGCTGGGGGCGCCGACAACGTTGTCGCACGAGCGCGCGGTGACGGTCGATCCATGGCGTCCGGGGGTGGTCATGTGACCGCGGTCTCGTCCTACATCGCCTACGCGCGGGCACTCAACAGGCTGGGTTGGACGCCGGCCGAGTTTGCGGTGGCGGAGTCGTTTGTCGTGCGCCTGCGCGGCATGCTGGGACGGCGTCCGGTTGCCGCCAACGGCCTGCCGCTCGTCATGGCGTTTCCACGCTGCTCTTCGGTCCATACGTGTTTTATGGCCTATCCCATCGACATCGCCTTCATCGATGCGCGCGGCTATGTCCTCGTATGCTACGAAAACGTACGTCCCTGGCGTATGTGCTCCTGCCCCGGCGCCTGGGCCGTACTAGAGCGCCCTTCAATCATTGTTTCGACCCCTGCTCTCCAACGCGTGCCGGCTTAAGGGACTGAGCGAAAAACTTCTTGCTGCCGGCTGATGCCTCTGACGTGCCGATTTATAGAACCGAGGCTGTGCTCAAAAACTTTTTAAAATTCTCGGTTGACCGGAACGCGTCCTTGGTTATACTAATCAAGCCTTGAAACAAGGCACACCTCAAATGGCTGGGTAGCTCAGTTGGTAGAGCAGAGGACTGAAAATCCTCGTGTCAGGGGTTCGATTCCCTTCCCCGCCACCTTGAATTGACTAGGACCTCTGCAAAGGGGTCCTTTTCTTTTATGTAGAGTTCCGCGAAAAATGCATCCCAGAATTGGGCTTTAGAGCGGGGTGCGCTTTCCGGCGCTTACTTCCGACGTGCGTGCACATCTCGTCGCACCATCCCGAGCCCGCCTGTTCCCAGATATTCCTCTCACTTTCGCGTCACTTTACAGACCGTTCGGTCGCCTGTCTGCATGCGCGGGTATACTCAAATCGATAGATATGTCATGCAAGAGCGATGCGGGCTTAGCCCGTATGATTCAAAAGGGGGCAGTGATGGAGAGGATACTCGGCGTTAATCTCTCTGGCTGGTTTATTCCCGAGCCTTGGGTGACCCCGTCGCTATACGCGGCGACCGGTGCATCCAACGCGGCCGAGCTGCAGGAGGCCATGGGCACCGCCGCCTATAACGAGCGCATGCGCCGTCATTACGAGACGTTTGTGAGCGAGGACGATTTCCGTCGCATGGCGCAGATCGGCCTCAACGCCGTGCGTCTGCCGGTGCCCTGGTATGCCTTTGGCTCGCAGGAGTCCGATGCGTCCTACATCTCGGTTGTCGACTACATCGACCGTGCAATTGAGTGGGCTGCCAAGTACAACATCCGCGTGCTGCTCGATCTGGCAACTGTGCCCGGTGGCCAGGGCGATTCCAACGATTCGCCCACCACGCCGGAGGCTGTCGCCGAGTGGCATTCGTCCACTAACGGCCGCCATGTCGCACTCGACGTGCTCGAGCGCTTGGCCGAGCGTTACGGCGAGGCCGAGAGCCTGCTGGGCATTGAGCTGCTGGATACGCCGCAGATGAGTGTCCGCAAGAGTCTCTTTGCCATGACGGATGGCATTCCGGCTCACTACCTGCGCAATTTCTATCGCGATGCCTACGAGCTCGTCCGTTCGTATATGCCCGAGGATAAGATCGTCGTCTTCTCGTCTTCGGGGCATCCCAGCGAGTGGAAGCATTTTATGCGCGGCGCTAAGTACAAGAACGTCTACATGGACCTTCACCTGTACCATTACCGCGACGAACATGCGCTCGACATCACGAGCCCCCGCGGGCTGACGACGGCGATTTCGCGCAACAAGCGCGAGCTTAAAGAGGCGATTTCGACTGGGTTCCCCGTGCTGGTGGGCGAATGGTCGGGCGCGGCGATCTTTGCCAACTCGTCGGTTACGCCCGAGGGCCGCAATGCCTACGAGCGCGTGTTTATCGCCAACCAGCTGGCTTCGTTTGCGCCGGCTGCCGGCTGGTTCTTCCAAACGTGGAAGACCGAGAAGCGCATTGCAGCATGGGACGCCCGCGCGGCGCTCGGTACGCTCGAGCGCGGCATGATTGAATAGGTTGATATGACGCAAAACAGCGCCCATACGGGCAAACTCTATGTGGTCGGCACGCCCATCGGCAACCTGGGCGACCTGTCTCCGCGCGTTGGCGAGGCGTTTGCCGCCGCCGATGCCATCTGCTGCGAAGACACGCGTGTGACGTCAAAGCTGCTGATGCACCTGGGCATTTCCAAGCCACTTGTCCGTTGCGACGAGAATGTGATCGCCAGCCGCGCCGCCGGCCTGGTCGACCGTCTGCTGGCGGGGGAGACCCTCGCCTTTGCCTCGGATGCCGGCATGCCGAGCGTGTCCGATCCCGGCCAGGCGCTGGTCGAGGCGGCGCGTGAGGCCGATGTGCCCGTCGAAGTTATTCCCGGGCCCTCTGCTTGCGTCACGGCACTCGTTTCGTCCGGCATTCCCTGCGAGCATTTTTTCTTCGAGGGTTTTTTGGGCCGAAAGCACGGCGACCGTGTGCGCCGTTTGCAGCGCCTTGCCGTGGTGCCCGGCGCGCTCATCTTCTACGAGTCTCCACATCGCATCGTGGCGACGCTCGAGGCCGTGGCGGAGGTCTTTCCCCAGCGTGAGGTTGCCGTCTGCCGCGAACTCACCAAGCTGCACGAGGAGGTCTTGCGCGGGCCCGCTGCCCAGCTTGCCGAGGAGCTGCGTGCTCGCGGCGAGGTAAAGGGCGAGATTGCGCTGGTCATCGCGCCGCCGAGCGAGGACGAAGAGGCCGGTATCGCGCCGGTTGGCGCAGCGGCAGTAGATCCCGATGAGGCCCTGCGCGCGGATATCCGCGCCGCGCTCGAGGAGGGGGAGCCCGCCTCTGCGGTGGCCAAGCGCCTGTCTCAGAAGTATTCGCGCCGCAAGCGCGATGTCTATGCCATGGTGCTCGATATGCAATAGATGGAGGATATCCAGCCCTTGCGCTAGAATCATCCTCTGTATGCAACGTTTTTCTGGAGGACAAACCCCATGGATCAAAGCAAGCCTTCGTTCTTTATCACGACGCCCATCTACTACGTCAACGCCGATCCGCACCTGGGCACGGCTTATTCCACCATCATCGCCGATGTTCAGGCTCGCTATCGCCGCTCCGCCGGCTATAACGTCAAGTTCCTGACCGGCATGGACGAGCACGGCGAGAAGGTCGCCGAGGCCGCAGCCAAGC
The DNA here is from genome assembly GCA_958432255.1 of uncultured Collinsella sp. Classification (GTDB taxonomy): domain Bacteria; phylum Actinomycetota; class Coriobacteriia; order Coriobacteriales; family Coriobacteriaceae; genus Collinsella. Next base: position 50,183 of record CAUATU010000017.1, read on the forward strand.
ACAACATGACGCCGCAGGAGTGGACCGACAGCCAGGCCCCGCACTTCAAGGAGCTTTGGAACAAACTCGAGATCTCCAACGACGACTTCATCCGCACCACCGAGCCGCGCCAGCATCATGCCGTGCAGTACCTGTGGGAGCGCATGAAGGAGTCCGGCTACCTGTATAAGGGCAGCTACGACGGTTGGTATTGCGTGCCTGACGAGACCTACTTCACCGACACGCAGGTCCAGAAGGGTGACGAGGAGTACGGCAGCGTCGGCCAGCACCTGTGCCCCGACTGCCACCGTCCGCTCGAGCGCGTGCAGGAGGAGTCCTACTTCTTTAAGCTTTCCGCTTTCCAGGACAAGCTGCTCAAGCTCTATGACGAGCACCCCGACTTTGTCGAGCCCGCGTTCCGTATGAACGAGGTGCGCAGCTTTGTCGAGGGCGGCCTCAACGACCTTTCCGTGAGCCGTACGAGCTTTGATTGGGGCATTCAGGTTCCGTTTGACGAGGGCCACGTGACCTATGTGTGGTTCGACGCGCTGCTCAACTATATGACGGCTGTCGGCTACGGTGTCGATACCGACGAGGCCCGTGCCGAGCTGGCCTATCGCTGGCCCGCGCAGTTCCACATCGTGGGCAAGGACATCATCCGTTTCCACTGCGTCATTTGGCCGGCCATGCTCATGGCCATTGGCGAGGCCCTGCCCGAGCACGTCTTTGCCCATGGCTTCCTGACCGTGCGCAATGCCGAGACCGGTAAGGCCGAGAAGATGTCCAAGAGCCGTGGCAACGCCATCGCCCCGCAGGATGTCATCGATATGCTGGGCGTCGAGGGCTATCGTTATTACTTTATGACCGATGTGGTCCCCGGTACCGACGGCGCCATCAGCTTCGACCGCATGGAGCAGGTCTACAACGCCGATTTGGCCAACAGCTGGGGCAACCTCATTTCGCGCTCGCTCAACATGAGCGGCAAGTATTTTGACGGTTGCGCGCCCGCCAAGCCCGCATCGTTCGATGCGTTCGACAACCCGCTGGCAAAGATCGCCGATGGTCTGGTCGAGCGCTACATGGCCAAGATGGACGTGCTCGATTACGGTGGAGCCAAGGACGAGGTCATGGAGCTCATCCACGCCGCCAACCACTACATCGAGGACTCCGAGCCTTGGGCACTTGCCAAGGACGAGGCCAAGGCTGACGAGCTGGCGTTTGTGATCTACAACCTGCTCGAGGCCATCCGCATTGCCGCTCACCTGCTGATGCCGCTCATGCCCCAGACTTCTGCCGAGGCTCTGCGCCGCCTGTCCTGCGAGGACGAGGCCGCGAGCGACGACCTCAAGGGCATTTGCGCTTGGGGCCTGCTTGCTGGTGGTCAGCCCGTCGAGAAGGGCGATCCGCTGTTCCCGCGTCTGGCGTAGTGACCGCGCGAGCGCCATATCGGCAATTTGCTGTTTAGCTGTAAGGGCATGGCCGCCACGGTCCATGCCCTTTAATATGAGAAAGCCATTGTCAATAGGCGTGTTTGTTCGAGCCCGGTTTT
>CAUATU010000018.1:0-49923 GCA_958432255.1 uncultured Collinsella sp.
GATTTGGGAGGTAACCCTGTACGCGGCCGGAGGGACCAGGCCCCACCATGCTTCTTATGTGCAGCAAAGCTAATGCTGCTAAAATAAAAAGCGCTCATGTAGTTTAAACGCACGACGATAAGGAGCACCAGTGGGTAACCACTTCCGTACCTCCGGTGCGGGCGATGATGCCCCCAAGACGCAGGCAGGCGTCCAGGGCAGTCGTTTCGCCACTCCGGATTCAGAGGGCCAGCCTGTTGCTCAGGCCCCCGCTCAGCCGGCAGATCAGGCACAGCCGGCATCCGATCCCTTTGCCTACAATCCAACCAGCGATGTCGCGCTTTCCGGCACGGCGGGTTTTGAGCCCGTTCAGGCCGTGACCGCTCGCGTGGAGCAGCCTCAGGCTGGTGCCGCCACGCCGCAGCCTACCATGGCCGGCATTCCCGACCCCATGGCCCCTGCGACGCCGGCTCCTCAGCCTGCGCAGTCCGGTCTCTTTGCCGCTATTCCCGACCCCACGCAGCCTGCTGCCCCGGTGGTCGAGAGCGATCAGGCGGCCGAGGTCGCAAGCCTCGATAACGCGCTCAACAACCCCGATTTTACGTCGGTGTTTGCGCCCATCGATCCGCAGGCCAGCCGCAAGAAGATGGCCAAGCAGGCCGGTGTCGAGCCCGTTATCCTTATGGAGCATGTCACCAAGATCTATCCGGCACAGCCCAACAAGCCTGCACTCGACGACATCAACATCGAGATCTATCCGGGCGAGTTCGTCTTCCTGGTCGGTCACTCCGGTTCGGGTAAGACCACGCTGCTGTCGACGCTCAACCGCGACGTCAAGCCGACGAGTGGCCGCATCCTGGTTGCCGGTCAGGACCTCATGAAGATCAAGAACCGCAAGGTTCCGTTCCTGCGCCGCCAGATTGGCGCCGTGTTCCAGGACTTTAAGCTTCTGCCGCAAAAGACCGCCTACGAAAACGTGGCGTTTGCCCTGCAGTGCATCGGCAAGCCCAAGGGCGTCATTCGCAGCCAGGTGCCCGAGGTGCTGCGTCTGGTCGGTCTGGCCGATCAGATGGACTCACTGCCCGACCAGCTTTCCGGTGGCGAGCAGCAGCGCGTTGCCGTCGCCCGCGCTATGGTCAACCGTCCGCCGCTGCTGATTTGCGACGAGCCCACGGGTAACCTCGACCCGGCGATCTCGCTGGGCATCATGAAGCTGCTCGAGCGTATTAACCGCACCGGCACCACCGTGATCGTCGCCACGCACGACCGCGAGATGGTCGATAGCATGCACCGTCGCGTGATCGCCCTCGAGGGCGGCCACGTTATCCGCGACCAGGAGAGGGGAGGTTACGGCAACTATGGCACCAACTAACGTGGGCTACTCCTTCAAAGAGGCAATCAGCCACTTCTTCCGTAACTGGACTACCTCGCTCGGCGCCGTCATCACGATCTTCCTTTCGCTGTTTATCATCGGCCTGTTCATCATGGGCTCCGCGATGCTGAACTCCGTGATCGGCACCGTCGAGGATCAGGTTGTCATCAACGCGTTTATTAGTGATGACGCTGATCAGGCCGATGTTCAGGCTTTTGAGGCCGAACTTAAGACGTGGAATAACGTCAAGTCCGTGACCTATAAGGACAAGGACGACGCGCTGGCCGAGTATACGAGCAAGATGTCGGGCAACGCCGACGCCACCATGAGCGCGCTCGATGGCCAGAACCCGCTGCCGGCTTCCTTCGCTATTGAGATGGACGATCCGTCCAAGGTCGAGAGCACGGCAGAGAAGCTCAAGAAGGATGCCGATTTCCAGAAGATCGCGGATGTCGGCGACGTCAACGCGAGCGTGCTGTACGGCCAGGAGGGAGTGAGCCGCCTGTTCCAGGTGACCAACTACATCCGCATCGCCGCTGTGGTGCTCGTTGGCCTTCTGACCTTTATCGCATTCATCTTCATCAACAACACGATTCGCCTGTCCATTACGGCGCGTCGTCGTGAGATTGCGATTATGCGTCTGGTCGGTGCCAGCAACGGCTTCATTCGTGGCCCGTTTATCACCGAGGGCGTACTGCAGGCCATTTTGGGCTCGCTGCTTTCCATCGGCGTTCTGGAGCTGCTGCGCAATCTGATGATTCCGCGTCTGCAGGAGAGCATCGGCTGGATGTCGTTTGCCCTGCCGATGCAGTACTACCTGGTGACCTATGCTGCGCTGATTCTGGTCGGCGTGATTATCGGTCTCTTTGGTTCTGCCATCGCCATGCGCCGCTACCTGCGCGTGTAGGCATGCCTGGAATTCATCCCTTCCAACGGGTCGTCTCTTATGGGGCGGCCCGTTTTTTGTCCCCTAGGGATCATTTGGGTAGACTCTTGGGATGTAAACGGCAATCGATAGTTAGGAGGCGCCATGGGGCGCAATAACAAGCATAAGCGTGGAGCTCGCAATAAGCGCGGGCCGGTGCGCAGCGAACGCCGTCCGAGCCTGACCGGGCGCGTGCAGCTCCATGAGCACAGTGCCTATGTCATAACCGAGAATGGCGACTACAAGGTCATGGGTCGCGGCAAGCGTGAGATCATGGACGGCGATACCGTTGCCGTGAGCATTAAGAACAGCCCGCATGGCGAGCGTCGCGCCGTGATCGAGGGCGTGGTTGAGCGCGCAGCCATAAGCGTGGTGGGCACGTACCAGACCGCCGGTCCGCTCGGTGTGATTGAGCCGCTCGATTCGCGCCTGAAGGCCGACTTCTTCATTTTGCCCGAGGACACCTCGGCGGTTCGTCTGGGTGTCCACCCGGGTGATGCTGTTGTCGCGCGCATTTTGACCTACCCGACGCGCCTGGAATCGGGCACTGTGACGATCGAACGCCGCATTGGCGGAGATGACGCGCCCGATTTGGGCGTTCAATATGTGATGGCGCGTTACGGCTATACCGATAGCTATCCCGAGGCCGCGCTAGACGAGGCCGAGGGGCTTTCGCTCGATGTGTCCGCGGCGCTTAAGGACCCGCTCCGCCGCGATCTGCGCGACCGCTTTGTCATCACGATCGACCCGGTCGACGCGCGCGACTTTGACGATGCCATTTCGCTGGAGCGCACGCCCGAGGGTGGCTACAAGCTGGGTGTGCATATCGCCGACGTTTCACACTATGTGGCTTGGGACGGGCATATCGATCTTGAGGCTCGCCATCGCACGACATCGGTGTATCTGGCCGATCGCGTGCTTCCTATGCTGCCCGAACGCCTGTCCTGTGACCTGTGCTCGCTTCGCCCTGACGAGGACCGTCTTGCGTTTACCGTCGATATCGAGCTCGATGCGCAGGGTCGCGTGCGGCATTACGATCCGTACCCCAGCGTGATTCGCTCGCGTGTGCGTATGGACTATGACGGCGCCGAGGCGCTGCTGGTGCGTGCCGGCGCGGTTGAGTATTCGGTGCTGGAAGGCGCCGCCGAGGATGTTGCGGCTGCCGAGACCTCGCGCGAGGAAGCGCTTGAGCGCGGTCTTGCGTGCGAGGAGACCGCCCGCGGCTACAACATCGACCTCGGCGATTTCCTTGTCGCCGCCAACGAACTCGCCGAACTTCGCCGTCGTATTCGTCGCGCCCGCGGCTCAGTCGATTTTGACACGGCCGAGATTCGCGCTCTATTGGATGAGGACGGAGTACCCGTGCAGATTGTGGCGCGTGAGCGTTCGTGTGCCACGTCGCTTATCGAGGAAGCCATGCTGCTCGCTAACGAGTGCGTTGCAGAGTGGCTGGCAGACCGTGATATCGAGGCCTGCTATCGCGTGCATGAGGATCCGAGCCCCGATAGCCTGCACGGTGCCGCCGTTGCGCTGGCGCAGCTAGGCATCATCGACGATCGCCGTGCTGCCGGTATTGCCCTGGGGAGTCCCGATGAGCTGCAGGCTGCAGTCGATGCTGCCGCCGGTACGGCCAACGCACCGCTCGTCAACACGCTGCTTCTGCGCAGCATGCAGCGCGCGCTGTACAAGCCGCGCAACGAGGGCCACTTTGCGCTCGCCGCGCCGTGCTACTGTCACTTTACGAGTCCCATCCGTCGCTACCCCGATCTGGTGGTGCACCGCGTGCTCAAACTGCAGTTGGCCTATGAGCAGCTCGGCGGCAAGGACGCCTTGGTCCGTACGCCGCGGCTGATCGGCAAGGGGCGCGAGTCGCTGCCGCGCATTCTGCCGCAGATCTGCCGCGCATGCAGCGATGCCGAGCGCGCGGCAGATGCCGCCAGCCATGCGACGCAAAAGATCAAGATTGCCCAGTACTATGAGGACCGTCTGGGCGAGCGCTATGCCGGAACCGTCTCGTGGGTTAGCAGCATGGGCCTCTTTGTGCGCTTGGACCTGACGCAGGTCGAAGGCTTGGTTTCGATCAAGAGCCTGGGCAACGAGTGGTTCGAGTTCGACGAGGACGCGCTAACGCTCACAGGTGCCGACACGGGCACCCGTTACGAGCTGGGGCAGCGCGTGATCATCGAGGTCTCGCGCGTCAATACCACGCGTGGGCACTTGGACTTTAAGCTTATCCATTAGCCAAATCCCGACTCATGGTGGGGGAGCGGAGGGCGGCCTTTCGGGACCGCCCTTCGCATTTGAATCGTGGCTACCTTGCCGTCTGCTCGGCCGCCCGCTTACCTGCTATTTGAGAGGTAGAACCTACCAAAATAAACCTGTCCCTTTTTGGCAGGTTTACAAGAAAGCGGGGATGAGATGGCGACGGTGTACGGTTATGCGCGGGTGAGTTCGCGCGATCAGAATCTTAATCGGCAGCTGGATGCGCTGGGCGCCTATGGCGTGGGCTCGGCGAATATTTATGCCGACCATGCGAGCGGCAAGGACTTCGATCGACCGCGTTACCGCGAGCTGCTGCACGTCCTGGGAGACGGGGACGTGCTGGTGGTGCTTTCTATCGACCGACTTGGTCGTAATTACTCCGAGATTCTTGAGGAATGGCGACGCATTACCAAGGAGCTCGGGGTTGCCATTGTGGTGTTGGACATGCCATTGCTTGACACGCGCGCCAGTGCCAGCGGCGCGCCGGATGTGACTAACACCCTGATTGCCGATATTGTGCTGCAACTGCTGAGCTACGTGGCGCAGGTGGAGCGCGAGAATATCCATCGGCGCCAGGCGGAGGGAATTGCAGCGGCGCGGGCGCGAGGGGTCCGTTTCGGTCGACCTCGCAAGCCGTGCCCTCCTCAGTTTGAGCTGGTGCGCGATAGCTATGAGGCGGGCGATATTACCCGCAGCCAGGCGGCAAAGTGCCTGGGCGTGTGCGTGGGGACGTTCGATCGCTGGATGCGCGAGGCGGGGTAGGGGTTTGCGTCGCTTTGTCGCTTCCTGTTGCGATTCAAATTTTGATACGGTGACGATGCCATTTGGGGCTACACTCGCTGATATTCAAAAAAGGAGGTTGGCCCTTGTCGCGCGTAAAACAAATAATCGGATGGACCGCGATCGTTCTGTTCGCTGCAACGCTGGCGGGCATCTGGGTGCTGACGGAGCAAAATGCGGTGGAGACGTCGTTGCTGAGCGAGTCCACCGCGCGTGTGGTGGAGGGTCAGGCTACGGGCGTTCAGGCTGCCGATGCCACGGGTGAAGCCCAGACGGAGAACGGAATGACCGGGGGCACCGATTCGGCTGCCTCGAATGTCCGGTCTGGCCGACTTGCTTCCATTCGCATGTGGGTGGGCGCGAACGTCCGTCGCGTTGCCCATACCGTAGAGTTTTTCTTCGTCGGATTGTTCGCCTCGGTGGTCGTGGTTTGCTTTTCCAGGCGTCCGTGGAGCGTATGCTCCCGTTGCGTGCCCGTATTGCTCTTTTGCGCCGCCTGCTCCGTTGGCGATCAGGTACATAAGATCTTTGTTCCCGGCAGGCATTTCGACGTTATCGATTTAGGATTCGATGCTGCGGGCTATGTCACCGCCATGCTGTTGGTATTGCTGGCAGCGGCGTTGGTACGCCATGCGATTCGGCCGATCGGCGCCCATGCGAGGCGCTAGCCTTAAGACGAGACATCGCGACTGCCTATGCTTCGACATCGACTACAATAACGGCTGCTATCGTGAGCGGTCGTCGATGCGCAGTTTTCCAGACACCTGTTTTCTCTAAGAAAGGAAATCCCATGGCGGTATTGTTTGTTGAATATCCCAAGTGCTCGACCTGTAAGAAGGCCAAGGCATGGCTGGACGAACATGGGGTAGAGTATATCGACCGCGATATCGTTTTGGACAATCCCACGGCTGATGAGCTTGCGACCTGGATTGCTCGTTCGGGGCTGCCGGTGCGGCGCTTCTTTAATTCGTCGGGCATGAAATATCGAGAGCTGGGCCTGAAGGCGCGTCTGGATGCGGGCATGACTGATCGGGAGTGCTACGAGCTGCTGGCGACCGACGGCATGCTGGTCAAGCGTCCGCTGCTGGTGGGCGACGACTTTGCGATTCCCGGCTTTAGGGAAGCGGCTTGGGCCGAGGCGTTGCTGTAGCGGCTGCGGAAAGTGCGACCCGTTTTGAGTGCTCAGAGTGGGACGTGTTTTCCATCGGCGGGCTCGCTCGGCTCAATCCTCGAGCTGTGCCCATTCGTGCGGATCGTAGACCTTTACGTGCTTGTTGGGCTTGCCGCTCCAGTACTCCTCGTCCATAAAGGGCAGATATGCCTGAACGCCGGGGCAGATAAAGGGAATCCGCTGCTGTTGCAGTCGCTCGCGCTGGCGCTGCTCCAGGTGCGCCTCGGATATGACGGTCGGCATGCCGGACAGCTCGACGAGGCTTGCCTGGATTCGCTTAAGGTCGGGGAGTCCCGCGTGCCATGACATCCGCATGATCAAAAAGGATGCACGGCGGTATTTTGCCTGCACCACAGTAATGGCGGGGCGTAACGTGGGGTGAATTTTGTCCCGTTCGGGCCAAAGGTCAGCAGTGATCTCGAGGCCCAGGGTCTCCCATAGGTAATCAAGCTCTTCGTCCATGGCGCCTCGATATCCGTGCAATGATGACGGTTCGATTGTGCCATCAGCCGTGAGTGCTGCATTGTTGTAATCTACCAGCGGTAGATGTGGGATGTTTTACGGGCTTTGGCGCCGTACGTGTCGCTGGTGCTTCACAGGTCCTTCACGTGTTGGCCGTATTTGACTGAATTTCAAAAAAGTCAAAATTAGGGCTTGCGTCACGGCGGGACTTCCCGTATATTTCTTTCTTGCGCAAAGGCACAGCCGAGCGCAGCGATGCAGTCATTGGGATGTCGTCTAATGGCAGGACAGCGGATTCTGGTTCCGTCAATGGGGGTTCGACTCCCTCCATCCCAGCCATTGCATTTGCTACATATGGCCCGTTCGTCTAGCGGTTTAGGACGCCGCCCTCTCAAGGCGGAGATCACCAGTTCGAATCTGGTACGGGCTACCAAAATTGAACGCCCGGGCCTCGTAAGAGACCCGGGTTTTGTGTATTGACCGTATATACGGCGCCTGCCGTGTTTCGCTCAGATCGAGGAGTAGCCATGGACCTGCCCATCAGCTTGCAAGACATCACGTATGCCGAGAACTATCTGGCGCAGGGCGACCTGGCTACGGCGACGCCGCTGCTGGAGCGTCTGGTGGAGCTCGCCGAGGAGTATATCGACGCTGAGTGCAAGACGGAGGAGAAGCGCCAATACTTTAGCTTCGATAGCAAGTTTGAGCGCTTGGCCTATCGCCGCGTGGAGAAGGATCCGCGCGAGCTCGTGCAGGTCGAGGTGCCGTTTGACCGCCTGTACTCTGACATGGCGTTTGCCTACATTCGCCAGCAGGATTATGTGAGCGCTCGCAATGCCCTGATGCAGGCTGTGCGTTGGGACCCCATGAACTGCAACTATCGCTTGGATTTGGCCGAGCTGTTCCGCGCACTCGAAGACAAGCAGGAATGGGCATCGCTCTCGTTCTCGGTGCTGGAGCGTGCAAGCGATGGCAAGTGCGCCGCCCGCGCTTACGCCAATCTGGGTCAGTACTTCTTGGAGCCCGAGACCGAGAACATTTCGGCTGCCGTGGGCTGCGCACGTCTGGCGCTGCGCCTGGCGCCCAACGATGCGCATACGACGCGCCTGCTCAACAAGATCCATACTACCTATCCGGATGCCGCCGAGGAGAGCGACGAGCACGTGATGGGCGAGCTGGCGTTGCAGGGCGTTCCGACCTCACCTTCGGCCGAGATTGCCATCTGCCTGATTATGTGCGCGACCGATGCTGCAAGCGACGGCGACAAACAGGAGGCGACGCGCCTGACGGTGCGCGCCCGCGACCTGGTGGGCGAGGAGGCCTGCGCGGCGATTATCAAGCTGGTGCGCGAGAGCGATGCTGAGCTCAATGCCGAGCGCAAGGCAAAGCGCGAGGCTGCGGGCTCAAACGCCGATGGCGCCAAGGAGGCCGGCGATGCCCAGTAAGCGCGAGCGCAAGCTCATTTCCAAGAATCGCTCGGCACATCACGAGTACTTTATCGATGAGACATTTGAGTGTGGCATTGAACTGAGCGGCACCGAGGTCAAGTCGATTCGCGAGCGCGCCTGCCAGATAACCGATACCTTCGCGCTGATCCGCGGCGGGGAGTGCTGGCTCGTCGGCCTGCATATCCACCCTTATAGCCATGGTGGCGTGTGGAATCGCGATCCCGACCGTCGGCGTCGTCTGCTGCTGCACCGCAAAGAGATCGACTTTCTTGACGGCAAACTTCGCAACCGTGGTTATGCGCTGGTTCCGTTGGAGCTCTACTTTAATACCGACGGCCGCGTAAAGCTGCTGCTGGGTCTGGGTCGCGGCAAGAAGCTCTATGACAAGCGCGAGGACATGGCCAAGCGTGATGTCCAACGCGAGATCGACCGCGCCCTCAAAGAGCGCAATCGCTAGGTTTCTAGCAGGTGGATTGGTGGGACACATCTCATCTTTCTTACTGTTCTGACACATATGTCTCAAAGGCGGCGTCCGTTATGGGTGCCGCCTTTTTTTGTGGGTACATACATTCATGAGGTTCCAACCCGAGCTAGGGGAGTGATCGTTATGGACAAAACTGCGTTCTTTACCATGCCGAGTGGCCTGTACGTGGTGAGCGCCGCGGCGGACGGGCTGCGTGCCGGCTGCGTTATCAACACAGCAGTGCAGGTGACATCCGCCCCGCCGCGCATCTCGATTGCCGTGAACAAGGAAAATGTCACGTCCGGCGTAATCGCATCGGCTAAGGCCTTTGCGCTGACCGTGATTGACCAGACCGCCGACATGCTCTATATCGGCAACTTTGGCTTCCGCACCAGCAGCGATTACGACAAGTTTGCCAAGTACGAGACCCACGAGACCGCTCTGGGCATGCCTTATGTGCCCGAGCACGCGGCGGCCTTGTTTAGCTGCCGTTTGATTGATACCGTGGACGTGGGCACGCATCTGCTGTTTATCGGCGAGGTTGAGGATGCCGAGCGCTTGAGCGGCGAGGCCCCGCTGACCTATGACTACTATCACAAGGTCTTGAAGGGCAAGACGCCGCCCAAGGCTTCGTCGTATCAAGGCTAGAAATGTTCTAAAAATACTTGCATTATATTATTGAGAATCTATACTAATAAACGAAGTACATCACCAGTCACGTTCGAGAGGAGAACATCATGGCTGAGGAGAAGAAGACGTATAAGTTTGTGTGCACCGTTTGCGGCTACGAGGTTGAGGTCGACACGCCCGAGCTGCCCGAGGATTACGTGTGCCCGGTGTGCGGCGTCGGCCCCGATGAGTTTGAGCTCGTCGAGGAGTAACTCGTAGACACACGGCGATTAGCCATACAGAGCTCTGTCCAAGGGCCCCGGCTGGATATTCCGGCTGGGACCCTTTTGATTTATCTGACGGTTTAAAACGGCCTTACGTCTTACAGATTGAGATGTTATATCTGGACAGTCACGCCATTCCAATTACATCCCCGTTAGCAGCACGATGTCGAGAATCGTCACGATGACGCCGATCCCTACGAGCAGCGCGTTGAGCGGGCGCGAGTTGGCGTATTTGCCCATAACGCGGGGCGAACTGGTGAGTCGTATGAGCACAAAGACCGTAATCGGCAACTGAAGCGACAACAGCGCCTGACTCCAGATGAGACCCTCAAAAGGATTCGGGACGATCAGGCACGCCGCCACTGCGCCGACGAAACAGACCGCCACTCCAATCGATGAGTGCCGGTCGTGGATGTCGTATTCCTCGTCGAACATGCCCGCGGTGATGGTGCCCGCCGCCATGCCCGCCGTCACACTACTCGATATGCCCGCAAACAGCAGCGCCACCGCAAAGATGGTCGAGCTTGCCGGGCCCAAGATGGGGGAGAGCGTGGCCGCTGCGACGGCGAGGTCGTCTACGACCATGCCGTGCGCAAAGAAGGTCGTTGCGGCCAGGACGACCATGGCCGAGTTGATTGCCCAGCCCACGGCCATCGAAAAGAACGTGTCGAAGAGCTCGTAGCGCAGACGTTCTTCGATAACTTGCTCGCCTTGGCCTTCGAAGTGCATGGATTGGATGACCTCGGAGTGTAGAAAGAGGTTATGGGGCATAACGACCGCACCCAGGACACTAACGATAATCGCGGCCGAGCCAGTGGGCATACTGGGCGTGATCCAGCTTATGGCGGCTTGCGGCCAGTCGACCTTGACCAGCGCGAGCTCGGCCAAAAACGAGAGTCCTACCACGCCTACGAAGGCGATAATCCAGCGCTCGGCACGCTTGTAGGAGCTCGTCATGAGCATCGCCATCGATACTGCTGCCACGATGGCGCAGCCGGCACGCACGGGCAGTCCAAAGAGCATCTGGAGCGCAATCGCGCCGCCCAGGATCTCGGCCATGGCGGTGGCAATGGTCGCGAGGTAGGCACTGGCGAGCACCGTGCGCCCAACGAAGCGGGGGAGAAAGCGGGTCGTGGCCTCGGCAAGGCAGGCGCCCGTGGCGATGCCCAAGTGCGCCGCGTTGTGCTGCAGCACGATGAGCATGATCGTGGACAGCGTGACGATCCACAGCAGCGCGTAGCCAAACTGCGAGCCGGCGGCCATGTTGGAGGCCCAGTTGCCCGGATCGATAAAGCCGACGGTCACGAGAAGCCCGGGGCCGATATGCCGTGCAATGTCTAGGCCTCCGTGACCGCCGGTGCGGTGCGAGCCAAAGTGTTGTTTGAGATGGTTGAGCATGGCTGGTTCCTACGTTGGGGTGGCGTGGCGCTGCACTTGGGTTGCGCGGCGCCACGCCCTGGGTTTAGGTTTGGGCTACTTGTGCGCCTTGCCTTGGTTGGCCACGGCGTCGATCTTGGCGGCGATGGTCGCCGGGTCGCCGATGTAGCGCTTGTCGAGGACGTTGAAATCGGCATCGAAGGTGTAGACGAGCGGCACGCCGGTGGGGATGTTGACCTTGAGGATCTCCTCGGGCGTGAGGTGCTCGAACTTCATGACGAGAGAGCGCAGGGAGTTGCCGTGTGCGGCGATGAGTACGCGCTTGCCGGCGAGCATCTGGGGGCGAATCTCGTCTTCGAAATAAGGCCAGGCACGGGCTATCGTGTCCTTGAGGCACTCGGTGTAGGGCAGCTGGTCGGGTGCGACATCACGGTATTGCTCCTGGGTGTGGGGATCGCGCGCGTCGTTCGGCTCGAGTGCCGGCGGGCAGATATCGAAGGAGCGGCGCCAGATGAGCACCTGTTCGTCGCCGTGCTCCGCCGCGGCATCGGCCTTGTTGAGACCCTGCAACGCGCCGTAGTGGCGCTCGTTGAGCTTCCAGGATTTGATGACGGGCAGCCACTCGCGATCCATTTGGCCGAGCACGATGTTGAGGGTGTGGATCGCGCGCTTGAGGCGCGAAGTGTAGCAGACGTCAAAGTCGAAACCGGCTTCTTTGAGGGCTCGACCGCCTGCGGCGGCTTCTTCGCGGCCCGTGTCGGTGAGCTCTACGTCGGTCCAGCCGGTGAACAGGTTGAGTTTGTTCCACTCCGACTCTCCGTGGCGGATAAGGACGAGTTGGATCGTCTGCCGGTCTGTCTGGTTTGCCATAGGGGCCTCCTTAATGTGGCACGGCATGCGTGCCGTTTGTTTGACGCCGCAAAGGATACCCGTTTTAGGCTAAAAAGTTAACCAAGACTAACAAAATTGTTGTATTTGAATAGGATGGTGAAAGGGGGGTTACCGAAATGTCTTAATCTGTAACAAATAGGGATGGAAATTGGGTCTTCCTGTTACAGATTGAGATGTTTGAAGCGGTGAGCTTGCAGGCCGAACTTGGGGCCTATGTTGTCGCCCTTGAGGTCGGCGGTGTCCACTCGTAGGGCGTGCGTTACGCGATTGTTTCGAAACGGGTGGGAAACACAACAGGCCGGCGATGCTCCTAGTATGCCTATTCAACTGACTGTCTAAATATCTAGGGGAGGATCGCGATGCAGGCAGATTCCGCTCAGCAGCAGGGCCTTTATCGCCCCGAATTCGACCACGATGCATGTGGCATCGGCGCGCTCGCCGATATCAACGGCGAGCGCCATCACCAGATTCTGGACGATGCGCTGTCCATTCTGGTCAACTTGGAGCACCGCGGCGGCACGGGACTCGAGAAGAATACCGGCGACGGCGCTGGCATTCTGTTCCAGGTTCCGCATCACTTTTTTCGTAAAGAGGCCCAAAAGTGCGGCCAGATTCTGCCGGCAGAGGGCGACTATGGCGTGGCCATGCTGTTCTTCCCACAGGACGACAAGGGCGTAGAGGATGCCCGCCGCGTGTTTGAGGAGGGCTGCGCCGAGGCCGGCGTGCCGCTGCTCTTTTGGCGCGAGGTGCCGGTCGATCCGCACGACCTGGGCGAGACAGCCCGCGTCTGCATGCCTACCATCCTGCAGGCCTTTCTGGGCCGCCCGGACGACACGCCGGCGGGCGACGCCTTCGAGCGCCGTCTGTATGTGTGCCGCCGCACCATCGAGAAGAAGGCCGGCGCCGAGTTTGCCCTGCGCGACAAGATCTTCTATGTGTGCTCCATGAGCTCGCGCACCATCGTGTACAAGGGCATGCTGGTCGCCACGCAGATGCGCCGCTTCTTCATCGACCTCAACGACGCCGCCGTCAAGACGGCCGTGGCGCTCGTCCACTCGCGCTACTCCACCAACACCACGCCCAGCTGGGAGCGCGCGCACCCCAACCGCTTTATCATCCACAACGGCGAGATCAACACCCTCAAGGGCAACGTCAACTGGATTCGCGCCCGCGAGCCCAACCTGTACAGCCCCGTGCTGCAGCACGATCTTGAGCGTGTGATGCCCATCATCAACCGCGAGGGCTCCGACTCCGCGATTCTGGACAACGTGCTCGAGTTCTTGGTCATGAACGGCCGTCCGCTCACGCGTGCCGCGTCCATGCTGCTGCCCGAGCCGTGGGACCACAACGACAGCCTGAGCGAGGAGCGCCGCGCCTACGACGCCTACCAGTCCATGCTCATGGAGCCCTGGGACGGCCCGGCCGCCATCGCCTTTACCGACGGCCGTACCCTGGGTGCTGCCCTCGACCGCAACGGCCTGCGTCCCGCCCGCTACTATGTGACGCGCGACGGTCGCTTTATGCTGGCAAGCGAGGTGGGCACCATCGAGGTGAGCCCCGAGAACATCCTGACGAGCGGCTGTCTGGGGCCGGGCCAGATGCTCGAGGTCGACTTTGCCCGCGGTCGCGTCATCTACAACGACGAGCTGCGTGCCCGTTACGCCAAGGAAAAGCCCTACCGTGATTGGATTGCCGAGGAGACGCTGACCGTCGACGCCCTCGACAAGCCTGCCGCGCCCGCGCCCGCCGAGGATGCCGAGGTGCCCGCCGCCGTGCGTATGGCCAAGCTCGGCTACCACTGGGATGACGTCGACGAGGTCGTGCGTCCTATGGCCCAGCAGGGCAAGGCACCGCTCGCTTCGATGGGCATCGATGCGCCGCTGGCCTGCCTGTCCAAGAAGACGCGCTCGTTCTTCGACTACTTCTATCAGCTGTTCGCTCAGGTCACGAATCCGCCCATCGACGCTCTTCGCGAGCATATGGTCACCTCGACCACGCTCTACCTGGGCAACCACGGCAACCTGCTCGAGGACTCCCGTACGGCCTGTCAGCTGGTGCGCCTGGAGCGTCCGCTGCTGAGCGAGGAGGAGTTCGAGCGTATCTGCGCCATCGACCGCGTGGGCTTTAAGACCCGCCGTTTCCGTGCCGTCTACCGCCGCGATGCCGGCGAGGACGCGCTACAGGCTGCGCTCAAGCAGCTTGCCGAGGACGTTGAGGCTGCGGTCCGCGACGGCGTGAACATCGTGGTGTTGAGCGATCGTGCCGCTGCGGGCGAGGTGCCCGTGCCGTCACTGCTCGCCGTGGGCTGCGTGCACAACCACCTGATCCGCGCCGGCGTGCGTACCTTTGCCGACATCGTGGTGGAGTGTGGCGACGCCGTGTCCCCGCACGACTTTGCGGCGCTGGTGGGCTACTCCGCGAGCGGCATCTATCCGTACAACGTGCATGCGTGCATTCGCGACTTGGCGGCGCACGGCGATCTGGACGTGACAGCCGAGCAGGGCATCGCCAACTACAACAAGGCTGCGACCGCCGGCATCGTCTCCATCATGTCCAAGATGGGCATCTCCACGGTGCAGAGCTACCACTCCGCGCAGATCTTCGAGGCTGTGGGCTTCACTCCGGAGTTCGTCAACGCGTACTTCGCCGGCACGGTGAGCCGTGTGGGCGGTATGGGTGTCGAGGACGTCGAGCGCGAGCAGAATGAGCGCTACGACGCCGCGCTCGCTATCCTTAAGAGCCCGGCTCCCGATCAGCTGCCCACGCTGGGTCTGACCAAGTGGCGCCCGCTCGGCGGCGAGGATCACCTTATCGACCCGCAGACCGTCTACCTGCTGCAGACCGCCTGCCGCGAGGACAGCTACGACACCTTTAAGGAGTACAGCGCCCGCCTGCACCGCACCGGCCGTGCTGTGCGCCTGCGTGACCTGCTGGACTTTAATGCCAACGGTCGCACGCCGGTTTCGCTCGACGAGGTGGAGCCCGCGCTCAACATCGTCCGCCGCTTTAACACCGGCGCCATGTCGTACGGTTCCATCAGCAAGGAAGCGCACGAGTGCATGGCCATCGCCATGAATCGCCTGCACGGTCGTTCCAACTCGGGCGAGGGCGGCGAGGACCCGCGTCGCGAGACCCCGCTGGCCAACGGCGACTCCAAGAACTCCGCTATCAAGCAGGTGGCAAGCGCGCGCTTTGGCGTGACGAGCCGCTACCTGTGCAGCGCCTTCGAGATTCAGATCAAGATGGCCCAGGGCGCCAAGCCAGGCGAGGGCGGCCACCTGCCCGGCAAGAAGGTCTACCCCTGGATCGCCGAAGTCCGTCAGTCCACGCCCGGTATCGGCCTGATCTCGCCTCCGCCGCACCACGACATCTACTCCATCGAGGACCTGGCAGAGCTTATCTTTGATCTTAAGAACGCCAACCCCGGCGCACGCGTGTCGGTCAAGCTGGTCAGCGAGGCCGGCGTCGGCACCATCGCCACCGGCGTGGCCAAGGGCGCTGCCGACAAGATCTTGATCAGCGGCCACAATGGCGGCTCGGGTGCCGCTGCGCGCGACTCTATCTGGCACGCGGGTCTGCCGCTGGAGCTCGGTCTTGCCGAGGCCCAGCAGACGCTACTGCAAAACGGCCTGCGCTCGCGCGTGGTGCTCGAGGCCGACGGCAAGCTCATGGACGGCACCGATGTTGCCGTCGCCTGCCTGCTGGGCGCCGAGGAGTTTGGCTTTGCGACCATGCCGCTCATCTCGATGGGCTGCCTCATGCAGCGCGACTGCCAGCAGGATACCTGCCCGGCCGGCATCGCCACGCAAAACTGCCGCCTGCGTCGCGGCTTCCGCGGCAAGCCTGAGCACGTCGAGCACTTTATGCTCTTTGTTGCCGAGCAGTTGCGCGAGGTCATGGCGAGCCTGGGCTTCCGCACGGTCGACGAGATGGTCGGCCATCCCGAGTGCCTGCGCCAGATCGAGGTCCCGGGCAACCGCAAGGCTAACCTGCTGGATCTGTCGCCCGTGCTGGCGAGCGCGACCTGTGAGTTTGGTGCCCACATCCCGGGTGCCGACGGCCGTCACTTCCTGCCCCAGATGGCTGCGGACAGCGAGCTCGACAAGACGCTCGACTCCACGTTGTTTGTGCCCTATACGGCCGATGCCCGTGCGCACCTGCGTCCGATTCGCTTCCGCGCCGACATCGCCAACGTCAACCGCTGCGTGGGCACCATTTTGGGCAACGCGGTGACCAAGGCGCATCCCGAGGGCCTGCCCGCCGGCTCCATTACCATCGATTGCGATGGTTCAGCCGGTCAGAGCTTTGGCGCGTTCCTTCCGCGTGGCATTACGCTCAACGTGTGCGGCGACGCCAACGACTACTTTGGCAAGGGCCTTTCGGGCGGCGAGGTGTCGGTGCGCCCCAACCCGCATGCGACCTATAAGTTCGACGAGAACATCATTGTGGGCAACGTTGCGTTCTTTGGCGCTACGAGCGGCCGCGGCTTCATCAACGGTCTGGCCGGCCAGCGCTTTGGCGTACGCAACTCCGGTGCCACCGTGGTGGTCGAGGGCTGCGGCAACCATGGCTGCGAGTACATGACGGGCGGTCTGGCGCTCATCCTGGGCGAGGTCGGGCAGAACTTCGCCGCCGGTATGACGGGTGGCGTGGCTTATGTCTTTGACCAATACGGCACGCTCGATGCCCGTGTGAACCACGAGAGCGTTGAGCTTAAAGCCCCGACGGCCGGCGAGCTGGCGCAGATTCGCGAGCTCATCCAGGAGCACGTGGACGTGACGCAGAGCCCGCGCGGCATTAAGCTGCTCTACAGCTTTGAGACGATGAGCAAACACTTTGTGAAGGTCATTCCGACCGAGTACGAGCGCGTGCTGGCGATTGTCGCCGCCGCCGAGGCCGTCGGCAAGACGCATGCGCAGGCCGAGGAGCTGGCGTTTGACATTGTGACCGGTCGCGCGAGTGACGCGGATGTTGCTCGCTTCGATGTTGCGGGCGGTGCTGCGGGTGCTGCGTCCGTGGCTGCCAGCTCTGTTGCTTCGACCAAGAAGGAGGCGTAAGTGCCATGGGTAAGCCCGGTGCTTTTCTTGATATCGATCGCGTGACCCATGAGCTGCGCCCCGTGGAGGAGCGCAGCCGCGATTTCGATCCGCTGTACGTGGAGCTCGACGACGACGCGCGCCGTGCCCAGGCGAGTCGCTGCATGATGTGCGGTGTGGCGTTTTGCCAGGTGGGCGCGAGCTTTGGCAAGGCGCGCCCGAGTGGATGCCCGCTGCACAACCTGATTCCCGAGTGGAACGAGCTGGTGTATCGCGGCCGCTGGGACGAGGCCGCCGAGCGCCTGTCGCTCACTTCGCCCATGCCCGAGTTCACGAGTCGCGTGTGCCCGGCACTGTGCGAGGCCGCGTGCAACCTGGGTTCGGTCGATGGCCAGCCCACGACGATTCATGACAATGAGCGTGCGATTAGCGACCATGAGTGGACAAATGGCGGCCCGCGTCGCTTTGAGCCGGCAGGGGAGGATGCGCCCTCGGTTGCCGTGGTTGGTTCCGGCCCGGCTGGCCTGGTGGCTGCATGGGAGCTCGCTCGCCGCGGCGCCCGCGTGACGGTGTTTGAGCGCGACGATCGTCCGGGCGGTCTGCTTATGTACGGCATTCCCAACATGAAGCTCGAGAAGTCTGTGGTCGAGCGCCGCGTGGCGCTCATGCGCGAGTTGAGCATTGTGTTTGAGCTGAGTGCCGACGTGACGGACCCTGCGGTGGCGGCCAAGCTCGATGGCTTTGACGCTGTCGTGGTGGCTGCTGGTGCCCGTGCCCCGCGCGGGCTTTCGGCTGCGAACATTGACGCCCCCGGCGTGGTGTATGCCTTGGACTATCTGACGGCTTCGACCGTGTCGGTGCTCGATGGCGGAGAGCCCGCGGTGAATGCGCGCGGCCTGGACGTCGTGGTCATTGGCGGCGGCGATACCGGCAACGACTGCGTGGGTACCGCGGTGCGCCAGGGTGCGCGCAGCGTGCGCCAGTTTGAGTTCTTGCCGGCGGCGCCCGATAAGCGTGTGGCGAGCAACCCTTGGCCGCAGTGGCCCAACGTTAAGAAGACCGACTACGGCCAGCAGGAGGCTATCGCTGCCATGGGTGGCGAGATGCGTGCTTGGGGCGTGGATACGCTCGAGGTGCTCCTGGACAAGAAGGGCGCGGCCGCGGGCCTGCGCGTGGTCGATCTGGATTGGTCGGCTGGCAAGCCCGAGCGCATCGCGGGCTCCGAGCACGAGGTGCCGGCACAGCTGGTACTTATTGCCTGTGGCTTTACGGGTCCTGAGCATGGCGTGTTCGATGCGGTGGGCGTGCCTGTTGCCACCGCTTGCCGTCCACTGCCTGTGATGGCCGCCGAGGGCTCGCATCTTGCGGCGCGTGTCGACGGCGTCGCCGCGGATGCCGCGCCGGTGTATGTTGCCGGTGACGCTCGCAACGGCAGCTCGCTCGTGGTAAGCGCCATGGCCGATGCCCTGGCCTGCGCTGCCGAGGTTGCCGAGGCGCTGGCGCTGTAAAGTAGTCATTTAAGAACGTCCCCAATGACTAGTCATTTTTTGTCTAGTCGTTGGGGACACTCTTTGCGAGCGATTTGCTCGTTTGCCGACGTGGGGGTGTTCGTTCGTCGACTTTTTGGGCTGCGGTGCTCTGTTGTTTCTGTGGCGGCTGTGGACGCTTGGCTCGAAAAGGCGGGTTGGCTGTCTATGCCTACCTGCGGCTTTGTTCCAGTGCGCGTATTCGGTCAAGCATTCCGTCAAGTGTTTGGTCAGCATCTGGTTTGCAGCCGGAGGCCTATTTTGCCCGCGCTGGTCGTGGCTGCCCACCCTCCTCGTAAGCTCAAACTGAGGTCCATCAGTTTGAGGAGGATGCCATGACTGACCACGTTTTAGACCGGGCGCAGCTAGCCGAAGCCGTCGGCAACGATATTGCCGACATGGCCCATTTTTGGATGCTGCGGAAGTTCCAGTTCTTGGAGCCGGCGCGCGAGCAGTTCGAGATCATTGTCGATCCGTGGCTGAGCTATTGTGCCGAGCCTTCGCAAAACGAAATCATGGCTTATAACATGGCATTTACCGATTGGCTGCTCTTTGAGCGCCCCTATCGCCATGGTGTGACGCTGCTTGAACTGTATGTTGACGAGCCCCCGGCTTCGCTTTCGCCTGTTTCTCTCGAGCGGCTCGGGCAGATTCGCGACACACAGTATTTCTCGCGCTTTGGCATTTTGGACAAGGATCCCGCGACTGGCATGGTTGCGCTGAAGGATACGCGCACCGACCGTCGCTTTGATGTCTACGACCCGCATATCGTGCAAAAGGAGCATTGGAGCGACGGCGCGATTGCGGTGCGCCTCGCCTGCGTCGACGATGTCTGGCTGACGGCGGGACAGCTCTATCTGTATGACGTTGCACGCCTGTGCGACACGGCGGTCGATGGGCCGGGTGCGGTGCATCCAGAGGATTTGGAAGATGGTTTTGACACCTCGCGCATCAGCTTCTACCTGCGTCTGGTCCGCGACATCATGGGCGCCCAGGGGCGCTACGTGAAGTCGCTCAACATCTACGAGCAGGAATGGGAGTAGGGGACGTTGGACCGACGGCCTAATGTCTCGATTTGAAACGTGCTGGGGTGGTTTTGCTCCGTAACTGTTACAGATTGAGATGTTTGTCTGGCGCCTTGCCTGTGGAGTTGCTCGGCTCCATCTGTTTGCATGTCGTCTTCCCTCCGTTAGCCGATATGTCCGTAGCTACCCTGTTGGACTAGGTGATAATGGACAGATGTACAAGTTAATCGTGAGGGAGGAGCTCGATATGGCGTCTGCCGATCGTTCCGCGTTGTTTATCAATGCGACCGTCCTGGATGGTTCGGAACATATGGAGCCGCAGCCCGACATGGCCGTGGCCGTTGAGCGCGGTGTCATCACATGGATGGGGCCGAGTGCTGTGGCGCAGGCGCCGGCGGGCGCCGAGGTCATCGACCTGGCAGGGGCGTATCTCATGCCGGGCCTCATCAATATGCATGTGCATCTGTGCGGTTCGGGCAAACCGGTTTCGGCGGGCGATGCGGGCGCGCTGATGAAGAAGCTCGATAATCCCGTGGGGCGCGCCATCGTGCGCCATATCCTCAAGGGCAGCGCTCAGCAGCAGCTGGCAAGCGGCGTGACCACGGTGCGCGGCGCGGGCGACCCGCTGTTTGCCGATCTGGCCGTGCGCGATGCTATCGATGCCGGCAAGTATCAAGGTCCTCGCCTGGTGGCGCCGGGAACGGGCGTCACGGTGCCGGGCGGCCATGGTGCGGGCCTGTTCGCCCAGGTGGCCAACAGTCCCGCCGAGGCAGCCGAACAGGTGCGCGACCTGTATGCGCGCGGTGCCGACGTCATTAAGCTGTTCGTGACGGGCGGCGTGTTCGATGCGACCGAGGTGGGCGAGCCGGGCGTGCTGCGTATGCCGGTGGAGGTTGCCGCGGCGGCATGCAAGGCGGCGCACGATATGGGCCTTCCGGTTATGGCCCATGTCGAGAGCACCGAAGGTGTGAAGGCCGCGCTTGAGGCCGGCGTTGACACGATTGAGCACGGCGCTCCGATGACCCCCGAGATCCTGGAGCTGTATCACGGTGCCGCGGGTACGCAGCTTGAGGGGCGTGCGCCCAGCGTTACCTGTACGATCAGCCCGGCGCTGCCGTTTGTATTGCTCGACCCGAAAAAGACCCATTCTACCGATACGCAAAAGAAGAACGGCGACATCGTGTGCTCGGGCATCATCGAGAGCGCCCGTGCCGCACTGGAAGCTGGCGTTAAGGTGGGCCTTGGCACGGACTCGAGCTGCCCGTTCGTGACGCAGTACGACATGTGGCGTGAGGTGGCCTATTTTGCCAAGTATGTCGGCGTGGGCAACGCCTTCGCGCTGCATACGGCCACGCAGGTCAATGCCGAGCTACTGGGGTTGGGCGGCGAGACCGGCACAATCGAGTGCGGCAAGGCCGCCGATATCCTGGTGACGCGCAAGAATCCGCTCGATGACCTGTGCGCACTGTGTGAGCCGACGCACGTGATGTGTCGCGGTGATCTGGTGCGCAAGCTCAAGGTGAAGCGTATTCCCGAGGTGGACGCCGAGCTCGACGCGATTATGGCCATGCCTGCCGAGGCGTTGGCCGAGGAGCTTGCCCGCGATGGCGTGGCGTAAGCGCGCGATATGGCGATGCGACAAAGGGACAATCCTTTTGTCATAATCAGAAAAAGCCGAGGTCCCAGTGCGAGGCCTCGGCTTTTATTTGTCCCATGGTATGGCGGCTATGAGCGCGTCTCCATCTTGGCATGGCACTTGGGGCAGGTGACGCGGATCTTGCCTTTGCCCTTGGGAACGGAGAGCATCTGGCCGCAGTTGGGGCACTTGAGATAGGCCGTGGTCTTGCGGCCCTTCCACATCTTCTTGGCTGTGCGCTTGGCACGTTCAAAGTCTTCCTTGCTAGTACCGGCTGCGCGCGAGGCGTTGGCCGCTGCAGCTCCGCCGCCCAAGCTAGCTACAAACTTGCCCAAGCCGGGTACGTTTGCAGTCGCGGCGACAAAGGCCTCGTTCTCCTTGTGACGTGCGTCGATATTTTTGGACAGGCCGCGCAGCACGCCAATCACGATTACGGCGATGGCAATCCAGCTGAGCCACTGGATGCGGGCTATCGATCCGATCATCGCGATGACGATGCCGGCAAAACCCATCACGATGGTGAGTTCATCGGCACCATTGCGACCCTTCATAAAGTCATTCATGCAAATTGCCTTTCGTTCGATATGCTGCACGCCTTTATACCCGATTTAGAGCAAGGGGGACAGGTTAATCTGCACCAATGTGGTGCAAACATACCTGTCCCCGGAATACCAAGACGGTGCAAAGAAGTCTGTCCCCAATGCCCCAATTACTTGGAGAGCTTGTCGACGACGCGTTCGATTTCGGCGAGCTTGGCGGCTTTGAGGTCTTCGTCGCCCGATTCGATTGCCGAAGTCACGCAGCCCTCGATATGCGCCTTGAGCACGTCGGCGTTAATGCGCGCGAGGAGCGCCTGTGTTGCCATGAGCTGCGTGGAGATGTCGACGCAGTAACGGTCCTCCTCGACCATTCGCAGGATGCCGTCGATCTGTCCGCGTGCCGTCTTGAGCATACGGGTCACCGATTTATGGTCTGCCATCATGGCGGGTCCTCGTTTCTGGTCGATCTTCCGGATGTCCCCGTCAGTTGCGGTGAAATACGGACCGTTTAAAGGCCTAGGGCGGCACAACAGTCCGTATTTCACCGCAACTTCTGAGGATTCAGTAGGCGGCGTCTGCTACGCGGCGGTCACGGATAGGGCGTGGAACTTCTCGCCGGCGTCCTCGACGGCGGCAGCGAGCTGCTCAGCGGTCACGGTGTCGGCGCACTCCACCTGTACGGTCTGAGTCTCGTGATCGGCGTCGGCGTCGGTCACGCCGGCAACGTTGAGCAGTGCCGTCTCGACAGTGGCGTCGCAGTGGCCGCACATAAGGCCGGAAGTCTTGATTGTGTAACGCATGGGTGTACTCCTTATCGATTGAGAATATCTGACAGTTTAGTCGTGAACAGCGTCATCTTAAAGGTGTGCTGAGGTGCCCGAGATTGCCCCGAAAGAGGAGCGAAGCGTACTTGGGTACGCGAGCGACGGTTTGAGGGGCAAGGTCGGGTGCTTCAGCGCGCCGTCTTGGGCTTAAAGGATTTCAGGCGCAGTGCATTGGACACGACGCACACGCTCGACAGGCTCATGGCCGCGGCGCCAAACATCGGCGAGAGCTGCCAACCGGTGAGGGGGAAGAACACGCCCGCCGCCAGCGGAATGCCGATGCCGTTGTAGAACAGCGCCCAGAACAGGTCCTGCTTGATGTTGCGAATTGTGGCGCGCGACAGCTCGATGGCACGGGCGACGTCCATGAGGTCGCTGCGCATGAGAACCACATCTGCCCCTTCTTTGGCGATGTCGGCGCCGGTACCGATGGCAAGGCCCACGTCGGCGCGCGCCAGGGCGGGGGAGTCGTTGATGCCGTCGCCCACCATGGCGACCTTGCTGCCCGCATCCTGCAGCTCGCGCACGTGGCGTTCCTTGTCGGCGGGGAGGACGTCGGCGATGACCTGCTCGCTGCTCAGTCCCACGCGGCGGGCGATCGCTTCGGCTGTCACGCGGTTGTCGCCGGTGAGCATGCGCACGTCGACGCCAAGCGAGCGCAGTGCGGCGATGGCCCCGGCGCTCGTCTCCTTGACCTCGTCCGCCACGGCGATGGTGCCGACAAGCTCGCTGTTCTTGGCAAAGAACAGTGGCGTCTTGCCCTCGGCCGCGAACTGTTCGGCAAGGCCGGCGGGAACCTTCACGCCCAGCTCGTCCATCAGACGCACGTTGCCGGCGGCGATGACATTCTGCCCCTCGCGTGCCGTAACGCCTCGCCCGGGCACGGCGGCAAAGTCCTCGACCATGCGTGCGACGATTCCGCGCGCCTCGCACTCGGCCATAATCGCCTCGGCCAGCGGGTGCTCGCTTGAGCGCTCCAGCGCAGCGGCCAGCTTGAGCAGCGCCTTTTCGCTCATGGCGGGCGATCCGTCGGCACGCGTGGCTACCACGATATCGGTCACGGCAGGCTTGCCGCGAGTGACCGTTCCCGTCTTATCGAGCACCACGGTGCCCACGCTGCGCAGATTCTCCAGCGCCTCGGCGCTCTTGAACAGAATGCCCATCTCGGCGCCCTTGCCGGTGCCCACCATGATGGCGACGGGCGTGGCCAGACCCAATGCGCACGGACAGCTGATCACCAGCACGGCCACGGCGGAGGTGAGCGCCTCGTTTATGCTGCCGGTCAGTGCCATCCACGCCGCAAAGGTCACAGCCGAGATCACGAACACCACGGGCACGAACACGCCGGCGACTTTGTCGGCCATGCGGGCGATAGGCGCCTTGGTGGCGTTGGCGTCCTCGACGAGCTGGATAATCTTGGCGAGCGACGTGTCGGCGCCCACGCGTGTGGCACGGAAGGTAAACGAGCCGGTGCGGTTGACAGTGGCGGCGTTGACGGTGTCGCCGGCGGTCTTTTCCACGGGGATGGACTCGCCGGTGAGCGCGCTCTCGTCCACGGCCGAGCTGCCCCCGAGCACCACGCCATCGACAGGGATGGACTCTCCGGGACGCACGCGCAGGACCTGGCCGGGAAGGATACTGTCGACGTCGACGGTGGTTTCGGTGCCGTCGTCGGCAACGACGGTCGCGGTCTTGGGTGCCAAGTCGATGAGTGCCTCGATGGCGCCGCCGGTTTTTGACTTGCTGCGCGTCTCGAGGTATTTGCCCACGGTAACGAGCGACAGGATCGTGCCCGCACTCTCAAAATACAGATTGTCCATGCTCGTCATCATGGCCTCGTGGACCTGACCCGCGGCTAATTGGTCGGCCATGATGAACATGGCGTAGAGCGACCAGGCGATGGAGGCGGTGGCGCCCACGGCAATAAGGGCGTCCATGGTGGGTGCGCCGTGCGCGAGCGATTTAAACCCGTTGATAAAGTACGCGTCGTTGACATAGACGATGGGGATGAGCAAGACGAGCTCGGTGAGGGCGAGCGTCATGCTGTGGATGTGGTCCGTGAAGATGCCGGGCAGCGGCCAGCCGAGCATGTGCCCCATGCCTATGTAGAACAGTGGGATGAGGAATACGATCGAGATGATGAGGCGGGTGCGCATGGCAGAGGCGGCGGCCTCCAACTTTTTGGTCGGTGACTCCATATGGGCGGCGCCGGACCTGGCTTGCGCACTTCCGCTTTGGACAGCGTCGGTGCCCGTGCTGATGGGTGAGGCCGAGTAGCCCACGCGGTCGACAGCGGTGCAGATGTCGTCGGGGGAGACCTGCGCAGGGTCGTAGTCCACCAGCATAGAGCCGGCGAGCAGATTGACCGCGACGCTTTGGACGCCGTCGAGTTTGCTCACGGCGCGATCCACATGCGCCTGGCAGGCGGCGCATGTCATGCCGCCCACGTCGAACTTATCTTGAGCCATGGCTTCTCCTTTCTGTGACGTAGTGTCGGAAATGTTAACCATCCGATACTATACACCCATACCTCCTGGGGGTGTTCAGTACAGAAATAATATATGAGATTTCGTTACAGATGAGGATGGATGGTTGGCCGATGGACCGTCCCAACCAATCATCTCAATCTGTAACAACTAGACCCGTTTTTGTCGAGTAACTGTTACAGATCTAGACATTACATCGAGTCGCAACTTAACGTCTCGTTCTGTAACATCTAGACCTGTATCTGCCGAGCTAGTGTTACAGATTGAGACAATTGCCGGGGAGGGGTCCCGTCACGGCAAGACGCCCGTTCCCTAGATACAGAATCCGGGGATCACACAGGTTCGTTTGTTTGGCTTGTCCGCAGGCGTTGCGTACGTAAAGACGTCGCCGTCGTGCCCCACGCGGTTCATATAGAGCGTGCCTTCGCTCTCCGATGTGTCGGGGCTCACCGTGCGCTCCCACCAACAGGTGTCCTTGCCCTTCCACTGGCGGACCATCGTCTCGTTCGTGGAATACGGGCTCACCTTGAGCTCGCGGAAGAGCTGATACTCCTTGCCCTCGCCGTTGTAGATGTCTGCTAGGTAGTGATAGTCCTCGGTAAACGAATCGGGCGGTTGCGTACCGCACAGCTCGACCATGGCGGGCAGCCAAAGGGTTGCGGGCAACTCGCTCAGACACGATGCGCTGTTGGCGGCGCCCACATTGTTCGAGACCTTCTTGACCCCTTTAATGAGTGCGCGCAACTCGTTGGGCAGCAGCTTAAGGCCGTCGCCGTTGAGCCATTCCCGCAGCTCGCAATCTGCCCAGCCGGCGCTCGGCGGTTCAGCCGCAGCGTTGCGCTCGGCAATACCCGCATCGAACATAAACGTCAGTCCGGCCTTGCCCGTCCCGTCCAGAAGCTCATCGTGGCGGATGCCCACAAGCTGCGCGCCAACCTGCAGCCCGTTGGTGAGCGTGACGCGCTTGGTACACGGATAGGGGATATGCCCATCGGCATTGAGCAGGTGATAGCGCTTGGCAATCTCGCGTGCCTCGCTACGGGTCTCGGCGGCCTTAATCTTGAGCGAAATCTCCTGCAGCTGATCCCAGGTGTAGTCGTCAAGCGAACCGCGGATGCCGTCAAGGTAGTCGGGGATGCCAAAGCCATGGGTTGCCGCCCCGATAACGCTGAGCCCCGCAACGGCTGCGATAGCGCCGCCGATAATAAAGCGGCGGCGGGTCATGGCATCGTGACGGGCCTGATTCAGGATCTCTCGTGCGCGCTCGCCGGCGACGTCGACCTTAAGGTGCGTGCCAGAATCGATATCAATCGCGGCCTCGTCTCCTGTGCCTTCGCGGCCCTCGGATTCGGCATCGGTGAGGTATGCCGAGAGCACCTCGAGCATCTGCTGCTCGGTGGGACGATCGCACTGCTCGACTGAGAGACCCTTCATGATGATTTGGACGAGCGCTTCATCGCCCTCGCAGCGCGGCTCGAGCGGTGCCGGCTTGGTCTTGGTCTTTACGAGATAGAACGAGCCGGTTGCAGCGGCGTCCGTCGACTCAAAGTCAAACGGTTTGCGACCGCTGTAGAGCTGGTACAGAATGCTCGAAAGCGCATAGACGTCGATTGCCGGCGAACGGCGAAGGGCCGCGATGCCTTCGATATCCTGCGTGAGCATCTCGGGCGCGGCGTATGCGGGCGTGGCAAAGCGCCAGATGTCGGCGCGCCGGGTGATCGTGTCGTCGCCGAGAGCCATGGTCGCGGAGCCCATGTCGATGAGGCAGGGGTCAAAGGAGCAATCGGCAATCTGCTGCTCGAGCGTTCGGCTGGTGGTGCGGAACATAATATTGGCAGGCGACAGGTCGCGATGGACGACCGGATTCACGAGGCCTTGGGTCATCAAGAGCGCACGAAGCACGGCGTTTCCGACGGCGGCGACCATCTGGGTGGTCAGCCCGCCCGAGGCGTCGTGAGGAAGCAGGGGCAGCGCCTGCTTGAGTGAGGTGCCCTCGACCCACTCCATGAGGATGAGCGGGTCATCCTCGCACGATCCATAGCCATAGACGCGCGGAAATCCGCGCAGGTGCGAGACGGTACACAGATGACGGTACTCCTCAAACAGCGCAGCGGTGTTGGCCAGGTGCGCTGCCGATTGCTCGGCGGAGCGGTCGGGGGCTTGGCCAGAGAGAATGGCGTTGTCCTTGAGCAGCTTGACGGCAAAGACCTCGCCGCTCGTGTTGGTCGCGCGCAGCACGTGCCCGATGTTGCCGTTGTTGCGGTAGGCCGTCTGGAGAATAAGTGTCATAAACCGGCGTTTGGCGTCGTCCTCGGCGCTGGGGTCGACCGCCACGGCGGTATCGAACGTATCGAGACGGACGAGTTTGTCGCCATAGGCGCTATCGGTAGTATCCATGGCGTTCCTTTGTCTGGCATGGGTTGCCGCACGTATACGTGAGCAGTGCGGATATCGGTAAAGTACCATGATAGTCGCACTGCCCACGTATACCGCTGAGCATTGTCGTTTACGACGCAGAAGGTAGAAGACGTAAGACGGACGGCGACCGTCTTCCGATTGCCGTCCGTGCTAGTCCACAATGACAAGGAATGTCGTGTAGAGACCCAGATGGAGCCTGTCGCTGTTTTCGATTTCCACTGGGGGATAGATCTTGCCAGGCTCGCGTTGGTCGCGCGGCGGCTCAATCACAATATCGCCGTCACCCGCGCCCGATTCGAGCACTGTGCCGTTGGTCGACCCAAGGCCCTGGGCGTACCAGTGCTCACCCTCAAGCCAAATGCGAAGATGCTCGCGCGATGCGTCGGCGCCCACATCGGTGATGCTGGGCGAGGTTTTGGGCAAAGAACCAATCACGGTGCCGCGCGGATCGCGTGTGAGGGGATGGATTTGCATGCCGGCGCAGTTGTCGGCATGGGTTCTGAGCAGACCGAGGTTGGGGGCGACGGTGCGCGGCTGCTCCAGGCTGCTCATAAAGCCACGTCCGACGGTAGTTTCGGTGGTGCCAAAGTGCTCGCCCGTCTTGCTGTCGCAAAAGCGCTCGACGGTGGCCACGCCCTGAACGGGATCGGCGAGCGCCCCCGTTGCCACAAAGAGCATAAGGTAAAGCGTGCTTTTCTCGCGCACGGCATTGCCGTCAAAGTTGTCGATGCGATTGAGGGCATTTGCATATAGGCGGCTG
Source organism: uncultured Collinsella sp. (assembly GCA_958432255.1). GTDB lineage: Bacteria > Actinomycetota > Coriobacteriia > Coriobacteriales > Coriobacteriaceae > Collinsella. The sequence continues at coordinate 28,274 of CAUATU010000018.1, forward strand.
TCCAGCTTGTAGCTGGCGAGAGCCGACATCATTTCGTTGGCGGCCGGACCGCGATAGTGCTCGGCGATTGCCCGATAGGCGGACTCGCCGCCGCCGAGCTTGCTGCAGATTGCCGAGGAAAGGTTGAGCGTGGTGACGGTAAAGTCGCTGTAGATGGAGGGCGCGCACTGGTCAGGCTTGCGATGGACGATGTAACGGGTGAGATACGAGCGGTTGGAAGAGCATTTCTCGAGCAGGGTACTGCCGAGATAAGAGTTTCCATTGATGAGCATTCGGGCGATCTCGAGATGTTTAAGACCGCCGAACGAGCGAATATCGTTATAGAGGACCGAGCAAGGCGTCTCTGCTGCCACGGATACCTCCTTTGATTGCTTCCTAGCCAATATGGCGATAGGAATTAATGGCCCCCGGTGGGCGACGTATTAAATGGCTGCGCAATATATTGCGTAACTAAAGCAACATTATAGGCCACATGTTCGAAATTGCAGGAAGACTGAGAGATTTGGTTTGGACTGGACGGAAATCCCCCTCTGTCTTGATCTATAACAATTAGGGCCGATTTTACTCGTTAACTGTTACAGATTGAGACGTTTGTGAGCCGTGTCGACCGTTTGTCTCGATCTGTAACACGTAGAGGAAGATTCGCCCTGTAGATGTTACAGATTGAGACAATCAGCCGGGCCCACCTCGTCCGCCTCGTCATCTGTGGTTTACGTGGGGGCATGCGAAGCACGGGTATACTAACCGGCGGCGAATCTGCTCCATCGCTTAGAGCTGCTGCGTCTGGACGGCGCGTGATAGGGCTGCCAAAGCGATCGCCAGCGTGCTGAGCAACGTCCTCTCTGTGCGCACCTGTTTTTGTATGTATTAGCGCACTACCAAGCACGCCCGCGCGGCCGCATGCCGTGCCCATTGCGCGTGCAGATAAGGAACAACAACATATGCGTAATTCTGTATCTGACGTCACCGACGCCGAGATTCTGGACGAGACCTGCGAGGCCATGACCCAGGCTGCCTTCGATGCCGCCGATGAGGCCAATGCCGCCCAGGCCGTCGAGTCCGCTACCGAGAGCCTGCCCGCCTTTGACGAGCTGGGCCTCTCCGACGAAATGCTTCGTGCTATCGAGAACCTGGGCTACACGGCGCCCACGCCCGTGCAGGCCGGCTCGATCCCCGTAGTGCTCGAGGGCCGTGACCTGCTTGCCGCCGCTCAGACCGGCACCGGCAAGACGGCCGCCTTTTTGCTGCCGACTATGAACAATCTGGAGCACATCGCTCCTCCCAAACCCGTGCGCGAGCGTGGCGGCCGCAACCGCCGTCGCGGTGCTAAAAAGCCCGAGGGCAACGGCCGTGGCCCCGTGATGCTCGTCATCACCCCCACGCGCGAGCTTGCCCAGCAGATCGACGAGGTCGCAAGCAAAATCGCCGACGTCACGGGCCACGTTGCCGTGACCGTCGTGGGCGGCGTGAGCTACAAGCCGCAGACCGCGGCACTCAAGTACGGTTGCGATATCCTAGTTGCCACGCCGGGTCGTCTGGTCGACCTGATCGAGCAGGGCGCCTGCCACCTGGACGAGGTTAAGGTCCTGGTGCTCGACGAGGCCGACCGCATGCTCGACATGGGCTTTTTGCCCGCCGTCCGCCGCATTGTGCGCGAGACGCCGGCCGAGCGTCAGACGCTGCTGTTCTCGGCGACCCTCGACGAGGAGGCCGTGGGCGAGATCACCGACCTGGTGAGCGACCCGGCTCGCGTGGAGATCACACCTGCCACGTCGACCGCCGACACCGTCGACCAGTTTGTGTTCCCGGTGTCCATCGAGGCCAAAAACAACCTGCTGCCCGAGTTCCTCAAGAAGGAGGGCCCGGAGCGCACCATCGTCTTTATGCGCACCAAGCACCGCGCCGACAGCTGCTGCCGTCGTCTGGAGCGCAAGGGCATCAAGGCCGCCGCGATTCACGGCAACCGCAGCCAGGCTCAGCGCGAGCGTGCCCTTTCGGCCTTCCGCGACGGTACCGTTGACGTGTTGGTGGCAACCGACGTGCTCGCCCGCGGCATCGACATCAGCGACGTGCGCTACGTCGTGAACTTTGACGTGCCGACCGAGCCGACCGACTACATCCACCGTATTGGCCGTACGGGCCGCGCCGGCGAGCTGGGCTGGGCCATCACGTTTGTGACCGAGCAGGATGTCGATGAGTTCTACGAGATCGAGAAGCTCATGGACAAGACCGCCGACATCTACGAGGCCGGCGACCTGCATGTGGGCCCCAATCCGCCCGCGGTTGACCCCGAGCGCGATCCTGCGGCCTTTAAGGTGAAGAAGAAGACCAAGCGCGGCAAGTCCAAGAGCAAGAAGAAGCTTGAGCAGGCGCGTCGCGACGGCAAACGCAACGGCGACGATTACGGTGATGTGGCCGGTCGTTCCAACCGCGGTCGAGACGAGCGTCGCGGCGACGGTGAGCGTCCGAGCCGTCCCAAGCGCGGCGGCAAGACCCGCGTGCGCGAGGGCGTTCAGGCTCGCGTGGACGAGGCTGTGGAGAGCGTGGCCCGCGAGGTGGCTGCCGAGGAGCGCGGCGGTGCTGGTGTCGTTGAGCAGGCCCCGCGCGGCAACCGTGCCGAGCGCCGTGCCAAGCAGTTCCAGGGCGAGGCGCATCGCCGTCGCCGCGAGGACGAGGACCGCGGCGGTCGTCGCCGTGTTGAGCGCGAGGACGAGGGCCGTGGCTCGCGTGGCGGCAAGCGTGGTTCGGGCGATCGTCGTCGTTCCGGTCGCGATGGCGAGCGCGGCGGCCGTGATGAGCGCCGTGGCGGCGAGGGCCGCGGTTCGCGTGGCGAGCGTGGTACTCGCGGCGGCGAGTCCCGTGGCGGCAAGCGCTTTGATGAGCGCGGTGGCCGTGGCGGCGAGCATCGCGAGGGCACTCGTGGCAATGGCAGCCGCAGCGGTGCTGGCCGCTCTAACGAGTCGCGCGATCGCCGCGATCCGCGTGCCAGCCGCGATCGTCGCGATGACTGGCGCAACTACGACGATACCCGCGAGGAGCGTCGTGGCGGCTATCGTGGCGGGCGTGGCGGCAACCAGGCCGGCTCCCGCGGCGGCCGTGCCGGCGGTCGCGATAATCGTGGTAGCTATGGCAATAGTCGTGGCGGCAAGCGCGGCGGCAGCTCCCGTCGCCCCGGTGACGGCGGCGGCAAGCGCAAGTAACATACGCATCGCCCGCTAGAGCGAGGTGAACCAAGGGCCCCGAGCAACTACGCTCGGGGCCCTTTTTGTTTGCCGTATCCGATCGCTAGTTCAAATGTGATTTCCTCGGGAATGCATCTAGAGGATGCCGTGGGCCTGTTTCCTACCATGCGGCAATGGGTCCCATGGGGTGCGCCGTGCATTTTTTGGAGTATTCTGCAGTTCGAGTTGTCTGCATATGATTTGACGTCGCCAACGGTGGCTTTCGGATATCCCTAGCGAGCGTTCTGAGTCAGATTTCGTCGTTTTCCGGAGCAGGGGCGCGTCATTCTCGCCATGTCGGAACCCAAAATGACGCAGCGCCCTAAAGGTTTGCCCGCTCGGGGTATTGCTGGCGCGGTCACGTTGCAGAATACTCCGTTTTTTGCACGGGCCAGGATGGGGTACCTCGGGAGAACACGGCGGTATCCCGTAAATATATACAATCTGTACCGTAATTTATACAAAACGAAGAGGCAGACAGCGTAGGGTTGGTGCATTGGGGTGCTTGATGCACCAAAATGGGGATCCCACGTGCCGTATACTCTGGCTGGATGTGAAAACGGCTTGACGCGTTGCCAGACGTAGGGGGAGGGTGTCTCGATGAGCGTATTCGAAATTGTGTTTAGTCCGACGGGTGGAACGCAGAAGGTGTCTGGCCTTGTGGCCGGGGCACTGGACAAGAATACCGTTACCGTCGATCTGACCGTTAGCGGGCTAGATTTCAGCGCTGTCTCGATGACCGAGGACGACGTGGCCGTAATCTCTGTGCCGGCGTATGCCGGTAGAATCCCGGCTGTGGTGGCTGACCGGTTGGGCATGGTGCGCGGCAACGGGGCTCGGGCTGTTTTGGTTTGCGTATACGGAAACCGCGCGTTTGAGGACACGCTCGTAGAGCTGGAGGACGTTGCGAAGCATGCGGGATTCCGGGTGATCGCGGCAGTTGCAGCCATTGCAGAACATTCCATTGCACGACAGTTTGCTGCCGGTCGTCCGGATGCGCAGGATGCGGCGCAGCTCGCAGAGTTTGCGCAGCAAATTCAGCAAAAGCTGTTGGCTGAGGATGCGTCCGAGCCCTCTATCCCCGGCAATCGTCCTTATAAACAAGCCAGAGGTCACCGCATGGCACCCGAGGCAACAGGGGATTGTGTCTCCTGCGGTGCATGCGCCGCGGCGTGCCCCGTTTGTGCTATCGACAAGGGTGACCCCAAACGAGCAGCTGGCGAGGCGTGCATCTCCTGCATGCGCTGCATCGCCGTATGTCCGCGAGGTGCTCGCAAGCTTGATTCCAGCAAACTATCCGCTGTTTCCCAGATGCTGAGCAAGGTTTGCGTCGTGCGGAAGGAATGCGAGCTCTTCATCTAGCGCATACGAAATTGGCGCAATGGGGGCAGGTTAATCTGCACCAACCTGGTGCAAACAAACCTGTCCCCAATGCACCAGAGTGAGGAGTGCTCCCGAGTGCCGGCAGAAAAGGAACGTCCCTAAGTGCCGCTTAAATACCGTTTATCGGAGAAAAAATACCGTTCGCCGGTCATAATGATTGTTCCGGCTTTGGGCTTGTCTATAATAACCCACGTAAAAGAAATGCGGAAGGTTACCGAGTCCCCTCGGACGTGGGCCTAACCAAAGTCTTAGAACGGGTGTGTCTCAATGGGTGCATTCGATTGATTTTGGTTGGGCTATATTTATGAAGGGACATGTCACCATGGGTTTCTTTTCTCGCCTAATGGGTGGTTCGGATAAGCAGACGACTGCGGCTTCCGAGTTCGAAATCCTCGCTCCCGTTTCCGGCGAGCTTGTTAATCTAGAAAAAACCAATGACCCCGCTTTTAGCAGCCGTGCAGTGGGCGATGGCGTTGCCGTGGTTCCCCAAGAGGGAACGGTGTGCGCTCCTGTTTCCGGTACCGTCGCCGCTCTGTTTCCGACTGAGCACGCGCTGGGCATCATGTCCGATAACAGCTCTGCTCAGGTGATGCTGCATATCGGAATCGACACTGTTAAACTTGAGGGCAAGGGCTTCCATGCGCTTGTTGCCCAGGGTGATCACGTTGACGCGGGCCAGCCCCTCGTCGAGGTCGATTTCGACGTGGTTCGCGCTGCCGGCTTTGATCCCACGGTCTTCGTTATCGTGTGCGAGCGTTCGGAGAACTCGACTCTTCGTGAGCATGCTTCCGGCCCTGTTGCTGTTAAAGAGCCTGTCGTCTGGCTTTCCGAGTAAATTCTTGTGGTGGGTACCGTGGTTATCAAGCGAGTTTTTAACAACAACGTCGCAATGGTCACTTCGGACGATGGCTCCGAGCTCATCGTCATCGGTCGAGGCCTCTGCTTTGGCCGTCATGCCGGCGATGCCATCGACGAGGCGTCGATCGAAAAGACCTACGCGTTGCAGGAGGGAACTTCTCAGGACTCGCGTACGATTGACCGCTTGGCACATCTTTTGGAGTCCATCCCCACCGTCAACCTCGTGATTTCCGAGGAAATCGTTCAGATGCTTCGTCGAGAGCTCAATGCCGACATCAACGATAAGATTCTCATTGCTCTCGCAGACCATATCAGCCTTGCTTTGGAGCGCGAGCGCAAGGGCGTCCCCTGTGAGAATCCGTTGCTACTCGAGATCCAGCAGTTCTATCGCAAGGAGTACGCGCTTGCGGGCCGTGCGCTGCAGATTATCAAGGAGTATATGGGCATCCAGATGAGCGAAGAAGAGCAGGGTTTCATTACGCTGCATATCGTCAACGCCACCATGCCGCAACGCTCCGATCGTTTGATTGTTTCGGTCCAGCTTGTTCGCGACGTGCTCGCGATTGTTTCCAAGCGCTATGCTACGACCCTCGATGACACCTCGCTGCCTTACGAACGTTTCGTTCGTCACCTGCAGTTTTTCGCACAGCGAGCGCTCGATCCTACGGCAGGGCAAATCAACGGAGACGCGCTGTTCCGAATCGATGAAACGGCGTATCCGTGCGCATTCTCGTGCGCGGACGCCATAGCCGCCCACTTGTCGTCTACCTATAACGTTGTCGTTACCGATGCTGAGAAGAGTTATCTCGCATATCACATTGTTAACCTGCTTGGAGAACCTGGTCTCTAGGCATAACGTGCCCACACATCGATTGATATAAGGCAAGGCTCACGGTCTTGTCCAGGGCACATCTGTCTTAATTTGCGGAAAAGGAAGGGGAGTACCGCTATGACCGCAAAAAAGAAGTTCAATTTCAAAGCGCCGTTGGAGGTGTTCGCGAAGTCGATCGTTCAGCCGATGATGTATCTCTCGGTTGCCGGCATCCTGCTCATCGTGGGCATCATTCTGACCAACAAGACCATCTGCGCTTTGGTCCCCGTACTGGGCTCCGGTCCGTTCCAGCTTGTGGGCGCCGTTGTCTATCAGTCGCTGATGTTTATCATCAACAACCTCTCGATTCTGTTCTGCGTGGGCATCGCCGGCGCCATGGCAAAGAAGAACAAGGGCCATGCTTCGCTGATTGCCCTGATGTCGTTCTTCCTGTTCCTGCAGGCTAACAACATCGTGCTCAACGCCACCGGCTCTCTTGCCGATGCGAGCGGCATGCTCGGTCTTACCGGAACCGGCCAGGCCACCGTTATGGGCATTCAGGTGCTCGATACCGGCGTGTTCGGCGGCATCATCCTTGGTTGCATCACCGGTGCCGTGTTCAACAAGTACTCGAACAAGCAGTTCCCCATTGCCCTTTCGATGTTCTCGGGCGTCCGCTTCCCGTTCCTGATTATGATCATCATTTCCTGGATCATGGGCGCTGGCTTCTGCATCGTTTGGCCTCCGGTTCAGGGTGCCATCTCCTCCGTTGCCGGCATCATTAAGGAGTCGGGCAACATCGGTCTGTTTATCTACGGCATGCTCAACAAGCTGCTCGTTCCCACCGGTCTGCACCACCTCATCTACACCCCGTTCCAGTTCTCCGATGTGGGTGGCACCCTGACGCTGGGTGATCAGGTTATTGCCGGCGCCTATCCCATCCGTGTTGCCGAGATGGCAATGACGGGTCAGCCCTTCTCCGATAGTACGTATTTCAACAGCTACACCTTCAACAACCTGTGGCCCTACATCGGTATCGGTCTCGCCTTTATCGTCACCGCTTACAAGGGGAACAAGGATAAGACCAAGGCCGTTATTATCCCGCTGATCATCACCGCCGCGCTCTCCTGCGTGACCGAGCCCATGGACTTCCTCTTTGTCTTTGCCGCTCCCGTGCTCTTTGTCGTTCACTCGGTTCTTTCCGGCATCTTCCTGGTCCTGCTCAAGGTCCTCTCCGTGCCCGCTTCGACTGCAGGCGGCATCATCAACATCGTGGTTTCCAACCTGGTCCTCGGTGTCGATAAGACCAACTGGCCGGTTATGCTGGTGCTTGGAGTCGTCAACGCCGCTCTGTACTTCTTCCTCTTCACCTTCCTTATCAAGAAGCTCAACCTCCACACGCCTGGTCGCGAGGAAGAGTCCGAGCTTGCCGAGTCCGTTGCCGAGGGCGAGGCCGCCGCGTCTGTCGCGGTGAAGCAGGGCGCTGTTGCCGCGGCTCCCGCAGAGGGCGTCGATGCAGGTATTGCCGACCTGGTCGCAGGTCTTGGTGGCAAGGACAACATCGAGGAGCTCGAGAACTGCTTTACGCGTCTCCGCGTGAACGTTAAGAACCCGGACCTCATCAATGAGGACCTCATCAACCACGTGCCCAACAGCGGCATCAACCGCAACGGCAATAATATCCAGATCATCTTTGGCATGAAGGTCGCCGAGATGCGCGACAAGGTCGAAAACGCAATTGAGAAGGAGCAGTAAACAATGATCATTACTCTGTGTGGTGGCGGATCCACCTTTACCCCCGGCATCGTCAAGTCCATCGCCCTGCGCAAGGACGAGCTCGACGTTGACGAGATTCGTCTGTACGACATCAACGAGGAGCGCCAGCGCAAGATCGGCGTGCTCGTGGACTGGATTTTGCACGAGGACCTCGGCCTGGACATCAAGCTCACGGTGACCACCGACAAAAAGACGGCTTTTACCGACGCGAGCTTCGTGTTTGCCCAGATGCGCGTGGGCGGCTACGCCATGCGCGAGCAGGACGAGAAGATTCCGCTGCGTCACGGCTGCGTGGGTCAGGAGACTTGCGGTTGCGGCGGCCTTGCCTACGGCATGCGCACCATCTTCCCCATGGTCGAGCTGATCGATGACGTTGAGAAGTACGCCAAGAAGGACTACTGGATTCTCAACTACTCCAACCCTGCCGCCATCGTCTCCGAGGGCTGCCGCGTGCTGCGTCCCAACGCTCGTATCATCAACATCTGCGACATGCCGATCGCGATCATCGACGTGGTTTGCGCCGCGCTCGATATCGACAAGAAGGATGTCGAGTACGATTACTTTGGCCTCAACCACTTTGGTTGGTTCACCTCGATCCGCCACAAGGGCGAGGAGGTGCTCCCGCAGCTGCGCGAGTACATCAAGGAGCATGAGATTCTGCTGCCCGACTCTTACCTCAAGGGCATGGGCTCGCTCATGGCAAAGAAGCCCGAGGAGGCCGTCGACGAGCACCCCGAGCAGAACCGCCACACCAAGGGCAGCTGGTACTACGTCTGGAAGGGCGAGTACGAGATCATGGAGTGCTTCCCGGAGTACCTGCCCAACACGTATCTGAACTACTACCTGCAGCAGAAGGAGTTCGTCGAGCACTCCAACCCCGAGCGCACCCGTGCTAACGAGGTTGAGGAGACGCGTGAGAAGAACCTCTTTGATGGTATCGACCATTACGAGAAGACGGGCGAGATCGACGAGAGCACGTTCTATGCGGGCAGCCACGGCGACTGGATTGCCGATCTGGCTATCGCTCTGAAGAACGACACCAAGCAGCGCTTCCTGGTCATTTGCGAGAACAAGGGCGCCATCCCCAACATGCCCTACGACGCTATGGTCGAGCTGCCTGCCTACATTGGCAAGAACGGCCCCGAGGTCATCAGCCGCGACAACATTCCGCTGTTCCAGCAGGGCCTCATGATGCAGCAGCTGAACTCCGAGAAGCTCATTGTCGAGGCTACGATCGAGGGTTCGTACGAGAAGGCGCTTAAGGCCTTTACGCTCAACAAGACCGTGCCGTCGATGAAGGTCGCCAAGGAGGTTCTCGACGACATGATCGAGGCCAACAAGGGTTACTGGCCCGAGCTTAAGTAAAAGCAACAGGGTCGCTGGCCGCATGCCTGAAGCAATGCCCCGCCCACGTGATTGCGTGGGCGGGGCATTGTCGTTTGGTAACGCGTTTTATCAAATATGGCATTTATCTGCGATAATGTTCATTTTCACCGCTGATGGTGACATTTCATACCGCCTGCCGAACTGCGTGGAGACCTAACAACTTTTTAGGTCAGTGTTGTGCGTGTAGCAATTTCGCCCGGCCTCGCCTCCGGGCTGCCATGTGAGAGGGGATCTTATGGCTCGACTGCACGTAATGGAACGCAGCCACGCTCAGGCCGTCATGGACGACCTGCACGATGCACTCGGACGTCGTCTGGCGGTGAGTTCACTCGCCCCGTGCCCCGTCGAGTTTACGGCGGCGCTCGTCAACCTGTGCTCCACCCAGAGCTGCGGCAAGTGCACGCCCTGCCGCGTGGGCCTGAGCGCGCTGAGCGACCTGCTCGCCGATGTGCTCGAGGGCCGCGCCGACGAGTCCACGCTCAACTTGATTGAGCGCACGGCCCGCACCATCTACCTTTCGAGCGACTGCGCCATCGGCTACGAAGCTGGCGCCATGGCACTCACGGCCATTCGCGGCTTCCGCGACGATTTTGAGCACCACATCCGCGAGCACTCCTGCGGCTTTGACCGCGAGGCTCGCGTCCCGTGTGTCTCGGGCTGCCCGGCGCACGTCGACATTCCTGGTTACATCTCGCTCGTCGAGGCAGGCCGTTATGCCGACGCCGTCAAGGTCATCCGCAAGAACAACCCGCTACCGCTCGTCTGTGGTCTGGTGTGCGAGCATCCCTGCGAGATGCATTGCCGCCGTGGCATGGTCGACGACCCCATGAACATCCTCGCCCTCAAGCGTTTTGCCGTTGAGCATAGCGACCTCAACGACCACAAGCCACATGTAGTGGACAACACCGGTAAGCGCGTCGCCGTGATCGGCGGCGGCCCGGCCGGCCTTTCCTGTGCCTACTACCTGGCCGTGATGGGCCACAAGGTGACCATTTTTGAGCAGCGCCACCACTTGGGCGGCATGCTGCGCTACGGCATCCCCAGCTATCGTCTGCCGCGCGAGCGCCTGCAGGCCGAGATCGACTGGATCTTGAGCGCCGGCATCGACGTGGAGCTCGACCACTCCGTGAGCGGCGAGGAGCTCGCCCGTCTGCGCGACGAGTTCGATGCCGTCTACCTGGCCATCGGTGCCCACAGTGACAAGAAGCTCGGCCTTCCGGGTGAAGAGGCGCCCGGCGTGGAATCGGCCGTCAAGATGCTGCGCGCCATCGGCGATGACGAGCTGCCCGACCTGAGCGGCCAGCGCGTGTGCGTCATCGGCGGCGGCAACGTTGCCATGGACGTGGCACGCTCCGCCGTGCGCTGCGGTGCCGAAAAGGTAAGCATCGTCTACCGCCGTCGCATCTGCGATATGACGGCCCAGGACGCCGAAATCGCCGGCGCCCAGGCCGAGGGCTGCGAGGTTCTGGAGCTTACGGCCCCGCTCGCCATCGAGACGGGCGAGGACGGTCGCGTGAGCGGCCTGCGCGTGCAGCCGCAGATTATCGGCGAGCCCCGCCGCGGGCGCCCGGCCCCGCGTGCCGCCGTCACGCCCGAGCAGGTCATTCCCTGTGAGCGCGTGTTCGTGGCCATTGGTCAGGACATTGACTCCAAGCCGTTTGAGGACATGGGCATCGCCTGCAAGTGGGGCCGCATCGTCACCGATTCGGACGGCGCCGTGCCCAACTTTAATGGCCTCTTTAGCGGCGGCGACTGCCAGACCGGCCCCGCCACTGTCATCCGTGCCATCAACGCCGGCCGCGTGGCTTCGGCAAATATCGACCGCTACCTGGGCTTCGACCACAAGATTAAGCTCGACGTGGAGCTGCCGACCGTTCAGTTTAAGGGCAAGCACGAGTGCGGCCGCTGCGAGCTGGGCGAGCGCGAGGCCGGCGAGCGCATTCACGATTGGAATCTGGTCGAACAGGGCCTTACCGAGGAAGAGGCACGCCAAGAGGCGAGTCGCTGCCTGCGTTGCGACCACTTTGGCTTTGGCGCGTTCCGCGGAGGGAGGAACCTGGAATGGTAGAGCTCAACAAAACCACCGCCGGCGACAACAGCGAAAACGGAGCGCACAACATGGTCAGGCTCATTATCGATAACTGCGAAGTCGTGGTGCCCGAGCACACCACGATCCTGGATGCGGCCAAGTCCGTCGGCATTCAGATTCCCACCCTGTGCTACCTGCGCGATCTAAACGAGATCGGCGGCTGCCGCGTGTGCGTGGTCGAGGTTGAGGGCTGCGACCAGCTGGTTGCCGCCTGCAACAACTACGTGCTCGACGGCATGGTGGTCCACACCAACAGCCCCAAGGCCCGCGAGGCCCGTCGCACCAACGTGCAGCTGCTGCTGTCCCAGCACGACTCGCAGTGCACGAGCTGCGTGCGCAGCGGTAACTGCAACCTGCAGACCATCGCCAACGACCTGGGCATTTTCTATCTGCCGTATCAAAGGCATTTGGCGGGTGAGGGCTGGGATTTCGATTTCCCTATCATCCGCGAAAACGACAAGTGCATTAAATGCATGCGCTGCATCAAGGTGTGCGAGAGCGTGCAGGGCCTAGGGATCTGGGACCTGACCAACCGCGCCACGCATACCGCCGTGGGTACCCGCGGGCGCGCGCCGATCGGCAAGACCGATTGCGTCGCGTGCGGCCAGTGCATTACGCATTGTCCGACGGGCGCACTGCGCGAGCGCGACGATACCGAGACCGTGTTTGACGCGCTCGCTAATCCCGACAAGATCGTGCTGGTGCAGATCGCGCCTGCCGTGCGCAGCGCCTGGGGCGAGGAACTCGGCATTCCGCGCGAGGAGGCCACGGTTGAGCGCCTGGCTTGCGCGCTGCGCCGCGTTGGCTTTGAGTACGTGTTCGACACCGATTTCTCGGCCGACCTCACCATTATGGAGGAGGGCTCCGAGCTGCTCGAGCGCCTGGGCGCCGCCGCTAAGGGTGAGGGCGACAGCCGCGGCTGGCCCATGTTTACGAGCTGCTGCCCGGGCTGGGTGCGCTTTGTGAAGGCACGTTACCCCGAGTTTGTCGACAGCCTGTCCACGTCAAAGTCGCCGCAGCAGATGTTCGGCGCTATCGCCAAGACCTACTACGCCAAGATGCTGGGCGTGGAGCCCGAGCGTCTGTTCGTGGTGTCCGTTATGCCGTGCACGGCCAAGAAGGCCGAGTGTGCGCTGCCGAGCATGATGGGCGAGGGCGGCGCGCCCGACGTGGACGTTGCGCTGACGGTGCGCGAGATGGTGCGTATGATCCGCGCGAGCCACGTGAGCGTTGACACGCTGGTCGAGGAGCCGCTCGATACGCCGCTGGGCTTTGGCACGGGCGCGGGCGTGATTTTTGGCGCCACGGGCGGCGTGATGGAGGCTGCCGTGCGCTCGGCATATTACCTGGTGACGGGCAAGAACCCGGATGCCGATTTCTTTACCGACACGCGCGGACTCGACGGCTGGAAGGAAGCCGTTGCCGATATCGATGGCACCAAGGTTCGCGTTGCCGTGGCGCACGGGCTGGGCAACGCCGCCCGCCTGCTCGATGCGATTCGCGACGGCCGTGTGAGCTATGACTTCGTTGAGGTCATGGCGTGCCCGGGTGGCTGCGTCGGCGGCGGCGGTCAGCCCATCCACGACGGCTGCGAGCTGGCAGCCGAGCGCGGTCAGGTGCTGTGGGGCCTGGATGCGAAGGCGGACATTCGCTTCTCGCACGAGAATCCCGATGTCCAGGCGTGCTACCGCGAGTTCTTGGGCGAGCCGCTCTCGCCGCTGGCCGAGGAATTGCTGCATACCGACCATCACGCATGGACGATGCCCAACGAGGGGACGTGCTAGCGATGCGCGCGTTTGATTTTGAAATGTCGCGCCGGGGGTTTGCCTCGGCGTTCGCCGCGGGCGCCCTGTCACTTGCGCTCGCGGGCTGTGGCGGCGGGGCTGCCGGTGCCGGGTCCGCCGCGGGCTCGGCTGCCACGGACGGCGCCGGTGCTGCCGCAGAGCCGGTCGAGGTGCACGTCGCCTCGCTCAAGGGGCCGACCTCGATTGGCTTGGTGCAGTTTATGGACCAGGCTGCCGATGGCGAGACGGATAATGAGTTCGACTTTGCGATCAACACTGCCGCCGACGAGATTGTGCCCAAGGTCATTCAGGGCGATATCGATATCGCCCTGGTGCCCGCCAACGTGGCGAGCGTGCTCTACAACAAGACCGAGGGCGCGGTGCAGGTCATCGACATCAACACGCTGGGTGTGCTGAACGTGGTGACGGGCGACGCGAATGTGGCCTCGTTTGGCGATCTGGCGGGTCGCACCGTCTACATGACGGGCAAGGGCACCACGCCAGAGTATGTCATGAACTTCCTGCTGGAGCGCGCGGGCCTGACCGGCCAGGTGACGCTTGAGTTTAAGAGCGAGCCCACCGAGGTGCTCTCGGCCCTGCTTGCCGACCCGTCCGCCGTGGGCGTGCTGCCCGAGCCGTTCAAGACCGCTGCCATCGCCAAGAGCGAAAGCAAGCTGTCAGCGCCGGTAAGTCTGACCGATGTGTGGGATGAGCTGGCGGGTGACACGGGTTCGCGCCTGCTGACGGGCGTGACCGTGGTGCGCCGCGCGTTTGCCGAGGAACATCCCGAGGCTGTGGCGGAGTTCTTGAGCTGCCATGCGGCGAGCGTTAAGGCCGTCAATGCGGCGCCGGCAGATTGGGCGCAGGCCGTGGTCGATGCCGGCATCGTGGACAACGCCAAGATCGCCGAGAAGGCGATTCCCGGGTGCATGCTTGTGTGCCAGACGGGCAAGGATATGAAGGCGGCACTTAGTGGGTATCTGCAGGTGCTGTCCGACGCGGACGCGAGCGCCGTGGGTGGTAAACTTCCGGCTGACGATTTCTACTACATGGAGTAGCCCGTGCGTGCGTTTGCTCGACAAATGACAGAACGTATGAAGGCGGTGGCGGCAGGTGGTGCCGTCGCCGCCTTTTGGCTTGCCGTGTGGGTCTTCGCGGCGGCGCTGGTGGCGCAGCCGTTGATTTTGCCGGGGCCAGGCATTGTTGCGGTGGCGTTGCTGCGGCTGGTATGCGATGCCGGCACGTGGGCGATTCTGGTGGGCTCAGGCGCGCGAATCTTGGGCGGGCTGGCGCTCGCTGTGGCATGCGGCGGCGTGTTGGCGGGAGTTTCGGTGCGGTCGCGGACGTTTGCCCGCCTGGTGGCGCCGGCGCTTTCGTTTGTTAAGGCGACGCCGGTTGCCTGCATAGTGGTCTTGCTGCTCATTTGGTTGGGGTCGGCGCGCGTGAGCATTGTGGCGGTCTTTTTGATGGCGCTGCCGGGCGTGTATTTTTCGCTGGTCGAGGGTTTGACGCAAGCGGATAAACCGCTGAAGCAGATGTTCCGCCTGCATTGCGTGCGGGGCTGGCGACTGTTTTGCGCCCACACCTGGCGCGAAGTCCTGCCGTTTGTGCTTTCGTGCGCCCGCGCCGTGATTGGCATGAGCTGGAAGGCCGGTGTGGCGGCGGAGCTGATCGGCATGGCGGTGGGCACCGTGGGTGAGCGCATCTATCAGGCAAAGCTTTTGATTGAGACGGCTGATCTGCTGGCGTGGACCGTGCTGGTTGTTATGGCTTCGTGGGCATGCGAGCGCGTGCTGGTGTGGCTGCTGCGGGCTTCGGGGCCTGCGGCGTGGCGTGCGGCGGTGCTGTCGCATGGACGCGGCTTGCGCGGGCGTGCGGGCGCTGCCGACGTGGCGGAGCTTGCGCTTGCCGTGGGCGATCGCGCGCCCTGGGCGCCGGCGCTGGATGGTCTGGTGCTCAACGTGCCTGCGGGTGGGCGTATCTGTGTGATGGGCACCTCGGGCGTGGGCAAGTCGACGCTGCTTGCGCTGGCGGCGGGGGAGTGCGCGCCGTGCTCCATGGTGTTTCAGGATGTGCGCCTGGTAGAGGGCGCCTCGGCTTTGGATAACGTGCTGGTGTGCGCCGACGCGCGCGTGGACGCCTCGAGTGCCGCGGCCCTGTTGCGCCTGCTGGTGCCGGGGGTCGATGTGCATGCTCGTGTGGCCGAGCTCTCGGGCGGGCAGCGCCGTCGCGTCGAGATTGCCCGAGCCCTGCTGTGTCCGGGCGGCGCAGTGATTCTGGACGAGCCCTTTACCGGCCTAGATACCGCTGCGCGCGACGCATGCGCCGAGGTCGTGCTCGACTTGCTCGTCGGCCGCATGCTGTTGCTTGCTACACACGATGCCGTCGACGCTCAGGCCCTCAATATCTCGGACATCATCACGCTCTAAATACTTACTCAGCAACAAAATGATCCGTTTTTTCTCCGTCCCCATAGGGTTGGGTATGGTATTCTATCTGCGGGGTAATACTTAGGATTACCAAGTAATACCAACGCAGTAGAAACAAACTCCAGATGCGGGCCAATCGGGTTGCCTTCACAGCCCGTCGCCCAGCCGCGTGGCCCGCATCTATCCGCACCACCGTCGTTTCAAAAAGGAAGCGCCATGGCAGAACACATGACCCCGGTTGTCGCGAAGGTCTTGCCCGAGGAAAAGGCGGCCTTCGCGGCGGCAACCCAACTCGTAGGCACCACGCCGTCCAACGCCATCCGCATGTTCATCGCCGCCTTCAATCGCTGCGGCACCTTTCCGTTCGACATTTCGCCCAGCGGGGCCTTTGGCACTGCGCCCGATTCTCATCAATAAGTGATCCGTTTTCCTCCGTCCCCATGGGATCAGCTCTCTGCCGAGTTGTGGTAGAACTAGGGAACGGTTTTGAGGAGGTTGGCATGCTCAATGCGATAGCGTGGGCGCTTGCCTGTTTTGGCGTTGTCGCTGCCGATATAGCCCTGAGCGTGGTTCTGTTTTCTGTTCTCGATGCCGTGTCGGCGCTGACGGGCTATCCAATCGACAATCTCGATATCCAATGGTTCCAGGCTGCCGCTCAGACGGCGTCGTTTTTGATGGCGCTGCTGTGGTGGCGTTATCTGTGGCCCCGCTCCTTCATGGCGCGCCGGCAAGGCGAGCGCCCGCTCGGTGGGGGAGCAGGCGCGGTATGGAAGCGCATCGCCTGCGTTGTCGTGATCGGCCTATCCATGCAGGTGGTCATTAGCTACCTATGCGACGGCGTGCTGTCGCTGCTGCCCGAGGTCGCGGCAGACTATAGCGAGCTCGTCGAGGAAACAGGCATGGGCGACACGAGCTATCTGGCCGTTCTGACCACGGTGATTGGCGCGCCATTTTGCGAAGAGCTCCTGGTGCGCGGCATCATCTTTGAGTTCTCACTGCGTGCGTTTAATCCACAGTGCCATCCGCTCTGGAAACGTCGGCGCCGCGTGAACGCGCAAGACGGCACCATAGTGCCCTGGGCGGCCCCGAGTACCTGGGGCGTCGCCGCGGCAATCGTACTGCAGGCGGCGGTCTTCGGCTTTATGCACATGAACTGGGTGCAGGGCTGCTATGCGGGCGCTGCCGGCCTCATTTTTGGCTGGGTGCTCGTGACGACCGGAAAGCTCCGCTACACGATCCTGTTGCACTTTGCCTTTAATGCCGGCTCGTACCTCATGGGCCTGCTATGGTTTGTGAACACGCCGCTCGACGCGGTAGTCACGGTCGCTATTGCCGGCGTTATCCTCGTTGAGGCAATGCGCTCGCTGCGCCACGCGTGTGGGATGGACGCAGCGAGCGCACCACTGCACTAGTTGCGACGTCCGCCTCCGTTGGCGCCCTGCCGTCCCTGGGCCGCGCGATTGCGCCCTGCGGTGTTTTGCGCACGCGACATGCCGCCGTGGCCCTTGCTGCCTTTGGGTCCCTTGCCGGCGGCGCCGTGGGCCTTACCGCCCTTCTTGCCGGTGCCATGCCCACCGCCAGCAGACGTCTCGCCCGGGCGCGGCGGCACGGGACGGATCAGGCAATGCTTGGTGTAGCCGATCAGGTCGCGACGGCCAGCCTTTTCCAGCGCCTCGCGTACCAGCTTGTAGTTCTCGGGCTTGCGATACTGGATGAGCGCGCGCTGCATGGCCTTCTCGTGCGGGTCGCGCGCCACATAGATCGGTTTCATGGTGCGCGGGTCCACGCCGGTGTAGTACATGCACGTCGACATGGTGGACGGTGTGGGGTAGAAGTCCTGCACCTGCTCGGGCATGTAACCCATGTCGCGCACGGCTTCGGCAAGGTCCACGGCTTCCTTCATCGTTGAGCCGGGGTGGCTCGAGATCAGATACGGCACCACGTACTGCTTGAGTCCGTATTCGCGATTCAAGCGTTCAAATTTACGGCAGAATGCGTCGTAGACAGCTCGGCTCGGCTTGCCCATCACGGACAGTACCGCGTCGCTCACGTGCTCGGGCGCTACGCGCAGCTGGCCCGAGACATGGTGTTCCAGCAGCTCGCGCAAAAACTCGTCCGAGGCATCGGCCATGGTGTAGTCAAAGCGGATGCCGCTGCGGACGAAGACCTTCTTGACGCCCGGCAGCTGGCGCAGGTCGCGCAGCAGCTGCGTGTAGCCGGTCTCGTCGACCACCATGTTCTTGCACACGCTCGGCCACAGGCAGCGCTTGTTCTTGCACACGCCGTGCTTGAGCTGCTTGTCGCAGGCGGGGCGGCTAAAGTTGGCCGTCGGTCCGCCCACGTCGTTGATATAGCCCTTAAACTCGGGATCGCGCGTGAGCAGCTCGGCCTCGCGCATGATCGAGTCGTGGCTGCGCATCTGCAACACGCGGCCCTGGTGGAAGGTGAGGGCGCAAAACGAGCACTCACCAAAACAGCCGCGGTTGGAGCTTATGGAAAACTTGATCTCAGCAAAGGCCGGCACGCCGCCCGCCGCGTCGTAATCGGGATGCCAGTCGCGTGCGTAGGGGAGTTCGGCCACCTCGTCCATCTCATCGGTAGTGAGCGTCGCCGACGGCGGGTTTTGCACCACATAGACGCTGTTGGGGTAGGGCTCTACCAGGCGATGCCCGGTGATGGGGTCCATATTCTGTTGCTGCACGTTAAAGCTGCGCGCGTAGTTGAGCTTGTCGGCGGTAAGGTCGTCCCAGCTGGGCAGCAGATCGTAGTCGTAGACCTCGTCGAGCGAGCCTGTGCGGTAGACGGTGCCGTTGATATAGGTGATCTGATCGACGGGCAGTCCCGCGTCGAGCGCGTCGGCGATCTCGACGATCGCGTGCTCGCCCATGCCGTAGATGAGGATGTCGGCGCCCGAGTCGAGCAGTACCGAGCGCTTGAGCTTGTCCTGCCAGTAGTCGTAGTGGGCCAGGCGGCGCAGGCTCGCCTCGATGCCGCCGATGATGATGGGGGCGTCCTTGAACGTCTGGCGGATGAGGTTGCCGTAGACCGTGACAGCTCGGTTGGGACGGTGCCCCTCCTCGCCACCGGGAGTGTAGGCGTCGGTGTGGCGGCGGTGCTTGGTCACCGAATAGTGGTTGACCATGGAGTCCATGTTGCCGGCACTGACGAGAAAGCCCAGGCGCGGCTCGCCGAGCACGGTGATGCTGGCGGGGTCGGTCCAATCGGGCTGGCAGATGATGCCCACCTTGTAGCCGTGTGCGTCGAGTACGCGGCTGACGATGGCCATACCAAAGCTGGGATGGTCCACGTAGGCGTCGCCGCAGATGTAGACAAAGTCGCACTGGTCCCAGCCGCGCGCATCCATGTCGGCGCGGCTGACGGGGAGGAACTTATCGCGGCCCGGTCGCCAGGGGCGGGCGGGCGTCGCTTGGGAATGCTTGGTGCGGGCGACCGTGGCCTGCGCCTTACCGCCACGCTTTTGCTGCTGGCCCTGTTTGCCCTGTTGACTGCGCTGGTTGTTCTGAGCGTGCTGAGGCTTTTTTGCCACGATCCCTCCCGGTGTCTGTATGCTGCACGTAATTGTAACCAGTCTTTTTGGGACGGCGCTAAAAAGACTGGTGGAGTACACGAGGCGTCGGGTGTCGGCGCCGCGCCCGCTGTTTGTTTCCAGACTGTGTATCTGCGCGTTGGAGAACCCGTCTTGCGCGCACGCCATGTTGTCAATGGGTTACAGTATGAACGGCGGCTATGTTTCCGCCAACGCACGAGAGAGTCGTCAACAAGGAGGATGCACGACGATGCAGCGTGCCAAACAGATATCGGAGTCCATCGAGCTGGGCATTATCTTGGCGCTCGCCGGTGGCTTTATGGACGTCTATTCGTACATTGGGCGCGATCATGTTTTCGCCAACGCGCAGACAGGCAACATCCTGCTCGTGGGCGTGAGCATCTCGGAGGGCAACTGGGCACTTGCGGGACGCTATTTCTTCCCCGTGGTGTCGTTTGCCGTGGGCATTATGCTTGCCGATCTGGTACACGAGCGGTTTGGCAGCGTGATTCACTGGCGCCAAGTGACGGTGTTCTTTGAAGCCGTTATCTTGCTGGGCGTGAGCTTTATCCCCGGCGGCAATTTCAACCTGCTCGCCAACTGCCTCACCTCGTTTGCCTGCGGTATGCAAGTTGAGAGCTTCCGCAAGATCCACGGTCACGGCATCGCTACGACCATGTGCATCGGCAACTTGCGCAACGCGCTGCAAAACGTGGACGATTACATCATCACCCACAGGCGCGGCTTTTTGGAAAACGGCCTGCTGTACTTTGGCGTGATCTTTACCTTTGTGTTTGGCGCCGTGTTGGGCAACTGGTGTATTGAGCGCATGGGCCTGCACGCCATCGTCGTGGCGAGCTTGCTGCTGTTTGTCGCGTTTGCCATCATGTTCATCGACCGCGAGCGCGATTTGCGCTTACGCTGGAAGGTTGCGGCCGAGGCTTGGAAAGAGGGCTGCCGAAAGTAACCGAATGCGGCAAAGGGGCTGTCCCTTTGCCGCAATATTTTTCATCATCTGTTGAAACGCTTTAACACTTTTGATGTTCTCACGCGTTTTTTGTTTCAAAAGCGTTAGGATGGGACTCATAGCGTGGGGCGTAATGGATGCCCCACACACGATGGGAGGCTATCAATGGCTAATCGTTTCGTTCTCAATACCATCTCTTATCATGGTTCCGGCGCCATCAAGGAGATCCCCGGCGAGCTCCAGCGTCGCGGCTACAAGAAGATCTTCGTCTGCTCCGACCCCGATTTGGTTAAGTTTGGCGTTACCGCTAAGGTGACCGACGAGCTCGACGCCGCCGGCATCGCTTGGAGCCTCTACTCCGAGATTAAGCCCAACCCCACTATCCAGAACGTCAAGGACGGCGTCGAGGCCTTCAAGGCCGCCGAGGCTGACGCTATCGTGACCATCGGTGGTGGCTCCTCCATGGACACCGCCAAGGCCATCGGCATCATCATCAACAACCCCGAGTTCGCCGATGTCCGCAGCCTCGAGGGCGTTGCTCCCACCAAGAACCATGCCGTGTTCACCATCGCCGTGCCGACGACCGCCGGTACCGCTGCCGAGGTGACCATCAACTACGTCATCACAGACCCCGAGAAGGTCCGCAAGTTCGTGTGCGTCGACACCAACGACGCCCCCGAGGTCGCCGTCGTCGACCCCGATATGATGGCTTCCATGCCCGCCGGCCTGACCGCTTCCACCGGCATGGACGCTCTGACCCACGCCATCGAGGGCTATACCACCAAGGGCGCTTGGGAGCTCTCCGACATGTTCCACTTTGAGGCTATTAAGCTGATCAGCGAGAACCTGCGCGACTCCGTCGCCGAGGCCAAGTCCGGTCAGCCCGGCTCCGGCCGCGAGGGCATGGCCCTTGGCCAGTATGTCGCCGGCATGGGCTTCTCCAACGTTGGCCTGGGCATCGACCACGCCATGGCTCACACCCTGTCCGCTCACTACGACACCCCGCACGGCGTCGCTTGCGCCATGCTGCTGCCGATCGCCATGGAGTTCAACAAGCCGGTTTGCGCTGAGCGCCTGGCCAAGGTTGCCGTCGCCATGGGCGTTGACACCACGGGCATGAGCACCGCCGAGGCCGCCGATGCCGCCATCGCCGCCGTCAAGCAGCTTTCCGCCGACGTGAACATCCCGCACGTCTGTGAGGCCATGAAGGCTGACGAGATCGAGGTCCTGGCCAAGGACGCCATGGCCGACGCCTGCTTCCCGGGTAACCCGCGCGAGGCAACGCTCGACGACGTCATCGAGCTCTTCAAGAAGATCTGCCCGGCTGCCTAACTTGGTTCGGCGGGCCCCTGCCCGTTAGCCCCAGAATCTTTCCGCAGGACAGAAGGAGGCCCCGCCG
>CAUATU010000019.1:0-47589 GCA_958432255.1 uncultured Collinsella sp.
ATACTCATGGAAAACCTCCCATTTCCCGATGTCCAAGAAATGGGAGGCAGTTCACAGGTACCTTTGTGGTGGTTTATGCTTGTTTCGGTTGAAAGGAGCATGCGATGGCGTCTGAGGGCTTTTTTGAACGGGTGTACGAGGTGGTCGAGCAGATCCCCGAGGGGATGGTCGCCACGTATGGTCAGGTGGCGCTGCTTGCCGGTCGACCACGAAGTGCGCGGTATGTGGGGTATGCCCTGCATAGCAATCCGCGCCCCGGCGAGATTCCCTGTCACCGCGTGGTGTTTGCCGACGGGCGCATATGCGAGGGTTTTGCTTTTGGCGGTCCCGATGCTCAACGTGAGCTTTTGCTAGGGGAGGGTGTGGCGTTTAAGGACGACATGCACGTCGACCTGGCCGTCTGTCGTTGGCCTGCCGGACTCTAACAGCTCTGCCGTGGTCAAAACCACCACAAAGGTGCCTGTCCCCTTTGTTGTGGTTTTCCGTTGCAGGTTTACCTGGGCTAACTTATGGAGAAGGTGTGGCGGAGCATATTGACGCTAGAAAGTAAACCACGGTGAACTATATTGTATTCAGCAACGGAGCAGGCAATAGGCGATGAAAAAGCCTGCCCTGTTGAGTTTGATTCGCATTCCTCCCCTCTGTGCGATTCAACGGTGTACTTCGGGAACAGGCCCGCTGGCAACTAACTGCCGGCGGGCCTGTTCCTGTTTGTCGGGGGAGTGCGATGGGCGGAGCCGAACAGGTCGGGCATCAAAAAAGGCGGACGCCGTAGCGCCCGCCCTAAAGCAATCGAAAGCTCAAGCCAGCAGATCGGTCTAGTACACCATGCCCATGGCGTCCTGAACCTCTGCCAGGGTCTGATCGGCGATCTCGTTGGCGCGACGGTTGCCCTCGTGCAGGACGTCCTTTACATAGTCCAGATCGTTCTCGTAGCGCTGACGGCGCTCGCGGATCGGCGCGAAGTACTCGTTGACGGCCTCGGTCACGTACTTCTTGAGCTGGCCGGAGCCGCCCATGCCGATCTCCTCGGCAATCTCGACCTCGGAGCGACCGGTGCAGATGGCGGCGGTCGAAAGCAGGCCGGACACGCCGGGGCGGTTCTCGGGATCGAACGTGATCATGCGCTCGGAGTCGGTCTGGCTCTTCTTGATGCGTTTGGCCGTCTCCTCGGCGGTCATCGAAATATTGATGGCGTTGCCGTAGCTCTTGCTCATCTTGCGGCCGTCCAGGCCGGGCAGCAGCGGGGTCTCGGACAGCAGCGCCTCGACCTCGGGGAACACCTTGCCGTAGCGGTTGTTAAAGCGGCGGGCGATGGTGCGGGTGAGCTCGATGTGCGGCAGCTGGTCGCGACCGACCGGCACCACGTTGCCCTTGCAGAACAGGATGTCGCAGGCCTGGTGCACCGGGTAGGTGAGCAGAAGGCCGGTAAGCTCATGGCCCGAGGCCTCCATCTCGGCCTTAACCGTGGGGTTGCGCGCCAGCTCGGCCTCGGACACCAGCGACAGGAACGGCAGCATGAGCTGGTTGGCGGCGGGCACGGCGGAGTGCGCGTAGATCATGGTCTTGTCGGGGTCGATACCGCAGGCAAGGTAGTCCATGACCATGTTGTACACGTTGTCCTGGATGTGCTCGGTCGTGTCGCGATCGGTGATGACCTGGTAGTCGGCGATGAGCACGTTGGTCTTGGCACCCATGTTCTGCAACTCAACGCGGCCCTTGAGGGTGCCAAAGTAGTGGCCCAGGTGCAGACGGCCGGTGGGGCGGTCACCGGTAAGCATGGTGAACTTCTCGGGCGTCTTGGCCAGGCCCTCGCGAATGGCGTTGCTCTTTTGCAGCGCGACTTCGTAGCTGTTCTCGTTTGGCATGATTGCTCCTAACGTATGTTCATGGGTCAAGATGATAACGCGTTTATTGGAGGGGCGGGGCGTTAGCAGGAGAGGGGCGGGAGAGAGGCGGCTTGGGCGATGGGTGCGGCGCGGCTGCGCTTGGCCAACGGTGCCTAGGCACATCCTCGGCAGCTTACCCTAGAGCTTGTGGTGGCGCTCTTCCTTACGTTCCTCGGCTGCCTGCTCCTCCTGCTTAAAGGCGGGGTCGTCGGGGGTTACCAGCTCGTCTTCGTGCGTGCGCTTGTTGTAATGGTGGCGCAGCACGGGCTCAAACAGGTGCAGGTGCTTGGCGAAGGCCGCCGAGCCAATGGCGAGCACGGTAAAGATGAGCACGCGCATGGGAACCTCGACCTGATTGATGGCGGCGGCGCCGGCCGAAAGCATGATGCACCAGGCGTAGATGAGCAGCACGGCCTGCTTTTGGTTGTAACCCTCTTGAATCAGGCGGTGGTGAATGTGGCCCTTGTCGGCCTGCCCAATGCTAATGTGGGCGCGCTTGCGGCGTACGATGGCGCTAAACGTGTCGATGATGGGCACGCCGGCCACGATGAGCGGGATGATGAGCGATGTGAGCGCGGCGGTGCGGCTCACGTTGAGCAGCGATATGGAGCCGAGCGCAAAGCCCAGCAGCAGCGAACCCGAGTCGCCCAAGAAGATACTCGCGGGGTTGAAGTTGTACCGCAAAAAGGCCAAGCAGGCGCCAAACAACGCGATGGAGAGCGCGGCGGCATCGATGCGGCCCGAGAGAACGGCCATCGAGAACATCGTGAACGATGCGATGCCACAGATACCCGTCGCCAGGCCGTCAAGGCCGTCGATGAGGTTGATAATGTTGGTGAACGCCACCAGGTAGACCACGGTGATGGGGTAAGCGAGCCAGCCGAGCATGATCTCGCCGGGGGCAAACGGGTTGACGATGACGCCGATTTTTAGGCCGCCCACGCAGGCGATGAGCGCGGCGAGGACCTGGCCGGCCAGCTTTTGCTTGGGCTTGAGCTGGAGGACGTCGTCGATGGCGCCGGTCGCAAAGATGACGGTAAAAGAAAGCGCAAGTATGGGGTAGCTGATGTGCAGACGGGGGTGGGGCACCAAAACGGGCGGCCAGCCCAAGTACCAGGTGCCTAGGATCTGTACGGTGCAGGCGACGACGAGGCCCAAAAAGACCGCCGTGCCGCCCATGCGCGGGATGGGCTTAGTGTTGATACGGCGCTTGGAAGGATAGTCGACGGCGTCGAGCTTGATTGCCAGGCGCTTGACCAGGGGCACCGTAAGAAAGGTCGTGATAAAAGCCGCGACCGCCACGCAAAGGTACGGTATGAAGCTCGTGGAGGAAACCATGAATCGATAAACCGCCAAGCGTCGAAGGAAAGGTCAAAGGGTGCCACGCCGCAAAGGGTATAGCTGATTCATGATACTCGACCAAGGAGGGTGTGAGGAATTGCACGGGGCGATAATCACGTGCTTACCAGATATTCGAGTGATGGTGAGGTTCTGCCTGGTGCCTTTTGGAGATCTTGGCAGGATTTGCAATGTCGATTTTAGGCAAAAGAAAACCACCCCCCACGTTACGAAAATGAACCCACCTAAAACAGGTGGGTGCCCTCATCGACTGTTCCAGCGTCCTTAACAACGAAGGATACCTGTACTAGGTACGACTGTGTGGGCTCCCTAAATAAACGCGACGGTTCACCCAGTTGCTCCGCGGGGGGCGGAATACCTACATCATAAAGCGGCACTTTGTGGATTCCAGTCTTGACATTACAAAAATCGTGTCGGACGATTACGGCGCCTTGGGCTTGAGCCGTCTGCGCGGTTGGCCCTTTTGCGTTTGAGCTGCTGAATCGTTGTTTTGGAGCATGTTTTTATGCCGACGTCGTTGACCGAACTTTTTTCGCCCGCCTGCCATTTGTGTCCGCGCCGTTGCGGTGCGGCGCGCGATGAGGGTGCGCGCGGCGTGTGTGGTGCCAACGACACGCTCAAGGTGGCCCGCGCGGCGCTTCATATGTGGGAGGAGCCGCCTATCTCGGGTGAGGCCGGTTCGGGCACGATTTTCTTTAGCGGTTGCTCGCTCAAATGCGTCTATTGCCAGAACCACGAGATCTCTACGGGCAATTTTGGGCTTGAGATTTCGCCCGAGCGCCTGGTCGAGATTATGTTGGAGCTGCAGGACCAGGGTGCGAACAACATTAACCTGGTGACGGCGACACACTACGCGCACCTGCTGCCGGCTTCGATTTCCGCGGCACGGGCACGCGGACTGGTCATCCCGATCGTCTACAACACGAGCGGTTATGAGCGCGCGAGTGCCGTGGCGGCGCTCGGCGATCTGGTCGACGTGTGGCTTACCGACTTTAAATATGCCGATGCGGGGCTTGCACAGTCGCTCTCCCACATTAAGGACTACCCGCGTGTGGCCGTGTCGGGCCTGGCGCAAATGGCGCGCGAGATTGAGCGCCGCGGGGGAGAGCTGGTGGACGATGACGGGCTCATGAAGCGCGGCATGATCGTGCGTCACCTGGTGCTGCCGGGGCATGCGGACGATTCGTGTCGCGTGTTGGACCTGGTGTGGCAGACGGTGGGCGATGTGCCGATCTCGGTCATGAACCAGTACACGCCCAATGCGCTCATGCGCGAGCGGGGCGGCGACCTGGCACGAGCCGTGACGCGCGATGAGTACGAGCAGGTGCTCGACCATGCCGACGACCTGGGCTTTACAACGATGTTCTGGCAAGAGGGCGGCGCGGTAGACGAGAGCTTTACCCCGGCCTTCGACACCACCGGCGTCCTCACCAGCGCAAAGTAGCGCGTTCGCCGATGATTTTTCTGGGACGGGGATTAAAAAATCATCGAGAGGATCGCCTGTTCGAAAAGTTGTCAAAATAGCCGCGCTCCAAAAAGACTGGTTATTGGGCGTTGACAGTTGGCGAGCCGTAGGTAAAATATCAACTTGTCCTGGGGACGTAGCTCAGTTGGGAGAGCGCTGCCGTCGCATGGCAGAGGCCGAGGGTTCGACTCCCTTCGTCTCCACCCTTGGATTTGATAAGCCGCTGACATTGTGTCGGCGGTTTTTTTTAAAAGAAAGGGCTATACCATGGCCGAGCTTGAGTCCCAACCATTGTCCGACGAGGAGCGCGCTGAGTTGGAAGAGCTCCGCGCTGAGAAGGCCCGCCGCGAGGCTCGGGAAGAGGCCCGTCGCGAGCGTGAGGAGCTGGCTGCCCTGCGTGCCGAGCGTGCGAAGGCCGAGGAGGTCGCCTCGAACGCCGCATCCGCATCGGCGCCCGCGCCCGCACCCAAGCCCGCTGCTGCGAAGCCTGCGCCTGCCGCGCCCAAACCTCAGCCTAAAAAGGCCGCTCGTCCCAAGTCCGTCGAGCCCAAGTCGAGCCGTGACGAGATGACCTTTGCCCAGCGCATGGTTACCTCCAAGGAACCTACGGGCGAGAACGAGATCCCTGGCATGGCGCCGGCTCAAAAAATCATCATTGTCCTTGCCCTCATCGCGTTTGTCATCTTTATGGGCTACACGATCCTGACCAGCATGGGCCTGCTCTAACCGATTTGCATCGGGCGTCATGTCCGCATCCTCTGCTCTCGTCTAACCCTCACATTCTGTACCACACATCCGAAAGGTCGCCCCATGGCTTTGACCGACATCTCGCATCCCACCGACATTGCAATGCTCACCGATCTGTACGAGCTCACTATGGCCCAGGGCCTGTGGGAGAGCGGCAAGGCCAATGAGCAGGGTTGTTTTACCGCGTTTTACCGCGACCATCCCTTTGGCAGCGCCTATGCCGTCATGTGCGGCACCGCCGAACTGCCCGAGCTGGTCGAGAATCTGCGCTTTACGCCAGAGGACATCGACTACCTCGCCTCGCTCCAGGCCCCTGCCGGCGGCGCGATGTTCAAGCCTGGATTCCTCGACTACCTGCGCGATTTTCGTGCGCATGTAAACATCGACGCCGTGCCCGAGGGCGAGCTCGTCTTTCCGCGCGAGCCCATGGTGCGCGTCACCGGCCCCGCGCTGGAGTGCCAGCTGCTCGAGACGGCGCTGCTCAACATCGTCGGGTTCCAGACGCTTGTCGCCACCAAGACGGCGCGCGTGGTGCTCGCCGCCGACGGTCGCCCCGTGGCGGAGTTTGGCCTGCGCCGAGCCCAGGGTCCCGATGGCGGCCTGGCCGTTGCGCGCGCGAGCTACGTTGCCGGCTGCTCCTCTACGTCCAATGTGCTCGCCGGCCGCCGCTACGGTATTCCCGTCTTTGGCACGCATGCGCACAGCTGGGTGATGAGCTTCGATTCCGAGCTCGAGGCCTTCCGCGCCTTTGCCAAGTCGAGCCCCAAGAACTGTACGCTGCTCATCGACACCTATGACGTGCGCGAGGGCTGCGAACATGCCATTACGGTTGCCAAGGAGATGGAAGCGGTGGGCGAGCGCCTGTCGGCCATTCGCATCGACTCCGGCGACCTCGCCAAGCTTTCCAAGTATGTTCGCGGCCGTTTTGATGCCGAGGGCCTGCCCTATGTGGGGATCTCGGTTTCCAACGATCTGGATGAGTACACGATTCAGTCGCTGCTCGACCAGGGCGCGCCCATCGATAGCTTTGGCGTGGGCACCAAGCTCGCGACCTGCTACGACCAGCCGGCGTTGGGCGGCGTGTACAAGCTTTCCGCCCGCCGTGCGAGCGAAACAGACCCGTGGACGCCGGTGGTCAAGCTCTCCGAGCAGCCCTACAAGCGCACGATCCCGGGTGTGCAACGCGTGCGCCGTTATTACGACGGCTTTGGCGGCCCGGTCTGCGACATGATCTACGACGAGGACCATCTGGCGGGGAAGGGCGCCGCGCGCGGCAATACCCTCGTGGCCGTGAACGATGCCGCCCTGGTGACCGACGTGTCCGAACTTGAGTATCGCGAGCTGCTGGTGCCGATCGTGCGCGATGGCAGTGCGGTGGCTCCGCGTGAGAGCATCCAGGACGCGCGCGAGCGCCGTGCTTGGGCGCTCGATCATCTGGACGCAGCTTTCAAGCGCTTCCTGTACCCGCAGACCTATGTGGTGGGCATGGAGCAGGGCCTGGCTCAGGTGCGCGACGAGCTCGTGCGCAAGAACATGGCCGCGGCCTCTGCCTTTCCCTGGGCTCACTAATTCCTTGGGCGGTAGGGGCGAGTCACGCTTCCTTGGCCGCCAGCTCGGCCGTTCGCTGAACAGTTGATTGGTTTGACGTATGACGACTTCTTATAAAACGATGGTGGTAAAGATCGGTTCGTCCACGGTGGTGGGCGCCGATGGCAAGGTCAACCGCGCCTTTATCGGCGGACTTGCCGATCAAGCCGCAGCGCTGCGCAAGCTCGGCTGGCGTCTGGTCGTGGTGAGCTCGGGCGCTATTGCCTGTGGCTATCCCGTGTTGGGCTTCGACCGCAAGCCGGTCGGCGACCTTCCGAGCCTGCAGGCCTGCGCCTCGGCTGGTCAGTGCATCATCTCGTCGGCCTACGACGAGGAGTTCCATGCGCGCGACCTGCTCACCTCGCTCGTACTGCTCACGCGCCACGACACGGCCCGCCGCACGTCCTACCTGCATGCACGCGACGCCCTGCTGCGCCTGGTGGAGCTGGGCGTGGTGCCGGTCGTCAACGAGAACGATACCGTCACCGTCGACGAGATCAAGTTTGGCGACAACGACACGCTGGCGGCGCTTGTGAGCTGCCTGGTTTCTGCCGATCTGTGCGTGACGCTCTCGGACATCGATGGCCTCTATACCGCCAATCCGCACGAGGACCCCACGGCCGAGTTCGTCCCGGTCGTGCATAAGATCGATGCCAAGATTATCGCCTCGGCAGGCGATTCTTCGACTTCGGTGGGCACAGGCGGCATGATCACCAAGATTCGCGCGAGCCGCATCCTGATGACGGCGGGTATTCAGAGCGTGATTTGCTCGGGCGAGGAGCCCGATGCGCTCGTGCGCCTCGCCCGCGGCGAGAGCGTGGGCACGCTGTTCGATCCGCCGGCGGAGCGTCTGGACATCGCACCCCGCAAGCTGTGGATCGCACTGGGCGACAAGGCGCATGGCTCGGTGACGGTCGATGATGGTGCTGCGAAGGCGCTGGTCAGCCGTGGCTCTTCCCTGCTTGCGGTGGGTATTCGCGAGGTCGATGGCCAGTTTGCCGAGGGCGATGTGCTCGATGTGTGCGACCCGAGCGGTATGGTCGTCGCCCGCGGTATCGCCGAGGCCGATTCGGACGTGCTGGAACTTGCCGCCGGCCGCCGCCAGGACCAGATCGCCAGCAACCGCCTGCTTGCTAGCCTGGCCGAGAAGCCGGCGATACACAGGGATAATTTAATCGTCTTCGCATAACCAATTGACGCTGCAAACGCCCCTAAGCGGCAATCTGACGTTCAATCGTCGGGCATGACCAAAAGGTCAATGCCCTCCTCTTTCACGTCACCTTGCTCGCTTAGGGGCGTTTTCGCTTTCCGTTCTCTACCTGCGGCATTGTCGTTGCCGGCACTTGTTCGGCACTTGGGGACGTTCTTTTTGTGCCGGCAGGTGGGGACACTCCTTTGCTAGAAGATCTGGCGCAGGTCTCCTTGGTTGAGGGCTTCGTCGAAGAGGTGCTTGAATACCACGCTGCCGTGCAGACCGTCGTGCTCGAATTCGTTGGTTACCCAGGCATGCGAGTTGCCCACGCGGCTGAGCGTGTCGAGCTGCAGGTTCGAATCCACGTACATGTCGTCGAAATACACCGCGGCCTGGAGCGGCACTTCGTTGCAGGCCAGGCGCTGCGGGTCGTAGATCTTGTCCCAGCTTGTGTCTTCCATCAGCAGGTCCATGGCGGGCTTGAAGGGCTTGAGCTCGGGCATCTGCTCAAACATCCACGGGAACATGGCCTCGCCGGTAAACATGAGCGGGCGCGCGAGCGTGTCGAACTCGGTGCGATGGGCCTTCTCCTCTGCTGCGGCCCAGCGAATGGGCATGGTGTCGCCGTCGGCGTAGATGAACTCCTGCAGTGTCCAATACAGCGGGTTTGTACGCGTGTTGGTGCGCTCGAAGGCGCGCATCAAAAAGCTGTCAGATACCGAGGCGCCGCAGGTCAGCGTGCCGTCACCGTCAACAAAAGCATGATCGATAATCCAGTGCATGCGCTCAAAGCTCGGCTTCATACCAAAGTCGCTGCCCATGAGCTGTAGGCGCTCGACCGTCATCGGCGAGCCGTCGGGCAGCACGGGCTTCTGAGCCTCGAGCGCATCGGCCAGGGCTGCCACGCGCTCGACGTCAGCGGGGTAGCGGTCATAATACTGCTGCGTCTTGGCGGCCATGCGCGGGAAGGTGTGCGCGTAGACCTCGCTTGCGCTCGCCGGCACGTGGGGGATTCCGCCGCAGGTAAAGCTCGCCGCCACGCCCTCGGGGAAGAGCGACAGGTAGCTCAGCGTCAAAAAACCGCCGTAGCTTTGGCCGAGCGTGACCCACGGCTTGCCGCCAAAGCCCACTAGGCGCAGGTACTCAAAATCGCGCACGATGGAGCTGGCAAGATGGCGCTTGAGGAAATCCGCCTGCGAGCGTGCTGTATCGGCGCCGGCGGCCGTTGCGCGATCACCCAGTGCCTTGATCGTGCGTCCGTCCACGCAGCTACTGCGTCCGGTGCCGCGCTGGTCGGGAAGGACCACGCGGAAGTGCTTGACGGCCTCCTCGATCCAGCCGTCGCTTGTGGGCGACAGCGGACGCGGGCTCTCTCCGCCGGGGCCGCCCTGCAAAAACAGGAGCAGTGGCAGATCGTCGTTGATGCGGTCGGGCGCGCAAACCACGCGGTAGAAGAGCTTGATGCTCTCGGGCGCGCCGGCGATGGGTGCCGGCATAGCGCCGCGGCGCATGGTGCTGCCGACGGCCAGGAGCATCGGCTCCAGGCCGCGCCAGTCAAGGGGGACGTCGATGCTGTGGTCCTCGACGTAAAGGCCGGGGACGTGGTACGAAGTGATGAGGGCCATGTGAGTCTTCCGTTCGTTGCGATGTTTCGGGTTGACCAATTCTACCGCCGCGGGCGAGGCCATGCGCAAATCGGCTACCATGGTTGCAAACTTCTAGGAGAAAGGGCCGCCCATGTCGGTCGATATAGCCACGTATGTCCACGATCTTGCCGTTGCCGCCAAGGCAGCGTCGGCCTCGCTTGCCACGGCGAGCGATGAGCAGCGCCAGGAGGCCGTGCGCGCCATGGCCGCAGCACTGCGCAACGGTGTCGACTCCATCGTCGCCGCCAACGAGCTCGATATGTCCGCTGCTCGCGATGCGGGTACCTCGGCCGGACTGCTCGATCGCCTGCTGCTGACGCCCGAGCGCGTCGAGGACATGGCCGCCGGCCTGGAAAAGCTCGCCGAGCTGCCCGATCCCGTGGGCCGCGTGCTCGACCACCGCGTGCTTGCAAGCGGCGTGGACCTGACCCGTGTGAGTGTGCCGCTGGGCCTGGTCGCTATGGTCTACGAGGCGCGCCCCAACGTGACGGCCGACGCCGCAGGCATCTGCATCCGTACCGGCAACGCCTGCATTTTGCGCGGCGGCTCGCTGGCCTATCACTCGTGTGCCATGATCGCCGAGCTGCTGGCCGATGCGCTCGAGGCCAAGGGCTTCCCGCGCGAGGCCGTGTCGATGATCGAGTCCACCGACCGCGAGGCCACTGGCGAGCTCATGAAGCTCCGCGATATTGTCGACGTACTCATTCCGCGCGGCGGCGCAGGCCTGATTCAGCGCTGCGTGCGCGAGTCGCTTGTGCCGGTGATCGAGACGGGCACGGGCAACTGCCACATCTACGTGCATGAATCCGCCGACTTTGATAAGGCGCTCAACATTATCGTTAATGCCAAGACCCAGCGCGTAGGCGTGTGCAATGCCGCCGAGTCGCTGCTGGTCGACCGTGCTGTGGCCGATGCGTTTTTGCCCGCAGTCGTTGCCGTGCTGCATGACCACGGCGTGCTCATTCACGGCGACGAGGCCACGTGCGCCGCGTGCGCCGACGGTGGGCTTGCCGAGGGTGATGACTACGTCGCCGCAACCGAGGAGGACTGGGGTCGCGAGTACCTGGCTCTCGAGATGAGCGTGAAGGTCGTGGCAAACGAGGACGAGGCCATCGCACACATCAACCGCTACGGCACGATGCACTCCGAGGCCATCGTTGCCGAGGACACGGATGCTTGCGAGCGCTTCCTGGATGCGGTCGATGCCTCGGCCGTGTACGCCAACGCCAGCACGCGCTTCACCGACGGCGGCGAGTTTGGCCTGGGCGCCGAGATCGGCATCTCGACCCAAAAGCTCCACGCCCGCGGCCCCTTCGCCGCCGAGGCCCTCACCACCTACAAATACAAGCTCCGCGGCACCGGCCAGGTCCGCCCCTAAACCTACCAAAAAGGGACAGGTTTATTTTGGCAGGTTTTATCTGCGGTTTTGCCGGGCGACACGTTCGCCCGGCTTTTTTCTCCGCATAACTTTTTTGCCTTTCGGCTTGAGCCCCGGCGATATACGATAGTGACACCGTGTCCTAACATCGACTCACCTGGAGGTATTGCCATGTCCCAGACGCTTTCCGCCGGAATCACCCGCGACCGCGCGTTTGAACTGCTTAACGAGCACAACAAAGACCCGTTCCACATCACCCATGGCGAGACGGTCGAGGGCACCATGCGCTACTTTGCGCGCGAGTTCGACCCCGAGAACGAGGAGTTTTGGGGCATCGTCGGCCTGCTGCACGACTTGGATTGGGAGGAGCATGAGGACGACCCCATGAACCACACCATCTATGCTGCCGAGATTCTGGAGGGCGAGGGCACATCGCCCGAGCTCATCCGTGCCATCCAGACGCATACCTCGGACTTCAACACCTCGCTGCCCAAACCCGAGTCGCAGATGGAGAAGATCCTATTTGCGTGCGACGAACTTACCGGCCTGATCGGGGCCGCCGTTATCATGCGTCCGAGCAAAAGCGTCATGGACTTTACGACCAAGTCGCTCAAGAAGAAGTTCAAGGACAAGCGCTTTGCCGCCGGCTGCTCGCGCGACGTGATTACGCAGGGCGCCGAGATGCTGGGCTGGGAGCTCCCCGAGCTTTTCGACCGCACCATCGCGGCAATGCAGTCCTTCGCGCCCGACCGCGACACCTTCCTGGCCTAACCTGCCAAAAAGGGACAGGTTTATTTTGGTAGGTTTTATCTGGGAAAACGCTTCCGTTGGACGTTATTCAGCGGAAGCGTTTTCTGTTTGACATGGTGACGTTGGCGAATGGCGACGCCTCGCGGCAGGCAGCTGTGCTTCGCCGTACCCGTAATTCGGCAAAGGCGACGCTAGGACGCGTTCTTGATAATCCATGTTCCCAGTCCGGTCAGCAGCTGAACCTGCTTAACCGTTAGCCCTTCTTTTCGAAGTGCGAGAATCGCCTTATTGCGAAGTGACTTGGAGGCGGATTTGAGTTCCGTCGGAGCACATCCTGCGACACTCTGCACGATTGCCGTGCCAAATTCGCATAGATCTTCCTCGCGAACCTTGGCTGTTGCGCTGGGGCGATAGGGAAGCGACGGCGCACTTTCCATGAGCTGAAGGTATGAGCGAGGTGTTGGGAATAAAACACCGACAACGCTGCCGGTGACATGCGGCCGTGACCTGGCACTCATTAGATACTCGCGATGGCTGCTCCAGGGATATTCGTCATATGCCGCCAGTCCTGCTTTTTGTGGATTCAGATGGATGTATCGAATTGCTTCGAGCAAATATACTTCCGACTTAATGGGCGAATCCCAAAACCGCTCCTGAAACACGTGGCCGATATGCCCCGTCCGCGCATTGTACCTGCCCGCATACGATACGGCTATCGCGTGCATCGCGTCGCTCTTGCGGTCGTCCGGGTCGTCGATGAGCAGATGAATATGGTTTCCCATAAGGCACCAAGCGATAAGCTCGATATTGTGTTTGGGGAGGATTGCATCGATGATCTGAAGCATGGCGATTCGGTCCTCGGCATCGTCAAACAGCAATTGCCCTCCGTTTCCACGCAACGTGACGTGGAAATAACCGGTTGGTGACTTTGAACGAGGTTTTCTCGGCATGGCCCCTCCTTTAGCTTGGATGGGCTGAAGATACCTCATTCGGAGGCTTCGGTTGTCGAGATTCAGTTTACCGACTATAGCTGCTACCTGCCGAAATGTTATTGCGTTTTCAAATTGATGCTTTTTAATGGTAATTGAGCAAGACGGGCGCGCTTGTTGCGGATACGGGCGTTGGTTGCGTCGATCTGGACGGCCCTCGCGTGATGTCATCACAAATGGGCTTCACGCATTTTCGCGGCGATAGAAAAATGGCCGGGGCTTACAAACAAAACGGAGCACCCGGCCATTTACCAATTGTTTGTTGACGTTTCCCCAGATAAAACCTGCCAAAATAAACCTGTCCCTTTTTGGCAGGTTAGTTGAGGGCGGCTTGGGCTAGGCGGGCTTCGGCGGCCTCCTCGGTGACGCCCAAGGCCACAGCGAACTCCTCGATGGAGCGGCGCTTGGCTTCCTTGAGTACGCGCATGTAGTAGGAGCTGGGCTTTTTATCAGCTTCCTCGGCCTGGCGAATGCGGTACATCATGGTCTTTGCCACGCGGACCGTCTCGGGCGCGCCCAGCTTGAGCTGCTGCTTAAAGTGCGTCTCCTCAAGCGAGCTGTTGCGCTCGGTAAAGGTGTCGCACTCCAGCTCGTCATAGTGGCTCAGCAGGTGCTCGGCATCTTGCTGCGAGATGGCGGCGTGCAAACGGTCGGCCTGCGCCACGGGGTACATGAGGATCGTCTGCGCATGTCCCTGCTTGGTCTCGAGCAGCAGCATGGGCTGCGGCGTATCGTCCCTAAAACCGACGACGGTGCAGACTCCCTGGCCCGGATGAATGACGTGTTGACCGATTGAGAACATGCTACCTCCAACTTATACGAATTTACGTATGTCTAGAATACCACGCTGACGTGCGCAAACCATCACTTTATGCAGGAAAAGCACACAACTCCGATAGGTAAGAGTATTCGATAAAAGACGCAGCTCATTCACACCTTTATGCATTTTCAACGCGTGCATAATTTGCAGGCAGACTGGCATCTTTGAGTGACTCCATACAAGCTGTAGTCAATTTTGTGCATATGCAATATCTATTAGCTTTACCCTGCGACAGTAGCTACCGCTTGTGATAGAGTGCTACAAACTCTGGCTTTTGCCCTACGAGTGACCAAGAGCTCGGGGGCTTTAACACAAGGAGGACCTATGCCCGAGAAGATTGAAGAGCTGGTACGCGCTGCGCTTGCTGCGGCCCAGGAGGCCGGCGACCTTTCCGCATTTGAACTTGACGATTGCGCCATCGAGCGACCGGCTGACACTTCTCATGGCGAGTGGACCTCCACCATGGCCCTGAAGTCCGCCAAGCTGGCTCACTGTGCCCCGCGCAAGATCGCCGAGGCCGTCGTTGCCCATATGCCCGAGGACCCCGCGATCGAGAAGGTCGAGATCGCCGGCCCTGGCTTCATCAACTTCTACCTTTCCGTCGCTGTCAAGAATGCCATCTTTGGCGAGGCCCGCGAGAAGGGCATGGACTTCGCTAAGTCCAACGTCGGTGGCGGCTTGAAGACCCAGGTCGAGTTCGTCTCCGCCAACCCCGTCGGCCCCATGCACATCGGCCATGGCCGCTGGGCCGCTCTGGGTGACTCCCTCTGCCGCGTTATGGACCACGCCGGTTACGACATCCAGCGTGAGTTCTACATCAATGACCACGGCTCTCAGATGAACACCTTCGGCAACTCCATCAGCACGCGCTATATGCAGCTTGCCGACATCATCGCCAAGCAGGGCGTGGATATCGACGAGGCTCACAAGCTGCTGATCGCTGACCGCGACGCCTTCGTTGCCGATGAGAACGACGAGCATCCCGAGACCCATCCGTACCAGGACAACTTTGCTGAGACCCTGGGCAAGGACTCCTACGGCGGCGACTACATCATCGATGAGGCCGCCGAGTTCTGGCGCA
Source organism: uncultured Collinsella sp. (assembly GCA_958432255.1). Lineage (GTDB taxonomy): Bacteria > Actinomycetota > Coriobacteriia > Coriobacteriales > Coriobacteriaceae > Collinsella. The sequence goes on from CAUATU010000019.1 coordinate 14,904, forward strand.
CCGACGGCGACAAGTGGGTCGAGGCCGATCCGCAGGAGCGCATGGAGAGCTTCCGTGAGCGCGGCTACGTGAAGATGGTCGACAACATGCGCGACCTCTGCCATGCCGTCAACTGCGACTTCGATCGTTGGTACTCCGAGCGTTCGCTGTACGTGAAGGACACCGAGGGCGAGACCGCCGGCACCTCCGCCGTCGACCGCGCTTTTGAGAAGCTCGACAAGATGGGCTACCTCTACACCAAGGACGGCGCCCTGTGGTTCCGCTCCACCGACCTGGGCGATGACAAGGACCGCGTCCTGATCAAGTCCGACGGCGAGTACACCTACTTCGCCTCCGACGTTGCCTATCACTGGGATAAGTTCCAGCGCGTCGACCACGTCATCGACATCTGGGGCGCCGACCACCACGGCTACATCGAGCGCGTCCGCTGCGTCTGCGACGCTCTGGGTTACCCCGGCAAGTTTGAGGTTCTGCTGGGCCAGCTCGTCAACCTGCTGCGCAACGGCAAGCCCGTCCGTATGTCCAAGCGCAAGGGCACCATGGTGACCCTGCAGGAGCTCGTCGACGAGGTTGGCTCCGACGCCGCTCGTTACACGCTCATCTCCAAGAGCTCCAACCAGATGGTTGACTTCGACATCGAGGCCGTTAAGAAGCGCGACAACTCCAACCCGGTGTACTACGTGCAGTACGCTCACGCCCGCGTGTGCTCCATCCTGCGCCGTGCCGCTGACGTTACGCCCGAGCAGGCTGACGAGATGGGCATGAAGGCCGTCGCCGCCAAGGCCATCGGTGAGAACGTCGATTACTCGCTGCTGACCGACCCGACCGAGCTCGCCCTTTCGCGTAAGCTCAACGAGCTCACCGACCTCATCGCCAGCTGCGCTCGCGATCGCGCCCCGTTCCGTCTGACGCACTTTGCTGAGGAACTCGCCGGCGACTTCCACAGCTTCTACGCTGCTTGCCAGGTTCTGCCGAGCGAGGGCCGTCCTGTCGACCCCGAGCTTTCGCGCGCCCGTCTGGCCGCTTGCGATGCCGTCCGCGTGACGCTCGCCCTGGTGCTCACCCTCGTTGGTGTCTCCGCTCCCGAGCAGATGTAAGCTACGGGTCATTTGACCGTACAGACTTGGTTTAACTAAGCCTTGAAAGCCCGATCTCCTACGGAGGTCGGGCTTTTTGCGTTTGGTGAGACTATTTGGTTTGCTGGGAAATGCTACCAAATCGCAACTATACCGGTTTACGGGGCTGAATCGCCAACTGGCGAGCATGGTGCCAATAGCAATATTAAACCCGCAGGTAGATGGCTTATTGTTTCTTGAGAATGAAGGGTATGGTTGGCTTGCAGCATTCTGGCCCCGTAATCCGGCGTAGTTTTGAAAATTGTCCCTTGGGGACGGAGGAAAATGGATCATTTTTGTCTCGCGGAGGGGTGGCGGGATACCGTCCGCCACGAATTGGGCTCATCTCCTACGTTTGGACGCATATCCCGAACCATGCCGAAAAGTACGATATTAAAACCGCAGGTAGCAGACTCGTTGTTTTTGAAAAAACAAGGGTATGGTCAGGGGCTCGGGGGCAAACGTAGTAGATGGGCGCGATTCGTGGCGCGGCTATTCCGGGTGCCACGGCTTCACTCCTCTGGCGCGACATTTCAAGGCGCTTTTGAGGAGGAGTGTCCCTGATGACTGGGCGTTTAAGAACGTCCAATGACTAAGTTGCAGGTGACGGCGGTTGTGTTACACTAACGCTGCGTATATGACGCAAATATCTCGATACAGATCAATGATGTCCGTCGGTATTTGACGGAGCTAGACTGTTTAGCCGCCCTGAAGGTTTATGCAGGGAGCATGTGATCACAGGGCTTGAAAAGAAAGTTGAGCAAACACTGTGTCTGATCAACAGCAAGAAAACGAAATAACGACGACGCAGGCCGCTCCCGCTGCACCGGTTGCGTCGGACCAGGTTGCGGCGCCCGCGCAAGTCTCGGCTCCTGAGACGCCTAAGGCTGCTTCGACGCCTACGCCTGTAGCGGCTGAGAAGGCCGTGCCTGCAACTGGTGAGGAGGCTGCTCTGGCAAAGCCCAAGCGCATGCGCCGCACGGCCAAGCCTGCCGCTGACGGCGAGGAGGTCACCAAGCTCAAGCGCCGTACCACGCGCACGACGCGCGCCAAGCGCACCGTTGCAGCTGACTCCTCGGCGTCGATTTCCGATGAGGTCGCGCAGGCACGTGCGTTGGCGCAGATTAGCGAGGCTCAGGTGGTGCGCGCCCGCCGTCGTGCTGCCGAGCGCGAGGCCGCGGCTCTGACCGAGCTTGCAGCTCCGTCTGTGCCCGAGACCCCTGCCGCCACCGAGACGCCTGCCGCCGACCTGCCGACCGAGAAGCCGGCGCCGCGCACACGCCGTCGCACGGCTGCTAAGGCCGAGCAGGTTGCTGAACAGGTAACCCCCGAGCTCACCGAGGCTTCGGTTCGTTCCGCGGCAGGGGAGGGCGCATCGCCTGCTGAGCCCGCTGCGCCTGTCGAGGCCAGCGAAGTTCCCGTTGTCGATCCGGCTTTGCGCCCGCACCGTCGCGGTCGCAAGCCCAAGGCCTTCGTCGAGGCAGAGAAGGCCGCAGCCGCAGCTGCAGCCGCTCGGGATGCTGCGGCGACCGCCGAGTCTGCAACCGCTGCCGATGCACCCGTCCAGGATGCTACGACTTCCGAGGCCGTTTCTGCCGATGTCGAGCCCGCCGACGTCCGTCCTGGTCGCAGCCATCGTACTGCTGCTAAGCGCACGTCCAAGGCCAAGACTGCCAAGAAGGGTGCGTCCGAGGATTCCGCCGAGACGACCGTCGATGCATCGACTGATGCCGCCGAGCCCCAAGACGTCGAACGGCCTGCGTCCGAGAAGCCCAAGCGTGGTCGTAAGAAGTCCGCTAAGGCCAAGGCGTCCGAGCATCAGGCTGATGTCGAAGCGCAGATTGATTCCGGCGCCGAGGCCAATGACGCCGCTGCGGCCAATGTTGACGCCACCGCAACCGATGGTGCCGCGCCCGCCGAGGGCGAAGACGGCGCTCGCCCCAACCGTCGCCAACACAAGCGCAATGACGAGCGCAACGAACGCAAGGACGACCGTAACAACGACCGCCGCAACCGTCAGCGCGATCGCAAGCAGCGCAATAAGGAGCGTAATGCCGCCCCCACCGAACCCACGCTTTCGCGCGAGGAGCTCGCGGCCATGAAGGTCGTCGAGCTGCGTGAGAAGGCCAAGGAGTTCGAGATTGAGACGACCGGCAAGAAGAAGGCCGAACTCGTCGAAGAGATCTACACCACCGCCGCGAAGGCCGAGGGCTTCCGCGACATCAAGGGCATTCTGCAGATTCGCCCGGACAACTCCGGCATCATCCACGCCCATGGCTACATGAAGTCCAACGACGACGCCTTCGTGCCCGCCTACCTCATCCGCTCCGCGCGCCTGCGCACGGGCGACGTCATAGAGGGCTCGCTGCGTCCTTCGCGCGGCGGCGACAAGCGCGCCGGCCTCGCCAAAATCACGACCGTCAACGGTCTGGACCCCGAGCAGATTCGCAACCGTCCCAAGTTCGGCGACCTCACCCCGGTCTATCCCAATGAGCCGCTGCGCATGGAGCACGGCAAGGACTCCATTACCGGTCGCGCCATCGACATCGTGTCGCCGATTGGCAAGGGTCAGCGTGGCCTGATCGTGTCCCCGCCTAAGGCCGGCAAGACCACGATCCTCAAGAAGATCTGCCAGTCTATCTCGATTAACAACCCCGAGGTGCACCTCATCTGCCTGCTCGTCGACGAGCGCCCCGAAGAGGTCACCGATATGCAGCGTTCCATCAAGGGCGAGGTTGTGGCGTCGACCTTCGATATGCCCGCCGACAACCACACTCGTGTGGCAGAGCTCGTCATCGAGCGCGCCAAGCGCATCGTGGAGCTGGGTGGCGACGTCGTGGTGGTGCTCGACTCCATCACGCGTCTTGCCCGCGCCTACAACTTGGCGGCGCCCGCCTCGGGCCGCATCCTTTCGGGCGGCGTCGATTCGGCGGCACTGTATCCGCCCAAGCGCTTCCTGGGCGCAGCCCGCAATATCGAGAACGGTGGCTCGCTCACCATCCTGGCCTCTGCCCTCATCGACACCGGCTCCAAGATGGACGAAGTCATCTTTGAGGAGTTCAAGGGCACCGGCAACATGGAGCTTAAGCTCGACCGCGACCTGGCCGATCGCCGCATCTTCCCGGCTATCGACCCCGTTGCCTCCGGTACGCGTAACGAGGACCTGTTGGTTGACGAGCAGATGCGTCCGTTTGTCTTTGGCCTGCGTCGCATTCTTGCCGGCATGAACAACACCGAGCGCGCAGCCGCATCGTTTATCAAGGGTCTTAAGGGCACCAACACCAACCAGGAGTTCCTGGTGCGTTCGGCCAAAAAGCACAGCGACTACGAGCAGACGTTCTAGGTTGTCATCCACACGCAGCGATAGCCATCAATGCGATAAAGGGTCGGGGCTTTGAGCCTCGGCCCTTTTCCATATCGCCGCTCCGCGCTTATTTTTGACCATAAGACTGGCAAGCAGCAGGTTTCCCGTTTCAATCCGACATCGTCGCTTGCAATCGACAGGGCGGTTTCGCATAATAGCTTTTAAGCTTCGCGACGGAAAACGCAGATGAAACGAACCATATACCGTTGCTTTGGGGCATAGCCCCGCTTCATCTTCTCTCGCGCAGCCAACTGAATGATGCGATTTGGGTGCTGGAAGATGGGGAGAGCTCATGGCTTCTTCTGATGCAACACAACGAGCAGTCCTTGCCGGACTTTCGTGCGGGATCGGTCTTGCCGCTCCCGTGGTTATGTATGCCGCGACGCTGCCGTTTTCGTCTGTGAACGAGACGGTCGTGGCGGGTGCGGTTCCCTTCGCCGTGGGCGCGGTGGCGGGCGTGGGTATCTATGCCGCCTCGCTGGGTATCTCCGAGTATCGTGCGCAGCGTGAAGAGCGTCTGTTCCAGCCCGATGCCATGGGCGGTGCCGCCAATCTCAATCAGCATCAAAGCGAGTTCAAGACCGCCTCGATTCCAGCTCAGCAGCAGGATGCGACTCCTTACGCTGCGGCTTTTGCTTCTCAGGCTCAGGCGGAGCAGTCTACCTCGGCATTCCTTTCCGGCCTGACTGGTGCGTTCCAGCGCCGTCATGCCGATGATGGTGTCCCTACCATCGCTCGAGCCGCAGATGCTATGGACGAGGACGAGGCTTGGTCCATGATCGACAGTATGCTCGACGACGATTCGCCGGTGAGCTGCGACCCTGCACACTCGCGCGACGTCTATCAAGTCGCCATCGACGAGCTCACCAACGGCGGGCAGACCGGCTCCTTCAATCGCGACGACATCGCCGCCGCGGCACGCGCCGTGTCTGGCTCACAGGCCGCCCCTGCGGGCAGCACGGCGGCTTTCGTGGCACTCGTTGCCAACGCGGCAGCCAATAACGCCTACAGCGCTACCTCGGCGGACGCGAACGCTTCTGCCGACAATTCGTACGTTGATGAAGCCATGACTGCGGACGAGGAGGCCGTTGCCGCTCGCCGTGCCGCCGAAAGCTCGTTGTGGGGCGCTCCTGCCCAGCAGCAGGCGGCTGAGGCTGCGCCGTACAATGCAAACCTCGCCAGCATGCCTATCATCTCCGGTGCCGCGGACATCGATCTCGATGACCTCGATGAGCCTGCAGCCATCACCGCATCGATTGATGCCCAAGATCGCATCGACACCGGCGACCTTCCGGACGCCTCGCTCGAGGTTGATGTTCCCATGGCCGATTACTCGGGCCACGAGGACATGTGGGCCGCCGCCACCGCGATTCTGGATGAGATTGACGAGCCTGCTCCTGTTGCAGCCCCCGCTCCCGTCGCTGCCCCTCAGCCTGCTGCCCCCGCCTATGTCGGCCGTCACAGTGCTGTGTTCCCCGAGGATACTGCCCGTATCTCGCGCGAGAGCATCGAGCGGGCCGAGGCTATTGCCGCCGGCATTATGGAAAACCGTCGTCACGAGCGCGTCAATCAGATCCTCGAGGAAGAGATCGAGCGCCTGCAGTCCTCAACAGCCAAGCGTACGGGCCGTGCTTATCTGAGCGTTATCGAGGGCGGTACCGCCAGCTTCGCGCCGCTCCGCGCGGAGGCATAACTTCTGCATGGTTAAGATCAGTCGAAAATGGGCGGTTGTAACCTGCCTGATGGCGCTCTTGATCTGGGGCAATTCGCTGGTTCCCGGCTCGGGGTCGGGCTCGCTGAGCCTAACGGTCATGGAAGCTATCCGCGGTTTTCTGCACAGCGTGGGACTTCCATATGAATGGGTGACCAACTTTGTTGTTCGCAAGTGCGCGCATTTTACCGAGTATATGGTGCTCGGCATCTTGGCAACGCACGCCTTTGATTTTGAGGGCCGGCGCACCTTTGACGTGCTGCTGCCCACGGCGGTGTTCCTGCTGCTGATTCCCTCGATCGACGAGACGATTCAGCTCTTTGTGCCGGGACGCGCCGGCATGATCACCGATGTGATGATCGACTGCTGTGGAGCGGCAACGGGCGTTGTGCTCCGATATCTACAACGATCGCTCATATGTGCCAAAAAGGCCGCCTAGGACGTATGCTTGGTCCTAGGCGGCCTTTTTTATTAGAAGGCTTATATAGGGCGTGGTGGCGTCGTTCCGTAGGTTGGATTTGCCGGGCGCGCCACGCCCTGTGGGTGCGTCTGTTACTGAAGCGCCTGCGCGCCCAGGGCCAGGCAGCCCATGATGCCCTGCTTGCCCTCGAGGCTGTTGTTGACGATGTAGCTATCGATGTCGTTGACCTCGGGCGTGACTATATAGCCGTTGAGCATCTCAGCGCACTTTTTGCGTGCGAGCGGCACGATGGGGGTGTGGTCGGCCACGCCTCCGCCGATGATGATCTTTTGCGGCGCGTAGCACAGCGTGTAGGTCATGAGCGCCTGTGCCAGATAGCCGGCGAGCAGGTCCATGGCCTCCGGGTCATCGGCCATGTCTCCGGCGCTCTTGCCATCCCAGCGCTTTTTAACGCCGGGGCCGGCGATGAGGCCCTCGAGACAGTTGTCGTGGAAGGGGCAGGCGCTGTGCTCGCCAATGGTGTCGCGCGGGTCGCGCGTGACCAGGATGTGGCCGGCCTCGGGATGCATCATGCCGTGCACGAGCTGGCCGCCCGAGAGCACGCCGGCGCCCACGCCGGTGCCGATGGTCAGGTAGACAACGTCAGTGAGGCCCTGGGCGCAACCAAAGGTGACCTCGCCCAGGCAGGCGACGTTGACGTCGGTATCGTAGCCACAGGGAATATTGAGCTTGTTTTGGATGGTGCCCAGCAGGTCAAAGTAGCGCCATGCCGTTTTGGGCGTCTCCAGGATCTTGCCGTATTGGGGCGAGGCGGGGTTGACTGCGGTGGGGCCAAAGGCGCCAATGCCCAGCGCGGCGATGCCCTTGTCGGCAAACCATGCGTTGACGGCCTCAACGGTCTCCTGCGGGGTCGTGGTCGCGATCTGCTCACGCTCCAGGACCGTACCGTCTGCATAGCCCGTGGCGCAGACCATCTTGGTGCCGCCGGCCTCGAGCGCTCCGATAAGCTGCTGTTCTGCCATAGTATTCCTCTCTCTGGGACGAGTTGCTCCGTGACTAAAGTATAGGGCTCTAAACTATTTAAGAAAGCGTTATAAAAAGAAGCCTCGCAACGCGGCGGGCGGTGCGAGGCTTCTTTGGTTGCTTTAGTTGCTGGGCCGTCCTTACCCGCGCGGCTTGATTTTATCACGTAGTGACTTGAGGTTCTCCAGCGCCGCGTTAAGCGTCTCGTCTCGCTTGGCAAAGTGGAAACGAATCAGATGGTTGACGGGCTCGCGGAAGAAGCTCGAGCCGGGCACGGCGCCCACGCCCACCTTAGACGCGAGATCCTCGCAGAATTCGAGGTCGCTGTCATAGCCAAACTCAGAGATGTCCATCATGACGTAGTAAGCGCCCTGCGGTACGTTGTGCTCAAGACCGATGCTATCGAGCCCCTGGCAGAACAGGTCGCGCTTGGCGGTGTAGAGGTCGAGGACCTCCTGGTAATAACTGTCGTCGAAGTTGAGGGCGGTGACGACAGCTTCCTGCAGGGGAGCGGCGGCACCCACGGTGAGGAAGTCGTGGACCTTCTTGATGCGCTCGGTGATCTGGGCCGGGGCAATGGTGTAGCCCAGACGCCAGCCGGTGATGGAGTACGTCTTAGACAGCGAACTGCAGCTGATGGTGCGCTCGAACATGCCGGGCAGCGTGGCCATATAGACGTGCTCGTGGGGCGCGTAGACGATGTGCTCGTATACCTCGTCGGTGATGCAGTAGGCGTCGTACTTTTTGCAGAGGTCGGCGATAAAGGTGAGCTCCTCGCGCGTAAAGACCTTGCCACAGGGGTTGGAAGGGTTGCACAGGACGATGGCCTTGGGATCGTTGTCGCGGAAGGCCGCCTCGAGCACCTCGCGGTCAAAGTCGAATGTGGGCGGGTTGAGCGGCACGTAGATGGGCTCGGCACCCGAAAGGATCGTGTCGGCGCCGTAGTTCTCGTAGAACGGCGAGAAGATGACGACCTTATCGCCGGGGTTCGTGACCGTCATCATGGCGGCCATCATGGCCTCGGTGGAGCCGCAGGTGACTACGATATTCTCGTTGGGGTTCACCGGCATGCCCATAAAGTGCTCCTGTTTGGCGGCGAGCGCCTCGCGCATGGCCTGGGAGCCCCAGGTGATGGAGTACTGGTGATAGAGCGGCTTGGGGTCGCTGGCGATGGTGCTGAGGCTATCGAGCAACTGCGCTGGGGGATCGAAGTCAGGGAAGCCCTGCGACAGGTTGACGGCGCCATACTTGTTGGAGATGCGCGTCATACGGCGGATGACGGAATCGGTAAACGTTGCCGTACGGTTGGAGAGTTCTTTCATGCCGGTCCTTTCGAGGATTTGCAGTGGGGCAAGTTTACTCCTATGGAACCGGTGGGAATTGCTCGAAACGCGCTCGAAAAACTCTTTTCAAAATTCTTGAAAATTGGGGCTTGCATCACGTGGCGTTCCTTGCAATAATAGTCGAGCGCGAAGCGCACAGGACACGGTGGGTGTAGCTCAGTTGGCTAGAGCGACGGGTTGTGGTCCCGTAGGTCGAGGGTTCGAGTCCCTTTACCCACCCCAGTTCTTGCTTCGTGTTGATATCGGGTCGTTAGCTCAGTTGGTAGAGCAGGGGACTCTTAATCCCAAGGTCCAGGGTTCGAACCCCTGACGGCCCACCACACGATATCTCCTCTAAAGTCCGCCATAACGGACTTTAGCTTTGGGTCGTTAGCTCAGTTGGTAGAGCAGGGGACTCTTAATCCCAAGGTCCAGGGTTCGACCCCCTGACGGCCCACCAAAGCATGTTAAGACGGTCAGCGAAAGTTGGCCGTCTTTTTTGTTAACCTCGCATGGGGTCGAACCCGAAAGGGCGCGAAGCTGAGAAAATGCGTAAGCATTTACCAGCGCAGCGCGCAAGGCGCGAAGCGCCGTAGCGGCCGTCTGCGCAGCAGGCTGACCCCCTGACGGCCCACCCAAAGATTGTTAAAGCGACTGGCTCAGGCTGGTCGCTTTTTTGTTGACCTCGCATGGGGTCAAACCCGAAAGGGCACAGCCGCTTTCACAGATCGAGCCTACCCTGGGGATCGGTAAAACCGTCAGTACCCTCCTTGAGTTTCTTCTCGTCTGCCTTCACGCGACGCTCGAGCTTTTTTGTATCCTCGGCAGGCGGTAGGTTCTCGGGGACAATTCCGCGGTCGATGAGGCTGCCACGCACGCTTGTGTTGTTCTCGACGTGCTCTTGCTTGATCCGGTCCAGACCGTACAGGTCGTGTTCCTCGGCGTTGAAGGACGTCATCGAGTTCGTGAGGTCCTTTGCTTTGATGAGAACATCGGCTAGCTTGTCCGCCAATGCAGCACTCTTGGGCACACCAAGCTGCCGCTTCATGTCCGCCGTGCTTCTGCCGCCGAATAATGCCTCATCGCCCTTCGACTTGATGATCGCGAATCCTTTGGAGTCCACGCCTCGTTTGAACGCAATGCCCGAGAGCTGTTTCTCTGAATCGGATAGCGAGTGGCGCGCCTGCAAGCGCTGAATCTCTGCGAAGCGCTGCTCTATGAGCTCCTGACGGCGTGTCTGCACGGCGAAGTACGCCTGTGCGAGCGCGATTTCGGGTTTGTTTGGGTCTCCGTTTTGGGCGATTAAATAGCATGCGTAGCGCGTCAGCTTGTAGTCTTTTACGGCTCGTTTGGCGATGCCGGCATCTACCATTTTGCTGGCCTCAGCAAAATGGGCGGCAACAGGCATTTTATTCGTGTCACACGATGCCATGGATCTCTTAACTGCAGTCTCAAAATTACGCCATTGGGTGTATCCGAGGGGTCCCATTAAATCGCGTGCGAGCCAATACTCAACGCCGTCTTCTACATGGGCGTAGCTATCAAGTTCGACACGCCATTTCTCGATATCCCTGCTGTCCATATCTCTTCCTTTCTGTTCGTTTGTCTACGTGGACTATGTCGACTCCGTATTCAGAATGAGTATATTTGCCCGCGCGGACACGAATGGGCCCCGTGTTGCTTTGAGCTCACGGGACCCATTAATATCGAGAAGTTGTGTTCTGCTCTAGAGGGGTGCTCAGCTTAGTCCGCTCGAAAGTGCGAACCCAGGCTTTCAGTTCGCTTGCGCATGGCTTTGACCATTTCCTGTGCTAGTCGAATCTGCGATTGCAGGCGGGCGAGGGCTGCGACTTCGCTGTCCTGGGCTTTCTGTGTGCTCAAGGTCGTTGCCTCCGTCTTTAAGCCCTCAAGCTCGTGTAGTGCCTCGGATAGGCCCGTCTCGGTGCGGTTGATCATGCAATAGGTGCTCATCGTGTGCTTAAGGCCGTGTGTCAGGCGTTCGGCATCTGTTGTGGCAATGCCGTACTGGGGGAGGGTGATATCCGCCTTCAGGGCTGTCTCAGGCTCATTCTGCGCTGCAAGGGCTGCCGATGCGCCTGCGATGCGTCCGAATACGATGCCGTTGGCGCTTGACAAGCCACCAATGCGGTCGGCGCCGTGCATGCCGCCTGTCGCCTCGCCGCAAGCGTAGAGGCCCTCAACGCCCGTGTGCGCGGTCTTATCGATCTTGATGCCGCCGTTAGCGGCGTGGGCATACATCGCAACGCGCATCTCGTCAGTCGGGGCGATGCCGTGCTCATCTTGCAGCCAGGTGGCAAAGGTCTGCACAAACTCTGGGACATCCTCGCGGGGGAAGTCGTAGTGGAGTGCCAGGCCTTCGGCACCTGCCTGATCGATGACGAGGTCGATAGCGCGGGAGGCCAAGCGTGACGTGAAGGGACCATATCCAGAGCGCTGCTCGAGCAGGTCGTCCAGCTTGTCGTCGGCAATATCTGCCGGCTGGTCTACATGTACGTAGCGCCAGGTTTTCTCGTTGAAGACCAGGTTGCGCTTGGGGTCGATGAAGCCGGGCATCATCTGCATGAACTCTATATTAGTAAGGGACGCACCGTGCGCCAGCGCGATGGCCTGTGATGAGCTGAGCACGTCGGCGGAAGTGAGGCTTCGCTCGAACAGGCCACCCGTGCCGCCCGCAGCGATGATAGTGGCCTTGGCTGCTGTAGACACGAGATGCTCGTTTGCGCGGTCGTAGAGCACGGTTCCGGTTATTCTGCCGTTTGTGTCCTCAATAAGGTCGATAAGCTCATGGCGGGGGAGCAGGCGAATGCCGAGCGACTCGATCTGGGTTGTCAGGGCGTCCTGAAGGGGCTTGCGGGTGAGGCCGCGCCACATGCGCGTCTTGTGGTCAAAGCAGGGGATAAACTGCTTTTGCTGGGCGCTCTCGGCGCTTTGCGGACGCTGGAGCTCAACGCCCAGGTCTTGCTCGAGCCAGTCAATCGCTTGGGGAATGCCGTGGACGAACGTTTGGACGAGTTCGGGGTCGGCAACGCCGCCGCCGACGGTCTGGATGGTGTCGATGAGGTCTTGCTCGTCGTCTTCGTCGACGGGACCGATGAGGCCGAGACCCCAGGTACCCGGGAAGAAGCTCGATCCGCTCATGGTCTTGCCGGCGCTCGCAATGGCGACGGTCGCGCCCGCGCGCGCCGCTTCGATGCCGGCACAGAGGCCTGCAATGCCAGATCCAATTACCAGTACATCAGTCGATTCCATCGGATTCCTTTCTCGTCCGGCGCATTGTCGCACGGGTGAATGGCGATAGGGCTGCAAAGGCTCGGCAAATCGGTAAAGGGCAAATATGGCAGGTGGGCGTCAGATGGACTCGGCCACTTCGGTCGGCCCATTTGATAAGTTGCGGTGGAATACGGACTGTTTTGGCCTGTATGGATGCAATTCAGTCCGTATTTCACCGCAACTGATACATCGGACCTTCTAATAAGAGTAACCAATTTGGGACGGGACAAACAAAAAGAGCCGCTACCTCGAAAGATAGCGGCTCCAAAGCTCAACTATATGAGCATCGCGCGGGCGCGATTAGGCCTTGAGGGCCTCCTCGACGGCGACAGCGCAGGCGACGGTGGCACCGACCATGGGGTTGTTGCCCATGCCGATGAGACCCATCATGTCAACGTGCGCAGGCACGGAGGAAGAACCGGCGAACTGGGCGTCGGAGTGCATACGGCCCATGGTGTCGGTCATGCCGTAAGAGGCAGGGCCGGCGCCCATGTTGTCCGGGTGCAGGGTACGGCCAGTGCCGCCACCAGAAGCGACGGAGAAGTACTTCTTGCCAGCCTCGAGGCGCTCCTTCTTGTAGGTGCCAGCGACGGGGTGCTGGAAGCGCGTGGGGTTGGTGGAGTTACCGGTAATCGAGATGTCGACGTTCTCGTGCCACATGATGGCAACGCCCTCGCGGACGTCGTCGGAGCCGTAGCAGTTAACGGCAGCGCGGGGACCATCGGAGTAGGGGATGGTCTCGACAACCTTGAGCTCGCCCGTGTAGTAGTCGAACTGGGTCTTCACATAGGTGAAGCCGTTGATGCGGGCGATGATCTGAGCAGCGTCCTTGCCCAGACCGTTGAGGATGACGCGCAGCGGCTTCTTACGAGCCTTGTTGGCGTTCAGAGCCAGGCCGATAGCGCCCTCAGCGGCAGCGAAGGACTCGTGGCCGGCCAGGAAGGCGAAGCACTCGGTGTCGTCGGAGAGCAGCATAGCGCCCAGGTTGCCGTGGCCCAGACCGACCTTGCGGTCCTCAGCGACGGAGCCGGGAACGGTGAAGGCCTGGATGCCCTCGCCGATGATGGCAGCAGCCTCAGAAGCGGACTTGGCGCCACGCTTGACAGCGAGAGCGCAGCCGAGGGTGTAGGCCCACTCAGCGTTCTGGAAGGCGATGGACTGGGTGTTGTTGACGATCTCACGCGGGTTGAAGCCCTTGTCGGTGCAGATCTGCAGAGCTTCCTCGAGGGAGGCGATGCCGTTGTCGGCGAGGCACTTGTTGATCTTGTCAGCGCGGCGCTCGTAACCTTCGAACGTAACAGTCATAGTTATTTCCCTCCCTTTCTACTCGTGAACCGGGAACACGCTGGCGACGGAGTGAGTCTCCTCGTCGGTGCGCGGGTCGATGTACTTGGCAGCGTTCTCCCACTGACCATAGTGGCCCATAGCGCCAGCGATGGCCTCCTCGGGGGTCTTGCCGGCCTTGACGGCGTCGGTGAACTTACCGAGGTTCAGGAACTCGAACGCGATGATCTCGTTCTTGTCGTTGAGAGCCATGCGGGTGACGTAGCCCTGAGCAAGCTCGAGGTAACGAGCGCCCTTGGCCTTGGTGCCGAACATGGTGCCGACCTGAGAGCGAAGGCCCTTGCCGAGGTCGTCGAGGGAGGCGCCCACGGGCAGGCCGCCCTCGGAGAACGCGGTCTGGCTGCGGCCGTAAACGATCTGCAGGAAGATCTCGCGCATAGCAACGTTGATGGCGTCGCAGACGAGGTCGGTGTTGAGGGCCTCGAGGATGGTCTTACCGGGAAGGATCTCGGAAGCCATAGCGGCAGAGTGGGTCATGCCCGAGCAGCCGATGGTCTCAACGAGGGCCTCCTCGATGATGCCGTCCTTGACGTTCAGCGTGAGCTTGCAGGCGCCCTGCTGAGGTGCGCACCAACCCACACCGTGCGTAAGACCGGAGATGTCGGAAATCTCCTTAGCCTGGACCCACTTGCCCTCCTCGGGGATGGGTGCGGGGCCGTGGTATGCACCCTTGGCAACGGGGCACATGTTCTCCACTTCCTGTGAGTACTGCATGCCTCTCCTCTCTATCGTGTTGGCGTCCCGTCTGGGGGTCGTGGCTGGCGATTGCCGGGCGACCCTTCGAAAGGGACATGACATGCAGCCCCTATAATACCGCGAAATGCACGGAATATTCGGCGAACGGCTCAGTTTTCGTAGCGAGAAGTTCGGAAGTTTTAATTGAAACGGTTTAACTTGATGTTCTGTGGTCGTGAACTTCCGTAGAGGGGGTCCGTCTTGGGCAAGCTTTTGGTCGGCTCTTGTAAGTGTTGCAGGGATTGACCTGTTGCAACAGTGCCGTTCGCCGCCTGTTTGCTGCCTTTGGCCGTGCATCGCAGTCGTTTTGCGTGAATGTTTTGATGGCACGCTTCAATCGTGTTGTATTGGATGGTAAGTAGATCCCGGTGAAGGGAGTGCCATGCAGCGCGTTTGGAGAACGGTTACCGGCTTTTACCATGTCTGTGCTCGCGGTACGGGCAAGCAGCTCATCTTTGAGGGCGATAAAGACCGGTGGGAGTTTTTGGAATTGATGCGCGAGTGCTGCCGGGAGGCTGGGGTGACGGTCGTTGCGTGGTGTCTTATGGGCAACCACGTGCACCTGGTGCTTGCGGATTACGAGGACAGGATGAGCGCGGCGATGCACCGGCTGCTTTTGACCTACGCTCGTCGGTTCAACAAGCGCACCGGGCGCACAGGCCATCTGTTCCAAAACCGTTTTGACCGGCGCTCGCTCGATACCGACCGCTATCTAATGGCCGCCATTCGCTATGTTCACGCTAATCCGCAGGAGGCGGGAATCGCCCTGATCGAGCGCTATCCGTGGAGCAGCTTTGCCGAGTACCTGCGGATGTATGACGGCGATGCGACGATAGGCTTCTCCGATCCGTCCACGGTGCTCGAGCTCTTTGGGTCGGCAGAGGGCTTTATCGACTACTCACTCAAGACACCCGATGGTTCTGATCCGGTGATTCACGACATGGAAGAGACGGAGTGGGAGCGGCACGCGTTTGCCGACAAGATGGCGAAACGCCTAGGCGTGCCGCTCAACGAACTCAAGACCGTTGCGCCCTCGCGGCGAGACGGAATCATTTTCGCTCTGCACGATGGCGGCTACACGGTGCGCGAGATCGAACGGTATACGGGAATCAGCAAGAGTACCGTATCTCGTATCGTGCGCGCTTATGCGCGGGTGAAAGCACAGACTGAGCTCTCGGAATAGAAATGGCCGAACCACTCTTGTCAAGCGATTCGGCCAACAAAAATATTAAGATTTGGGACAAATACTACTGATTATTTTTGTCCCGTGAGCATGCCGTCGAGGGTGCGCCAGGCGAGCTCGGCGCATTTGACGCGGGCGGGCATGTGCGAGATGTCCTGGAGCTGGGCGGCCTCATCCAGGTCTTCCAGGTCCTCCTCGGAGAGCTGCTCGCCACGGATCATGGCCAGGAAGAGCTCGGCCAGGCGGCGTGCCTCCTCGACCGTCTCGCCGGTGATGAGGTCGGCCATGATGTCGGCACTGGCCTGACTGATGGCGCAGCCGTGGCCGGTAAAGGAGGCCTCCTCGATCACGCCGTTCTCGACGCGTAGCTGCAAGGTGAGCTCGTCGCCGCAGCTGGGGTTGATGCCGTCGTGCTCGTGCGTGGGAGCATCCATCTCGTACTTATAGTCGGGGTGCGAGTTGTGCTCCATAAATGTGGTGGAGGTGTACAGATTACCCATTGAACGTGCTCCAAACGTGATGCAGGCCGGCGATGAACTTGTCGATGTCGGCCTTGTCGTTGTAGAAGGCCACGCTGGCGCGGCAGCAGGCGAGGTTCTCAACGCCCAGCCAGGTGAGCAGCGGCTGTGCACAGTGGTGACCGGCGCGAATGCAGACGCCGTCCATATCCATGATGCTCGCGACGTCGTGCGGGTGGATGCCCTTGACGTTAAAGCTCACGACGCCGTGGTGGTTGTCCCAATAGATGGAGCCGATGATCTGGACAAAGTCGAGCTGCATGAGCTCGCCCATCAGGTAGTGGACGAGTGCCTGCTCGCGGGCCTGGATGTTCTCGTAACCCACCGTGTTGACCAGGTAGTCGAGTGCCGAGCCCGTGGCGAAGATGCCGGCGGCGTCCTGCGTGCCGGCCTCGAACTTCTCGGGGACGGGCGCCCAGACGGCGTCCTGCTCGGTGACCGAATCGATCATCTCGCCGCCGGTGAGCATGGGCGGCATGGCGTTGAGCAGGTCCATCTTGCCCCACAGCACGCCGATGCCCATGGGGCCCATGGCCTTGTGCGCGCTAAAGGCAAAGAAGTCGGCTCCCAGGTCGGCCACATCGACCGGCATGTGCGGCAGCGACTGTGCGCCGTCGACGACCAGATAGCCGCCGTACTTGTGCACAAGCTTGCCGAGGTTCTTGACCGGGTTCTCGACGCCCAGCACATTGGAGACCTGACCCACGGCCAGAATCTTGGTCTTGGGGCCAACCTTGGCAAGCACTTCCTCGGTGGTGAGCTGGCCGGTCTTGGTGGGGTAGAGGTAGACGAGCTTGGCGCCGGTCTCGCGGCAGACCTGCTGCCACGGAATCAGGTTGGAGTGGTGCTCCATGATGGTGATGACGACCTCGTCGCCCGGTTTGAGCACTGTGGGTGCAAAGCTCTTGGCGACCAGGTTGAGCGACTCACTCGTGTTGCGGGTGAAGACGACCTCGTTGGCCTGGGGAGCGCCGATGACGTCAGCGATCTGCTGGCGGACCTTCGCGATGGCATCGGTGGCCTCGACGGACAGCGAGTATAGGCCGCGCAGGGGGTTGGCGTTCATACGCTGGTAGAAGTCGCGCTCGGCGTCGAGCACGCAGGCGGGGCGCTGCGCGGTGGCGGCGCTATCGAGGAAGGCGATCTCGGGGTGCTGCTGAAACAGCGGGAACTGGCCCTTGTAGGGGTTAGTCTCGATGTCCACGGTGGGCCAGCCGCGCGAAGCCTCGTCGCTGGCGTCGAGCTCCATGGGCTCGGGGGCAGTACAGGTGTCGCATTTAACGTGCTCGGTGTCGATCATGCGAGCTCCTCTTCAAAGTTGTCGATCAGGTTGTTGCCTAGGCGGACGACGGCGGCGCGGGTGCGCTTGTCGGTGGCGGAAAGCGCGGCGTCCTCCAGCTTGGCGCGGATGAACAGGTCCTCGGCGGCGTTTTGGTCAAGGCCGCGGCAGGCGAGGTAGAACAGCTGCTCGTCGCGGACGTGACCGATGGTGGCGCCGTGGTTGCCGGCGACGTCGTCCTCGTCGCAGAGAATGACGGGAACGGTCTTGTTGTCGACGCCCTTGTTGGCCAAAAGCACCGTCTCGCGCTCGGTGCCGGTTGCACCCTTGCAGCCGTGCACGAGGTCGATGGTGCCGCGGTAGACCTTCTTGGACGTGCCGGTCAGCACGCCGTTGGCGTCGATCTCGCACTCGGTCTTGCGACCGCGGTGGCGCAGCTCGTAGTTAAAGTCGCGCACCTGCTCTCGGGCGCCCAGGTAATCGGTATCGATGGTCACCTTGGCGGTATCGCCTAGCAGGTCGCCGGCAAGGCCGGTGGCGCTGGCGCCAGCACCCAGGACGGTGTGCTGCACGTTGACGCGCGCGCCCTCGTCCAGGAACAGGCCTGTATCGTCGAGCGCGATCCAGCTATCGTCGAGCGTCTGCGTGCAGGTCACGTTGACGGTGGCGTACTCGTGGGCGCACACGCGTAGCACGGAGCCCACGACGCCTTGGCCGGCAACGGGGGAGTCCAGGGCAATAAGCAGATCGAGCGTCGACTGAGGACGGGCGACGACGTCGATGGCGGCGATGGCCGCGGCTGCATCGACACCGCTCACGCGCACGGTAACCGTGGCGTGCTTGTATGCGGGCACATCGATGACGATGCGCTTGGTAGCGTGCTCGGCCAAGTAGGCGTAGGCAGCCTCACCCATGCCGGTTTCGAAGGCCTCAGCAGGGGAGAGTTCTTCCTCGAGCTTAATGGCGCCGGCCTGGTAGACGGAGGTTGCGGGCACGTCGAGCTCGGTCTCGGGCGTGATGCGGGCGCGGTCGGCGGCATCGCCGGGCGCGGAGGCGCGGCGCTCGGGGAAGCGCTCGGCCATGGCGTCCATGGCGGTGTCGAAGGCGTCTGCCACGCCAGTAAACTGCTCTTCCAAGCCCTCAACCTCAATGGTCTCGGCGGGAGCGGCAGCAAGCTCGTCAGAGAGCTCGAGCTTGGTCTGATTCATCTTCAGCCAGCCCCATGTGGCAGCCGGCATCGCATTGACCTGCTCAAGGGTGGTAGCAGCGGTGTTGGTTTCCTGTTTCATTATCCGATCGCTCCTTCCATCTCGAGCTTGATCAGGTTGTTCATCTCGACGGCGTACTCCAGCGGCAGCTCCTTGGAGACCGGGTTGGCAAAGCCGTTGACGATCATGGTGCGGGCCTCTTCCTCAGAGATACCGCGGCTCATCAGGTAGAACACCTTGTCGTCTCCGATGCGGCCGATGGTGGCCTCGTGGCCGATGTCGACGTTCTTGGCGCGGATGTCCATGGCCGGAATAGTGTCGGAGCGGCTCTGGTCGTCGAGCATCAGCGACTGGCAGCTCACGGTTGCCTTGGAACCCTCGGCCTTGGGCGTGGCCACGATAGAGCTGCGGAACGTCTGGATGCCGCCGCTCTTGGAGATGCCCTTGGTCTCAACGGTCGCCGAGGTCTCGGGCGCGTTGAGCACGACCTTGCAGCCGGTGTCGAGGTTCTGGCCGGCGCCGGCAAAGGTGATGCCGGTAAAGCTCGAGCGGGCGCGGCTGCCGTTGAGCACACTCATGGGGTAGAGGTAGCCCACGTGGCTGCCGAAGGAGCCGCTGATCCACTCGATGTCGCCGTCCTCGTCCACGCGCGCACGCTTGGTGTTGAGGTTGTACATGTTCTTGGACCAGTTCTCGATGGTCGAGTAGCGCAGGTGTGCGCGTTTGCCCACAAAAAGCTCCACAGCGCCGGCGTGGAGGTTGGCCACGTTGTACTTGGGCGCGGAGCAGCCCTCGATGAAGTGCAGGTCGGCATCGTCCTCGACGATGATGAGCGTGTGCTCAAACTGGCCGGCGCCCTTGGCGTTAAGGCGGAAGTAGCTCTGCAGCGGGAAGTCGAGCTTGGTGCCCTTGGGCACGTAGACAAACGAGCCGCCCGACCATACGGCGCCGTGCAGGGCCGCAAACTTGTGGTCGGTAGGCGGGATGAGCGTCATAAACTTTTCGTGGATGAGCGGCTCCCACTGCGGATCGTGCAGGGCCTCCTCGATGCCGGAGTAGACGATGCCCATCTTGGACGCCGTGTCCTGCATGTTGTGGTAGACGAGCTCGGAGTCGTACTGTGCGCCGACGCCTGCCAGGTAGCTGCGCTCGGCCTCGGGGATACCCAGACGCTCAAAGGTGTTCTTGATGTCGTCGGGCACCGACTCCCAGTCGTGTTTTTGGTCGGTGTTGGGCTTGACGTAGGTGACGATGTTGTCCATGTCCAGGCCCTCGATGGAGGGACCCCACGTCGGGTCGGGGAAGCGGTTGAAGATCTCGAGGGATTTTAAGCGCAGGTCGAGCATCCACTGCGGCTCGTCCTTCTTGGCGCTGATCTCGCGAACGATGTCGGGCGTGATGCCGGCGTCGAGGCGCTCGAATCCCTCCTCGCCATAGGTGAAGTCGTAGAGGCTGCGGTCGATGTCCGCGACCTCGGTGCGGTTCTTGGTCATTGCGTCGCCCCTTTACGCCTGCTGCTCGGCAGCGGCGGCTTCGGCCTGGGCACGCTGCTCGGCGGCCTCGCGCTCGAAGGTCTCAAAGCCGTTCTTGTCGATCCAGGGGATCAGCGAGGCGTCGTCCTCACGCACGATGTGGCCCTTGACCATAACGTGGACGCGGTCGACATCCAGGTGCTCCAAAATGCGCGTGTTATGCGTGATGATGAGCATGGAGCCGTCGCAGCTCTTGCGGTAGGCGTCCATACCATGGCTGACGGTGGACAGGGCGTCGACGTCCAGGCCTGAGTCAGTCTCGTCCAGGATGGCGAGCTTGGGCTGCAGCAACAGGAGCTGGAGCATCTCGACCTTCTTCTTCTCGCCGCCCGAGAAGCCCACGCCCAGCTCGCGGTTGAGGTAGGCGGTATCCATGTTGAGCTCGGCCGCGAGCTCCTTCACGCGACGGCGGAACTCCTTGCCCTTCATCTCCAGGCCGGGGCGGCCGGCGATGCTGGCGCGCAAAAAGCTCGACAGCGGCACGCCCGGAATCTCGACCGGGGCCTGGAAGCTCAGGAACAGGCCGGCGCGCGAACGCTTGTCGGTGCTGAGCTCGGTGATGTCCTGGCCGTCAAAGACGATGTGGCCGTCGTTGACCGTGTAGACGGGGTCGCCCATGACCAGGTGGCCGAGGGTGGACTTGCCAGCGCCGTTGGGCCCCATCAGCACATGGGTCTCGCCGGCGGCGACGTTGAGGTTGACGTTGTGGAGGATGGTCTTCTCGTCCACGGAGGCGGTCAGACCTTCGATGGAAAGCAGCGGATTTGCGCTCATGCTGTCCCTCTCTGTATATGGTGTACTCATAGGTGTACTAAACCCTAGGAATCTTCTCGGAATAAAGTTACTATGGGTTCGGCGTTAGTCAAGGGAAAACCCGACTAATCCACTCGACTTTTCAAATTCTGGGACAAAATAACCTGTTGTGTTTGTCCCATTTACTTAAGATTTGGGGCAAACAAACCTGGTTATGTTGTCCCGGCAACGATGGGAGGGTAGGTATGCTCATTTCTTCCAAGGGCCGCTATGCCCTCCGACTGATGATCTATATCGCAGCGCTTGGTGACGCCGAGGGCAAGATCGCCCTGCGCGAGGTCGCCGACCGCGAGCATATCTCGCAAAAGTATTTGGAGCAGCTGGTCCGTCCGCTTATGAAGGCGGGCCTGCTTAAGAGCGTGCGCGGCAAGGGCGGCGGCTACATGATGGCCAAGGATCCGGCCGAGGTGCGTGCCGGCGACATCCTGCGCGCCGTCGAGGGCAGCACGGCTCCAGTGGCGTGCGATGGCATCGACAACAGCTGCACTCGCAGCGATCTTTGCTCGACCGTCAAGTTCTGGCGCGGCCTGGACGATGTGATCGAAAAGTACGTCGACGGCGTGACGTTGGCCGACCTGGCCGCCGTTCCCGAGATCAACTTTGACATTAAGCTGTAGGTTGAGCGCAATTCCTTAAGATTTCGCGGAGGGTTGTTGCCGTTTACCGAGGGGTTGTTGTGTAACAACGGGCGAGCTGCAATACTAACTTTTATCTTTGCAAACTGAACTTTAACTACACCAATGCAGGGAGGATCTTATGCAGCCCAAGCATTCTGCTATTGTCGCGGGCCTGACGCTGGCGCTTTCGTTTGGCGCCGTTTCCGCGCCGGCACCCGCCGCTGCCGAGGAGCCCACGCCGGGCATTGCCTCGGATGCCACCGATATCGATAAGGGTCTCTACACCCAGCAGTCCTTCTCGGGCGTGCTGAGGTCGGTCCAGGGCGTTTCGTTTGTCAACGTGACTCCCGAGATGAAGTACTTTACCAAGTACGAGAGCCATGGTAACTACAACCAGGGATTTTCGTATGGTGACGGCTATAACGCACTGGGTTACTATCAGTTTGATCGCCGCTGGTCGCTCATTCCGTTTATGAAGCAGGTTTACAACTACGATTCTGCCAAGTACAGCATGCTCAAGGATGCGATTGATCGCGGCAGCGAGATTTCCAACACGAGCAATGCCATGTACGAGAACGGCCAGCTCACCGAGTTGGGCCGTATTGCGCAGGAGGCCTTCCAGGGTGCTTACAACACCGATCCTGTTGAGTTCTCAGCACTTCAAGATGCTTATGCGTACAACTCGTACTATGCGGTGACCGAGGCGTGGCTCAAGAGCGGCCTGGGTATTGATATTTCGGGCCGCGCTGACTGCGTCAAGGGCATGGTGTGGAGCATTACCAACATGTGCGGCACTGGTGGCTGCAGGGACTTTTTCCGCTGGGCGAATCTTTCCAACGATATGTCCGATCGCGAGTTTGTGACGGCGCTTTCCAATAGCGTAGTCAACAATGTCGCCACTAAGTTTTCGAGTCAGCCCCAGTATCATGAGGGCTGGAAGAACCGCTACCGCAACGAGCTAAAGGACTGCTTGGTTTATATCGCTGAGGACGAGGCTGCCGCCGCGACGCCCGTGCAGCCCGAGCCCACGCCGGCGCCCTCGCCGACGCCTGATTCGAATGACGGCTCGAGTGACGATGCCAACGATGACAGGATGGATGCGCCCTCGACCGATGCTGACGGTAATGGCTCTGCTGGTGGCACTATCAACGACGGTTCCACCTCGAACGGCTCCGATTCGAACGGCTCTGCTGCGGGCGATTCGTCTTCAAGCTCTGCCGGCAATACGGACAGCGATGCTTCTGGTTCGACCGACGCTGACACCTCTAACTCATCCACCGGCTCGAGCGATTCGTCCGTTGGCACCGGCTCTAACAATGGCTCCGGCTCTGAAGCAACCCCTGATTCCGATGCTTCCAAGGACGACTCGAATAAGGCGCCGGACACTCCCATTGCTTCGCCGGACAAGAAGCCTTCTTTCTCCGTGCAGCTTGGTTCTACGCTGGGCTCTTCGCTGATGGCTGGCGTCAATAACGGCTCGGCCCAGAACAAGGACAACTCTGATCAGGTTTCCACGGAAAAGACCGAAGCCGCAAAGGGCGACTCCAAGGACAAGGCTTCCGAGAAGAACGAATCTGATAAGGGCTCTAGCTCTGAGGAGAAGGACGACAAGTCCGCTCAGAAGAAGGACGAGAGTAAGACCGAGGGCGAAAAGAAACAGTCCGAAGACGATGACAAGAGCGGTGCTGACAACCAGGTCCAGGAGCAAAATGACTCCAAAACGGTGACCACCACGACCACGACGACTACAACTACCAAGTCCTCGGGCGGCAGCATGCCCAAGACGGGCGATCTGATTGTGATGGCGAGCCTTGCCAGCGCGAGCTTGGCCACACTGGGCGCTACGTCTATCGTAAGTGGTAAGCATAAGCTCGATCAGCAGAAGAAAGCTTCTGGAGAGGACGACTCTGAGGAGTAGCCTCTCGGTTGCCAGATAACTAAAGAGTCGGGACGGGGTCCGGTGCGAATGCATCGGGCCCCGTTTTGTTGTGCAACGATTAGTTATGCCCCCTCACACCTCTTGTTGCTACCGTTGCCCGATATGTTCGCGCGGCGTCGTCGGTACGCACGAGGCGGTCATTACAATTGGCATCGTGCAGCGATTTAGGGGGAACGTTTTGGTGTCTGAACAGGCAAATAATGGTTGTGCTGACGGCTTTGGCGTGCGTTTGATCGGCTGTGCCGACGATGCGGCTTTGCCCATTGGCATGCACGACTATGCGGAGGCTCTTGGTTGCTGCACGCTGGTCGACAAGACCATGTTTATTGCCGATGTGTTGGACTGCGACGCGTCCGTTGTGGTGTGCTGTCGACCCGAGGGTTTTGGCAAGAGCATGAACTTGTCGATGCTCAAGGCTTTTCTGGAGTGTCCTGCGGTCGGCCGCGCTGGTCAGAGTTTGTTTGCCGATGCTCAGATTTGGGATGCGAACGGCGGGCGCTATCGGGATGAGTATGCTTGCTATCCGGTGATATCGCTGGACTTTTCTGGCGCTGCGAGGCGTGGCCCCGCTGTTGCCGGCGTCGTGCGCGATGCCCTTTCGGGCGAGTGCGCTCGCTTGTTGGCGCTCTTGGAGGCTCCGGATTTAGCTCGAGATAAGGTGCGTCACATCGAACGTGTCGCGCGTGGCGTGGCGAGCGCGGACGAGGTTGACTCGGTGCTCGGTGTGCTCATAGAGCTGCTGGAGATTGCCTGCGATGAGCAGGTTGTATTGCTCGTTGATGGGTACGATACGGCGTGGTCTCGCCGTGCGAGCGCGAGGGGCGCTTCCGGCGCCGATCCGGCAGGGCTATTCGATCGCGTGCTGTTCGACGCCATTGCCACTGCGCGCGATTCGTTGCGGCTGACGTGTCTGATGGGGGAGTATCCCGGCCCTGCCGAAGCGGCGCTTTCTTTGTATGGCTGCTCGTATTGTCTGTCGACGCCGCTTTCGATGTGGTGCGACCGTTGGTTCGGCTTTTCTGATGCCGAGGTCCAGGCTCTGTTGAATCATGCTGGGCGCGAGGAATACCTTGATGATGCGCGTGAATGGCTCGAGGGATATCGGTTTGGTAGGGCCTATTGCTCGAGTCCAGCGCGTGTGGTCGGTTTTCTGGACCGAGGCGGCACGGCGCCTGTGCGCGCCGATCTGTATGGGTATGCGGATTGCCTGAGTAGGGTAGTTGCCGGGTGGAATCTCGACCGCCTTTCGGTCTTGTTCGATTTGCTCCAGGCCCATGGGTGTGCTGAGGTCCCGCTTTGTTTAGGCACTGCAGAGCCAGATGTCTCGCCTGACGATGGCATGTGGACAGCGCTGTATCTGTCCGGTTTCCTAACGACAGATATGACTGAGGAGCCAGAGCATGGCGATCGCCTCCGTGTTTTGCGATTGCCTAATAAAGAGCTTCGCCAGGTCTTGCGTCTAGTGATTGTTGAGTGGTTTGAGTGCGCTGCCGAAGACATTCGAGACGTCGATGCGTTTCGCGACGGGCTGTGCCGTGGGAACGAGGATACCGTGAGGCGGGCGCTAAGCCGCATCCTGGGGGATGCGGGAATCGGTGAGACCGACCCAGATAAGCCGCTGCCATATCATCTGCTCTTGCAGGGGCTCTGCTTTGGCTTGCCGGGCTATGCCAATCCTGCCTCGAGGCGAAAGTGTGGCGCGGGTCGCTGGGACATCCAGGTTTTCCCTACGGGTGCTGTGTTCGACGTAGCAGACACGATTGGCATGCTGGACGAGCGACCGCTGATAACGATTAACTTGATGTATGACCCCGATGTGGATGCGCTGGGCCTGGAATTGCTGGCCGTGCAGTCGCTACTCGACATAGAGCGCGACGGCATCGACGAAATCCGTGTGTCGCGACCCGGCGTTGGCCGCATGCGCTGGGGGTTCGGTTTTGATGGGCAGCATGTGGCTACGGTGTGCCAGCTGCTTTAAGCGCCGAGGTGTTTCCGGCTTCCGTTACTCCGCGTCCTTCAGGGGCGGCATGGGCTTCCAGTTGGGATCCTTGACGATCTTGCGGGCGTCCTTCATGCCTCGGCGCAGCGCCGGAATACCGGTCTTAAAGCACTTATCGACCGCAGCCAGGCGAATGAACTCCTTGCAGAAGGTCGCGACGTTGCCCAGACGGAACAGCACGGGGTGATAGTCGCCGTAAATCTGCATGTAGCGGGCCAGATAACCGCGGTTGCGCATGATGTAGTAACGGTTGGTGTCGCTCGTAGAGTTGAGCTGGCGCTTGCCGGCGATATCCCAGTTAGAGACGGCGCGGGCGCGCTTGAGCACCAGGTCGGCCACAACGGCGGCGGGGAAGTGTTGGCTGGCTACGTAGCCGTAGCAGGCATCGTCGCCGTAGATAAAGAAGCGCGCATCGGGCAGGCCGATCTTGTCGACTACGCGGCGTGAGAACATGCCGCCCTCAAAGCACAGCTGGTTCATGGCGCGGTAGCCCTCGGGGCCCAAGTCCCACTTGGCGACAGGGTTGGGGATGCCGAGCGAGAGGATGAGCTGGTACTGCCAAAAGAAGGCGCCGCCGTCAAAGTCCAGGCGCGAACCCTGGATGACATCGTAGCGGTCGGTCCACTTGGCAAGACGCTCGATACCTTCGGGGATGACGAGCACGTCGTCGTCCATGACCCAGAACCACTGGGCGCCCAGGTCGTAGGCGCATTTGGTGCCGGCGGAGAAGCCACCCGCACCGCCGCCGTTTTCGAGCTGCGGGGCGTAGATGACACGGTCGGTGTTACCCTGTGAATCGGGCTGATCGGTGTCGATGCCCCATAGGTTGGCCAGGCGCTCGTTGAATGCGGTGCACATGGCCTCGGTCTCGCGCGAATTCTCGTTATCGACAATCACGATGCGCCAGGGCGTTGCCGTGAGCTCGGTCATGGAGTCGAACAAGTTGGCCAGGAGTTCCTGACGCTTGTACGTAACGACGACGATGGCGAGCTTATCGATGGGAGCGGGAAGGGTTGAAGTCATGAACGAGAATATCCTTTCGCGTGGGCAGCGTATCGGCCCTGCGGAATTAACAACGTGTCCCATGGGACACGACTATTGTAAGCGTAGGCGGGCGCCCGCGGGTAATGTTCCGCTAATCACCAAGAACGTTTGCTACAAGCCTGGTTGACGTGTGGGCGTAGCGAGATTGCATGCGCGCATTGTGGTATTACATAGGTGCCGATTCCTGTGGACGCAATCTTTCTGTTTGGATGACCCGTGAATAAAACTCGTTTAACCTCCTTTGCCGATAGCCTCCCCATCAAGGCCATGTTGCTGTTTTTGGTTCTTCAGGTCGCATTTGTCTTGAGCAATACGGTGGCAAATTGTCTTCCGCGGTCCGTTATCGAGTCGCATGCGCAGGGTTCGGAGTCCACGGCTCTGTTGTCTGACATGTATGTCTACGACCACCGTGTTGCAGCTGGTCCTGTTTGCTTTGATAACAATCGCTTTATCATTGAAGTCACACAGCAAAAGGACCAAGGTTCTCCGTTTAAGACGATGACCGTTGCCGAGATTGATGACGTTACGAAAGCCGGCGGGATTACGCATCAGCAGTACTACCGGTATTGGCACGGATGGCAGCTACTTACGAATGTCTGCCTGTTTATTGGTGGTATCGACGTTGTCGTGGTGCCTGCGGCCGCTTTGGCGATTGCCGGCTCCGCTTGCGCTTACGTTGCCTTACGGAAGCGATTTTCAAAGCCATTGACGTTGGGGTTCCTTACAATCCTGCTGTTCTCGACCAATCTGTTTTTCAATTTTATCGGTGATCTGCTGTTGTGCATCTCGTTCTTTGTGGCGCTCATCATGATGTCTTGCATGAGCCTTCGTTTGGGCTCGGTCCCGAACGCACGGGTTTTCACAAGTCGCCTTGTCCTTTGGTCGATAGCGACGGGCGCCGTGTTTTCGTTTTTTGACTTTTTAACGATTCCTGCCGCAGTTGTCGCCCTGCATTGCTTTTTCGCCTTTATTGCGCTCCCCAAGGGTGAGCGCCCCAAGCGTTGCGTCGTCACGATGCTGCAGGCACTCTTTGGGTTTGGGCTTTCGTTTGTGTTTACCTGGGCGATGAAATGGGTTGTCGCGGCGTTTGTGCTGGGCTGGGACGAGGTCTTTTCGAACGTTCTGGGCGAGATGGGCCTATGGTCTGCGCATGGGAATTCGTCACTGTTGCCCCAGGCTGACTGGCCTCAGATTTTGAAGGCGTTTTATTACATGAGCCCGCAGCTGTTCGCCATTTGCTCAACAGCTGGTTATGCGATGATTTCGAACGCCGTTTGTCTTGTTTCGTTTGCCGTCGTATTGGTGATCTGGATTGCCGTGCTCGTTTGCTCGATACGGGGCGGCGCACAAGACGGTCGTCGGTGCAAGGTGTTGATTCAGTCGCTGCTCATGGCGCTGCCTTTGGTTGTTGTTCTGGGTTATTTCGTTGTTATGCATGACCATGCGATCGTTCATATTCCGGTATTTGGCTGCAAGAACTGGGCGATTGTTTTTTCAATTTTATTTGCTTCGGGTGTTAGCGCGCTTCGTGGTCTGCAGAGTCAGAAGGACGTCTAGCTGTTCATGTGGGCCTTGATGGCCTCGACTACGGCCCTGCGTACGATATCCACGAGGAGCAGGGAAAGCGCGAGACAAAGGCTCATAAGGATTCCGAGCAAAATGGCGCCGGCTGGACGGGGCGTTCCCTTTTGGATGCCTGCTGCCATGGTGTAGATTGCATTGTCGAAGATGGGTCGCCAGACGTTGCAGGTAAACGACTGCACGGCGTAGAAAGCGAGCGTTCCTGCGGCGAGAGATATGATTGTCTCGTCTGCAGCTGTGACTTTGTGGCGCGGCTGATGGAGTGCTGCGGCGGCAACGGATGCGGCGGCCAAGATAAAGGATATGACGGAAGTGGACTTGTAGGAGAGCTTCCAGAGCGCGTCGTACTGGCTATTTGCCGATAGCAGAAGCTCGAGCGCGATGGTGGCGGTAACGAGTCCGATGAGTGCGATCTTGGATTTTTGAGCGCCGGATGCGTTGCCGTGGTGTTCGAGGACAAAGCGCATTTCTCCAGCCGCAATAAACGCGACCAGGTAGGTAACAGCGCTCATGAGCTTGCGCTATAAAACGACACCGGCAACTTCGTTTGCCGTTGCCGCGATGTAGCAGTTGATTCCAAATGTTGCGAACACTAGAAGTGCTACGACAAACGGGGCCCTTTTGCTGCCGATTCGCTGCCTTGCCAGCGCAATCATCGGTACGAGCAATACGGAGGCGGCGTAGACCCAGATAAACTCGATGCCCAGCGTAAGCCAGCCAATCTCGTGCAGCGAGATTTCGGGTAGGGGATAGACGTACATCGAGACAAGCAGACAGGCAGCGCAATAAAAGAGCGTTGGCAAGACGATCTTCTTGAGGCGCTCAAGCGATTTGAGCGTGAGGTGCTGCGCGGATGACCCGTTTTGGAGGGCGTGTACCGCCGAGGGAATAAGGAAGTACCCCGAGATCATAAAGAAGACCTCGTTGGCCCAGCAGCCGAGTTGGTTGATGAACCCCAGCAGTCCCGAATAGGGGAAAGCCGCAAGCGATGCGTATTCCGGCACGCCGATACAGGCGGCTTGGAAGGTCCACTGAAACGTGTGGAATATGGCAATCCCAGCGACCGCGAATAAGCGCAGCGCTTCGATGGAGGTATTTCTGCTTGCTTTGCTACCCATCCGACTATTTTCCAGCGCGTGCGTTGTATGAGCCAAAGTGCGATGTGATCATTTTTAGAGTTTGCTTGGGCCCCTTGTTCCATACGTTATACAAGCCCTCGCCCACGAGGTCCTTGGCGTATGCGCAGTAGCTGATTTTAGGGTCGGCGATGCCCATATACTCGGAATAGAGCTTTTTGGCCGCGGGAGTAACGCGAGGATTGGCAAATACCAGCTCTTGCGGCATGCGTTCGAACATCTGGTGGATCGCCCGCTTGATTTCGGGGTGGCCTTCAATTCCGGTGTGCTCAATCATGATGCCCATATAGGTGAAGCCACGTGTGATTTGCGGTGTCCAAACGGCGGGGTCGGTGATGTTGAGCCTCTCAAGAATATCGACCATGTCATTCCAGCGATTAAACGGCATCAAGGGGTCACGCTTGGCCAGAGCAGCCGCCTTTTCGGGCGTTTCCTCGCGGTAGCAGTAATACGGCTTGGGCCAGTAAGCGATCGCCTTTGCCTGGCATAGCGTTTCGACAAGGAATGGATTATCGGCCCAGCCCGCACCGGGGATTTCCTTAAACCAGATATTGTTTTGCAACAGGAAGTCGCGACGATAGATTGCCGACCAAATGGACGGATGATGGGCCAGCAGGTGTGGAGCGTCGTGAATGGTAAACGGTTGCCGAGGCGGTTTAATGCGACCGCGATATGCGCAATGTAGTTTGACCTCTTGGGGGGTATCGGGGTTGCGAATGATCCAATACGGGGTCTCAATAATATCGAGCTTGTTCGGATCGCCAAATTCGCGCATGGCAAAGGCAAGCATGTCGGAGTACATTCCGGGCTCGATCCAGTCATCGGGCTCGAGGATGGCAATCCAGTCGCCCTTTGCCTCGCGAATGCCCAGATTGCAGGTTGCGCCGTAACCCTGGTTTGCCTTATCGATCACTCGAACGCGTGAGTCGCGCGCAGCGAATTCTTGCATAACGGCGAGCGAGTTATCGGTGGATCCGTCGTTGATGGCGAGGATCTCCAGCTCGATTTTGTTTTCGTTTAATAGACTGCCTGTAGCCTGAGAAAGATACGGCTCGGCATTGTAAGTAGGCACGATTACGGTCAGCATTCAAACACTTTCTCTAGGCGATTTGGAAGAATTATAGCCTATTACAATGCAACGATTTCAGTTGCATCCGCCATAAAGAAACTAAAACCGTTGCAAATGAGCGAAAGCAACTAAAATAGTTGCTATAATCGCCATGAGGAAAGGAAGCCTGATGAACAATAGCTATTCGGCCCTCATGGTTGATATGAGACATTCGAGATGTCTTTCGGACAGTAGGAGGCAAAGCGCGCAGGAAGATCTTGCGAACGCTATGGACTGCACAAACGAGCTGTTTAAAACTGAGCTCGAAATGCCGCTTATGTTTAGTGCGGGCGATGAATTGCAGGGCCTATTTCGTAGTACGGCTGGCGCTTTCTTGGCATATAGATTTATCAAGATACTCGTCCAGACGGTTGATCTTAGGGGTGGTATCGGAGTTGGAGAATGGAAAACTCGGATGCAGTCTGCATTGTCGACGGAGCAAGACGGGTCGGCATACCATCGTGCACGCAGAGCAATTGCTGCGTCCGAAAAAGATAAGTACAGTAATTTGAAGATCATTGATGCTTCGGGTGTTTCGCGTGAGAAAGAGCTGTGCGCGGCGGGCTGTCTGGAAATAATCGATCGCAGAAACGAGTCGCAGCGTAATTACTGCGAGGTTGTTGAGTTGCTGCGGCCGCTAATGCTGCACGAGGGCACAGACGCGACTTTGAGCAAAAGGTATACTGAGCTCTTCGAAACACGTATAGGCAAAAAGTATGGCGCTAAAAGCAATCCGATCGATTGCGCGCCAGTGGCGTTGGGCAGCTCGCTCAACCTCAACGTAGATAGCATCAGGGCTAGTCATGTAGGGCTTGCGGGGCAAATGGGCGTTGCGATGGGGAAGACGAGGCAGGGGCTTGAGAAAAGCCTTAGACTCGCGAATGTTGTAAGAGAAAGAGAGCTGGCTGCTTTCGCCGTTCATTTCCTTAATGAGCTGGAGATGGCATGAGAGTATTCGGGTGTTTCCTTCTGTTTCATATGCTGTTCGACTTTTATTTTCAGTCGAATAAGATGGCAGGCGAGAAGGAATACAGCAGAATTGCCCTTGCCATGCACTGCTTAGTTTACGCGGCCGGCGCCGCAGCAACAGTAGCTCTTCTGTTTGAGGCGAGTGCAACCGCCATTGCTGCGTCCTTTACAGTATTTGCCCTTTCACATTGGATTATCGATGGCAGCCTGAGAAGAGCGTTTGCAGGACTTGACCTTTCGCCGGTCGGTAGTTTTCTGGCCGATCAAGTGCTGCACATTATAATTCTGCTCATATTGAGCGTTCTATGTTGCTATTTGTGGGCCATGCGGCCAATTGCTTCGAATCTCTTGGGCGCTCGTGGAGCGGAGCTCTCTTGGATTTCGACACTGTGCTTTTGTGGACGCCCTTGTAGCATTGTTATTGCAAAGGTGCTCCAATCTCTTCGAAACCCGGGTGTTGAGCAGTCGGCGGATACGACAACCGCACATTCAGGCAAGTGGATTGGAATATTTGAAAGACTGATTGTCGCGGCGCTTTCCCTGCTGAACCAATATTCGGCTATTGCATTTATTTTTACTGCAAAAAGTATCGCGCGCTTTAAGCAGCTGGAAAGTGACAAGGATTTCGCTGAGGTTTATTTGCTGGGTTCATTGGCAAGCGTGTTCTTGGCAATGGCTTCTGCGATCTTATTTAGTTATTTGTTTAGCGGCACCGCTTGTTGAAGTTATTAGAAACGTTAGATAGGTGAAGGATTGAGAGGCCGTCTATGGATGTCCTATCTGTTGAATTCCATCGGGAACTTATTAATAAATTAAAGCCGTGCATACATCGCTTGACTATGCGGCCGGGCTTATTTCGCGGCGATTATTGCGATTCCTTTGATGGGTTCCTTGCTGGAGAGGCGGTATCGTTTCTTTACGTTCGTGATCCGGGTCCGTTGCAAGACATGCTGGAGACTGATTTTATCGACGTGTTTCTTTATGAAAGCGATATTCGTAATTGCTTTTACTTCATTAGAAACGCTGGAATTAGCGCAATGCGAAAAGGGAACAAAGGCCTGTTATTCGATAAGAGCCTATCGAAGAAGGAATTCCTTGACAGTATTTATGAACAGCTGAAGCAAATGGAAGATACTGACTGCTTCTCAAAAGACGAGGCAAGTGATCTTGTTTATGCAATAGGGAACAGTTTGATTGACAGTGAGAGTCCTTCGTTTAAAAGAGTTTTGGGTGGGCACTGATTTTTGAGCCACGCTGCTTTCAGCCGTCGGTAAACACTCATTGGCCAAATGGCAAATAGTCCATCCGGCTTGGCCCCCGTCCCCCCCCCAATCTAGTAGACTCTAAACCGTTGCTAGATTAGGGGGATTTTCCATGAGACGCTCCATGAAACGAGTTTCCGGTGCCGCCGCCGTCCTCGCGGTCGCGGCCGCC
>CAUATU010000020.1:0-41513 GCA_958432255.1 uncultured Collinsella sp.
GTTCTGAAAAGTAACTTCAGGGCGGGACCGGACGAGAACAACCGACTACAGGTCGATGTGCGATTCCTTGATCGGGAACGGCTCCGCGAAGTGGCACGCGCAGCAGTGACCCGGTGCGACTTCCTTAAACTCGGGAAGCTTCTCAGAGCAAATACCCTGCGCGATCGGGCAGCGGGTGTGGAAACGGCAACCGGTCGGCGGATCCAACGGTGACGGCGGATCGCCGGCGAGGATGATGCGCTTACGGGTCTTCTGGATATCCGGATCGGGAACCGGCACGGCAGACAGCAGCGACTGCGTGTACGGATGGTGAGGCTCGCTATAGAGCGTCTTCCAGTCCGAAACCTCAACCATCTTACCCAGATACATAACGGCAACGCGATCGGAAATGTGCTGCACGACGGACAGGTCGTGAGCGATAAACAGATACGCGGTACCGAACTTGTCCTGGAGTTCCTTGAGCAGGTTCAGAACCTGGGCCTGAATGGACACATCCAAAGCGGAAACCGGCTCGTCGCAGATGATCAGCTTGGGCTTCAAAGCGAACGCGCGGGCGATGCCGACACGCTGACGCTGACCGCCGGAGAACTCATGAGGATAACGGTTGATGTGCTCGGGGTTCAGTCCGACAACGTCGAGAAGCTCGCGGACGCGCTCAATGCGCTCCTCCTTGGTGCCCACGCCGTGAATGGTCATGGGCTCGGAGACGATCTCACCGATGGTCATACGAGGGTTGAGCGAAGCATAAGGATCTTGGAAGATAAACTGCATCTCGCGACGCATGTCCTTGATCTCATGCTTGCTCATCTCGGCAACATCTTTGCCCTGGAAGAACACTTTGCCGGCCGTCGGCTTGGTGAGGCGCATGATGGTACGGCCCGTGGTGGACTTACCGCAACCGGACTCGCCGACCAGACCAAAGGTCTCGCCAGGATAGATCTCGAACGAAATGTCGTTCACAGCAGAGACGACACGCTTGGAGAAGCGCTTGGCGAACATGCCGGACTCAGCGGGAAACTCCTTAGAGAGGTGCTCGACCTTCAGCAGCGGAGTACGCTCGTTGGTATCTGCCATTACGCCTCGCCTCCCTTCTTGGAATCCTTGCGCGTACGGGACGTCTCAGGAGCGTTCTTGAGGAACTCGGGGTCACCGGAGTAGTGGCACGCAGAGTAGTGACCAGACTCGGTGACAACGCGCTCGGGGCGCTGCTTGCGGCACTTATCGGTCGCATAGGGGCAACGAGGCGAGAACACGCAGCCCTCGGGCAGGTTCATGAGCGAAGGCGGGTTGCCATGAATCGGCGTAAGCGGTTTCTTCTCATCGATGGCCTGCTCCGGGATGGAGCGGATAAGGCCCCAGGTGTAGGGGTGGCGGCTCTCGTAGAAGATTTCCTCAGCAGTACCGAACTCGACGGGACGGCCGGCGTACATAACCATGATCTTGTCGGCCATATCAGCGACAACGCCCAGGTCATGGGTGATCATGATGATGGCGTTGCCGTTCTTCTCCTGCATTTCCTGCATAAGCTCAATAATCTGAGCCTGAATGGTAACGTCCAGAGCCGTCGTGGGCTCGTCGGCAATCAGGATATCGGGGTCGCAGGCAAGAGCCATAGCGATCATGACACGCTGACGCATACCGCCGGAGAACTGGTGCGGATACTCATTGACGCGCTTCTCGGGCTCGGGGATACCCACGAGGTCCAAAAGCTCGGTAGCGCGCTTGAGCGCCTCCTGCTTGGAGTAGCCACGGTGCAGACGAAGGCCCTCGCCCACCTGCTTGCCGATCTTATAGACCGGGTTCAAGGAGGTCATAGGATCCTGGAAGATCATCGCGATGTCGTTACCGCGAATGTGCTGCATCTCTTCCTCGGTCATCTCGAGGATAGAACGACCGCGATAGCGAACGTCGCCGCCCTCGATCTTTCCCGGAGGCATCGAGATAAGACCCATGATGGTCATGGCGGTCACGGACTTACCGGAGCCGGACTCACCGACGACGCCCAGGGTCTCGCCGCGATCGAGCGTGTAGGAGACACCGTCGACAGCGCGAACAACGCCATCCTCGGTGTGGAAATACATCTTAAGGTCATCGACCTCGAGCAGATGCTGGCCCTCGGGAACCGGCTGGTCCTTCAGGTCCACATAGTTCTTGTTCTTCTTCATCCTTATGCGTCCTTCATCTTGACGTCGAGGGCGTCGCGCAGACCGTCACCCAGCAGGGTGAAGGCGAGCACCGTCGAAAGAATTGCCAGACCGGGCATGATCATCATCCAGGGGGCAGTCAGAAGATACTGCTGACCGTCCTGAATCATGGAGCCCCACGAAGGCGTAGGCGGAATAACGCCCATGCCGAGGAAGGACAGAGCGGACTCGGTCAGAATGGCGCCACCAATGTTCATGGTCGCGTAGACCACGATGGAGGCGACGGAGTTCGGGAAGATGTGACGCACGACGATACGAGCATCAGATGCACCCATCGCGCGCGCAGCGTCAACATAATCGTTTTCCTTGACCGTCAAGATTGCAGAGCGGAAGACGCGCGCAATCGAAGGCCAGCCGAGAATGCCGATGGCAAAAAAGACGTTCTGAAGACCACGGCCGATAACGGCGATCATGGCGACAACGAAAAGCACGTACGGGAATGCCAGGAAGATATCCGCGCAGCGCATGATGATCGTATCCCAGATGCCGCCGTAGAAACCGGCTAGGGCACCCATGACCAGACCAATCACCGTGGAGATCGCAGTGGCCATAATACCGACGGAAAGCGAAACACGTGCACCGTAGATAACGCGGACGAGAATGTCACGACCAAGGGCGTCGGTGCCAAACGGGTGCTCTGCACACGGAGCCATCAGCGACGTCTCGGCCATAGTGGTCGAGTCGGAAGCCGTCGGCGAACCGAGCCAGGGCTTAGCCCACAGATCTGCGGTCAGGGCAACCACAACGACGATGATGATCCAGCAGACACCGATAACGGCGAGCTTGTTCTTACGAAGACGCTTAAAAGCGTCGCCCCACAGCGTGCGGGACTTGGCGGGAGCAGATGCGGCCTTGGTGGCGGTAGCCTGCTCCTGAGACTGAGAATCAGTTTCCTGCATGAGACGTACCTCCCTTAGGCCTTATCCGACGGACCGCCAAGGCGGATGCGCGGGTCGAGGAATGCATAGCTAATGTCGACGAGCAGGTTGATCACCATGACGACGACGACGATGAGCGTAACGCCGCCCATAACGATGGGCCAGTCACGCATGCTAATGGCGCGATAGACCTCATAGCCGATACCGGGCCAGTTGAAGACCGTCTCGGTCAGGATGGCGCCCGAAAGCATGCCGCCAAAGTCGACACCAATATAGGTAACGACGGGGATGAGTGCATTCTTAAGCGCATGCTTGATGATGATCGCGCGATTGGAGAGACCCTTGGCTTTTGCCGTACGAATGTAATCCTGGTTCATGACGTCAAGCAGCTGCGAGCGCATAATGCGGGCAGCATAAGCGGTCGAAACCGAAGCCAGCGTAATGGTCGGAAGCACATAGTGCATCCAATCCTGATACTGAGAGCTGGCACCGCCGGCACCCGAGATCGGCATGGAGAATGCACCGCCCGTGGCGTCCTTGAGAATGACGCCAAAGAACAGTTGCAGCAACATACCGAGCCAGAAGGCCGGGACGGCAACGAGGATCGACGTGGTGAGCGTTACCAAAATATCCCAGAAGGAATAACGCTTTACCGCCGAAATGATACCCGCACCGATACCCATGATTGCCTCGAGCACGATGGCGCACGCGGCAAGTTTGACCGTATACGGATACTTCTGGGCAAAGATTTCCGTAACCGGCAGCTTGCGCTGATACGAATTGCCCAGATCGCCATGAAGCAGGCCGTTCATGTAATACAAGTAACGGTCCACGAGCGACGTTTGAACGGGGTCGCCGTTCTCGTCAAGGATCGCGTTGCCGTCCTCGTCCGACTGGACCAGGTGATAGCGGACGCGAAGCTGAAGCTCCACCTCGGGGGACAGAGCCTTGTCTCCACCGATCAGCTTGATCGGATCTCCCGGCACGATATTCTGGAGGGCGAACAAAATCAGCGTAACGCCCAAAAACACCGGGATGAACTGAAGCACACGTTTAACGATGTACTTACCCATACCACTCCCCTATCTAGGGATTAACCTAAATGGGATGCCGATCGCCAGACCGGCATCCCAAAATTACCATCAGCCAGTTTACCCCAGGTTAGGGAGAACTGTATGTTTCCCATGAGGTCTACGTAAATACTTGACCCTCACGGAAGCTGCAAACTCTTAGGCGAGCTCAGCGGTACCCAGATCGGCGTGCTTCTGCGGATCGACATAGAGGTGCTTGATGCGATCAGAGCCGGCGATGGTGTGCGTGTAGAACATCACCGGGATGACCGGGCAGTCGGCAGCGACCATTGCATCGGCCTCCTGCATCTTAGCGACGCGCTCTTCGTCGTCAACCGTGGTACGGGCCTCGTCGACCTTGGCGTCGAACTCGGGGTTGTTGTAACCAGAGCGGTTGTCGCCACCGAGGGAGTCGGAGTGGAACAGCGGATACAGGAAGTTATCCATGATCGGGTAGTCAGCAATCCAACCCAGACGACCGAACTGATAGTTAAAGTTCTGATACTGCTCGAGCAGGGCAGACCACTCGGGGGTATCGGAGACAGCGGTAACGCCAACCTTGGCGAGGTCGCCGATGATGGACTCCATGATCTCCTTGTGGCCACCGTCCTGGTTGTAGGACAGAGTCACGTTAATGCCACGATCGCCGTTAGCACCAGCGGGAGCAACCTTGTCGAGGTACTCGTTAGCCTTGTCGACGTCGTAGGCGCAGAACTCCCATGCGCCCTCCTTGTAGCCATCGATGCCCGGAGGAACAATGCCGTCGGCAGGGGTACGGGTACCCTTGAAGATGGTCTTGCAGATGGCCTCACGGTTGATGGCCAGGGAGATACCCCTGCGCAGGTCGGCGTTGTTGAACGGCTCGGCCGTGTTGTTGCAGGTCAGGTAGTAGGTGGAAGGCTCGGCGCCGAGCAGCATGCGCTCGCCGTCACCCATGGTGTAGCCGTCCTTGGACACGCCGCGATCCTTCTTGGCAGCGTCGATCTGAGCAACGGGAACGTCGCAGACATCGAGGTTACCGGCCTGGAACTCCTTGTAAGCGGTCTCCATGTCCTTGATGACCTGGAAGTGGATGCCATCGATCTTGGCCTTGTCGCCATAGTAATCGTCGAACTTCTTGAGGTTGATCTCCTGACCATCCTCCCACTTGCCGTCCATCATGAACGGGCCGTTACCGACCGGTGCAAGGTAGAAGCTCTTGACATCGGACTCGGCGCACTCGGGAACCGGGGCCAGAGCCGGGTGAGAGGCGACGAAGGGGAAGTCGGCGTAAGCGGAAGACAGCTTGACGACGAGGGTCTCATCGTCGGGGCAAGTAACACCGCTGAGCTCGGTAGCGTTACCGGCAAGCAGGTCGTCATAGCCCTCGACCATGGAAAGGTGATAGGAGACCTCGGAAGGGCCGTACTCGGTAGCGATGGCCGACTTGGTGTTGACCAGACGCTCCCAACCGAGCTTGAAGGACTTGGAGGTAACGTCGTCACCGTTGTGGAACTTGGCCTTCTTGATCTTGAAGGTAAACTCGGTGGCGTCGTCGTTGGCCTCAAAGGACTCGCAAGCCAGCGGAACGATCTCGCCCTTCTCGGCGTCATAAGAGGTCAGAGCGTCAAAGAGCTGGTACTCGACCTGAGTGCCCTGGTCCTCCTGGACATTGTAGGGGTCGATGCAGACCGGGTTGTTGATGTAGAAGTTCAGCGTCGAACCGGACTCAGAACCGGAAGCGTCGCCGCCCTTCTTGCCGCATGCGGCAAGAAAAGCCATGGAGCTCGCAGCGAGGGTGCCGCCAACAAAGGCGCGACGACCCATAACGGGCTGGTGGAACATAGAATCAGCCATGCCATCCTCCTTATGAGATAGGACAAAGAAATGTTCAGTCGGACATATGTCGAGACAATCCGATCCGAACCATCAAAACGCCGCCCGCTGCTATGGCTGGTTATGCACAACGGACCAACGTTTCGCAATACAGTAGCGCATTTTATGCACGATTTGGGGCTAATTCCGGTTAACGGTCGAGATTTTCTTTAGTTGGGCGAAGTATATGAGGATATTTTGACTCTGTTACAAATATGTAAACAAAAAGGGTCCCGCACTTGCGGGACCCTTTTCAAGTATTTATGCGGCTCGTGATTAGTAGCCCACGATGCCCTGCGGGAAGAAGAACATGCACAGCACGACGCACACGGCAAACACGACAGCCATGATGACGGTCAGGCGGTCAAGGTTCTGCTCCATAACGCCCGTGGCAGAGCTGGAGTTATACAGCGAGCTGGCAATCATATCCGAAACGCCGGTACCCTTACCGGAATGCATCAGGACGAGAATCGTCAGCGCCACGGCAGAAACAGCCCAAACGACAAACAGAAGAATCTGGAACGGACCCATAGATAAGCTCCTTAATAGAACAGTTCAAACTCCAGTACTGTACCACAATCCCCCGCTCTCCCCTACCTGCCACTCAAGGACGGGGTGGAAATGGCAGAAATACCAAAAAGGGGGTTGTCCGGTTGTGGACAACCCCCTTGCTAGAAAACGGTATTTGTTTTCTATTAGGCCTCGGTAGCGAGCACGCGGCCCGTCATCTCGGCGGAAGGCTCAATACCAGCCATGGTGAGCATGGTCGGAGCGATATCGGAAAGACGGCCGTCCTCGATACCGGTGAGCTTGGCCTTCTCATCAACGATGATGAACGGCACGCGGTTGGTGGTGTGAGCCGTAAACGGATGCTTGGAACCGTCGGAAGCAACGTCAAACATGTGATCGGCGTTGCCGTGGTCGGCGGTAATCAGCGCAAAGCCGCCCTTGGCGAGAATCGCCGGGACAACCTTGGACAGGGCATCGTCAACAGCCTCGACAGCCTTAACGGCAGCGTCGAAGACACCGGTGTGACCAACCATGTCGCAGTTCGCGAAGTTCACGATGTAGAAATCAGCGCGATCCTCGTTGATGGCGGCGACGAGCTTCTCGGTAACCTCGGGAGCGCTCATCTCGGGCTGCAGATCGTAGGTAGCAACCTTGGGGGAAGCGACGAGCACGCGCTCCTCGCCCTCCTTGGGCTCCTCGATGCCACCGTTGAGGAAGAACGTCACGTGGGCGTACTTCTCGGTCTCGGCAGTGTGCAGCTGCTTCAGGCCATTGGCGGCGATAACGTCGGCCAGGACGTTCTCGGGGAACGTCTTGGGGAAGGCGACCTCGACGTCAAACGTCGGATCATACTCGGTCATCGTCACAAAGTGCGAAAGCTTGATCTGCTCGCGCTCAAAGCCGTCGAACTCCTTGTCCGTGAACACGCGGGTCATCTGACGAGCGCGGTCGGGACGGAAGTTGAAGAAGATGGCCGCGTCGCCCTCGTGAATGCCCTCGTTGTGGGCAGCGAAGGGCTCGACGAACTCGTCGCCGCGCGGGTCCTTCTCGTAGTAGGCCTTGATACCGGCAACGGGGTCGGTATCAGCATCGGACGCGTTGACCATGACGTCGTAGGCGCGCTGGATGCGCTCCCAACGGTTGTCGCGGTCCATCGCCCAATAACGACCCGAGACGGTGGCAACGCGAGCGTCGCAACCGGTCTCCTCGGAGATCTTAGCCAGGAAGGCGCAGAACTCACTCATGTAGCCAGCGCCGGACTGCGGGTCAACGTCGCGGCCATCCATGAAGGCGTGGACGCGAACGGTCTTGACACCGTGCTTGGCAGCCATCTTGACCAGAGCCTCGACGTGGTTCATGTGAGAATGAACACCGCCAGGGCTCATAAGGCCCATGAGGTGAAGAGTCTTGCCGTCAGCCTTGACGTCGTCCATAGCCTTGACGAAGACCTCGTTCTTGGCGATGGAGCCGTCCTTGATGGCGTTGTTGATGCGCGAAAGCTCCTGGAACACGATGCGGCCGGCACCGATGTTGAGGTGACCCACCTCGGAGTTGCCCATCTGGCCATCGGGAAGACCCACGTCCTCGCCCGAAGCGCCGAGCGTGGTGTGAGGATACTTCTCGTATAGGCTATCAAGGAAGGGCGTCTTGGCAGCGGCGACGGCGTTCTCGCCATCGGACGGAGCCAGGCCGCAGCCGTCCATGATGATCAGGAGTGCAGGAAGATGACGTTGTGCCATATGTCCTACTCGCCTGCCTTGACGACCATAGAGGCGAAGTCGGCAGCCTTGAGCGAAGCGCCGCCCACGAGGGCGCCGTCAACGTCGGGCTTGGCGACGAGCTCGGCGATGTTACCGGGCTTGGCAGAGCCACCATAGAGAACGCGAATGCCGTTAGCGAGCTCCTCGCCGAACATCTCCTTGAGGGTCTCACGGATAGCGCCGCAGACCTCCTGAGCGTCCTCGGCGGTAGCGGTCTTGCCGGTGCCGATGGCCCAGATGGGCTCGTAGGCCACGACGACCTGCTTGGGGCAGGTGATCTCAAGACCAGCAAGGCCAGCCTTGACCTGGTTCACGACGTGCTCGACATAGGTGCCAGCCTCGCGGACCTCAAGGGACTCGCCGCAGCAGAAGACGGGAACAAGACCTGCGGCAACGAGGGCCTTGGCCTTCATGTTCTGATCCTCGTCGGTCTCGTGGAAGTAGTCGCGACGCTCAGAGTGACCGATGATGCAGTAGGTGCAGCC
The DNA here is from genome assembly GCA_958432255.1 of uncultured Collinsella sp. Taxonomy (GTDB): domain Bacteria; phylum Actinomycetota; class Coriobacteriia; order Coriobacteriales; family Coriobacteriaceae; genus Collinsella. Next base: position 8,762 of record CAUATU010000020.1, read on the forward strand.
AGCGGACTTGAGCATGTCGCAAGAGGACTCACCGGTGAAGGCACCCTTGGCCTCCCAGTACACGTTCTGTGCACCGAGGGCGATGGGGGCAGCCTGAATGCGGTCATGAACCGTGGTGATGTCGATGGTCGGAGGGCAGACGAGCACCTCGACGCCAGCCGGAACCTCGGGCAGAGCCTGAGCCAGCTCGTCGGCGAGCTTGGCGGCCTCGGCGACGTCGTTGTTCATCTTCCAGTTACCAGCGATAAGAAGGGTGCGATTAGGCATCGAGAAGCGCCTCCACTCCGGGCAGGGCCTTACCCTCGACGAGCTCCATGGAAGCGCCACCACCGGTGGAGATCCAGCTCATCTTGTCGGCCAGGTTGAACTTGTTGACAGCTGCGACGGAGTCGCCACCGCCGATAATCGAGGTGCAATCGGCCTCGGCGACAGCCTCGGCGATAGCCTGGGTGCCGTGAGCGAAGTTGTCGAACTCGAAGACGCCCATGGGGCCATTCCAGAACACGGTCTTGGCGCCCTTGACAGCCTCGGCGTAGAGCTCCTCGGTCTTAGGACCGATGTCCATGCCCTCACGATCGTCGGGGATAGCGTCGGAAGCGACAACCTCGGGGACAGCGTCCTCGCCAAAGTGATCGGCAACGCGGTTGTCGATGGGGAGCAGGATCTTGACGCCCTTCTCCTCGGCCTTCTTGAGCATCTCGCCGGCGCGCTCGACCCAGTCCTCTTCCTTGAGGGACTGACCAACGGTCAGGCCCTGAGCCAGGAAGAAGGTGTAGGCCATGCCGCCACCGATGATCAGGGTGTCAGCGGAGTCGATGAGGTGATCGAGAACGCCGATCTTGGAGGAAACCTTGGAACCGCCGACGATGGCGACGAAGGGACGCTCGGGCTCGGCGAAGATGCCGGTCAGCGTGTCGACCTCCTTCTCGAGCAGGAAGCCGGCGACGGCAGGCAGGTAAGCGGCGGGGCCCACGACGGAACCCTGGGCGCGGTGAGCGGTACCGAAGGCATCGAGAACGAAAACGTCGCCATAGGAAGCGAGCTTCTTGGCGATCTCGGGATCGTTCTTCTTCTCACGCTTGTCAAAACGGACGTTCTCGAGAACGAGGACCTTACCCGGCTCGACGGCGGCGACAGCCTCAGCAGCCTTCTCGCCGTAGGTGTCGGCGACAAAGGCAACGTCGAGACCAGAGAGCTCAGCGAGCTTCTTGGCGACGGGCTCGAGGGACAGCTCGGGCTGGAAGCCGGTGCCCTCGGGACGGCCGAGGTGGCTCATGAGGATGACGCGAGCATTGTGCTCAACGAGGTAGTTGATGGTGGGCAGGGCAGCCTTGATACGGGTGGTGTCGCCAACGACGCCATCCTTGATAGGCACGTTAAAGTCAACGCGGACGAGAACGCGCTTTCCGTCGACATCGATGTCGCGGACGGTCTTCTTGGTAAAGGCCATGTTTGCTTCTACCTTTCGTACGTGTCTGCCTCCCATTACGGCAGACGATTTCTTATAAAAAGGGCGCGACCCTAGGGTGTAAGCCCTATAAGGCCGCGCCCTTCTTTAGACGCTCAACGAGCTATTCGCTAAAAGCTAAATTAAGCAACGAACTTCTCGAAGTACTTGATGGTGCGGACCATCTGAGAGGTGTAGGAGTTCTCGTTGTCGTACCAAGAGGTGACCTGAACGAGGGTCTGGCCGTTGCCGAGGTCAGAGCACATGGTCTGAGTGGCGTCGAAGATGGAGCCGTGGGTCTCGCCGACGATGTCGCGGGAGACGATCTGGTCCTCGTTGTAGGCGAAGGTCTCGGAGATGGTCTCGGCGTAGGCCTTCATGGCAGCGTTGACCTCGTCGACGGTGACCTTCTTGTCAACGACGGCGTAGAGGTTGGTCAGCGAGCCGGTCGGCGTCGGGACGCGCTGGGCGGCACCGATGAGCTTGCCGTTGAGCTCGGGGAGAACCAGGCCGATGGCCTTGGCAGCGCCCGTGGTGTTCGGGACGATGTTCTCGGAGCAGGCGCGGGAGCGACGGAAGTTGCCCTTGCGCTGCGGGCCGTCGAGCGGCATCTGGTCGCCGGTGAAGGCGTGGATGGTGGTCATGATGCCGGACACGATGGGAGCGAAGTCGTTCAGACCCTTGGCCATCGGGGCGAGGCAGTTGGTGGTGCAGGAAGCAGCGGAGATGATGTTGTCCTCAGCGGTCAGCGTCTCATGGTTGACGTTGTACACGATGGTGGGCAGATCGCTGCCGGCCGGAGCGGAGATGACGACCTTCTTGGCGCCAGCGTTGATGTGGGCCTGAGCCTTAGCCTTGCTGGTGTAGAAGCCGGTGCACTCGAGAACGACGTCGACGTCAAGGTCGCCCCAAGGCAGGTTGTTAGCGTCGGCCTCCTTGTAGATCTTGATCTCCTTGCCGTCAACGGTGATGGAATCCTCGCCAGCAACGACCTCGTGATCGCGAGCGTAGTTGCCCTGCGTGGAGTCGTACTTCAGCAGGTAAGCGAGCATATCGGGAGAGGTGAGGTCGTTGATAGCGACGATCTCGGAGCCCTCATGACCGAACATCTGACGGAAAGCCAGACGACCGATGCGACCGAAGCCGTTAATAGCAACCTTTACTGCCATTGTGTCTCCTTTCGTAAGGCCCCCGCGAGCTACAGCGCCCGCCGTTGAGGCCCACAAACTAACCACTCGCCTAATATACCTTTTTTTTGACTTGAATTTCACGAGAATGCTCGAAATTGAAAATCAAATTTACGTTAAAACGTTTTAAAGACTAAAATAGCAGCTAAATCCATATATAAGTCGTTACTTCAAACTACCTGTTTGCTTCAATGAGCTTTTCAAGCCGTAAAACACGATGGTAGAGGGCTGACTTCGACAAGGGAGGGTCAGCCATCTCCCCCAAATCACGCAGCGAAAGATCGGGATAGCGCTCGCGCAGGTCGCAAAAGACCGCCAAGGCATCCGGAAGCGCATCGCGAAGGCCACGCTGCTCGAGCTCATCGATAAGCGCAAGCTGATGTTGGGCAGCACCGGCGCTTCTGGTCTGGTTGGCGAGCTCGGCATTCACGCGACGGTTCACATCGTTCTTAACCAACTTGACCGCGCGCGCCTCCTCAATCTCGGCAACGCTGCGCTTGGCACCAATCAGCTTTAATAGATGCTCGATTTCCTCGGCGCTCTTAATGTACACGGCATATGACCCCCGCCGTGCATTAACACGAGCATGGACCCCAATCTGCTCCAACAAATCGCAGAGCCCCTTGGCATATTGCTCGCCCTGCACAGCGATCTCCAAATGAAAATCGCCGCGTGGATCGGCCACGAAGCCGCCCGCGATGAGCGCGCCGCGGATATAGGCAAGTCTACAGCAAGGACGGGCAACGATATGTCGGGGTACGCCGGCGACAAGTCCTCCCCTACGGTCGAGGATACCCAGCAGAACCAAGGCCTTATCCAGGTCTGGCTGATCAGGCAAGGTGATGAGGTAGTTTCGAACCTTATGCAAGACAGATTTGCGGACGGTGAACTCCGTTTTGAGCTTAAGGATACGATGCGTCAGCGTGATCATCGTGCGCGCGACGGCTCCCGTCTCAGTCGCAACCGTCAAACGATACCGCCCAGAGCCGGCAAGCGAGAGCGTACCGCTCACACGCGTGAGGGCGGCAAGCGTCGACAAGTCGCAGTATTCACATTCGGGTTCGCAGCGCGCAAGCTCGTCGCGCACCTCAGCGGTAAACGACATGCAGGCCTATGCCTTCGTGTTGGCGCGCGACAGGTCGCGGTGGGAGATGCTCACGTGGTACTGAGCGCCTTCCAGGTAACGGGCCGTGGCCTCGGCAATGGCAACGCTGCGGTGCTGGCCGCCCGTGCAGCCGATGGCGATAGAAAGCTGCGGCTTACCCTCCGCGATATAGCCCGGCATCACCGTATCGAGCAGCTGTGTCCAAGCCTTCCAAAACTCCTGCGTCTTGGGATGGTCCAGAACAAAATCGGAGACCTTTTTATCGAGACCGGTCATCGTGCGCATCTCGGGATCGTAGAACGGATTAGGCAGGAAGCGGACGTCGATCATAATGTCCGCCTCGACGGGCATGCCGTGCTTAAAGCCAAACGAGAACACGTGGACGTCCATGAGCTGCTGGTCGGACAGCTCGGAAAATGCCATACGTAGCTTGTTGCGCAGCGCAGAGGTGCGCAAGCGGCTCGTGTCGATAATCATATCGGCTCGGTCGCGCACGCCCTGAAGCTGAAGGCGCTCGCGCTGAATGGCATCGGCCGTAGTCTCCCCCGGCTTGGCAATGGGATGACGGCGGCGATTTTCGCTGTAGCGACGAATCAGCACCTCGTCAGAAGCCTCCAGGAACACGATGTCGCAGCTCATCTCGCGCTCTTCGAGCGCGGCGACCGCATCGAGCAGCTCGTCAAACAGTCCCTGGCTACGCAAATCGCAGGTGACGGCGAGATGCCTGCCCACGCCCGTATTGATGCCGACGAGCTCGGCAAGCTGGGCGATGAGACGCGGAGGCAGGTTATCGATGCAAAAATAGCCCATGTCCTCGAACACGTGCATGGCCTGTGTGCGGCCTGATCCGGACATTCCGGTGATGATGACGATATCGGGGATGCGCTCCGAGCGCTCCGCCGCATCCATGGCATCTCCCTTTTGCATGTGTTGCCTCCCGAAAACAAGCGCGGGACCCAGCAACCCGGATCCCGCGCGGTCAATTGCCTATATTGAGTATACCGCCCCGAGCGGATACGAGGCCTGTCTTACGCCTCAAGCGCAGCCTTGAACCAACTCGTAATACTCGTGGGGTGCGTAATGGCGGTGCCGACGACAACGGCCCAGGCGCCAGCATCGATCGCGGCGCGAGCCTCCTCGGGCGTATGCACGCGACCCTCGCAAATGATGGGAAGGCCGGGGAATTCCTCGGTCGCCTGACGCAGGAGCGGCAGATCGGGGCCATCGGCCATGGTGCAGTCGATGGCGGCGACGCCGTGAGAAAGCGTGGTGGATACCAGGTCGAAGCCCATATCAACAGCACGGCGAATATCCTCGATGGTGGCACAATCCGCCATCAGGAGCACACCCTCCTCGTGCAGCGGACGGAAGGTATCCTCGACCGTCTTGCCATCGGGGCGCGGACGATCGGTGGCGTCGATCGCCACGATATCGGCACCGGCAGCAACGCAGGCGCGAGCGTGACGCAGCGTCGGCGTGATGTAAACGCCCTCGTGCCCATCCTTCCACAGGCCGATGACGGGAACCTCACAGCGACCCTTAATGGCGGCAATGTCGGCAAGGCCCTGGCAGCGAATGGCGGCGGCGCCGCCGAGCTCGCAAGCGCGAGACATTTGAGCCATGGTCTCGGGCGTACGAAGCGGCTCGCCCATATACGCCTGAACGCTCACGACGAGCTTGCCTTTCAGGGATTGAATCAAAGGATCGACGGTCATAAGGCTGTAACCTTTCTCAGAACAGCCTCCCGAGGCGTGTTGTCTCGGGAGGCTCCTACAGAAGATACGTTTACTTCAACGAGGCAAGAAGATGCTCAGCGGCACCGATGAGCGGAGCATCGCCCTCCAGAGAACCGATGAGGATCGGCGTGTCCTGAAGCGGATCGAGCGCCTGGCTGGCATAGCCCTCGTGCACCGAATCCTTCCACGTCTGTGAACGCCAATCGGGACCTTGGTGAATCACGCCGCCCGAAAGCACGATGACCTCGGGGTCCAGGATGTTAGCGAGCGAGCCCAAGCTGGCACCCAGCGCAAAGCCGGCGTCATGGATGACCTCGGTCGCCTTTGCGTCGCCCGCACGGCACAGGTCGTTCACATCGCGACCGACCGAAGGACGGCTGGGGTCGACGCGGCCAAAACGCTCATCGTACATTCGACCAATGGAAGTGCCCGAAGCAACCGACTCCAGATGGCCGGAACGCCCGCAGGCGCAGGGAATGCCGGCGGCAGCCGAGCACTCGATGTGGCCCATATGGCCGGCAGCACCATGGAAGCCCTGCATCACGCGGCCGTTCTCGACATATGCGCCGCCGATGCCCGTACCGATGCCAAGACACAAGACGGAGAACTTGCCCTTGCCGACGCCCCAGTGGGCCTCGCCCAGAGCATGAGCCTGCACGTCGCCTACAACGGCAACGGGAAGACCGAGGTCCTCGCGCAGACGCGGCCCCAACTGAACGCCGGACCAGCCGGGCATGATCTCGTTGGCATACGCGATGGCGCCCGTCTTGGGATCGACGACGCCGGCGGCACCGATACCGACGCCAAGGACCTCGACATCGGGATTCGCCTCGAGAGCAGCCTTGATGGACGCCTCGATACGCTGGAAGACGGCCTCGCCGCCCTCTTGGGCCTCGGTGGGAACCTCGGCCTCAAAAACGGGATGAGGCACGCTACCGTCAGCCGGGTACTCCATAATGGCGGTCGCAATCTTGGTGCCGCCGATATCAACGGAGCAAATGTACTTGTTCTCCATGTCGCTCTCCTTAGAAGATAAAAAACAACTACAGGAAATGAAGGCTGCGTTATCGCCGCAGCTTGGTAAAGGTTTCCCGGGTGCCCGAGGTTGGGGTGAAAGCGGTCGGGCGTTGACCCAATGGGTCACGCTCGACCGCTTGAGCCCCAAGATCGGGTGCCCGGGGAAGCTTTACAGGAGACCGTTGTCCTGGAGGACCTTCTTAATCGCCTCGACGTTCTCGCCGGTCATGGCCTTCACCGGGCGCGGCATGGTCGGGCTGTCGAAGATGCCCATGAGGTTCATAGCGGTCTTGAAGGCGCCGACGCCACCGGCATAGCCCTGGACGCCCGAGGTGACATCCCAGATGTGCGAAATCTCATTGAGGCGATCCTGCTCGGCCTTGACGGTAGCCCAGTCACCAGCCTGAGCGGCCTTCCACTGACGCACGTAGCCCTCGGGCTCAACGTTGGCGAGACCCGGGACGGAACCGTCGGCGCCACCGAGGTAAGCGCCGTCGACAACAACCTCGTGACCGGTGAGGATGCTCATCGGATGGCCGTTCTTCTCGTTCTCCTGAACGAGGTAGCGGAACGAGATGTCATCACCCGAGGAATCCTTGACGCCGGCCAGAACGCCCTCGGCGCCGAGCTTGGCAAGGAGCTTCCAGGGGAGCTTGGTGTGGACGCACACGGGGATGTCGTAGGCGAAGATGGGCAGGTCGAGTTCCTCATGCAGGATGCGGAAGTGCTCCTCAACCTCGGTCATGCCCTGCAGGGCATAGAACGGGCAGGTGGCGACGAGGGCATCGGCGCCCAGCTCCTGGGCGACCTTGCCGTGCTCGATCATGCGCTCGGTCTCGGTATCGATGATGCCGACCAGAACAGGCACACGGTGGTCGACGATACGGACGGCCTCGGCGATAATCTGGCGACGGCGCTCGTCGGTGGAGAAGACGACCTCGCCCGAGGATCCCAAGAAGAACAGGCCATCGACGCCGGCGTCGATCATGCGGTTGATGCTGCGCTCAAAGGAGACAACATCGAGCTGGTGATCTTCGGTATCGGGAACAACGACGGGAGGGATAACGCCGGTGAATTTCTGAGATGCCACGAGAATCTCCTTAGTTGTCTGGTGGGCAGCCCTATGCCGCCCACTCTTGTTGGCAGTGTCCAGGCCGTCTAGGCCAAAGAACACGAGTAGAACGTTTGGTTAAAAAAGTCGACGACTTCGTTTTCGAACGCATTGATGCGCTCGTGAGCGTATTTGGCATAGATGATATGCCTCCGGTCACACTCAAGACCGTTGAATACGGCAAACTGATCCTTGGGATCGCTCACGGTATCCATAAGCGATGTGCCCATGAGCACCGATCCGCGCACCCGAGACGACAGCGCCTCGAGGCCGCCAGGAAGCGGATTGGCAACCGCCGTGCAGGCGAGGCCCCGCTCGTCCAGAGCAGAAACCGCCAGCGCGACTCCGCCGCCAAGACCCTCGCCCCATGCAAAGATGCGGTCGGGGTCCATGCCATCAAGATTGCGCGCCACCTTCGCCAGCGCGCAGCCCCAACGGACGCGCTCGACAAAAGCGGGCGAAGAAATCCCCCGCTGCAGGTCGTCCGCACCAGCAACATCGTCATCCAGCGCGAGGACGGCATACCCCATGGCGGCAAATCTCGTCATGTGATGCCAGCCGCGCACAGGCCGATCGATGTCGTGGAACATCAGGCACAGCGGCACGCGCTCAGATACTCGGGCACGACCGACAGGCTCGATCAAACGAGCGTGAATCGCATCGTCACCGAGCTCAAAGGAGACCTCCGAGTAACGGGCGCAGGGGTTAACAAAGTCAATCGCCGTAATGGCCAGGCCTTGAATCTCAAGATTCGAAGCGCATGTCTCTAAATCAGAAACATCTGCTTGGACATCACCGCGCCAGTCCCGATATTCTGCGAGCCTTGACGAAACCGTTCCAGGAATTCCCACAAGCCCGGGGACAATCAGCTCGTCAACATTGCTCTCGCACTTAGACATGAGCCTCCCCTCCCTTGCAGAAAAACGGAATGATCAAATCGTCAAAATCCTGAATCTCCTCGTGGCCAAAGCCTTCAAAGAACTCATGACGCTTTTCGCAGGTCAGGTTGTTATAGACCGCAAACTGCGTCGCTGGCGGACAGACGATATCGGCTGTGCCGGTGCCAAACAGCACGGGGCATTTGACCATAGGGGCAAAGTTCTTGGAATCGAAGTACGCCAGCTTGGCATAGGCTTCGTCAATACGAGTCGAGTCCTCGTCAAACCAGCGAGACCAATAGCGCAGGCCCTCGTAGGCAATGTCATCGGCATCCAAATCCCAGACCAGGCGAAAATCTGACAGGAAGGGATAGAGGATGGCGGCGCGATTGATAAGCTCGCTGTTAAGTGCACAGGTCGCAATGCCCAAACCGCCGCCCTGAGACGCGCCGTTCACAAACACACGGGCAAGATCGATGCCCTCGAGCTCGCGAACGATGCGGCACAGGATGCGAATATCTTGGTGCAAGCGGACATAGTAGAGGTTGGCCGGGTCGCCGTCGATACCGGCGACGATATGGCCCGCGACCGTTGTGCCCTCAAATCCACCAATGTCCTCGGAGGGACCTCCTTGGCCGGGGCAGTCGAGGGCGATGAGTGCCATGCCCATGCCCGCAAACGACGCCTGCTCAAACCAGCTGCGGCTTGCACCCGGATACCCATGGAACTGAAGCACCAATGGCACGGGCTCGTCCGAGACGGGCTTAAGGTACTTGGCATGCAGGCGAGCGCCACACATGCCGGTATACCAGAGGTCGAAAAGCTGGCAGGTCGCGGCATCGTTGACCGATGCCGTCTCGATCGCATAGTCAAGCCCGACGGCGTCGGCCTCGGCCATGCGATCCTTCCAAAAGAGATCGAAATCTGATGGACGGGGCATGGCGCCTCGATATTCACCAAATTGATGTTGTAGCTCCTGAGCACTTGGCATGGCTCGTGAACCCAACCTTTCGAAATCGCAACGGAGGTGCGCCCGGCAAGGGAACCGGGCGCACGGGAGGGAAAGCGAGGCTACTCGCCGAGCTTGGGGTGCAGCAGCGACGGCGCAGCGCCGAGCAGCATCTTGGTGTAGGGGTCCTGGGGGTGCTGGAAGACCTGCTTGGCCTCGCCCTGCTCGACGATCTTGCCGCCATTCATAACGATGATGTCGTCAGAGATATAGCGGACCGTCTGGATGTCATGGCTGATGAACACCATGGCCAGGCCGAGCTCCTTCTTAAGATCGGTCAGCAGGTTCAGAATCTGCGCGCGGACCGAAACGTCCAGAGCCGAGGTGGGCTCGTCGGCGATGATGGCATCGGGGTTCAGCGACAGGGCACGGGCAATTGCAACGCGCTGACGCTGGCCGCCCGAAAGCTGGCCGGGAAGAACCTCGGCAGCGGAGCTGGGCAGACCGGTGAGCTCCAAGAGTTCCTTGACGCGCTTCTCCTGCTCGGCCTCGGTACCCAGGTTGTGGACGCGCATGGGGTCGAGCAGCTGCTCGCGAACGACCATGCGGGGGTTGAGCGCCGTGGCCGGGTTCTGGAACACGACCGAGATGACGCGACCCATGTGGCGACGGTCCTCGGCGGTACGTTTGGTAACGTCCTTGCCCTTAAAGTAGACCTTGCCGCTCGTGGGGGCCTGCAGGCCGCACATGACGTTAGCGGTGGTGGACTTACCGCAACCGGACTCGCCGACGATGCCGATCGTCTGACCGGGCATGAGCTTAATCGTTACACCCTGGACGGCGTGAACCAGGTTGGGGTGCAGAATCGAGCCGGTACGGGTCCTAAAGGTGACGTGGACGTCATCAAGGAAGATGATCGGCTCGACGCCGTTTACTGCGGTCTCGCTCATCTACATCACCTCCGCGTGAGGGGTCAAACCATTTGCCTTGAGCACCTCGTCGGGGAGCTCGGAATAGAAGTGCTCGGTGCCGGGCACGCGCTTGAAGACCGGACGGGTGTCCAGGCCAATACGCGGGTGGCTCGAGCGGGGCGCGAAGCGATCGCCCTTGGGGAAATCGCGCGGGCTCGGAACGGCGCCGGGCACCTGGTGCAGGCGGCCCGAACCGCTCTCGATGGACAGAACGGAACCCAGAAGACCGCGGGTGTACTCGTGGATCGGGTTAGTGAGCAGCTCCTTGGTGGGCGCCTGCTCGATAACCTGGCCAGCGTACATAACCGTGATGTTATGGGCGACCTCGGCGACCAGAGCCAGGTCATGCGAAACGAAGATCATGGCAAAGCCGAGCTTGGCCTGAAGATCGTTGAGCAGCTTGATGACCTGCTTCTGGACGGTAACGTCCAGAGCGGTCGTGGGCTCGTCGCAGATGACCAGCTTGGGGTCGCGGGTAAGGGCCATAGCGATCAGGACACGCTGACGCTGTCCACCGGAAAGCTCGTGCGGATAGCTCTCGAGCGTGCGCTTGGGATCGAGGCCCACAAGCTCCAGGAGCTCCTCGGCGCTGCGGGTGCCGCCGCGCTTGGTGAGCTGCTTCATCTGGGCAGAGATGAGCATAGAGGGGTTGAGCGAAGATAGGGCGTCCTGGTAGACCATGGCGATATCGGTACCGCGCAGGCCGAACCACTCCTTCTTGCTCATCTTGAGCAGGTCGCGGCCCTCCCAGAGAACCTCGCCGGAAAGGTGCTCGTCCTCATCGGTCAGGCCCATGATGGCCAGCGTGGTGATGGACTTACCGCAACCGGACTCGCCCACCAGGCCCATGGTCTGACCAGGACGGACGTCAAAGTTGACATGGTCGACGACGTTGATATCACCGTGATGCTCAAACTGGATGCAGAAGTCACGGACCGAGAGAATCGGTTCGACAGACTCGTCGGGCACATGGCGATCGTCACGCTTGAGCTCAACATCGCGCAGGGCGCCAAGGCGAGCGGAGAGGGACTGGGCCTGCTCCTTGTAGGCGCGAACGGGGTCGGAGACCAGCAGGTCGGCCTCGCGACGCTTGGAGGAATCGGTCGGATCCAGGGCGGCGGAGGGAGCAGCGGCCATGGCGTCGGTAATGCCCTCGGAGAGGATGTTGAGCGCCAGGCAGGTGATCATGATGGCCAGACCCGGGAACAGCGCCTGCCACCAACGGCCGGCAAGCACGCCGCCGCGGGCGTCGGCGAGGATGTTGCCCCAGGTAGCGGTGGGCTCCTGGATGCCAGCGCCGATGAAGGTCAGCGAGGCCTCGAAGATGATGGCGTCGGCGACCAGCGTAACGGTGAAGACCATGATCGGGGCGATGCAGTTACGCAGAACATGCTTGATCAAAATCCACGGAGCCTTGGCGCCGGAAACGATGACCGCGCGGACATAGTCCTCGCCGTACTCGGACACGATGTTGGCGCGCACGATACGGGCAATCTGCGGAGTATACATAAAGCCGATGGCGAAGATGATCGACGGCACGGAGTTGCCAAGGATGGAGACGAAGACGGCCGCGAGGGCGATGCCCGGGATGGACATGATGATGTCCAAGATACGCATGATCGTCTCGGAGACGGCCTTGCGCGAAACCGCTGCAAGGGCGCCTACGACCGAGCCGCAGACCAGAGCCATGGCAGTGGCGCCAAAGCCGATAATCAGCGAGTAACGACCACCGTAGAGCATACGCGACAGAATGTCGCGACCCTTATCGTCGGTACCGAAGATAAATCCGTTGCCGGGAGCCTGGCGAGCCGTAAAGATCTCGACCGGGCTATAGGGGGCAAGAAGGGGCGCCAGAATCGCAGTCAGGGCGACCAGCACCAGCACGACGGCTGCAATCTTAGAAGACAGCGTCATCTTCTTCCAGCCACCGAGCTTGAGCCCCTTAGAGGCAGCCTTCTCGAGCTGCTCGGTTTGCTTCTCTCGAATCTTTACCATAATCTACACCGTCCTGATGCGCGGGTTGATGAGCAGGTAGAGCATGTCAACCACGATGTTGATGATGATGAAGGCAAGAGCAACGACGATAACGACGCCCTGAACCAGGTTCGCCTCGTTGCCCTGAACGCCCTGCAGAATCGCGGTGCCCATGCCGGGGAGGTTGAAGATAACCTCGATGACGACGGCGCCGCCCATGAGGTAACCGATCTTAAGACCGAGGGTGGTGACCGGGGTGATCAGCGCATTGCGAAGAACGTTGATGCCGACGACGACCTTCTCGGGAACGCCGGCGCCGCGAGCCATACGGACATAATCCTTATCGAGCTCCTCGACCATGGCGGTACGCACGATACGAGTCATCTGGCCCGTCAGCGGAAATGCCAAGGCGATAGCGGGCATGATCATACGTCCCAGATAGCCAACCGGATTCGTGGTGAAGTGAGGCAGAGCACCCGATGCCGGGAGCACCTTAAGGTAGGAAGAGAACAGCAGGATCAACAGAACGGCAAGCCAGAACGACGGGGTTGCCAAGCCGGCGATGGAAAAGACACGGATCACTTGGTCCGGCCATTTGTCGCGATACAGAGCCGCGATGACGCCGAGCAAAAACGAAACGACCGCACCGATGGCAAGACCGATGAAGGTCAGCTGCATCGTGACGGGCAGGGCCGTGGAGATGCGCTTGGCAACGGAGTTGCGAGCAGCACCATAGGTACCCATGTCGCCATGGATCAAATCGCCCATATAGCGCACGTAGCGCACGGGCCAGGGGTCGTCCAGACCATACTTCTCATGGTACTCGGCAACCGCCTCGGGCGAGGCACCGTCACCCAACGCCGTGTAGGCGGGGTCGGTCTTGGAGAACGACATAAGGAAGAACACCAGGACGGTGACGCCCAATGCCATGATCGGCAGCGCCACGAGACGCCTTCCAATCAAACGTAGCAAGTTGTTCACGTTCTCTCCCCTTTCTTTTGTCGGTAGGACCAACTGGTATATGAGTACGGATACTCATTACAAGACCCGAGCGACATCGTTGCCGCCCGGGTCTTTGTTTCAACTATGAGGATACGGTCCCAACGACCGACATCCTGCATACAGACTCAAGCGAGTCTTACGCCTTGACGGTCGCAACGCCCCTGAAGGACATGCTCGTCGTGCCGATGCCCTTGAAGCCATCGAGGGCCTCGCCGTTGGGCGCAGTGGACGGATCGTCCCAAGAAGCGGAGACGGTCTTGACGTGGACAACGGGGTACAGAACGGCGTTGTCGGCAATGATGTCGAAGCACTCGTTCCACTTCTTCTGCTGCTCGTCGCCCTCGGCGGCAAGAGCCTCGTCCATGAGACCGTGGAGCTTCTGCCACTCAGCGGACTCCTTCCACGGGCAACGGGTCTGCATCCAGACGTTGTCGCCGTACCACCAGTTGAGCAGCAGGTCGGGGTCGGCGCCGAAGCAGGAAGGATCGCCAGGGGCAAGGAGGATATCGTAGGCCTCGCCGCCGTCGATGGCAGCGTAGGTGGCCGGCGAGGTATCGGTCTGGATGGTCACATCGAAGCCGAGAGCGTCGAGGTCGTTCTTGACCTGGGCGGCCATGCCCTTAATCTGCTCGTTGTCGGTGGTGCGCAGGGTGATGGCACCCGGGGTGATGCCAGACTCCTCGATGAGCTTCTTAGCCTTCTTGGCGTCGGTCTTGTACACCGTGGAAGCCTCATGATAGTTGGTGAAGCTCTTGGGCAGGTAGCAGCTGGCAGCGGTGGCAAGGCCGGCGAAGGTGTTGCTGACCATCTTCTCGGTGTCGAGCGCATACATGACAGCCTGACGGACCTTGACGTTGTTCCAAGGCTCCTTGGCGACGTTGAACATGATGAAGCGGGTGCCGAAACCCTGAACGTTGTCAATCTTGCAGCCGGCGCTCTCGAGCTGGTCGACGGCGTCAGCGGTAACGAGCTCCATAACGAGCGTGGAGCCCTCCTGCTGAGCGGTAACGCGAGCGGTGGGGTCGGTCAGGATGCTGTACTGGATCTTCTTATCCTCGGCAGCATACTCACCGTTGTACTCGGGGTTGGGAACCAGGGTAATCTCGGTATCGGAGATAGAGTCGTACATCCAGGGGCCGGAGCCGATCGGCTGCTTGGCGCGATCCTCCTCGGTCTGGGTGGCCGGGGTAACGCGGACGATGGCCAGACGATCCTTGAGCAGGGAGAAGTTGGGGACCTTGGTCTTGACCGTCACGGTGCTGGCGTCCTTGGCCTCGACGGACTCGAAGGGCTGGAAGAACGGAGCATAGGTAGCGGAAGCGGCGCAAGCGGTGTAGGAGGCAACGACATCGTCAGCGGTGACCTCGGTGCCATCGGAGAACTTGGCGCCCTTGCGGATGGTGACCTCGAAAGTGGTGTCGTCCACAGACTTGGGATCGTCGGTGGCGAGCTCGTTGAAGGTGCTGTAGTCGTGGTAATCGATGCCGTAGAGGCCCTCGACGACGTGCCAGTTAGCACCCAGGCCCACAGCGGAGCCGGTGCTGGCGGGATCGAAGCTGGACGGAGCGTAAGCGGAACCAGCGGTGATCACGCCGCCGCCACGGTTGGCGGAATCGGTGGAACCGGAAGCGGAACCCTCGTCGCTAGAGCTGCCACCGCAGCCGGTGAGACCAAGCCCTGCGACAGCAGCGACGCTGCCGGTGAGGCCGAGGAACGAACGCCTGGACATACCCTTGTTGATGATGGCCATGTCTTCTCCTATCAATAGAGAATCTTACTCGGGAGCACCTAGACTTGCCCCCGCGCAACTTGCGGACGATATATACCTTACCTACCGACGAACCCAACTGAGGTGCCGCGCTCGGCGACCGATACATACATACGCTTGAACGGTATTTACTACCGTTCACCGAATTCGTTGACAAACGATTCGCCAGACAGTATGTATCGGCGAGGTGAGATATCAGTCTTCGTCAACCCGCAGGATAGCAGGGTTTTCGCTTGGGTTAGTCAAACGTTTTAGCGTTAATAAAACCCGAAACCAGCAGGCAATCATGGCGAAATAAATGGTTGAAAATCGCGCAATCATGTATATCAGTTGTTTAGACTCGTGTTTAGCTATCGGAATGGCCAGCCGCCGCCTCGGCGCGCTCGGCATTCCATGCAACGAGCGCCTCGTGGACCGCCTTGGCAACATCGGCAGGTATGCCGCGAACTTCCGCGATCTCTTGCTCGCTCGCCGCGCGCAAACGCTTCATCGAGCCAAAATGGCGCATAAGGGCACGTTTTCTGGTGGGTCCCACGCCTGGAACGTCATCGAGTACCGAAACCGTCATGGCTTTATCGCGCAACTCGCGGTGGAACGTAATGGCAAATCGGTGGGACTCATCGCGTACCTGTTTAATTAGATAGAGCGAAGCAGACCCGGTCGGCAGCACGACAGGAGTCTCGTCCCAAGGCACAAAAACTTCCTCGTCGGCCTTCGCCAAGCCACAAACTGGTATATCGAGCCCAAGAGCCTCAAGTTGCTTGATCGCAGCGGTCAATTGCGGCTTACCGCCATCGACAACGAGCAAATCGGGGCGCGAGCCAAAGCGCTCGTCGGCCATGCGCTCGGGAGCATAGCGTCGTCCCAAAACCTCGGACATCGACACGAAGTCGTTTGCCTCGTCCAATTCGGCCTGAATTTTAAAACGACGGTACTGGCTCTTGTCGGCGCGCCCGTTGGTAAACACCACCATCGAGGCGACCGTAAAGGTGCCATGCAGTGTAGAGATATCGAAGCACTCGATACGCAACGGCGGAGATGGCAGCGCCAACGCACTTTCGAGCTCCAGGAGCGCTTGATTGGTGCGGTCGTCAGCGTACCCCGTTCGCATCATGTAGCGCATGAGGGCATGGCGCGCATTTTTGGATGCCATATCGAGCAGACGGTGCTTTTCGCCACGCTGCGGCCTATGGAGATGGCAGGAACGCTCACGCTTGCCCGCAAGCCACTCCCCCAGCGCCTCCGCATCCTCAAGCTCGACGGAAAGGTTGACCTCAGCTGGAATATCAGCCGTCTCGTCGTAATAGCGCTTAAGAAAGCCCGATTGAAGTTCCTCTTCGTCAACATCAAGACCCTTGTCGAGAATGAACTCGCAGGTGCGAACTGTTCGGCCCTCGCGAACGACGAAGACGCAAGCGGCGGAGATGGTCTCCTCGCGATAGAACCCGATGACATCGATATCGACACTGGAGGGAAAAACGACTTGCTGACGATCGTCCAGACCCCTGATGACCTCCAAACGACGTTTGACGCGTGCCGCGCGCTCAAAGTCGAGCGCCTCGGCGGCATCCGTCATCTCCGAGGTCAGCTCATCGACGACATCCTTGCGATGGCCCGACAAAAAGCGCTCGACACGCTTGACGTTCTTGGCATAGTCTGCCGGGGAAATCGCGCCGACACACGCACCCGGGCCGCGCCCGACATGGTAGTCAAAGCAGGGACGCCCGTTTTGCGCGCAAATCATATTGACGATGTCTTCCTCGCCCTTGTGGGACTCGACGATACGACGACAACGACGCCACTCCGCACAGGATGCGGAGCAGATGGGGATAACCTTGCGCAGCGTATCTATCGTCTCACGTGCCGCACGGCTATCGGTATAGGGTCCAAAATAGCGCGTTCCCGGCTTATGACGCTCACGCGTATATTTGATAGCGGGATACAGGTCGCCCTTTGTAATGGCGATAAAGGGGTAGCTCTTGTCATCCTTGAGGTCGACGTTAAAGTACGGATGGTACTGACCAATCAAATTGCGCTCGAGCACCAACGCCTCATGCTCGGTCTCCACCACGATATAGTCAAAGCTCGCCACCAGCTGCATCATCAGCGGGATCTTTTGACGCTCATCCTGCAGTGTCACGTATTGACGCATGCGGGCGCGTAGGTTTTTCGCCTTGCCCACGTAGATGACATCGCCCTTGGCATCCTTCCAAAGGTAGCAACCGGGTTGTGTGGGAACGCGCGAAACCTGCTCGGCAAGCGTTGGAATGTTGTCGTGACCGGCCACGCGCACCTACTTGCGACGAAGCAGCGCCGAGACCTCGGGCATCTTAAGGACGACGGCAAGGCCAAAGGTAACAGCAAGCGAGACGACACCCGCAACGCAAACGTAGCCAAGAGTAATCAGAATCGAGCCACCAAGTGCCCCGACAAAGAGTTCAAGCGCCCACATGACGCCGGCGCCTGCGGCAGCACCCAGGCCGCCGAGCAAAAGGCCAAAGAAACCGCCATGCAGGATAGATTTGACCTGAAGGCCACGCAAGCGACGACGCAGCCACCACAGCGAACAGCCGACCAAGATCACGTAGTCGACAACATACGAAAGCGCGATTGCCGGCATACCGAAGCCCAGCACAACGCCAAACAGCAGAACCGAGCCGGCCTGGCCGATGGCAGAATACAGGCAATATCGGCTATAGGGCTTCATGTCGAGCAAGGCAGAGAAGCTCTTCTGCATCAACACGACCACGCCGTAGAGCGGCAGCGAGAACGCCAGGTAGACAAGGAACTCGGACACCAGCGCCACGCCGGACTCATCAAACTTGCCGGCACAGTAAATCATGTTGAGCGGACGCGCGAAGACAATCAGGTACAGCGCGAACGGAATCAGGAAGAACAGCATCTGGGCGACGCCACGCGAAATGCCCGTGCGAACGCTGTCGTAATCCTTCTCCTGTGCGTCGTGAGAGAGCTCGGTATAGAGCGCCGTCGAAAGCGAGGCGGCAATCAGCGCGTAGGGTAGCGTGTACCACAGGCGCGCATAGGCGATGACGGAAGGACCAGTCTCGGGCTGGACCACCAGCGCGGCAGCGTTGGTGATAGAAGTCGAGACAAACATGCACACCGTGGCGAGCAGCGTCGGGATACCGAGCGCAATCGTCTGGCGCAGCGCGGGGTCCTTAAAGTCGATATGGATATGGGGATGCACGCCGTGCTTGCCAAGCGCGGGGATCTGACATGCCATCTGAACAAAAACACCGAGGGTCGTACCGGCCGCAATCAAGATGATGCCGGCACGTTCACCAAACTGTGCGGACACGGGCGCAAAACCCATAAAGCTCGCAATGACGATCACATTGTTGAGGACCGGGGCAAACGTCGACCAGAAGTAGTCGCGGTGTGCGTTGAGAACGCCCGAGAACACCGAGCCCAAACCATAAAACAGAATCTGGATGGCAAAGAAACGGAACATGAACGCAGCGGTATCCATGCTGCCGCCGTCACCCGAAAGGAACGATTGCGTCCAGATAAAGCCCGGGGCGAACACGGTCCCCAGCAACGAAATGCCACCCAGCACCAAAAGCAGAATGCCGAGCAGGTTGCCCACGTACTCGTTCGAGGCCTCGCGACCCTGCTCACGCCTCACGCCCATGTACACGGGCAAAAACGCCGTCACGAGCATGCCGCCCATCACGAGTTCGTAGAGCATATTGGGCAGGTTGTTGGCGACCTGATAGGAGGACGAGAGTAGCGACATGCCGATAGCGGCCGCCATTGCCCACGTGCGGATAAAACCGGTGACGCGAGACACGATGGTCAGGATGGTCATAAGCCCGGCGGAACGACCAACCGTGGAGTAGTCCGACGAGCCCATGTCGTCAGTGTCATCTCGCGACGAAGAAGCTTCGGATGAGGGTGTCTGAGGCGCAGATTCTTTTGCAAAATGAGTTCCGCGCTTCAATTCTTCCTGCGGCATCGCTCAGTCCTCTCTCGTAATCGCGGCAACCGTCGCCCCGCAAAATGCAATTAAATCATCGGGTGCAAGCTCGAGCTGATAACCACGCTTGCCTCCCGAAATAAAAATGGTATCCCAAAGGACGCATGTCTCATCAATGAGCGTCCGGTAGCGTTTTTTCATACCGACCGGGCTGCAGCCGCCGCGAACGTAGCCAGTCGCCGCAAGCAAATCCTTCACATGCATCATGGCCAAGGACTTCTCCCCCGCGGCACGCGCGGCGGACTTTAGATCGAGCTCGTCGGCAACAGGGATGCAGCACACGACATAGTCGTTGGACGGTGTCACGCAGACCAAAGTCTTAAATCCTTGACCGGGCTCCTCGCCAAGCTGCTCCGAAATCGCGACCCCCAGGCCCACCGACTCATCACCATCGTCTTCGTACGTATGTAGAACATAGGAAATGCCGGCGCTTTCCAGCTCGCGCATCGCATTGGTTTTTGGCGTCTTTACAGCCTTTGCCATGACATATCCTTTCCCTCGCATTCGGACGCAAGGATTAAGTATATGTCCAATTCGGCTGCATACGTCACTTCGGCACAGCAAGCGCCATCGAATCACAAGGAGTCGATGGCGCCCATGAACTGAATCGCCTATTTATTGAGCATCAAGTTGAGCCTGACGCTCCCGGTCGCGCCTGAGCAACGGCGCCAAAAACTTGCCCGTATAACTCTGCGGACAGTCCGCAACCTGCTCCGGTGTGCCCGAAACCACGACGGTTCCGCCGCCGTTACCGCCCTCGGGACCCATATCGATCAGGCGGTCGGCAACCTTGATGACATCAAGGTTGTGTTCAATCACCAGCACCGTGTTGCCCGCATCGACCAAGCGCTGCAGCACATCGAGCAGCTGGCGGACGTCCTCAAAATGAAGGCCGGTCGTCGGCTCGTCCAAAATATAGAACGTCTTGCCCGTCTGGCGTCGATGAAGCTCCTTAGCGAGCTTCACACGCTGCGCCTCGCCGCCCGAGAGCGTCGTGGCGGGCTGGCCTAGGCTCACGTAGCCCAAGCCTACATCGTACAGCGTCTGGAGTTTGCGCTTAATCTGCGGGATATTCCCAAAGAAGGCCAGCGCCTCGGTGACGCTCATGTCTAGCACGTCCGAGATGGTCTTGCCACGGTAGGTGACCTCGAGTGTCTCGCGGTTGTAGCGTTTACCGCCGCAAACTTCGCAAGGAACGTAGATATCGGGAAGGAAGTGCATCTCGATCTTGATCTGTCCGTCGCCCTTGCACGCCTCACAGCGCCCGCCACTCACATTAAAGGAGAAACGACCCGGCGAGTAGCCGCGCGCCTTCGACTCCGGCGTACTCGCAAACAGTGCGCGAAGATCATCCCACAGGCCGATATAGGTAGCAGGGTTGGAACGCGGCGTGCGGCCAATCGGCGACTGGTCAATATCGATAACCTTATCGATACACTCGATGCCCTCGATTTTCTTATACGGACCCACAGGGCGCGTCGAACGGTGAATGGCATTCGTAAGGGCAGGCGCAATGGTGTCGGTAACCAGGGAGCTCTTGCCCGATCCCGACACGCCGGTAACAACCGTAAGCGTACCAAACTCGATCTTGGCGGTAACGTTTTTGAGGTTGTTGGCTCGAGCGCCCGTAATTTTAAGGCAGCCGCGACCGGGCTTGCGCCGTTCATCAGGCACCCGGATCATTCGTTTGCCGGTCAGATAAGCGCCCGTCATCGACTCAGGACACGCCATGATATCGGCAGGCGTTCCCGCCGCGACTACGTGTCCGCCGTTGACGCCGGCGCCGGGACCCATGTCGATCACGTAATCGGCGGCACGGATTGTATCCTCGTCGTGTTCGACGACGATAACGGTATTGCCGATATCGCGCAGGCGCTCGAGCGTCTTGATCAGGCGCTCGTTGTCACGCTGATGAAGACCGATCGAGGGCTCATCCAGAATATAGAGCACGCCCATGAGACCCGCGCCGATCTGCGTTGCCAGGCGAATACGCTGCGCCTCGCCACCAGAAAGCGTCGCCGAGGCACGATCGAGCGTCAGATAGTCGAGTCCAACATCGACCAGAAAACGCAAGCGCTCCACGATTTCCTTGACGATGCGCCCGCCGATAAACTGTTGGCGCTCGGTGAGCTCCAGACCCTCAAAAAACTCGAGCGACTCACGGCACGACAGGCAGCAGACCTCGTAAATGGACTTGCCGCCCACGGTGACGGCGAGCATCTCAGGGCGCAAACGAGCGCCGTGGCAGCTCGAGCACGGTTCCTCGCGAATGTACTTCTCCAAGCGCGCCTTGGTGTTCTCGTTCGTCGTCTCGGTATAGCGTTCGTACAGGATGTTGCGAACGCCCGAAAACTTGGTATCCCACTGGCTACGACGTCCGTCGAGCTTTTGGTAGTCAACCGAGATCTTCGTATCGCCCAGGCCATCCAAGAATGCACGACGCACGCGAGGGGGCAAGTCCTCCCACGGCGTATCGGTGCTCACCTTAAAGTGTTTGCAGACCGCAGCAAAAATCTGCGGATAGTAGTTCGAATTGCCAAACAGGCTACCAAAGACTCCGTCGGCAATGGACTTCGAGGGGTCCTCGATCAGCGCCTCGGCATCAACGGTTTTCTTAAAGCCCAGGCCGTCGCACTCAGGACATGCGCCATAGGGAGCGTTGAACGAAAAATCACGCGGCTGAAGATCGTCAATGGAGTGACCATGCTCCGGGCATGCCAAGGCCAACGAATACTCCAGCAGCTCGCCCTCGGTCCCCTCGGGAGCATCACGATCGGGCAGCATGTACACGTTTACATTGCCGTGAGCCAGCGCGGTCGCCTGCTCAACAGACTCGGCGATACGGCCCAGAGAGTTCTCACGGATTACGATGCGATCGACCACGACCTCGATATCGTGCTTGAACTTCTTGTCCAGATCGATCGGATCGTCGAGCGAGCGCACTTCACCGTCGACACGCACGCGGCTAAAGCCCTCGGCACGAAGGTCCTCAAACAGTTTGGTGAACTCGCCTTTTCGCCCGCGCACTACCGGTGCCAGCACAAACGCGCGGCGGCCCTCCCCCGCCGCCAAGACCTTGTCGGCAACCTGGTCGGTCGTCTGGCGCTCAATGACGCGGCCGCATTCGGGACAGTGCGGGGTGCCCACACGGGCGAACAGCAGGCGCAGATAGTCATAAATCTCGGTTACGGTGCCAACCGTCGAGCGAGGGTTTTTAGACGTCGTCTTTTGGTCGATCGACACCGCCGGCGAAAGGCCGTCGATTGAATCCAAGTCGGGTTTGTCCATCTGGCCCAAGAACTGGCGCGCATAGCTCGAAAGGCTCTCGACGTATCGACGCTGGCCCTCGGCATAGATAGTGTCAAATGCCAGCGAGCTCTTGCCCGAGCCAGAAAGACCGGTAATGACCACGAGTTGGTCACGCGGAATGGAAACATCGATATCTCGGAGGTTGTGCTCACGAGCGCCGCGAATAACGATAGAAGAATCAGACATGGAAGCTCCTTGCCTCCTATTGCATCGAATCATACTGCCGATGAGTTTAGCGCACTCGACGCGCACAGATGTTCGTAATACAAGATTCGCAGACCTTTAGCTTTGCGTATCGGGTGCTTCGTTTCTCGAAATGCCGTGGAAAGGTTACAGTAACCTAATACTGAACTTAATTTGCTGTAACAGAGGAACGTCCATGACCGAAGATATCCCCCTTGAAATCACTTCGAGCGACATGGCCAATCTGCCCATATTCATCGCCGTCCTTATCGTGGCCACCGTCGTCGTGCGCGTGTATTTTTCAATCAAACACAATGAAAAGCCGCCCATTGCCCGCGTCTTTTGGTGCGCGACGCTCCTCATCCCGCTCGGCGTGGTAGCTGCATGGATTACGAATCAATTGCTCGTAAATCAGGACAGTTCCCTATGGGTCCTTTCTTATTCGGCGCTCGGTGCTGCCGCCGTCATACTTCTTGTCGAACCCTTGGTTTCGCGACTTATCGACCAAACCGATCTTGCGACGGGAACGGTTGCCTGTATTTGCCGTGACATCCTTGTCATCGCCGCTGTTTCAGCGCTCTCGTTCGTTTCACTCGAAATTGCCTGCAACGAAACGTTCTATCGCATTCCCGCCAACTCATTCGGGTTTTCCGTCGGGCTGCTCGCGACGGTTCTGCTCTCCCTTTATTTGCTGGGACAGCGTCATGGAGGCGTCATGGCCCTCGTGCCCGTCGCCTGCTGTATCCTTGGCATTGCCGAGCACTTCGTCATAACGTTTAAAGGCGAGGCCATCCTGCCAAGCGATATCTTGGCCCTTGGCACCGCAATGGAGGTGAGCGAGGGATACGAGTTTACCTTTACCGCCGGAATCGTAACCTCTCTCGCCCTGCTGGAGATTTCCCTGGGGCTTCTTTCGCTTATCCGTCCGCGAAAGCTCCGTACGCCCACCCATGTCTTCCCCGCAATCGCCGCTAACCTCTGTGCTTTTCTGTTAGTGACCGTTGTGGGGCTCTCGGGCTTTTCCAGCATCGACTTGGAGCAGGCGCTGAATTTTGGATTTGACCGTTGGCAGCCCATCACCACGTATGCGTCTCAGGGTTTTATCACTTCGTTCACCGAAATGGTCAACGAGTTGCCCATTGAGAAACCCGAAGGCTATACGCCCGATGAGGCGCAGAGCATCGAGCAGGAGCTCGCCGCCACCTACGACAGCACGTATGGCTCGAGCGAGCAGCGCGCGGCGGCCGTTGCCCAGTTCAATGAAATCAAGCCGACGATTGTTGCCGTCATGAACGAGAGTTTTAGCGACCTTTCGTGCTTTGAGCAGCTCCAGGCGGCCGGGTACACCGGCCCCGCATTCTACAACTCGCTTCCCGACACACTTGTTCGCGGCACCATGCTCGCTTCGGTCGCCGGTGGCGGAACGGCGAACTCCGAATTCGAATTTTTAACCGGAGCGACAACGGCCTTTGTCGGATTGGGCAAAATCCCCTATCAGCTGTACCAGATGAATGGCGTCAACAGCCTGGCAAAGGACCTTAAAGAGCTTGGGTATACCGCTACGGCTATGCACCCGCAAAACCCCGTCAACTACCATCGAGATAAAATCTATCAGCAGCTGGGCTTTGGAGACTTTCTTTCAATCGGCGATTTCGAAGGTGCGCCCTGTTACCATGCCGGCGTATGCGACTACGCCACCTACGACAAGATACTCGACCTGCTTAGAACCGACGAAGCCCCACAGTTCATCTTTGACGTCACGATGCAAAATCACGGCGGCTACGACTATGGCACCGTTCCCGCCGAGGAGCTGACAAACTATTGGGTCGAGGGAGCCAGCGAGGGTGCCAATAGCGCGCTCAACACCTATCTTACCTGCATCAACGCATCCGACCGGGACCTCGAGTACTTTATCAACGAGCTCCGCAATATCGGCAGACCGGTTGTCCTTGTCTTTTTTGGCGACCATCAGCCGAGCGCCGCAACGACTCTCAACGACGAGCTGTACCCTCAGGAAGATACGGCAAGCCACGCTTTCCGTATCTATCAGTCGACATATTTCGTCTGGGCTAACTATGAAATCGCCGGCAATACCGAGCTCAACGTCTACGACACCGTCGGGGCAAACGAGATTGCAGCCATTACCCTTAATAAGATCGGCGCCCCGCTCACCGACTATCAAAAGGCTCTGCTTGCAACAAGGTCAGATGTGCCCACCATCAATGTCGCCGGCTACCTTGGTGCCGACGGGCTGCGCTACGACTTGGAATCTGAAGACAGCCCATACGCCTCGACGATCGACAAGCTGCAGCGCATGCAATACCTCGAGTTTGCCAGCAAAGTTCAGTAAGCCCGCCCATTCGCTTGGACCCATCGTATTGCAAGCACGCTCGGCCCAAATGCATCGCAAATGACTCCCGCTCGCAAACGAGGGTACAATGACGCTCGTGTCACATCACGGGGCCCCGGCCCCAACATATACAAAGGAGTCATACATGGATTGCGAGCACGCACAGGCCGCCGGCGGACAAACGTCGCCGTCGCAATTTGAGGAGAACACGCTGTCCGAGGTCAAACGCGTCATCGCCGTGCTTTCCGGCAAGGGCGGTGTCGGCAAGTCGTTTGTCACCGGTGCCATCGCCACCGAGCTTGCCCGTCACGGCCACAAGGTCGGCGTCCTCGATGCCGACATCACCGGTCCCTCCATCCCCAAGATGTTCGGTATGAGCGGACGCCACGTCCATGCCCTTGGCAACCTTATGCTGCCCGAAATCTCCGAGCACGGCGTCAAGGTCATGAGCTCCAACCTGCTGCTCCAAAACGAGACCGACCCCGTCCTTTGGCGCGGTCCGGTCATCGCAGGCGCCATTAGGCAGTTCTGGAGCGAGACCTCGTGGGGCCCCATCGACTACCTGCTGGTCGACATGCCTCCGGGAACAGGCGACGTCGCGCTCACCGTCTTCCAGTCGTTGCCCGTCGACGGCATCGTCATCGTCACGAGCCCGCAGGATCTGGTCTCGATGATCGTCGCCAAGGCGGTCAACATGGCCGAGAAGATGAACGTCCCCATTCTGGGCATTGTCGAGAACATGAGCTATATTGAGTGCCCCGACTGCGGCAAGAAGATTGAGGTCTTTGGCAAGAGCAAGCTCCCCGAGGTCGCAGAGCGCTATAACCTCGACATCTTGGGCCAGCTTCCCATCAATCCAGCACTCGCCGAGGCCTGCGATAAGGGCGAGGTCGAGACCGCACTGCCCGATGGCATGTTGCCCAAGGCAGTCTCTGCCGTCGAGGCCATTACCCCGCACGAGACCGACGAGGCCTAAGTGAACACGAGCGCCTTCTATGACGTCCTGGTAATCGGCGGCGGGGCTTCAGGCCTCGCCGCCGCCATTACGGCCGCACGCGCTGGCAAAAGCGTCTGCATCGTTGAGCGCGATGTCGCCTGCGGCCTTAAGCTCCTTGCGACCGGCAACGGCCGCTGCAACCTCTCCAACGAATCGATTGATCCACAGCGGTATAACCACCCCGCATTCGTTGAATCCGTTATGGGCCCCCGGCCCGAACAAGAGCTTATGGGTTTCTTCTCCTCGCTGGGCATCATGACAACCTCCGAGGAAGGCCGGCTGTACCCGCGCTCCCTTCGCGCCGAATCGGTGCGCGACGCGCTTCTCAACGTTTGCGACCGCCTAGGTATCACCTTAATCTGCGGAGCCAACGTTGCCTCGGCGCACAAAGCTTCCGAAGGCTGGGCACTCCAAATAGACCGTCCAGCGCGGGCGCTCAAGGCAAAAAAGCACGACGACCGAAAATCGGAGCTCCGCTCGCTTCGGAAAGCGCTCGCCGATGTCCCTCGCAAGAACGAGGCCCTGCAGGCACATGCCGTAATTATCGCCACGGGCGGCAACCCCACCGGTATCGCCGATACGCTTAGCCTCCCCCTCACTTCGCTGCGCCCCATCCTCTGCCCCGTATCGGCAACGGTCGTTGGCGATCGGGCGGCACTCAAGACGTTAGATGGTCTGCGCGTTCGCGCCCGCTTGACGCTCACCCGTAACCATAGTGAGCTCTGGCACGAAGACGGTGAAGTACTGTTTCGAGCCTTCGGCATCTCGGGCGTCGCTGTCTTCAACCTCTCCCGTCGTATCCAGCGCGGCGATACGATCCTGCTCGACGTTTTCCCCGACCTCTCCAAAGACGAGTTGCTCGATATACTTAACCGGCGCGTTGAGCTGCTCGGCGGCTTTTCGCCCCGCGATCCCCGTTGGCTCGACGGCATGCTCGCCCCGCAACTCTCCCGCGTCGTCTGCACGGCGTTCGAGCAGTGCCATCCAGGCTCCAACGATGTCATCCACCTGGTCTCGATCCTCAAGCACTTTACGTTGCTCGTCGAGGGAACAGTCGAGGAGCGCTCGGCGCAGGTCACGCGTGGTGGCGTATCTGTCGAGAGCATCTCAACACCCAGTCTACGCGCGCGCAGCGCTGTCGACGCCCCGCTTTACGTCTGCGGCGAAGCGCTCGACATCGACGCCGATTGCGGAGGCTTTAACCTTGCGTGGGCCTGGCTCTCGGGCATTCGCGCTGCAAGCAGCCTGTAGCCGCGCAGTCTATAATCAAAAACGCATTCGGGCCGTCTGGGATACCGGACGGCCTCTTTCTTGCCTCTAAGGAGACCTCGATGATCGAAATCGCCCAAGTCAACGCGTCGCTCGATGAAGCCGGCGATGAAAATGCCTGCCTCATTGTTGGCAAGCGAGTCGCCAAGCGCGTCCTACGTTGCAAGGACTCCGAGATCAAGTCCATCGAGCTCCACCGCAAGTCAATCGATGCTCGCAAAAAACGAGACGTCCATTTTATCCTGAGCTTTCGTGTTGAGCTGACTAGTCCCCACCTCGAGCGAGAAGCGGTCGACGGCGTTTCCGAGCGTGACCGCTCGCGCGTACGCACGATAGAAGACGATGGGCCTTCATTCCCCTCCCCCGTCTCCGACGCACCCAAAGAGCGCCCCGTCGTCGTCGGTGCCGGATGCGCTGGCCTTTTCGCTGCGCTTACGCTCGCCGAAGCAGGTCTTAAGCCCTTGCTCATCGAGCGCGGCGACCCGGCATTTCGCCGCTCGCATGCGATCGACCTCTTTCTAAAGGAGCGCATCCTCGACCCCGAGAGCAATATCCAGTTTGGCCTGGGCGGCGCGGGAACCTTCTCGGACGGCAAGCTCAATACGGGAACCAAAAATCCCGCCCATCGCCTCATCCTCGAAACCTTCGTCGAAGCGGGTGCGCCCCGCGATATTCTGTGGGATGCCAAGCCGCACATTGGCTCCGACATCCTTCCCACGGTTGTCACCGCTATATCCCAGCGCATCGAGCAGCTCGGAGGTGTCGTCCGTTATCGAACGAAGCTCGTCGACATTCGCATCGACGCGTCTGGCGCCATCACCGGTATTGATGTCCAATCGTCCCAAGACGCCGCTTACGAGCCAATCGAGACAAAGCACCTCATCCTCGCCTGCGGGCATTCTGCTCGCGATATTTTTGAGCTCCTTAAGGACCACAACGTGGCCCTCGCACAAAAGACCTTTGCCATGGGCGTTCGCATCGAGCATCCGCAGCGCGACATCGACCGAGCCCAATATGGAGCCTCGGCGGGACATCCAGCGCTCGGGGCGGCCCCCTACAAACTTGTTGCCCATCTTCCCAACGGCCGCAGCGTGTTCTCGTTTTGCATGTGCCCCGGCGGGCAGGTTGTCGCCGCCTCTTCCGAGCAGGGCCACCTGTGCGTCAACGGCGCCAGCCTCAATGCCCGCGACGGCCGTAACGCAAATGCCGCCCTACTCGTTAACGTCACGCCTGAGGACCTTCCCAACGATGATCCGCTCGCCGGCATCGAGCTCCAGCGTGCCTGCGAGGCGGCCGCCTATCGCCTGGGCGGTTCCAACTGGAACGCACCGGCACAACTCGTCGGAGATTTCCTCGCAGGACGCGCCAGCAAGGCGCCCGGAAAGGTAAAACCTACCTATCCGCTCGGTGTGACCTGGACGGCAATTGACGAAGCCCTACCGCAGCATATCGTCGAGTCGCTCCGCCTGGGACTTCCCCTACTCGGAAAAAAGCTACGAGACTACGACCGTCCCGATGCCGTTCTTACCGGCGTGGAGACTCGTTCGAGCTCACCGGTCACTGTCACCCGAGACCGAACGTGCCATGCCGTGTCGACCCCGGGCCTCTACCCTTGTGGTGAGGGAGCTGGATATGCCGGCGGCATCATGAGCGCGGCCACCGACGGCATCCGTTGTGCCGAAGCCCTGATTGCAGACCTCTAACGCACGAATTCCAGCGCGCAAAAGACATAGGCCCCGAGCTCCACAGGGAACTCGGGGCCTGTTCGCTATTTCTTAAACCGTGCACCCTGGCGTTTTCTGCCCGATGCGAACGTGGAACCCTTGCGGGCCTGCGAACGTAAGCGCTCGATCGTCTCGTCCTCAGACGCACCCTCGAGCATCGCCCGAATCTGAACGACGGCATCGCGCAGGCGCGCCGCCTCCTCAAAGTCCATGGCGGCAGAAGCGTTACGCATGTCCTCTTCCATGGTTTCGACGATCCGCACAAGCTCGTCATGCGGCAGTTCTTCCAACTGCTCCGCAAGTGTCTGCTCGGGCGCCACCGTTTCCGGCACGCCGCCCTCACCCGACTCATCGGGCGTATAGAATGCGCCATGGCCAAGAGAGTCGCCCTTCGAGCGCCCCTTGGAACCCACGGTTTTTTCGGCCTCGGCAATAAAACTTGAGATGTCGTTGATGGCCTTGCGGACCGTCTTGGGCACAATGCCATGCTCTTCGTTATATGCCATCTGAATCTCACGACGGCGCTGCGTCTCCTCGATGGCTTCTTTCATCGAATCGGTCACAACGTCTGCATACATGATGACTTCGCCATCGGCGTTACGGGCCGCACGGCCAATCGTCTGAATCAGCGAACGGCGGTTGCGCAAGAAGCCTTCCTTATCGGCATCGAGAATTGCCACCAGTGAGACCTCGGGAAGATCCAAGCCCTCGCGAAGCAGGTTGATGCCAACGAGAACATCGATCTTACCCTCGCGCAGCGTTCGCAGGATCCCGACACGGTCCATTGTCGCCGTATCAGAGTGCATGTAGTTGACCTTAATGCCGGCGTCGAGTAGATGGTCGGTCAGGTCCTCAGCCATGCGTTTGGTCAGCGTGGTCACCAGCACGCGCTCCTTGCGGGCAACGCGCTCGCGAATCTCGTCCTCAAGATCGTCAATCTGGCCGCGAACTGGACGCACGTCAATCTTGGGGTCGAGCAGGCCGGTCGGACGAATAATCTGCTCCACGTCGTTTTGGCTCACCCGCAGCTCGTAGTCGCCCGGAGTGGCCGAAACATAGATAAACTGGGGTATCCTCGCCTCAAACTCATCAAAACGAAGCGGACGGTTATCGAGCGCCGAGGGCAGGCGAAAACCGTGTTCCACCAGCGTCACCTTACGCGAGCGGTCACCTTCGTGCATGCCGCGAATCTGCGGCACCGTCACATGGCTCTCATCGATGATGCAGAGCATATCCTTGGGAAAGTAATCGATTAGGGTAAACGGCGGCTCACCCGGCTTGCGACCGTCCAGATGACGCGAGTAGTTCTCGATGCCGTTGCAAAAGCCCATCGTCTCGAGCATCTCAAGATCATAATCGGTGCGCTGCTGCAGACGCTGCGCCTCGAGCAACTTGTCGGTCGCCTTGAGCTCCGCCACGCGTTTCTCGCACTCTTCGCTGATCGATTTCAGAGCTGCCTTGACTTTCGGCTTCTCGGTCACGTAGTGCGATGCCGGCCATACGGGGATGGCCTCGTACTCACGAAGCATCTCACCGGTGACCTCATCGATCTCGGCAATCAGCTCGACCTCGTCGCCAAAGAACTCAAACCGCAACGGATGCTCGGCATAAGGCGGATACACGTCAACAACATCGCCGCGCACGCGGAACGTGCCACGTGCTAGGTCATAGTCATTGCGATCATATTGAATGTCGATAAGCGCATGGATAAAGTCATCGCGCTCGAGCGGAACCTTCTTGTCGACGTTTGGAGCTAGGCCCGCATAGTCCTCTGGAGAGCCGATGCCATAGATACACGAGACCGATGCGACGACGATCACATCGCGTCGAGAGAGCAGTGACGCGGTCGCCTGATGTCGCAGCATCTCGACCTCTTCGTTAATCGAGGAGTCTTTCTCGATATATGTATCGCTTTGCGGCACATACGCCTCGGGCTGATAGTAGTCGTAGTACGAGACGAAGTAGACCACAGCGTTGTTGGGAAAGAACTCTTTGAGCTCGCTCGCAAGCTGAGCGGCGAGCGTTTTATTCGGAGCCATGACCAGCGTCGGCTTTCCCAGGGCCTCAATAGTTTTTGCCATCGTGAAGGTCTTGCCCGAACCAGTCACGCCCAGCAAAACCTGATAGCGGTCTCCGTCCCTCACACCCTGCACAAGCGACTCAATGGCTTTAGGCTGAGAGCCTGCAGGGTCATAGGGAGACACGACCTTAAACGGCACGTCAGAGCCTTCAACGCCAAAGCGCTTAAGTTCACCACCAACGCGTTCTACTTCAAATTCCGCCATGGATACTCCTAACTCATATATCTGCAGTATACGCAGGCGGCAGGCATAGTCCTATACGAACCGATCGGGATAGAGGGTCTTGTAGCGAACCCAGGCATTATTGACACGAATCAGATACGCCTGCGTCTCGGGAAAGGTGATTGCATTATGAAGCGACGTACTCTGCTGCGCCCATCCGTCGACATTGCCCATGCCGGCGTTATAGGCGGCAATGGCACTGTCAGTCGACCCGTTAAAATACGCTAGAAGATACGAAAGATACGCACAGCCAAACTCGATATTCGTAGCCGGATCGTTAAGATTGTCGGCCGAATACTCCCCTCCGTCGACAAGACCCTTGGCGATCATATCCTGGGCAGTCTCGGGCATCAGCTGCATCAATCCCTGAGCACCCTGATTCGACTCGGCCTCGGGATCCCAATTCGATTCCGACTTAATGACAGCGCACACCAGATACGGATCCAGATTATGCGAAATACTGGATTGTTTTACATACGCCTCGTAGTCAATCGGATACAGCGGCTTAAAGAAAGCGGCAGGAGCACACGAGTAGACGAGCGAAATAAGGCCGAAGACGAACACAACGGCAAGTGGCGCCACGCGATACCACGTAAAGAAACGTGCCTTAGGCATCGGCCTCCTCCTTATCCGGAGTATCTATAAACCCGTGGCATGCAAGCCATGAGTCAAGCTGCTCAAAGAGCGAATTATCGGCTGCCGAATTATCAATCACCGTTGTAGCGAGATCGCACAGCGCAGACTCATCGGGCTGGCAAGCAGAACGGGCATCGAAATCAGATGGCTCCATGCCACGTTGAATAGCGCGCTCGCGACGAACTGACAAAGGGGCGCTAATGACCAGAATTTCATCAGCCAAGCCAAATGCATCCTCAAAACCAGTCGGAGCAGAAACCTCGACCACCGCAAAGGGATAACGGGGAGATGAAACCGTACAACAAACCGGATCGAGAATCCTAAGCGAAAGCTGTTCAATCAGAACGGGATGCACGATGCCATTGAGCCGTGCGACCGAATCAGGAGAAGCGAAAGCTCGAGAAGCGAGGATGCTGCGGCGAATGCCGCCTTCCTCATCCAAAATGTCCCAACCGAATTCATCCGCGAGTGCATTGACGATATCAGAGCCCGGCACATACAGCGATTTTGCAAGCTCATCCAGATCGATTAGCATAGCGCCACGAGATTCGAAATAGCGGCAGGCAGTCGACTTACCCGAAGCAATATTGCCCAAGACAAATACGGTAAACATCAAGCCCTCCCTAACGCCAATGCGAGTAATTATCGCTCAAATACACTAGAAGGACTCAAAATACAGCCAAACAGTAAGAGCGCATACGGGGGGAACTAGGTCCCAAAGTACAACGTGTATACAACGCAAAAAAGGGGGAGGCCTCGCGGCCTCCCCCTTCTAAGTTCGATGACGGCTCGGTGCCGTCCACCGGTCAGCGGCGCCCTGGCCTCCCACGGGCTGACCC
>CAUATU010000021.1:0-36580 GCA_958432255.1 uncultured Collinsella sp.
GTGCCTAAAAGTAAACTAATGGCGGGCCCGGACGACTACAGGGCTATCGATTACCCCGTGTTCTGCAATCCTGCCGAGACGCCGGTCACAGTCGAAAGAATCAGGCTCATGTACTCGGCCTTCTTCTCCTCGGCCATCTCGTCCTGATTCATGCGCACCTCGCGAAGGGCGCGGACCTGGGCGATGGACAGAGCGTCGACGTAGGGGTTACGCACGCGAACGGCGCAGCCGAGCACGCGACGACGCTGCAGCGGCCACTCATCACCGACGATGGCAAGGACCCACTTACGGGTGAGCTGCATCTCGGTAAAGACCTTCTTGGACAGATCATCGCGGTCGCCCAGATGCAGATACATCTTGGCGATGCGCTGATCGGTCTTAGCAATCGACATCTCGATGTTGTCGATAAAGGTGCGGAAGAACGGCCACTCCTGGTAGGCAGCCTTGAGCTGGTCAAGATCGCCAAGCTGCTCGCAGGCGGTGCCCAGACCGTACCAAGCGGCCAGGTTAATGCGCGCCTGGCTCCAGCTGAAGATCCACGGGATGGTACGCAGGTCATCGAGCGACTTGGCGCCCAGACCGCGCTTGGCGGGACGCGAGCCGATCGGCAGCAGACCGACCTCGGTCAGCGGCGTCACGGTCGAGAACCACGGTGTAAAGTCCTCGGTGTTCAGCAGGTCCAGATAGCGTTCGTGGCTTGCAGTGTTGAGCTTCTCGGCCATATCCCAGAACTTCTGCGTGGTCTCGGTGTTGGTCTTCTCGACACTCGGGGCCGACTGCAAAAGCGTTGCGGCGGCAACGGACTCAACATGGCGCTGAGCCAGCGTGCGGTTGCCGTAACGGGCAAAGATGACTTCGCCCTGCTCGGTAAGCTTAAAGAAGCAGTTGACCGAACCCTTGGGCTGCGCCAGCACGGCCTTGTTGGCCGGGCCGCCGCCACGGCCCACGGCACCGCCGCGACCGTGCATGAGCACCAGGTCGATATCGTTCTTCTCTGCCCACTTGGCGATGCGCTCCTGCGCGGAGTGCAGCGCGAGCATGGCCGTGGTAGGACCGGCATCCTTGGAAGAGTCGGAATAGCCCAGCATGACCTCCATGCGGCGGTTGGTCTGGGCAAGGCGCTTTTGCACCACGGGCAGCGTAAGCATCTGATCGAGCACGTCGACGCAGCCCTCGAGGTCCTCGAGCTGCTCGAACAACGGGATCACGTCGAGCTCGGGGACATCCTCCTCGTGTGCAAAGGACAGGTGCGCCAGCTCAAAGACGTCGGCCACATGCTGAGCGCTCTTGGTAAACGAGATGATGTAGCGGTGCGCCATCTTCTTGCCGTAGCGCTTTTGGATGGAGCCGATAGCGCGGAAGGTATCGATGACCTCGCGCGTCATGGGCTGCAGGTCGCCATGGATACCGTTCTCGTGGATATCCTTAAGGGCGCGGGCATGCACCACGGAGTGCTGACGGAACTCCATCTCGACCATATGGAAGCCGAAGGACTCGACCTGCCAGATGATGGTTTGGACCGGGCCGTAGGCAGCACGGACGGCACCGCAGGCGGCCAGCGAACGCTGGACGACGCGCAGGTCATCCAGGAACTCGTCGGCGCTGTGGTACATGGTGTCGGTGATACGACGGACGGTGGCGTTCAGGCGGTCGGCCATGACGAGCATGACGGCGCGATGCGGCTCGTGCTCGGAGATCAGCTCGGCGCGGGCCGTGTAACGAGGGCTCATCTCGACCTGATGGTTCCACAGGTTAATGAGCTCGGCCGACGGCTTGCTGTAGGTAGCCTCGAGCGTGAGGTTGCGGCCGATGTGGCGGCACTTGTCCTCGAGCTTGAGCACCATGTGCGTAAAGTACTTGGCGGCGACCTCACGGCTCACCTTGGCGGTGACGTTGGGGTTACCGTCGCGGTCGGAACCGATCCAGCTGCCGGGATGGAAGAACGCCGGGCACAGCGGCGGCACAGTACCGGCCTTGTCGCCCAGCACCCAATCGTCAAAACGACGATAGATAACGGGGATAACGTCGAACAGCGTGTTATCGAAGATGTCGATGATGGTATCGGCTTCCTCGACCGGCGTGGGCTTCTTGAGCGCGATGGGACTCGTACGCACCAGGGCGTCGATCTCCTGCAGCATATGGCGCTCGTTCTCCACCAGGTCGGAGCCGCCCAGACGCGGACGCTCCTCCAGCAGGTTGGAGATACGGCGGATCTTGCCCTCGACGGCCTTACGACGGGCCTCGGTGGGATGTGCGGTAAAGACAGGGTGGAACTCGAGCTTGTCGAGCAGCTCGTTGGCACCCTCGACACCCAGCTCATTCACCAGCTGGTGATAGGCAACGGTAAGCTCGTTGGCAGGATCGACCTCGGTATCGGTCGACGCACCGGCCTCGCGCTCGCGCAGCTGCGCCACACGGTAGTTCTCCTCCGACAGGTTTGCCAGATGGAAAAAGCTCGTAAAGGCGCGAACGATGACCTGCTGCTTATCGAGCGGCAGGCTGTCGATCAAATCGACGACCTCACGAAATGCCACGGCAGTGGGCTCGTCGGCGGTGGGCACGCCCTGCTCGTCGACGGCTTCGTCGGCAGCGCAGGTACCGGGGTTGCCGGCATTGACCACAATCTCGGCTGTCAAAATCTTGTCGAACAGGTCCGCGATCTCGGGATCATACTCGCTAAGCACACGGCGCTCCAGGCGCAAGAACAGCGCCAGATTGTCGCGCAGCTCCTCGGGGATCTCGATCTCGGCGAGACGCTCCCTGGACTCGGCATTCGAGCCGATTCGGTTAACGAGGCGGTTGACCACGGCAGCGACGCGCGCCGCGGCTTCGGGTACAGACTGGTTGCTTAGGTTCTCAGCCACGTTTCCTCCCATTCCTCCTTCTATGCACGTAACATGCGGTATTCATTATAGGCGCTTGAGAAATACTTTCGACACTGATTGCGCTTTACCACACAAAAGTATTTTCTGCATTGCAAGGGTTTTTGCTCTAAATGGTCGTATTTCTCGGTGGACGGCATACGTAAACGGGGGCATTCCGCATAAAAGCGAAACACCCCCGTAACAATCGTTCGCCGCGAGCGGGACGTATTGGCGGACCCGCAGTTCAAAATGATGCGCTACAGGCGCTCGCGAACTGCCTCGACCACGTTGGCCAGATCGACGAGAACCTCGTCATGGCTCTCCATGTCGCGCACTTTGACCTTGCCGGCGGCAAGCTCGTCGCCACCCAGGACCAGGATGAGCTTGGCGCCCACCTTATCGGCCTGCTTAAACTGGGCCTTGAGCGAACGACCCTGATAGTCGGCCTCGGTCACGATGCCTGCGGCGCGAAGCTGCTGCGTAATGGTAAAGACGTTCTGACGCAGCTCCTTGCCGGCGTTAGCAACGTAGACGCACGGGACCTCCTCGGCACCCAGGTCGCTGCCAAAGGCCTGCAAGGCCAGCAGGGCGCGCTCAAAACCGACAGCGAAGCCGACGCCTGCCGTGGGCTTGCCACCCTCGAGCTCGACCAAGCCGTCATAGCGACCGCCGCCACCGATGGAGCCGACACCGGCGCCGGGAGCCTCGACCTCAAAGACAGTACGGGTGTAGTAGTCCAGGCCACGCACCAAGGTGGGATCCTCGACATACTCGATACCCGCCGCATCCAAATAGCGCTTGACCTGCTCGTAGTGCTCGCGGCACTCGTCGCACAGGTTGTCGCCCATCAGCGGGGCGTCGGCCATGATCTCGCGGCAATGGTCGTTCTTGCAGTCGAAGGCGCGCAGCGGGTTGAGCTCGGCGCGCTCGCGGCACTCATCGCACATCTCGTCGGCGTGATCGAGGATAAACTGCTTGACCTGCTCGCGGTATGCCGGACGGCACTGCGCATCGCCCATTGAGTTAATAAGCAGACGAAGCTTGGAAAGATCGAAGCCCAGGCGCTTGTAGAACTCCATGAGCATGATGATGCACTCGGCGTCTGCCGCCGGATCGGGAGCGCCGAGCCACTCGATGCCCACCTGGTGGAACTGGCGCAGACGACCCTTCTGGGGACGCTCGCCACGGAACATGGCCTCGGCGTAGTAGGCCTTAAACGGCGTGGAGCCCTGGGGCACCAGGTTGTTCTCCACGACGGCGCGCACCACACCGGCCGTGCCCTCGGGGCGAAGCGCCAAGCGCTGCTTGGGCTTGAGCTTGGTATCGGTACCCTCGGTAAAGACGCGCTCCAGGTTGGCGCCGCTAAACACGCGGAACATTTCCTTGCGCACGACGTCGGTCGACTGGCCGATACCGTGGACAAACACGTCCACCTGCTCGATCGCGGGCGTCTCGATGGGCTTAAAACCAAACGGCTCGAACACGCCGGCCGCAATCTGCTGCATCTTTTGCCAGGCGCGCATCTCGGCGCCGATAAGGTCGCGGGTTCCCTCCGCCTTCTGTGCCTGCATGGGCAAACACCTTTCTTTTGTATCGCGTCATAGGTAACGGTCATTATACGGCACAAACGCAAACAGCGGCGGCGCGTCTGACCGAACGAGGGTATGGGGACTCGTTCGGCCAGACGCGCCGCCGCTGTTTGTGACCCCCTTTTCCTCCGTCCCCTTCGGATCACGTGATCCCTTGGGGACAGAGGAATAGGGATCATTTCGCAGGCCCGTGGCCGCCTTGGAAACCGAATGATGGTACGAGCATCCATTCGGCTTCCAAGGCGGCCACGGACAGAACGGGGCGAACAGAAAAGAGCGACGGACGTCTACTCCCCCGCCACGCTCGCGCGCAGCTTGGCGGCGATGGGCTCGGATGCCAGCAGGAATACGAGCATGACCACGGAGCACGCCAGGCACACAATCCAGGTGCTTGCAAAGGAGCCCGTGGCATCGAACAGCACGCCCGAGACGATGGCGCCCACGGTGCCGCCGACCATCTCGAGCGAGGTGATGGTGCCCGTGACCTTGCCGAGGTCGGCCATGCCAAACTGCTTGGACGCGGCGATGGTGGGCGTGATGGTGCCCATGCACGTTCCGATACCAAAGCTCACAGCGGCGACAATAGGACCGAGGTCCGTCGTCGGGAAGCACAGCGCCACGCAGGCGATAATGCACGCAACGGAGCCAAGGATATTGCCAAAGCGCAGGCCAAAGCGGTCATAGATCGCACCGAGCGAAATCTTGGCGATAACGACGGTGACCATATAGGCCGAAAGCACAGTGCCCGCCCACATGGGATCATGACCGCCCGTGACGATCTTGGCGCCGTTGACGGTAACGCTCGTCATGTTGGTGACCTGGTTGGGCAGGATGGCGCCGTTAACGAGACCCATAAAGAGGAAGGCGACGACAAGCAGCCAAAACGCCGGACTCTTCTTGATACGAGACCAGCCGACGCTAACCTCGGGCGCCGTGTGCTCGTCCTTGTCGCCAGCCGTCGAGACGAACGGATCGCCCGGGTTCTCGCCGAGCGGCTTAAGGCCGATCTCGGAAGGCTTGGTGCGGAAGGAATAGGCCGTGATGGGCAGCGCCGCCACAATGCAGACGGCAGCGAGTACCAGGAACGCAGAGCGCCAGCCCACACTCACGATAAGCGAGCTCACGATTGGCGAGAGAATGGCTCCGCCAAAGCCCGAGCCCGAAAGTGCGATGGAGATGGCAAGGCCTCGCTTGGCGGTAAACCAGTTGGCGGTCACCAGGCTAATGAGCAGACGGGTCGAGGCCACAGCGAAGCAGCCCGAAACGGCAAAGAGCACGTAGACCTGCCACAGCTCACCGACAAAGCTCATGCCGGCAAGCACCGCCGAGGTAGCGATAACGGTGAGCGAGCCCAATACGCGGCCACTCACCTTATCGGCAACATGGCCGATAACGAGCGAACCCACGACACTCACCACGGTGGAGATGGCATTGGAGATGTTGTACTGCGCAAGGGAAATGCCCAGGTCGCTGACGATCAGCGGTTGGAACAGGCTCATGCAGTTGACGAAAATCGTGTAGCACGTGGCCATGATCACGAAGCCGGAGGTCACCACGAGCCAGCCGGGGAAGAACTTACGCTGCTGGGGCATACTGCTCCTTATTTAACAAACGAATAGCCGGCGCCGGGCGCCGGTAGTGCCCAAGATTGTCTTGAAAGACAAGGGCATAGGCCTTACGGCCATGCCCGCAGGCTTGAAAGGCAAGGTTGGATGCTACCGGTGGTCGGCGATATAGCCCAAAGCGACGGCGGTATAGGCCGCGGCGCCGAGAGGAAGCTCGGCATCGTTAAAACGTGCCTTGGGATGGTGCTGGGCAAAGTGTTCGTCCGTGTCGGTTACGGCCGCGCCCACGGTAAAGTACGCACTCGGAATCTCGCTCGAGATAAGCGCAAAGTCCTCGCTCGCCATGGCATGGAAAAGCGGCAAGAAAGCCGCCTTGGGCAGCACTGCGCCCACGTAGCCAAGCGACGCCTGAGTCATATCGCTGTCGAGTACAAGCGGCGGAACATCCGAAAGCGTCTCGATGGTCGCCGGCGTACGATATGTTGTGGCAACACCGTTAACGACCTCCGCGATGCGGGTCTTGAGGTGCTCCATGAGCTCAACATCAAAGCCGCGCAGCGTTCCCTCGAGCACGCAGGTGTCGGGGATGACGTTGGCCGCCAGGCCGCCAGCGAACTTACCAACGGTAAGTGCGACTTCCTTGGCCGCCGGCACCTCGCGGGAGATAAGCTCCTGGAGCGCCAGGTGAACATGCACGCCCGCCGTGATGGGGTCGATGCAAATCTCGGGGCTGGAACCGTGGCCACCCTTGCCCTGGAGCGTGATGCGGAAACCGTACACGCCCGAAAGCGCCGGGCTCCCATAGAGCACCAGGCCAAGCGGCGACTGGCTGTTGACATGCATGGCAAAGGCCGCCTGAGGGCGCGGGTTCTGCAGCAGGCCGTCGGCGATGGCTGCGCGTGCCCCCTCAAAGGTCTCCTCGCCCGGCTGGAACAGCAGTTTGACGGTGGCATTGGCGTCGACGAGCTCGGCCTCGCGAGCTTTGAGCAGGCGCGCCGCACCAAGCAGCGCCGTCGCGTGCATATCGTGACCGCAAGCATGCATGAAGCCATTGGTGGATGCAAAGGGCTCGCCAGATTCCTCGACAACGGGCAGGGCATCCATGTCGCCACGCAGCATAACGACCGTGCCGGCCTGCTCGTCCTTGCACGTGCCATTGCCCTGAGCGGCCGCGGCCGCACCGGCACCGATCAGGCCAACGACGCAGGAACCGTCGACGAGCGTGGTATGGGGGATGTCCATCTCGTCCAGACGTGCCCGGATATAGGCAGACGTCTGCGGAAGATTGTTACCGAGCTCAGGCATCTGGTGTAGATCGTGTCGCCACGCAGCGAGCTCGTCTGCAAAAGCCTGAGCTTCTG
This sequence comes from uncultured Collinsella sp., assembly GCA_958432255.1. Lineage (GTDB taxonomy): Bacteria > Actinomycetota > Coriobacteriia > Coriobacteriales > Coriobacteriaceae > Collinsella. Next base: position 7,380 of record CAUATU010000021.1, read on the forward strand.
CGACAAGACCGTCACCGATAGCGGTCTGCGCCGCTGTGGTAGCCTGAGGCGCTGGTTGCGGTTGAGAATCGGACAGAGCTGGTGCCATAGATGCCCTCCAGTAACGTTTTTGCAGCACGCACTTTGATAGCGTAAAGTGCAAGGCACAACTGTAAAGGCATGACATAAAAAATGCCGCCCTGGGAGGGCGGCGCAACAAGTTGTTTACAATTGCGGGCGAGATTTTCGACGCAAGAAATCGAAATGCGTCTCACTCAAAATAATCGACAAGAAGATGAGCGCAAAGCCGGCAAGCAGGCGCGAGGTGAGCGCCTCCCCCATCAGCAGCACCGAGAACAGCACGCCCGAGGGGGACTCCATCGAAAGAAGCAGTGAGCCCGTCGAGGCCGGGACATGCGCCAAGCCGACGTTTTGGACGAGCAAGGCCACACACGTACAACCCACCGAAAGAAAGACCATTACACCGATAAAATCCGGCGTCCATACAGACGAGGGCGCTTGGGTCTCGAACAACAGCGACGAAATCAGGCTCAAGACGCCATTGCCCACAAACATCCAAAACGTGATGACGTTGATGTCCATCTTGCGACCGTACTTGGCGGTCACCGCCATCTGGATGGCAAAGAAGACCGCGCCGCCCAGCGTAATGGCATCGCCGGCATTGAACTCGACGCTATCGAGCGCCACCAAGCCAATGCCCGCCAGGCACAGCAACGCGGCGCCCAAGTTGTAACGGGTAAGCTTTTCGCCGCTTAGGACGTAGCTCGCAAACGGAACCAAGATGCAGTACGTGCCCGTCAAAAACGCGCTTTTGCCTGCCGTGGTCTGCGCCAGGCCGATCGTCTGCAGTCCGTATGCTCCCCACATGAGCGCACCCATGCCCAGCCCGACGATCAGGTTGCGGGCATTGAAATGAGCGATGATGCGCTTATGGAAAATGGCAAACATAACCAGTGATGCCGGAAGAAAGCGAACGTAGACCAGCTCGAACACCGGAATGGTGTCGAGCGCGCCCTTCATAGTGGTAAAGGAGTAGCCCCAGATGACCGCCACCGAAAATAGCAGAACTTTCCAGAACAGCGGCGAGCGTGCGCCGGCACCCCGGGGAATACCGCCCGCGCCCAAATCCTCACGGGCCACAGGGCTATCAGGCATGTTTTCGATTTCGTTGGCAGCGTATTGGGCCATGGAACATCCTCGCACTCAATCTGGGCGTGGTGTCCGCACGCGTATGGCTGCGTGCCGCCTCATGGTCAAATAAAAACAGGGCGCACCGGACCCCCGGCACGCCCCGCTACTGTAGCAACAATCAACGCTGCATCGCAATCCAGCCCACTAAAGCGTCGGCAAAGTGAACCTCGATGCTCCGGCAATGTCAGCGAAAACGACCCTAAGCGAGCAAGGTGACGTGAAATGAAAGGGCGCTGACCTTCTGGTCGCGCCCTTGAAATTGAACGTCAGATTGCCGCTTAGGGGCGTTTGCAGCGTCGAGCCGTTACGCGGTTTGGTAAAACCGCGTAACTAGATTAATTTGGTTGACTCCAGCTTTTCGATGATCCAGTCGTTGGCTTTGATGACCGGGCGGCGGAAGACGACGCCCAGTGCCAGCGACGGAATCAGATAGCTCGCCAGAATGCCCAGCTCAATCCAGTACTCCATATGGTAGGCACCGGCCATGGCGGCATGCATGGCGTTGATGCCGTGGGTGAACGGCAGGAACGGATAGATCGCCTGGAACACAGGGCCCGTCATCTCGATGGGGAACGTACCGCCCGAACCGCCGACCTGCATGACCAGCAACACGACGGCGAGCGCCTTGCCGATATCGCCAAACGACACGGTGAGCGTGTAGACGATATTGGAGAACACGAGACTCGCGACCCAGCCCGCCAGCACAAACTGCAGCGGGTCGTCGCACTGGATGCCAAAGAACAGGATGTCGCCCGCGCACACGAGCGTTGCCTGCAGCAGGGCCAGACCGCCAAAGAACAGGTAGCGGCCCAGGTAGATCTCGTGCAGGCGCACGGGGATGAGCTCGTTGATGAGCTCATCGTCAACCGAGACCTTCATCATGGCCGCCAGCACGATCGAGCCGACCCATAGCGACAGAATCGTGTAGAACGGTGCCATGGCCGAACCGTAGTTACGAATCGGATAGACCGGCTTGCGATCGAGCGCGACGGGGCCGGAAAGCGACACGGCCAAACCCTCGGGGTCGTTGCCAATCATCGTCTTGATCGTGGCAAGGTCGTCCGATATCAGGGCGCCATCGAGCTCGTCCTTAAACGCGCTGATCTTGTCCGACGCCTCGCCCAGCTGATCGGAAGCCTTGTTGACCAGCTTTGCAGCCTTGGAGAGGCCCTTTGCCAGCGAACCGGATGCGTCGGTCAGGCCGTCTACGGCGCTATCCAGATCGCCCGAGATGCCATCGAGCGAGTCCAGGATGCCCGAAACCGTCTTCTTGAGCTCCTTGGCCTTAACCGAGAACGTGGAATCGTAGTCGGACTTGGCGCCCGAAATGCCCGCCTTGGCATCGGCGATGGCCTGATCGACCTCGGCACGCGTGCTGTTGACCTCTGCCATGCTGTCAGAAAGGGACTTAGCAGTTGCCGTCAGGTCCTTGGCGTTGTTGCGATACTCCACCGCGATCCTGCCCAGCGATGTTGCCACAGATTTAAGGCTCTCCTGGAGCTTTTCGTCACTGACCTGCTCGGCAAAGCCGCGGAGCTGGTCGGCCGTGGCGTCGATATCGTCGGCACGTGTATTGAGCGCCGCCGCGGCATCGTTGAGCTGAGACACCGTAAGGTCGACATGCTGATTCGCGGCATCGAATGCCTTCGCAAGCTCGGCGGACACGTTGTCGAACGAGCCCGCGCTTCCGTCAATCGCGGCGTTGATGGCGTCGTTGGCGGCCTTCAGCGCTTCTTTGGAATCGCTCATGCCGCTCTTGGCATGCTCCATCAACTGCTTGGTCGACTCATCGACCGTACCCGTCTGCTGGAGCATACCGCTCGCCGACGTCAACGAATCGGACGTAGAGCTCAAAATGCCCGCCAGCGACGAAGCATTAGCCTGAACGTCTTGCAGGTCCCCAATCGAATCGCCGAGCGTCGAGGACAGGTTGGCGATAAAGTTGCTGACCTGGTCGGTGCTCATGTAATCGAGCAGGCTGGACACCGTCTTAAGACCGATGCTCGTAATGGTCTCGGTAAAAGATTCGTTAACCTGGTTCTGAACGGCGCTCGAACCCTTCTCGGTCACGATCTGCGCGATGGCGTTGGCCTTCTGATTCTCGTAAAACTCGATATCGGCATGCTTAACGTCGGTCGAAAAGAGCGTCATCATATCGGCACTAAACGTCTTAGGGATAACGACAGCCGCATAGTATGCGCCCGATTTGACGCCCTCGATGGCCTTTTCTCGATCGTTGAGCACAACCCAGTCGAAGTTCTCGTTGCCGCGCAGGGTGGCGGTCACGTTTTCGCCCACGTTGACCTCGACGGGGATCAGATCGCTCTCGTAACCCTCATCGGTGTTGACCACGGCGATCTTAAGATTGCCGGTGTTGCCGTACGGATCCCAGCTGCCGGCGATGTTAAACCACGCGTACAGGCACGGTACGATAATGAGGCCCATCACGACAACCAAGCCGATTACGGAGCGAGACACGTTTTGGACATCGCGCTTAAACAGATGCAGGATGTTCTTCATTTATGCCTCACCTCCTTTGGAGTGCTTGCCGAGCGGGGCGTTCTTTTCATTCATCACAAACGTGTCATCCCCGTTCTCGGGCACATGGGCCGCATCGCGATGACCACATTGGTTGACAGCCTGAGTCTTGGGTTCAGACCCCCGCTCGCTCGCATTCAAGCCGAACATGCGACGAGCGGCCGGAATGGCGGCCGTGTGCTCGCGCATCTCGCGGCGCAGGTCCTCATCCGAAAGCGCCGAGATGCGCATCTGGGTGTTGAGGCTCGAGCGGATGTACTCGATATTGATAAGCCAGCCGCAGATGGCAATAACCGAGATGATCCAAATGACAAGCAGGATGATCTTGCCGTTATTGTCGATATCGAGAACCGTCGACAGGACAAAGAGCAGGACCTGAACGCCCACCACGGCGGCAAAACCGCCCTTGATGTAGTACGGGTAGCGATGTTCAAAGGCGACCGCATGATCGAGCAGTTCGCGACGGTACGAATCGGAATCGAGCATGACACGCATGGCCGTGCGCAGCGAGTAGCGCTGGCGCGGCAGGTCGTTGGACTCGCAAATCATCATACCGGTCGTGGAAAGCTGTTTATCAAAGAGCAGGTTAAGGTTGAGCAGCAGCGGACGCAGCTGCAGACCGATAAAGAGCGCCACGATCAAGAACACGCCCAGAATGCACAGGTTAAACAGGTAGTTAAACGAGTACATGCCGCCGACCGTCTCGCGCAGCAGATTGATGCCGTAGGTAAAGGGCAGCAGCGGGTGCAGCCACTGGAAAAAGCCGGGCATCATCTCGATGGGATACATGCCCGACGAACCCGGAATCTGCACGATGACGAGAATGACGCCGATTGCCTTGCCGATGTGCTTAAACGTAGTGGACAGCGCATAGATGATATTGACGTAGGTGAACGAGATGGCGATGCCGCCCAGCACGAACAGCAGCGGGTTGATGCACTGCACGCCAATCACCAGATCGCCTACCGTAACGATGGTGGCCTGGAGCGCGCCCAGGATCACCAGGAGCATCCAACGGCCGAAGTAGCCCTGGCGCGCCGTAAAGCTGCCAATGCCCTCGCGATCGACCTCGAGCTTGTAGATGGCGATGAGTACGTAACCGCCCACCCAAAGCGCCAGATTGGTGTAGAAGGGAGCGATGCCCGAGCCAAAGCTCTTGACCGGATAGATCGACTTGGACGTCAGCTCGACCGGAGAGGCCATGAAATCTGCCACGTCATTGACATCGACGCCCATAAGGTCGGCGAGCTCGCCCATAGACTCAGAGGTCTGCAGCGCCGCGATGTCATTGGCTGCGGTCGCAAGCTTGTCCTGGACCTTGGCAAGCGAGGAATCGGTCTGGGACAGCGTGGTCTTGGCCTGGCCGAGCGTAGCGTTAAGCTGCGAAAGCGTACCGCGCGCACTTGCAATAGAAGGCGTGAGGCCAGACACGATTCCCGTCAGATCACCCGAGACGGCGGCAAATGAATCAAGCGCGCTCGAGGCCTTCGGCAGCGCGTTTTGACCTAGGTCCGTCTGGGCCTGGCCAAGGTTGGTCGCACCGGTCTGGATTGCGTTATTGATAGCGTCGCTGGCGCCCGAGACAGCCGCGGCGTCATTCGCCATGGCGCTCGACTGCGCAGACAGACCGTCCTTGATGCTCTGAAGCTTTTCATTCTGCTCGCGGAGCAAATCGATGGTCGATACAATACGCGCGTCAATTTCCTTGGAACCTGTCGACGTGTCATTAACGAGAATTTCCAAGTGCCCGATAACGGCCTTATTGTGGTCGATCGTCGCTTGGAGAGACTCAAGCGAGTTGTCGATGCGGGTGGTCGTAGATGTGACCGCGCCCGTCAGCTTTCCAATCGCAGCGTTCGCGGAGGCTGACGTCTTGGTGAGCGCAAGGCTGCCTTCCGAGAGTGCCTTGGAGAGCGAGGCGACAGAGTTGCCCGCCGTAGCGCGCGCCTCGCCCAGCAGGTCATTGCCCTGAGCGATTGCCTGCGTTAGAGAGGGCGTCTGACCCTGCAGGCCCGCCAACGCGGCATCAGCCGAGGCGATAGCGCCACTCGTCTTATCGATGGCGGCATTCATGTCGCCAATCGAATCGCGCACCTCACCCAAGGTACCGGATGCCTCGGACACCGAACTCGTCAGCGAATCCTGAACCTGGGCGGTCTTATCCTTAAAATCGACCCCGGCATCCTTGGCGATGCTGGCAACGGTCTCGCCCACTGTGGAGACAAATTCCGAGTTGATCTGCTCCTCGATGGTGCTTGCACCGGTGTCGGTAACCTTGGGCGCAATAGCACTCTTCTTCTCATTGACGTAGTACGTAAGCTTGGGCTGATGGTAGTTGCCGTCGAGCATCGAGACCAGGTTATCCGAGAAGTTCTTAGGGATTACGATGGCCGCATAGTACTCACCGCTCTCGACGCCCTCCTTGGCGTCGGCCGCCGAATCGACGAAGGTCCAGCCCAGCTGATCGTTCTCCTTGAGCTGATCGACGACCTGGTCGCCCGCGTTGAGCTCGCCCACCAAGTCGTTTTGGGTGCCCCGATCGTTGTTGGCGATGGCAATCTTGATACCCTGGGTGTTTCCGTACGGATCCCAGTTAGCCACGATGTTGTACCAGGCATACAGCGAGGGAATGACGCACACGCCCAAAGTAACCACCAGGGCGACGGGGTTCACGAGCAATCGCTTGATGTCGCGCTTAAAGATCGCAAAGGAGACCTTTGCGTTGGATAGTTTGCTGCCGAGACTCACGCTTGGACCATCCATCCTGTCGTTGAATCGAATCGTACTATCGACAACCATTGTACGGAGGCGCTTTAGTGCCTCACGGCACAATGGTGCTGAGTTTTGCGGGTAGCAATATACTACGAAGATGAGTTAGCGTACAGATGTACAGTATCCTAAATTTCAGCAGGTCACAAAACCACAACCCGCACAAATTATCAATCCGACTAGTCATTGGGGACGTTCTTAAACGACTAGTCAAACAAGAACGTCCCCGATGACTAGTTTGGACCACGAAAGCGTCGCTGGTTGAGCATAAGTCAGTGAAAACGCCCCTAAGCGAGCAAGGTGACGTGAAAGAGGAGGGAAGCGTACTTCGGTACGCGACCGACGATTGAACGTCAGATTGCCGCTTAGGGGCGTTTGCAGCGTCGAGCTGTTACGCGGTTTGGTAAAACCGCGTAACTACCTAACTACATCAAGTTGCAGACAGCCGCCGCGAAGGCAACGGGGTCCTCGGGGAGGATGCCCTCGACCAGCAGGGCCTGGTCATAGAGCAAACCGGAGTACTGCTTGATCTTGTCGGCGTCGCCTGCCTTCTGGGCAGCGACAAGCTTGGCAAAGACCGGGTGCTTGGCGTTGAGCTCGAGCACGCGCTGGCTCTTGGGCATACCATCGGGCGCTCCCTCGGGACCCTTCTGGAGCACCTTCTCCATCTCGAGCGAAAGCGGGCCCTCGGTGGTGATGCACGCGGGAGCATCGGTCAGGCGCGCAGAGACGGCGACCTTCTCGACCTTGTCGCCGAGCGCCTCCTTCATGGCGCTAAAGAGGTCCTCGTTCTCCTTGGTGGCGTCCTCGGCCTCCTTCTTCTCATCCTCGGTCGCCAGGTCAAGATCACCGGTCGCGACGTTCTTGAGCTCCAGATGACGATCCTCGACCTCGGGCTCGGCACCGTCGGCCACAGCCTTCTCGGCAGCCTCGCGGGCAGCATCGTCCTCGTAGATCTTGGGCATATCGGCGGCAACGTACTCACGCATAGCCTGGAACGTGAACTCATCCACATCCTGCGTCAGCAGCAGCACGTCATAGCCGCGGTCGAGCACGCCCTTTACCACGGGCATCTTGGCCAGACGCTCACGCGAGTCACCGGCGGCGTAGTAGATGGCCTTCTGATCCTCGGGCATGCCCTTGGCATACTCGGCCAGGGTAATCATCTTCTGTTCCTTGGCAGACCAGAACAGCAACAGGTCGGCGAGCTCATCGGCCTTCATGCCATAGCTCGAGTAGATGCCGTACTTAAGGCCGCGGCCAAAGTTCTCAAAGAACTTCTCGTAGGCCTCGCGGTCGTTGTCACGCATATCCTCAAGGTCAGCGGTGATCTTCTTTTCCACACGCTTGGCGATGGCCTTGAGCTGACGGTTCTGCTGCAGCGTCTCACGCGAAATATTGAGCGTCACGTCGGCAGAGTCCACGACACCGCGCACAAAGTTGTAGTAGTCGGGCAGCAGGTCGTCGCACTTCTCCATAATCAGCACGTTGGAGCTGTAGAGCGCCAGGCCCTTCTCGTAGTCCTTGCTGTACAGATCGAACGGGGCGCGGCCCGGCACAAACAGCAGGGCGTCGTACTCGAGCGTACCCTCGGCGTGGAAGCTGATGGTGCGCGCAGGATTATCAAAGTCGTGGAACGTGGACTTGTAGAACTCGTCGTAGTCCTTCTGCTCGACATCGGAGCTGCGCTTTTTCCAGATCGGTGTCATTGAGTTGACGGTCTCGAGCTCCTGGTAGTCCTCGTACTCGGGCTTGTAATCGTCGCCGGCGTCCTCGGGCTTGGGTTTCTGGCGGCTCTTGGACACCATCATCTGAATCGGGTAGCGCACATAGTTGCTGTACTGCTGAATCAGGCTCTTGAGGCCCCACTCCGTCAGGAAGCGATCGTAGGTCTCGGCCTCGCCGTCGGCATCGAGCTTCTCGTTCTCGCGCAGCGTCAGGATGACATCGGTACCGTGCTCGGCGCGCTCGCCATCTTCGATGGTGTAACCCTCAAGACCATCAGACTCCCACACGTGAGCGGTGTCCTCGCCATAGGCGCGGCTCACGACCTTCACGTGGCTGGCGACCATAAAAGCCGAGTAGAAGCCCACGCCAAACTGGCCGATGATGTCGACATCCGAACCCTGCTGCTCGGCGTTCTCGGTCTTAAACTCCTCGGAGCCGGAATGGGCGATGGTGCCCAGATTGCGCTCGAGCTCCTCGGCGGTCATGCCAATGCCGTTATCCGAGATAGTAATGGTGCGGGCATCTTTATCAAAGGAGACGCGAATAGCCAGGTCGCCCTGGTCGATCTTGACGCTCGGATCCTGCAGGCTCTTAAAGTTGAGCTTGTCGACGGCGTCGCTCGCGTTAGAGATAAGCTCGCGCAGGAAGATTTCCTTATTGGTGTAGATGGAGTTGATCATGAGGTCGAGCAGTTTTTTGCTCTCGGTCTTAAATTGACGCATGTGCAGTCCTTTCGCGCTACCCCCGTCCGCAAAAACGGCCCGGTCGCCCGAGCCGAATCGCAGACCTGCTATGTTCAGACTTAGATTTTATAACCCATTAGCGCGCATATATACATACGGAATCGAAAAACTGTATGTCTAAGCGCTCCGATGCACCAATTGCCAAGGAGTGTCCCAAACTGCCGGCAGGAAAGGAACGTCTCTATCTGCCATCTACGCGCTTGGCCATCCAAGCATGGGGCTGGCCCTCGTCTTCGTAGTCCACCGGGGCAATCTGCGTGTAGCCCGCCTTGGCATAGAGCGGCAGCACGTATTCCTGCGCATGCAGCTTAATAAGCTTAGCGCCGGCATCGCGCGCACACGCATCACTGGCCTCAACGATCGCACTCGCCAGACCGCGACGGCGCATGCTCGGCAACACGGCCACGCGCCCCATAATGTAGGTCTCCCCCGCCGCGACGCCTTCGTCCAAGTCGCACGCCGGCGACACTGGAGCCTCTGCGTCAGCCGCGCGCTCAAGCTCTTCGGGAAACACGCGCGAGCAACCGGCAAGCTCGCCGTCTACATAGAGCGTCGCATGAATGCAGTTCGGATCCTCGTCGATAGCGTCGAACTCATTCTCGTAGCCCTGCTCGTCCATAAAAACGACGCGGCGCACCAACGCCGCGTCATCAAAGCATCCCGTCTTAAGTTGGATATCCATGCTGCCCTTTCATTCAATGCGAACGTTAGGGACAGATTTTAGCGAAAATGAGCTCCGCGCACGCTAAACTTCGCGCGAGCCTTCGCCAGGCAGTCGTAATGACCCACGTTATGGGCATCGCTCGCGATGAAGCTGTACAGGTTCTGATCGAACAGGCGCTGTGCCGGCTTTTTCTCGCGACCAAAGCGACCGCCGGCAATAAAGTCCGCCGAAGCCTGCAGCTTGCAGCCCATATCGACCAGGCGCTCCGCCACGCTTACATCCTTTTGAACCGCACGATAGCGCTCAGGATGAGCGATGATCACCTGGTAGCCACGGCACTGCAAATCGTAAATCGTGTTCTCGTACTCTCTAAACGCATACGCATCGGCATGCGTCGAAAGCTCAAGCAGGAACTCATTGGTTCCATCGAAATGCAAGTGCTCCGCGGCATCGATACCAAGCTCAACGAGCTTTCGATGGTTGACCTCGAAGCCCATCTGGAGCGGAAAACCGTCAGCGTTATCGCGCAGCAGCTCAAAGGCATCCCACATCTTGTCGTAATCAAAATAGGGATCACGACAGTGCGGGGTGCAAACGATTCTGGTTACACCGGCCCGCTTGGCAGCCTCGAGCATCGCCAAGCTCTCATCGAGATCGGCGGCGCCGTCGTCTACACCCGGCAAGATATGGCAATGAATGTCACGCATAGGTCAGCCTTAATCAACTAAACGTTTGCTCGGTTGGTGAAGATGCCCTTTTTGGAAGTCCCCTGATCGTCGGAGCCCTTCTTCACCTTCTTACCGTCCTTGGTGTAGTAGGAGTAGTAGTACTCGCTGGTCTCGGTCTCGCAGTAGTTCATAACGGTACCGATGAGCTTGACCTTCTCGGACTTCTTAAGCTGACCGATGGCGTTGAGCGCCTCCTCGCGCTTGGTGAAGTCCTCGCGCACCACGAACAGCGTGCCATCAGTCAGACTTGCGATCTCGGCAGCATCGATGAAGGTGCCGACCGGGGGAGCATCAAAGATGACGTACTGGAACTTGGCGGACAGTGCCTTTACAAGCTTGGCAAAGCGGTGAGAGACGATGATGTCGGCAGGATTGGGAATATGCGGCTCGGCATCGAGGAAGTAGAAGTTCTTCTGACCCGTCTCGACAATTGCCTGGTCGATGGAGATCTGCTCGGAAAGGACCGCATAGAGTCCGCCGCGCGAACGAACGCCGAGCATATCGGAAAGGGACCTGCGGCGCATATCGGCCTCGACCAGGAGCACGGACTTGCCGCTCGTGGCGATTGCCTGAGCAAGGTTAATGGAAACCGTAGGCTTGCCCTCGTTGGGAATCGAGGAGGTAACGGTGATGGTGCGAATGGGGTCGTCCACGCTCGCAAAGCGGATGTTGGCCAGAAGGGTCTTGGCGGCATTCTGTACAACGAGCTTATCGGTGTTCTTTGCCTTAGCCATGCCTATTTACCACCTTTCATAGCCGGAATTCGGCCAACAACGGGAATGCCCAGGAGCTCTTCTGCCTCTTCGGCACCGCGGATGCGGGTATTGAGCATGTCTGCCAAAACGACATAGGCAACTGCGATAAAGATGCCCGCGAGGAACGCGACAGCAACGTACAGCATACGCTTGGGACCGCTGGGGGCTTCGGGGGTCTTAGCCTCGTCGATAACGTTGATGCTCTGGGCAGCGCCGACGTTCTGAGCGACCGTACTCACCGAGCTGGCCATGGCCTTTGCGACCTTAGCCGTCTCCTTGGCATCGGTGCCGGTAACCGAAAGCGTAATGACACGCGTGGTGGTCTCGGAGGAAACAGACACCTTGTAGTCATCCAGATCGGTGAGGCCCAGTTCATTGGCGGCGCCGCTCTTAACGCTATCGCTATCCAGCAGCATGGCGATATCGTTGGAAAGCATCTGGCTCGCTGAGAGATCGTTGTAGCTCATCTGACCGCTATCGTCGGTCTTGGCGAGAATGTACATGCTCGTCGTCGCGGTGTAGGTGTTGTCCATCGCGGCGAAGGACACGATGCCCATGGCGATCGCGCAGACCACCGGAAGGGTAATGACCAGCTGAAGGTGCTTTTTGAGCAGCTGGAACAGTTCGAGAAGGGTCATGCAGCTTGCCTTTCATTTCCCCAGTTCGGATTGACAAAACTGTCCGTATGTTATCGCATCTTTTTACCGAGACCAAACTCTATACATAAGAAACAGGCTCTCCTGTAAAAATGACGGAAGCAATCGTAAAATTGCACAACAACGCCGCACCCGAAAGTCAAATGCGGCGTCTACATCAATATCTATGCTGCATCGCTATGCAAATGGCTCGTCCTGCTGTATGGGAAACGTCACCGTAATGGTGGTTCCCACACCCAACTCGCTCGACAGATCGAGCGTGGCGTGATGATACAGGGCCGCATGCTTGACAATGGCAAGCCCCAGACCGGTTCCGCCGCGTGCCTTGGACCTACTCTTGTCCACGCGATAGAACCGCTCAAATACCTTGCCCTGTTCTTCAGGCGCGATACCGATTCCCGTGTCGGCGACCGCAAGGAACGGATGGCCTTCGTCGTTGGTGCCGCACTGCAGCGTAACCGTACCGCCGGGTCGATTGTAGCGGATGGCGTTGCTTGCCAGATTATAGATGAGCTCGTCAATCAAGCGCGACACGCCTTCGATGACCACAGGCTTGGTCTCATGACTTATCGTCACATTCGCCTGACGGGCGACCTGTTCAAGACGCTGCTCAACCGCGTAGATGGCACGCGAGAGCTCAATAGGCTCCGTGGACCCAATGGGCACCGCCTCGCCCTCAGTTGCACGCTCGGCCTCGTCCAAGTTAGACAGCGTAAGGATGTCGTTGACAAGCGCCGCCAAACGGCCCGCCTCACGATAGATGCGACCGCCAAAGTTGCGCAGGTCGTCCTCGCCCTCGACCATGCCGTTTGCGATGAGCTCGGCATAGCCCGAAATCGCCGTAAGCGGCGTCTTGAGCTCATGGGTGATATTCGCCGTGAACTCGCGGCGCATACGGTCGTTGTCCGCTAGCACCGCCATTTGGCGCTTGAGTTCCTGGCGCTGCGACTCGATACGCTCAAGCATGGGGACCATCTCGGCATAGGCATGCTCATAGCTACGGCGTGGGTGGTCCAAATCCACCTCTTGCAACGGCGCGATGATGGCACGGGACTCGCGGCGCGCCATAAAAAACGAGAGTACCGCACCCGCTGCTGCGATAAGTAGCATCGGCGCCACCATCGACAGCAAAATCGCCGCAACGCCCGGCTGGGCCTGCGCCAAGCGGACAACCTGGCCGTTATCAAGGGCGACGGCGCGATACAGCATAATCTCGTCGAGCGTAGAGCTTGCGCGCTCCGCGGAACCCAAACCACTCTCAAAGGCCTCGATGACCTCGGGGCGATCGCCATGGTTGGGCAGTGTGGAAGGCGACGCCTCGTTGTCGTAGGCAACCGATCCATCCTTGTTAATCAGCGTGATGCGCAAGTCATCGCGATCGAGGCTACGCAAGAACGGGATGGGCTCCTGCTGCTCGTCGAGGGCGGCAGCAATGAGCTCGGTTTCCTGCGCCAGGTTGGCACTCGTGGCATCCGCCAAGGTGTTTTGCACAAAGAACGCGCCCAGCACCGTAAACGCCACGATAACCGCCATGGCGCAGACAAAGATCGTCACAAAAACGCGGTGCGACAGCGTTTGTTTTCCCTGGGGGGCGAAGACCACGGGTTACTCCTCCGATGCGGTGGCCGCGGTGTCGTCACCTTCGGCACCATCACCGGCAGAAGGCTCGGCCAAGCGGTAGCCCACGCCGCGCACGGTCTCGATGGCGCCGGCATGCTCGCCCAGTTTTTGGCGAAGCGTCTGCACGTGCACGTCAACGGTGCGCGAACCGCCGTCGAAGTCCCAGCCCCACACGCTCTGCAGCAACGACTCGCGGGTAAAAACCACGCCGGGCTTGCGCATGAGGTACTCGAGCAGGTCGAACTCGCGCAGGGTGAGCTTAAGCGGATCGCCGGCAACAGTCACCTCGCGATGGCTGGGCGAGAGCACGATGTCGCCCACGCTGAGCACATCGCTCGCCTGCTTGACCATGCCGCCGCGACGCAGCAGTGCGCGGCAGCGGCTCGCAAGCTCCATGAGCGAGAAGGGTTTAGTCAGGTAATCGTCGGCACCGCCATCGAGCGCCATCACCTTGTCGAGCTCGGTATCCTTGGCGGTAAGCATCATGATGGGCACCGTCGCCGTCAGGCGATCGGCACGCAGGCGACGCATAATCGCCAAGCCATCGGTATCGGGCAGCATGATGTCGAGCAGGACGGCATCGGGTACCCGTCGCGCCACGGCGGCCTTAAACTCGCCGTCGCACGAAAAGCCTTCGGCCTCGATCCCCTGCTTGCGCAGTGCATAGACCGTCAAATCCCTGATGTTGTCATCGTCCTCGACGTAATAGATCATGTTGAACCCCTTTGCGGCCGGCATGACCGCATCTTAACCCTAAAGGTACCTTTACTAGATGGTATCAGCCAAAACGTCCCGTCAAATAATCCGCCGTGCGCGGATCGGTCGGATTCTTGAAGAGTTGCGCGGTGGGCGCATGCTCCACCAACTCACCCAGCAAGAAAAACGCGACCGAGTCGGAGATACGCGCCGCCTGCTGCATATTGTGCGTAACGACCACGAGCGTACAGGTCTCTTTGAGCTCGCAGGCCAGCTGCTCCACCACGAGCGTCGACACGGGGTCGAGCGCCGAGGTCGGCTCGTCCATCAGCAGAATGTCGGGCTGCACGGCAAGTGCGCGCGCGATGCACAGGCGCTGCTGCTGCCCACCCGAAAGTCCCAGCCCCGACTCCTTGAGCTTGTCCTTGACCTCGTCCCATAGCGCAGCGCGACGAAGGGAATCCTCGACCAGCCCATCCAGCACGGCGCGGTCGCGCACGCCTATGCCGCGCGGACCATACGCGACGTTGTCGTAGATGCTCATGGGAAACGGGTTGGGGCGCTGGAACACCATGCCCACGCGCTGGCGAAGGCGGCAGATGTCGTAATCGCCCAGGATATCTTGACCATCGAGCGCAATCTTGCCCTCGATGCGGCAGTCCTTGATGCCGTCGTTCATGCGGTTAAAGCAGCGCAGCAACGTGGACTTTCCGCAGCCCGAAGGCCCGATGAACGAGGTAATCTGCTTGTCGCGAATCTTGATATTCACGTCCTTGAGCGCATGATGGTCGCCATAGAACAGGTCGAGGCCCTCGACATCGATGCGCGTCGGCGAGGCGGCAAGATCCTCTGCCGTGGGGCGAGTCGCATCCCCAACCTCGCGCTCGTGCGCGGCCTCGGCCTGCGCTTTCATGAGTTCTTCAAGCTCCGTGGGCTCCACAGCCGCAGCAGCCGTCATACCGCATACCTCCACATCGATATCAATTCAGCAGTATCGATAGTAGAAATCGCGGCTCATATGCACGTGAGCGCATTGTCAAGTGTTTGTAAGGGCACGCTGGCTATGCGGCGGGCAGCTCGATGGTGAATATCGTGTGTTCGGGCGTCGATTCACATGCAACGGCACCACCGTGTGCCGCGATGATCTCCTTGGCAATAGCAAGGCCCAGACCGGCACCACCGCGATTGGTCGCACGCGCCGCATCCAGGCGATAGAACTTCTCAAAGATCACCTTGAGCTTTGCCTCAGGGATGGGATCGCCCTGATTGATAAAGCGCACGCGCACGCCACCGTCGTCCCGGCGTCTGGCCTCGATCGTGATGGTCGAGCCCTCATAGCTATAGGCAATAGCGTTTTTCATGATGTTGTTGAACACGCGAGCCATCTTGTC
The DNA here is from genome assembly GCA_958432255.1 of uncultured Collinsella sp. GTDB lineage: Bacteria > Actinomycetota > Coriobacteriia > Coriobacteriales > Coriobacteriaceae > Collinsella. Next base: position 22,859 of record CAUATU010000021.1, read on the forward strand.
GCCATCCACGAGCACCGTCAGGTCCTCGCGAATATCAACTTGGACTTCCTTATGTTGCTCGTTGAGGATGGGATAGAACTCGTCAGCCACCTGAGCCAGCAGCAACCCCAGATCAACATAGCCGCGCGTGAGCACGATATCGTGGAAGTCAAAGCGCGTGATATCGAAGAACTCCTCGATGAGCGTATCGAGCCGGTGCGCCTTGTCGAGCGCCACGCCCGTAAAGTGCGCACGTTGCTCAACCGGCAGCTCAGGAGCTTCTTGCAGCAGCGAAAGATAGCCCACCACACTGGCAAGCGGGGTGCGTAGGTCATGTGCCAAGTACGTGACCAGATCGTCCTTGCGATGCGACTCGTCACGCAGAGCTTGCTGCACCTTGCGTTCACGGTCACGCACGCGGTTAAGGGCGCCCTCGACCTCCAAGAAGTCGCCGTCGATGTTGTCCCAGGTGTCGGGGTGATCGATCAGGCGATCTTGAATACGAGCGGCCAGCACACAATCGGCATGCTGCTCGCCCTGCTCGTAGCCCTGGTAGTACAGGGCGCGACCGCACAAGAACAGCACGCACACGGCAAGCGCCAGCACAAAGCCAAGCATGTTGAATACAAAGCCGGCATCGAACAACACCGGCCCTTCGATGCCGCCGAGCGCCATGGCGCCAATCGCCAACGTCATGGCCCACGCGGCGCCGCCAATCACCACGCAGCGGCACACGATCTCAAATCGATCGATTAGCAAAAAGCCGACAAGCAGCATCGCCAAGATTCCGACGATGTTGTCGATGCCAATCAGCAGCAGGCTCAGCAAAAAGAGCAGCACCGTTGCAAGCGCGCGGTTGTCGACGACCGACCTCACGTATTCAAAGAGCCGATCGGGCACCTCGAACGCTCGCCTATCGTCTTTTGTCATATCAAGATCCTCACAAGCGAAAAGCGTTATTCGATGATGTAGCCGACGCCCCAGACGTTTTTGATAAAGCGTGGCTTTTGTGCGTCGTCGCCGATCTTTTCGCGCAAGTGGCGAATGTGCACCATCACCGTATTGTTGGAGCCGGGCATAAAGTCCTCGTTCCACACCGCGCGAAACAGGTCCTCCACGGCCACCACGCTGCCGCGATGCTCGACCAAATACAGCAAGATTGAATACTCGGTGGGCGTGAGGCGAACCGGCGAACCGTCCACTGTCACGGAACGAGCGTCGCGGTTGATCTCCAAGCCGTCGAGCTGAATGGTCGGCGACTCGGCCGCCTGTGCACGGCTACCGTAGCTGGTGTAGCGACGAAGCTGAGCGTGCACGCGCGCGATGAGCTCCAGCGGACGGAACGGCTTAACCACGTAATCGTCCGCGCCAAGCGAAAGGCCCCCGATCTTGTCTTGCTGGGCATCGCGCGCCGTCAGCATGATCACGGGATAGGTATGGCTGGAACGGATCGTACGCAGCAACTCAAATCCATCGATATCGGGCAGCATGACATCCAGCAGCGCCAGATCGAACTCCTGCTCCAAGATTGCCTTGGCAGCATCGGCCCCGCTATAGGCAATCTGGACATCAAAGCCCTCTTTTGTAAGGTAGATACCAACCAAGTCGGCGATGGCCTTCTCGTCATCAACTACCAGTATGCGCTCGTTCATGCGTGCTCCTCTCGCGCTCCATTATGCCCGAGGCGACGCACGCCACACACAACAAGCGTGGGTGATTAAGTCGGCCTTAAGCACCCTTGTGCCCGTTCGGGAGCGGATGTGGGCCACGCACGCACGCGATGATCGCCGACGCCGGCAAACGATATACTCTAGTTCCAGAAGAGACCATCCCGTCGAAAGCGAAATCCGTGAAGTCCCTCACCTCTTTTGCAAAGCGCTCAGCCCAGCTTGCCGCCGGCTTTGCCTGCGCTATCGCCCTTGCCGCTGGCGTGCCCACCGTCGCCGGCGCCCAAGTGCTCACGACCGACAATGTTTGCGGCAAAACCGCCGATGCGCGCGGCATCACGGCCGAAAACCTGCCCGATATCGATGCGACCAATGCCCTCGTCATGGGCAAAGACGGCACCGTCTACTATGGGCGCGATGCCGATGAGCAGGTCAAGATTGCCTCGATCACCAAGGTCATGACCGCAATCCTAACCGTCGAGAATTGCAAGATGGACGAGAAGGTCACGGTGAGCAACGCCGCAGCCACCGTGGGTAATTCGACCGCCGGCTTGCTCGAAGGCGACGAGCTTACCGTGGAGCAGGCACTGCGCGGCCTGATGATTCCCTCGGGCAACGACGCCGCCATCGTGCTCGCCGAATATGTGGGCAAAAAGATCGACCCTAAGACCAAAGACGCCGAGGCCACATTTGTGAAGGCCATGAACGAGCGCGCTAAGAAGCTCGGCTGCACCGGCACGCTTTTTGAAAACCCGCATGGTCTGGACTTTGATGAGTGGGCTGGCAATATGCACTCAACCGCACACGACGTAGCGCTGATGATGCAGGAGGCCATGAAAAACAACACGATCCGCGAGGTCGTAGCGAGCGAGGATTCCTGGATCGAGGTCACGGGCGCCGACGGCACCGACCATTCGCATTCCATGGACACGCATAACAATTTGCTGGGCCAAGATGGCAACATCGGTGGCAAGACCGGCACCACCGACGATGCAGGCTATTGCTTTACGAGCGCCTACAACCGCGATGGCGACGAGATCTACACCGTTGTTTTGAACTCCACCACCACCGACCAGCGCTTTACCGATACCGCAACCCTTGCCAACTGGTGCTACGGTCACAAGGTGACGGTCGCGATCGCCAACACGCAGGAAAAGACCGCCAACGGCAACCCGCTTATGGCGCGCGTTAGCCAAACTGACTGGACGGACAAGACGATCGACGCCACACTCGCCGATCCTACGGCGCAAGCGACCGTGTTTTCCCTTGCCGGCGAGGTGACCGAAAAGGTTAGCTACGACGATCTTTCGGGCACGGTGCATGTGGGCGACAAGGTGGGCAGCGTTACGCTCAAGCAGGACGGCACCAAGATCGCCGTCATGGACCTAGTTGCCGACGAGGAAGGCGCAGGGCCGAATCCCATTGAATGGCTGCTCGTGAAGTTTGACCGCTTGGGCCGTCGCATCGACAACCGCCCGCTCACGGCAGAGAGCGAGACCGTAGCCAAGGCACCCGAGGTGTAGGGCCGGAGCGATATCACATCGAACCAAATGAGGCGTCCAACGGGGCGCCTCATTTTTGAGGGTTCGAATCCCCAGCTAACATGGTTCAACTAAAAAAGGGCCCCAAATGGGACCCTTCTTCAAATTCGTACTGGCGGAGAGCTGGGGATTCGAACCCCAGATGCCCTTTTGGGGCATACTCGCTTAGCAGGCGAGCACCTTCGGCCTCTCGGTCAGCTCTCCGTAACAGCCGTTCTATAGTAACCAAACAGCCAAGGATGGGCAAGAGGAAATTTTCTAATTGCCTAGCATCCTTTCCTCCTTGGAGGCTTCGCCTACCCCAGCGAGCGGTTGAGGGAGCCAAGCTCGTCGTTGCCCATGGTGCGCCACATTTGGAAGATGCAACCGCGTGCCAGGAAAAAGAAGCCGTTGTCGACCAGTTGAACAGCGGCATCTGCCAGCTGATTGGTCACCGCGGACACTGGCGGCAACTCGAGTCCAGCCTTGCGGATGGTCTCGACCGCTTCCTCGAACGTCGGAGGCTCGCTGACGCCCATCTCGTTCATAAGGCCCTGCATTTCTTCCAGCGCGCTGCTGCCCGACTCCTCGCCGCGCGGCACCAGACGGTAACAAGCCAGCGCCAGGTCGAGCTGATCGCAATTCCAATAGGCAAACGCCAAGCGATAGAATAGGTAGCCGATTGCAGAACGATCGCTGGCAATACGTAGGCCGTGGCGCGCCACCTCGATAATCTCGTCAAAGCGCTCCAGACGCGCAAGCACGTTGATGAGCGCAAAGTGCGATTGCATGGACGAGCGCGCCAGATCGTAAAGATGGCGCACCTCGGGCAGTGCTCGTTCAAAGTCCTCTTGCTCGGCGAAAAAGCTGCAGATCTCGTGCTGGGCAAAGTACAGCGCATCGGGCGCACGAAGGATCCGCACAGAGCGGTCTTCTTCCAACACCGGTAGCACCATGCGCACCAGCTGGTTATCGCAAAACTGCGTTTGAACCGGACCTGTCGCCAAAAGCTCGGCGACGGCGCACTTAGCCTCCAACTCCTCGACAAGACGGGAAAAGCCTTCAAAAGCACCTGTACGGTCGACTTTTGTCTGCTCGCGCAATTCAACAACACGGGCCACGTATGGGTCGTCGTCCTCTTCCATGACCTCCAACTCGTCAGCCGTATCGGCAAGCAGCAGATCGCGCAGCGCCGGCGGCAGCGTGCGATGGTCATCACGCGGACGAGCATGAACCTCCGCAGGCTCAATCGTCTCCGGAGCGGTTGACTCATACGCCTCAAGCACACGCTTGCACGGCATATCGTCCATGTCCATGCTCTCAAGATCCTTGGCGACAGGCACGCAATCGGCCAGATAGGCCGCGCGCCCAAAGAAATACGTTGCGACAACGCGCTCGCCCTGCTCACTGTCGGGAGCAGCAATCTGCACATAGCAGCGCGTGATGCAGGCGCCCGCGGCAAAACACGCTGCCGCAAGTGTGAGTGCCACGCGCGCATCGTGCTCCGCGGCCCAGATCGCACGCGTGTCCTCGTCCAGCTCGCGCCAGGCGTCATCTTGGGCGTCGTATTCACGTTGCGGCATGGCATCCACGACAGAGTGCCCAAACCGAACGAGCATAATCCCCTCGGCAACGTTTGCCCGATAGGTATAGTCGAGCCGCGTGACCACGTTGAGCGCCTCAACGATTCGCGCAAAACGCGTGCGCACGTCCCACTCGCCGCCCGGCTGGCACGAAACCGTTCCCGGCTTGGCCCACGGGTTATCGCTCGAAGCCGTATCGAGCAGTCGGGGAACATCGTTGGTCGTCTTGGCGATATGCCACGCATCAAAGAGCGCGCAGCCCTCAAGGCTCGGCGAGGATGCCGCGGGGGCCAATCCGGCCCCGATGCGCTCAAGGATGCCGGAGAGGCGGTTGAGACGGCACTCGATGGCAAGCAGCATGTCAATCTCGTCCTGGTCCAACAGGCTACGATCAAAATTGAGATAGAAAATCTTTGAGCGATCAATGCGAGCCAGGCTCATCTCGGACTTGGCAGCGATGGTGCGCAGGCGGGGCAAGTCAATTTCGCTCATAAGGGCGGCGGCATAGCGCTCGATACCGCTCGGATTCTCGGCATGGTCAACGCGGTAAAGCAGCGTCTCGATAGCATCGGGGAGCGGTGCCGTGTTAAAGCCCAAAAACACCTCGACCGGCTCGGACAACTTTACGAGCTTGATCTTGTCGACAACGTTTTGCATACCCTCGTCGAGTCCGCCGGCGTCCGCCGTGTTCACAATAGCGCTTTCGGAGTTGGCAAATATCACGTAGCGCAAGAACATCGAGGCCATGAACTCGCCGTAAGGAAGGGCGCGGGTCGAATTCCATGTCTCGTGGTCGGACTGCTCGCGCATGGGGCCTTCGGGAGAGCCGGCAGTTTGCGCACACGCGCGCATTGCACCGTTGGCTTCCCTTACCATAATCTCACCAATACCGGAATCCGACTCGTCAAGGACCAGTTCCATGTCGGGATCGTTGGGCAGCGGAGCCTCGCTGACGGGGCGGTCCACCTTGTACACCTCACCCGAAACGCTTACGTAGCCCAAAAGCGACACATGACTTTTGCCAACGAATTCGACGACATAACAAGATTCATGCTGATCCTCGCCAAAGAGTTTCCAGACCACGCCATATGAGCGTCCCGCAGGCTGCTCGGGCATCGCCGGAAAGCGCTTCTTGGGATCGAGAAACCTGAGCTTGTATGTCGGACGCTCTGCCACGAAATATCACCCTGATCGGTCGTTGAGAGAAGGAGTGGTCGCGGATGGGCCGCGACACCTACTCGGAATCTTACACGAGTCGACAGGAAATCGTCCCTTTGGACGAAAGCACTCAAGCTGGCGCAAAAGAAAAGCCCCCGTTGCCGGGAGCTTTAAAATCAATTGGTGCGGCGTATAGGATTCCGCGCATCCGCTGCGCGGATCCGCACCGGCTTCGCCCGCCTGCCGGCGCGCTCGCCCGCGGGCTAAAAACGCTCCGCGTTTTCTTTACGCCCGCGCCTCGACCGAGGTTCGAATCCATGCGGTGCTTACGTAAAAGAAAAGCCCCCGTCGCCGGGAGCTTTAATCTCAAATGGTGCGGCGTATAGGATTCGAACCTATGACGTTCTGATTCGTAGTCAGACCCTCTATCCAGCTGAGGTAACGCCGCGACTTGTTGATTATTATGCACACCGACTGAATAAAGGTCAAGTATTTTTCGAAAAAAGTTATTAAATTTGATTTTTACTCATTTTGACCACTTGATGCGATCTTCGACGCATCGCGATATAAGAAAAGCCTCCGTTACCGGAGGCTTTAAAATTCAATTGGTGCGGCGTATAGGATTCGAACCTATGACGTTCTGATTCGTAGTCAGACCCTCTATCCAGCTGAGGTAACGCCGCAACGCACGGATTATTATGCACGTGACCCCTCGATGGGTCAAGCGACAATTTGGAAAAATTTTACGAAGTGATGATTAAGACGCTCGCGCCTCGACCGAGATTCGAATCCATGGGATACCGCCATAAAAGAAAAGCCCCCGTCGCCGGAGGCTTTCAATTTCAATTGGTGCGGCGTATAGGATTCGAACCTATGACGTTCTGATTCGTAGTCAGACCCTCTATCCAGCTGAGGTAACGCCGCAGCGCAAGACATATAAAACCACTTTAGCTTATTGGAGTCAAGCACAATCTCAAACTTTTTTGTGGAACGCAGTTTTGTCATGCTGCTCCGCATATACCGCTGTTCCCCGTACGATCGATTGGCTTTTCGATCACGTCGAACTTGGCATCAAGTTCCCTCAGGAGCGATCTCACCCGCTGGGCACAATCATAATCGGCAAACGAGATGCACAGCATGCGCGCGACCTGGTTGGAAGTCCCAACTCCATAGAAGTGCTCCAGCGCCACAAGTCCCTCGTGCGTCACAAAGGTCTCGGCCACATGCGGCGACTCCTCAAAGCACCATTGTGTCAACGGACCCTCACTCGTCTGCCGAACCACCAGGCCGCCCATGCCAGACGGCTCACACGTTACAAGCAGGTACTCCCCGCCCTCGTCGCTCTCAAATAAAACCACCCGATTATCAAACAGCTCCATCGCGTCCCCTTTCTCTCGCTCTTATTTAGCAAAAGCATAGCAGGTAGATGGCTGTATACAGAACAGTTGTTCGTGTGTTTTCTATTGAGCTGTCCGCACGGCATGGTATGGACCTGCGCACGAAATAGGGCGCCCCCGAAGGAGCGCCCTTGCATATTCCCTATGCAGCCAAGTTACGCGACTGGCTCGATCTTCTCGAGACCGCCCATGTAAGGACGCAGAACCTCGGGGATCGTGATGGTGCCGTCGGCGTTCTGGTAGTTCTCCAGAATGGCGGCCATGGTGCGGCCGGCCGGCAAGCCGGAACCGTTGAGAGTATGCAGGTAGCGCGAACCCTTGAAGTTCTCGGGGTCGCGATACTTGATGTTGGCGCGGCGAGCCTGGAAGTCACCGCAGTTGGAGCAGGAGCTGATCTCCTTGTAGGCGTTGTAGCTCGGCAGCCAGACCTCGACGTCGTAGGTCTGACGGGCAGAGAAGCCCAAGTCGCCGGTGCACAGGCTAATCACGCGATACGGAAGGCCCAGCTGCTGCAGCAGGTACTCGGCCTCGGCGGTCATGCTCTCGAGCTCCTCGTCGGACTCCTCCGGCTTAGCGAACTTGACCATCTCGACCTTGTCGAACTCGTGCTGACGGATGATGCCGCGGGTGTCGCGACCGGCGGAACCGGCCTCCTCGCGGAAGCAGGGGGTGAAGGCGGTGTAGCGGCGCGGCAGGGTGTCGGCATCGAGGACCTCGCCGGCGTGCAGGTTGGTGAGCACGACCTCGGCGGTGGGGATCAGGAAGTTGTCGCCCGAGACGTGGTAGGCGTCGTCCTCGAACTTGGGCAGCTGACCCGTGCCAAACATGGTCTGACGCTTGACGACGATGGGCGGCCACCACTCCTTAAAACCACGGCTGGTGTGCGTATCGAGGAAGAAGTTGATGAGGGCGCGCTCAAGACGGGCGCCGGCGCCACCGAGAACGGTGAAGCGGCTGCCGGAGAGCTTGTTGCCGCGCTCGAAGTCGAGGATGTCCAGATCGGTGCCCAGATCCCAGTGCGGCTTAAAGTCGAAGTCGAACTCGCGCGGGGTGCCCCAACGACGGCGCTCAATGTTCTCGTCCTCGTCCTTGCCGTACGGCGTGGCCTCGCAAGGAATGTTGGGCAGGTGAGCCATGAAGTCGTACTGCTCCTGCTCGAGAGCAGTACGGCGCTCGGCCAGACCGTCAATCTTCTCGTTGACGGCGCGCACGGCCTCCTTGGCGGCCTCGGCCTCGTCCTTCTTGCCCTCCTTCATCAGGGCGCCGATCTTCTTGGACTCGGCATTGCGCGTAGCCTGGAGCTCCTCGACCTCGGTGATGACGGCACGGCGCTCGTCGTCGAGCTCAAAGAACTTCTCGCGATCCCAAGACGTCTGGCGGTTAGCCATGGCGACATCGATGGCATCGGGGTTCTCGCGAACAAACTTGATATCAAGCATTAGATCCTCCGGCGATATACATTCCATTTAGGTTGCAACCTTGTACATGTATGGGCAAGTATATACTTATGAGCGTTTACGACCCAACTCAACTACGCAAGAAGGCACCCAATGGACGCAGTTTTTTCCTTTTTGTTTGGCACCCGCACCGGTTTTGCCATCCTTTTCGCCGGCGGCATCCTGTTATTTGCGATTCTTGCCTTTGTAATGGAGAAGCGTACCCATAAGATGTACGTCGACCGCGGACCCAAGTCCGAGGATGAGGAAGACAGCTTCTGGGACTAACCTGCCAAAAAGGGACAGGTTTATTTTGGTCGGTTTTATCTGGGCAAACGCAAGCGCCCCGCAACTGGAATTGAGCCAGTTGCGGGGCGCTTTTCGCACATACGACAAAACCGCAGGAAAAACCTGCCAAAATAAACCTGTCCCTAAATGGCAGGTTTTACTGGAGAGTTGCGTCGATTGCCTTGACCAGGGCACTGCGCATGCCGGCGTCCTCGAGCGCAACGACGCCCTTGATGGTGGCACCACCGGGCGAGCATACGGCATCCTTCATCGCCGCAGGATGCTGGCCAGTTGCAAGCTGCAGCTTTGCCGTACCCAGCACCATCTGGCTCACAATGCGATAGGCATCGGCACGCGGGATACCGTGCTTGACCGCTGCATCGCCCAGGGCCTCGATTGCCATGGCGACAAATGCCGGAGCGCAACCACCCACCGTGCCGCCCACAAACAGCAGACTCGTATCGAGCTCGACGACGGTGCCAAGCTTACCGAGCAGGTCGAGCACAACAGCACGCTGCTCGTCGCTGAGCGTAGAGGATTTCTCGCAGGCGATGACGCCCTCGCCCACCGAAACCGGCGTGTTGGGCACCGTCGAGATGTGCGCGACACCCGGCAGGACCTGCTCCCACTTGGCACTGTCCCAGGTCCAGGCAACCGACAGAACGACCTTTTTGGCAAGAGCATCCTTGAGCGGGACGAATACCTTCTCGATCATGTACGGTTTGACCGCAGCGACCACGATATCGGATGCGGCGACAACCTCGGCGGCATCGTGGCAGGCGACCATGCCGCGCGCCTCGCAGCGCTCAACCAGTGCGTCGTAGCGACCCGCGCAGGCGCACATGTCGCTCGCAGCTACACCGGCAGCGATCCAGCCATCGGCCATAGCGCTCGCCATATTGCCAAAACCGACAAATCCAATCTTCATATCGCATAGTCCTTTCAGACACATTCCTCAAAACGAAAGGTATTGTCCCACGCCATTGTTTCGTATTGCCGACCTATTTGTGATACGGCTCGCCTCGGCTGATCTTGCAGGCGCGATAGATTTGCTCCAGCAGCACCACGCGCGCCAAGTTATGCGGCAAGGTAATACGTCCAAAGCTGAGCATCTCGTCGGCTCGTGCGCGCACGTCATCGCTCACGCCGTCCGATCCGCCAATCACAAAGGCGATGTCGCTATTGCCTCGCAGCATAAGATCATCGAGCCGCGCCGAAAGCTCCTCGCTCGAGCGCTCTTTGCCCTCAATGGCCAGCAGGATCACATGCGCTCGAGGCGGCAGGGCTGCAAGTATCGCCGCTCCCTCCTTGTCGCGCGCGGCATCCACGCCGCCCGCCTTAGCCGGGTCGATATCGGCCACCTCGCGGATATCCACCTTGGCATAGGCACCTAGGCGCTTGGTGTACTCGGCGCACGCGTCCTTCCAAAAGCGCTCCTTGAGCTTACCGACGCAAACGACGGTGTATTTCACGCGTGTCTACTCCTTCGAATCGTTTTGAACTTTGCTGGCTGTCAGCATCTGCTCGAACATCGAGGCCGACTGCGAGAAATCGCTCGGCAGCACGACCGTCGAGGTTTTACCCGTGCGAGCGAACTCCGTCATCATCTCGGACCACTGCGTAAACATGAACAGCTGGTTGGCCTCGTCGTTACCGACTCCCGTCTCCTGGATGATCTCGAGCGAATCCTTGATGCCCAGCGCGATGGCCTTGCGCTGGTTGGCGATGCCCTCGCCCGCCTTTTCCATTGCCTCGGCCTCGGCGGTCGCCTCGGTGACGCGCTTGATGCGGTCGGCCTCAGCGAGCTCCTGTGCCGCAGCGCGCTTGCGCTGGGCAGCGTTGATGTCGTTCATGGAGTTCTCAACCTCGGTCGGCAGTGCGATTTTGGTGATGAGCGTCGACACGAGGGTGAAGCCGTAGGCGGCCATCTGCTCGGAAACGGTAGCGTTGACATCCTTGGCGATGTCATCCTTCTTGGCAAAGACCTCATCGAGTGTGTAGACGGGAATCGAAGAGCGCAGGGCGTCGGTGATGAAGTCACGCATCTGGTCGACGGGCTCCTGCAGCATATAGTAGCTCTTGTAGATGCCCGAATCTGCCGGGCCGGCGCCCATGTCATAGCTCACGTGGTACTGAGCAGAGACCTCAAGGCCGATGGTCACGTTGTCCTGGGTCTTAACGTCGATGCCAAAACCGTTTTTCATGGTGCGCAGACTCACCGTGGCGGCCTTGCGGTCAATCACGGGTACCTTCATGTGGAAGCCCGCGTTGACGATGCGGTTGAACTTGCCTAAGCGTTCGATGATCACAGCATGCTGCTGTTCAACGACATAGCAGGCGCTGGGAAGCAGCAGCAACAGAATGATGATGGGGATCAAAAGGCTGGTAAGGGCGGCGATGATACCGGACAACAGCATGGTCTCTCCTCTGATAGGCACACGTTGGCATTAGGATACCCGTCCAAGGAGATCGTGCATATCAAAAAAGCCCCCATTGCTGGGAGCTCTTTCATGTAATGGTGCGGGCGAAAGGACGTCCGCGTATCCGCTTCGCGGATCCGCACCGGCTTCGGCCGCCTGCCGGCGTCCTCGCCAGCTCGCTAAAAACGCTCCGCGTTTTCTTTACGCTCGCTCCTTCGCAGGTTCAAGTCCCTGTGATGGGCCCGTAACAAAAAGAGCTCCCATTGCTGGGAGCTCTTTCATTCAATGGTGCGGGCGAAAGGACTTGAACCTTCATGGGGTTGCCCCCATACGGACCTGAACCGTACGCGTCTGCCAATTCCGCCACGCCCGCGTGCAGGAATTAGAATAACGGAGCGCCACCACGAACGCAAGAACTATTTTTGAAAAAGTTTGCAGGCATTCTCCCAAGCGGCTTGCGCGATTGTTTCGGCGTCCTCACCAGTGCGATCGACACGGTCGTTAACCAGCGCGTTTGCCGTAATGGAGATCATTGCGGGCTCGCATTCAAGACCGCGAATGGGCTCCGGAGCCATATACGGGCAATCCGTCTCGAACAAAATTCGATCGAGTGGGGTTGCCGCAAATGCCTCGCGCACGTCGTCGTTGCGCTTAAAGGTGGCCGCACCGCCATAGGCGATATAGCAGCCCAGCTCCACAAAGCACTCCATCGTGGCGCGGTCCTCGCCAAAGCAGTGCAGCACACAACCGGCCTGGGGCACGCCCACCTCACGAAGCACGTTGTAGGCGTCCGCGTGCGAGGTTCGCTCCTGGTCCGTGTCCTCGTGACGCAGATGCAGCTCCACCGGCACGTTACGGCACACGGCAAGCTCGAGCTGGCGCGCCATGCAGTCAATCTGCACGTTATGGGGTGCCGGCGCGATATCGTCGTCATAGTCCATGTGGTAGTCCAGGCCGATTTCGCCAATACCGGCGCATAAGGGGTCATCGAGTGCGGCAACGACCTGTGCGTGAACGTCGTCGGCATAGTCCGGCGCGCCATACGGATGCACGCCGGCAAGATACTTGATCTGCGGGATATCCTGCATCGGCAGAATCTCGCGCGTCAGCCAGTCGCTATAGTCCGTCACGCTGCGTTTATCAGCGATGGGGTCGAACATCGTCACCAACAGGTCGACGCCCGCGGCTTTGGCACGCAGGAGCGTCTCGGGCACATCCTTGCCCCAGAACGAAAGCAGATGTGCATGCGTGTCGGCAAGCGGCGCCAAGGGCACGGGACAAGCAACCGTCTTCTTTTTCTTGGTAAACGTCACGCGTTCGGCATTAAGCGTCATGGATTAGCTCCTGGGCCAGGCGGACAAAGTCGGCAACATCAAGCGTTTCGGCGCGCGTGGTGGATGCGATACCGCAAGCCTCAAAGGCGGCATCGAGCACGTCCTTGGCAAAGCCGTTGGCGCTCATGGAATTGCGGATGGTCTTGCGACGCTGAGCAAATGCAGCATCAATCACGTGGGCCACAAATTCGCAATCGAGTCCTTCGGGCACCACGCCGTCAACACGGTCGATACGCACGACGGCCGAGTCCACGTGCGGCGCCGGCATAAAGCAACGCGGCGGCACCTCAAAGCGACCCGTCACCTGCGCATACAGGCCGAGCTTTGCCGTATAGCCGCCATAGGTCTTGTTACCCGGCACTGCGGCAATGCGATCGGCAACCTCCTTTTGAACCATGACGACGGCGCGCTTGAGCGCGGGCATCGTCTGGAAGAACTGCAGGATGATCGTCGCCGCCACGTTATAGGGCAAGTTCGCGACAAATACCGTGGGCTCGCCGCCGGCAGCCTGCTCAATCTGCTCCGGGCCCACCTTAAGCGCGTCGCCCATGATAAAGCGGAAGTTGGCATAGTCGGCGGCGTGGGCGTCGAGCACCGGTTCGAGCTCAGGATCGGCCTCAATGGACGTAACGCACGCCGCTTCCTGCAGCAACGCAAGTGTCAACGTACCGCAACCCGGACCCACCTCGAGTACGCGCTCGTCACCTGCAAGCTCGGCAAGCTCGCAGATACGCTCGATCACATGATTGTCGATTAGAAAGTTCTGGCCCAGGCGATGCTTGGTCGCAAGGCCAAACTCCTCTAGCAGCTCCCTGGTGGCCGTGGGGTTTGCCAAAGGCGAAGTTGTCATGGTTGCCTCCTTAGCATGATGGCGGCGTCTTGAAACAAGACGATATGAGAAAGCCATTTGGGTCGCCTCCCCCGCGGCGCAGCTTCTTTC
>CAUATU010000022.1:0-33301 GCA_958432255.1 uncultured Collinsella sp.
CTAGTCTGAGGCTACATAGGTTGTCCGCTGTCCGCATGGGGTAACTTCCCAGCGCGTCCTCGGACATGCAAAAAGGCTCGCTGCGCACTTTGTGCGGCGAGCCTTTTTGCGTCCTGCGGAGTGCGCTGGGAAGTTACCCCATGCGGACAGCTGCGGGGTCTTTGTTGCGTTCGTACAAGCAACCCAACATATATATCTGAATTTGGATGGGAGGGGCTTGTTGCTGGTAGGGGCGTTGGGCTGCTGTCGACACTTTGGGATGCGTGGCGGCTTGGGTTGGGACGATGCTTTGGGATGAGCTTCTTACTTAGTTGAAGAGGGGCTTTGTGGCTGAGAGGTAGTCTTTGGCTACTTCGGCCTTATCTGCTTGAAAGTTGTGCCAGGCCCACCATTGGACCATTCCTACGAAGCTTGAGGCTATGTGGTGCAGTAGAAAGCTGCGGTCCATGGTGGCGGCGGGGCCGTTTGGGTCGGTAGGGATGGTTTCGGCTGCGCGCGACATGATGGTCTTGCGTAAGCAGTCGGCGAAGACGCGTGAGCCAGCGCCGGCTACGAGGGCGCGTACGCCCTGACGACGATCCCAGAGGTTGTTGAGGATATGCTCGACTTGCACGAGTGGGTCGTCGAGCGGCGTACCATCGTCGTCGAGGGCGTGGGTGCAGATGTCGCTCACGAGCTCGGACAGTAGGTCGTCTTTGCTCTTAAAGAGGCCGTAGAATGTCGCGCGGCCTACGTGGGCGCGCGCGATGATGTCGCCGACGGTGATCTTGCCGTAGTCCTCTTCGCGCAGCAGCTCGGAGAACGCCGCGACGATCGCAGCGCGGCTTTTTTCTTTGCGGGCATCCATGGCTATGCATCCACGTGAACGAGCAGGCAGCGGAGCGTACCGGAGCAACCCTCGTAGGGGCGCTTTCCGGCGCCGTAGCCGACGGCTTCGATGCGGTAGCGTGAGGGCATTTGGTCGGACGTACGCAGCGCGGTGACGATGGCGGCGCCCGTGGGCGTCACGAGCTCGCCGGCGACCGGTGCAGGCGTGAGGGCGATATTGCCCGCCTGGCACAGGTTGACGACAGCGGGGACGGGAATGGGCATGAGGCCGTGGGCGCAGCGAATGGTGCCGTGACCCTCGGAGAGCGACTCGACGACAATGTCCTCGATACCCAGGTCATCGAGACAGATGGCGACCGAGCAGATGTCGACGATGGAGTCGATGGCGCCTACCTCGTGGAACATGACGGTCTCGGGCGTTTTGCCGTGGGCCTTGGCCTCGGCGGCGGCGAGCGCGGTAAAGATGGCGAGCGCACGACGCTTAGCGCCATCGCTTAGCTGCGAGCCGTCGATGATGGCGGTGACGTCCGCCAAAGAACGATGGTGATGGTGGTGGGCGTGATGATGGCCCTCGTGGCCATGGCCGTGGGTCTCATGATCATGCTCATGGCAGTGTTCGTGCTCACCATGGTCATGATGGTGGTGCTCGTGCTCGGCAGCTGCTTCGTTGCCGTAGAGCCAGGCCATATCGTGATCGTGGTTCTCGAGCTCCTCTGCCAGCTGAACGTCAAAGTCGCAGGCGTCGATGCCATGCTTGTTTACGCGTGTAACGGCAACCTCAAACCCGTCAACCGGCAGTGTGGCGAGCTGTTCGCGCAGGTGCTCCTCGCTGGCGTCCAGATCGAGCAGGGCCGCGACGGTCATGTCGCCGCTGATGCCCGAGGTGCCGTCGATGATAAGCGTGTGCTGATGATTGGACATGGAATGCTCCTTAGCGGGCGCGGGGTGTGCCGGCGCTCAGATGATTGATAAGACTTGCCTGGTAGGCGGCGCCAAAGCCGTTGTCGATATTGACGACCGAAACGCCGCTGGCACAGGAGTTGAGCATGGCGAGCAGCGCGGCTACGCCACCAAAACTTGCGCCGTAGCCAACGCTGGTGGGAACGGCGATGACCGGACAGCTCACCAGACCGCCGATAACGCTCGCCAGCGCGCCCTCCATGCCGGCGATGGCGATGACCACCTGCGCCTGGGCAAGTTCCTCGGCATGCGCGAGCAGGCGGTGCAGGCCGGCGACACCTACGTCGTAGAGGCGGTCGACCTCGTTGCCATAGAACTCGGCCGTCAACGCGGCTTCTTCGGCGACGGGTAAGTCGCTCGTGCCGGCGCAGGCGACGACGATGCGTCCGTTGCCGGTAGGGGAGGGCTTGCCGCCCACGAGGGCGAGCTGCGCGTCCGGGACATATCCCAGGTCAATGCCGTTGCCGAGAAGCTCAGCGGTGCGCGCGGCTTTTTCGGCATCCAGGCGCGTGACCAGGATACGTTCCTGGCCGGCATCGCGCAGCGCTTCGATAATGGCGGCAATCTGCTCGGCGGTTTTACCGGCACCGTAGACAACCTCGCCGGCTCCCTGGCGCACTCCGCGCGAAAGATCGAGCTGCGCAAAACCCAGATCGGCGGTCGGCGCCGTCTGGATGCGCGTGAGGGCGACTGCCGGAGTGACTGCTCCGCCGGCAACATCGCTCAGCAATTGCTCAAGATCTCGCTTATCCATATATGTTCCCTTCGACGGCGCAAAGTCTAGCACTCATAGGGTATGTTTCCGAACACTAAGACAAAATTGTTCGGAAACTATAGGACAGACTAATTCAATTGTTAGGCGGATCGACTAGTCACGCAGGATGATGTCCATGGCGAGCATCAGGTTGCGCTCGTCGATGGCAAATGGGGCGGCTTCGCGCGTCTTGGGCTTGGCGCAAAATGCGATGCCCGTGCCCGCGGCCTGAATCATGGGGATGTCGTTGGCGCCGTCGCCGATTGCCACGGTATGGGCCATGTCGACACCGCACTCAACTGCCCAGTCCAGCAGCTGGATGAGCTTGGACTCCTTGGTTACAATGTCTGCCGCCAGCTTGCCGGTGAGCTTGCCGTCCACGACCTCCAGGCGGTTAGCGAGGCAAAAGTCGATGCCCGCGGCGGCCACGATCTTATCGGCGACCTCGTGAAAGCCGCCGCTTACCACGCCGACCTTCCAGCCCTTGCTGTGCGCCGAGCGCATAAGTTCCAGCGCGCCGGGGGTAAACGTCACGCGCTCAAAGGTGCGCTCGAACACGCTCTCGTCCAAGCCGGCAAGCAGCCCCACGCGTTCCTCGAGCGCCTGCTTAAAGTCGAGCTCGCCGCGCATGGCGCGCTCGGTGATCTTCGCCACTTGCTCGCCTACGCCGGCCTCCTCGCCCAACAGGTCGATGACCTCCTGGTTGATGAGCGTGGAGTCGATATCCATAACGATGAGGCGTGCAGTCATGGCGGGCCTTTCCGAGTGCAGTTGTATTGGGGCACATTGTCGCACGCGGCGCGCCTGGGCGACGGCCAGGCCGCGTCAATTGTTTCGTCTCCGTCAAGTCTTTGGGCAAGAGTTACTTTTTCGCGGTACATCGACGTGGGTGCGATAAGATAGAACGCCATGTCCGGCTGCGCGGTTTACGCAGGCTGGGCAAATCTGTACGACGCCGCCCGGAACGACACGGGGCGGCACAGATCCATAAAGGAGGATCACTGGTATGAGCCAGACCCGTCCCATTGACGAGCATTCCATGCACACCCGTACCTGCGGCGAGCTTCGCTTCGAGAACGTGGGCGAAGAGGTCACCCTCACCGGTTGGGTGAGCCGTCGCCGCGACCACGGCGGCCTTATCTTCTGCGACCTTCGCGACCGCGAGGGCATCACGCAGCTCACTTTCGACCCCGAGCACTCCGATGGCGATGCCTTTAAGATCGCCGAGACCATGCGTCCCGAGTGGCCCATCAAGATCCACGGCGTCGTGCGCGCTCGTGGTGAGGAGACCACCAACACCAAGCTCGCGACCGGCGAGATCGAGGTCCTGACCGACCACGCCGAGGTGCTCAACACGTCCGTCACTCCGCCGTTCCAGATCGAGGACGGCATCGAGACCAGCGAGGATACCCGCCTGCGCTATCGCTATTTGGACCTCCGCCGTCCCGAGATGATGGCCAACCTCAAGCTGCGCTCCGACTTTACCTTTGCCATTCGCGAGGCGCTGCACAACCGTGAGTTCATGGAGGTCGAGACGCCCTCCCTGTTTAAGTCCACGCCCGAGGGCGCCCGCGACTTCATTGTTCCCAGCCGTATCCAGCCGGGTAACTTCTACGCCCTGCCGCAGTCCCCGCAGCTTCTGAAGCAGCTGCTCATGGTCGGTGGCGTCGAGCGCTACTACCAGGTTGCCAAGTGCTTCCGCGACGAGGACCTGCGTGCCGACCGTCAGCCCGAGTTCACCCAGGTCGATATCGAGATGTCCTTCGTGGACCAGAACGATGTTATGAGCGCGCTCGAAGAGGTCCTGGCCGATGCCTTCGGTCGCATGGGTGTCGAGATGCCCACGCCGCTGCGTCGCATGAACTACTGGGATGCCATGGACACCTATGGCTCCGACAAGCCCGATACCCGCTATGGCATGCACCTGGTCGACCTGACCGACATCTTTGCCAACTCCAAGTTCAAGGTCTTTGCGACTGCCGCAAACGAGGAGGGCTCTGTCGTCAAGGCTATCAACGCCAAGGGCGCCGGTGCCTGGGCACGTGCCAAGATCGATAAGCTCGCCGGCGTGGCTTCCACGTTTGGCGCCAAGGGCCTGGCCTGGATCGCCTTCCGCGAGGACGGCTCCATCAACAGCCCCATCGTCAAGTTCTTCTCGGACGAGGAGATGGCGGCTCTGCGCGAGCGCATGGACGTCGAGCCCGGCGACCTTGTGATGTTCGCCGCCGGCCCGCGCCTGCTCTCTGACGAGATTCTGGGCGGCATGCGTTCTCACATGGCCAACGCGCTCGACATCAAGCGCGAGGGCCACGACTTCCTGTGGGTCGTCAACTTCCCGCTGTTCCACTGGGATGAGGACCGCAAGGCCTATGCCGCCGAGCACCAGCCCTTCACCCTGCCGACCGAGACCGACATCGCCAAGATCGAGGCCGACCCGTTGGCAGCCGGTTCTTGCACCTACGACTTTGTCATGGACGGCTTTGAGGCCGGCGGCGGCGGTATGCGTATCCACAACGCCGAGATGCAGATGTCCATGCTCAAGCTCCTGGGCTTTACCGAGGAGCGCGCCGAGTCTCAGTTTGGCTTCCTCATGGAGGCCCTCAAGTTTGGTGCGCCCCCGATGGGCGGTTTCGCTCTGGGCCTGGACCGCGTGTGCATGCTGCTTACCGGTTCCGACTCCATCCGCGACGTCATGGCGTTCCCCAAGACGGCTAGCGGCTCCGACCTTATGTCGGGCGCCCCGAGTGCCGTTAGTGGCGCCCAGCTCAAGGACGTCAGCCTGCGCCTGATGTAGGCGAGCGACTACATATTGCCTGTAACGAGGGAAGGACGTGTGCCTTCCCTCGTTTTTTTCGGAACGGGGGTGCGCCGGTAACGTACAATAGCTACCACGTGGCTGGGTTTTGCCGGCCGAATGTGCGATGCCGCGGGAGGGGACATGGTCGAGTTTACAAAGACGATTAAAGATCCGTTGGGATTACATGCCCGCCCGGTTGCGCTGCTCTATGACATCATTGCCAAGCATCGTAGCGACGTGTCAGTCAGTATCGGCAATCGCCACACGGATGGCCGCGACGTTATAGGGCTCATGGCACTCTGCGGCGAATGTGGCGAAGACGTCGTGTTCCGCGTTTCGGGCGTGGATGAGGCCTCCTGCGTCACGTCGATCAGGAACCTCTCGCTTTAACCTCAACAATGTGACAAAGGGGCAGTCCCCTCTGTTGCATAAATTGGTATCAATAGGCACTGCAAAGAGACGGTCTTTGCGGTGCCTTTGTTTCGTATAGGAAACTTTTCCGAAATCTGAATGGGGACCCTTTCCAAAAAGTTAACCACGTGTTAGTTTACTAAAGCGAACATAGGCGTGGTTAACTTTTACCGCGTCGATGTTGAGGACGAACTGACGTTAGGAGCCACTCATGTCTTGCGGACCGCAGATGCCGGCAATGCCGCTTTCGATGGTAAAAGCGGGCGAAACCGTGCGCGTGTCTCGTGTAAAGGGCAATGAGGATATGAAGCACCACCTCAAGGACCTCGGCTTTGTCGAGGGCAACGAAATCCACGTGGTGAGCTCGAGTGGCGCCAATATCATCGTCACTGTGCTGGGCGCACGCTTTGGTATCGATTCCAAGGTTGCCATGCACATCATGACCGTCGGTTAGTCGACGGTATTTCTGTACGCACTGAAAGGGGGACAAGTAAATGAAGACGTTGGGTGACGTTAAGGTGGGCGAGAGCTCCACCATCGTCAAGCTTCACGGCGAGGGTGCGCTTCGCCGCCACCTTATGGACCTGGGGCTCATCAAGGGCACTTCGTTCAAGGTCGTGAAGGTTGCACCGCTCGGTGATCCGGTCGAGATTAACGTGCGCGGCTACGAGCTTTCCATCCGCAAGGAGGAGGCCGCCGTCGTCGAGGTCCAGTAAGGACTCGCGGCGCATATTTCTGCAGATAAAGTTAGGTTTTTCTAACTTAATGCAGCATCTTTGAAGCACATTATCCAGCCTGCGCGGAGAAAGCAGCGCAGGCACACAAGGAAGAAGGATTGAATGGCGGATTCTCAGATCCATGTCGCGCTGGCGGGTAACCCCAACTGCGGCAAGACCACGCTTTTCAACCTGATCACCGGCGCCAACGGCTACGTTGGCAACTGGCCCGGCGTCACGGTTGAGAAAAAGGAAGCCAAGCTCCTAAGCGACAAGAACGTTACCATTACGGACCTCCCTGGCATCTACTCGCTTTCCCCCTACAGCCCCGAGGAGCAATGCTCGCGCGATTACCTCATGAGCGGCGAGCCCGACGTTGTCGTCCAAGTCGTCGATGCCACCAACCTCGAGCGCAACCTGTACCTGGCGCTTCAGGTTATCGAGACCGGCCTGCCCGTGGTCGTTGCCCTCAACATGGCCGACTTGGTCGAGAAGAATGGCGACAAGATCGACATTGACAAGCTTTCCAAGAAGCTCGGCTGCCCGGTCATGATGATCTCGGCTCTTAAGAACAAGGGTATCAAGGAGCTGTTCGAGCAGGTTAAGAAGTCCGCCGCTTCCAAGGGCCAGGTGCCGGAGCACAAGTTCGACTCCTCCATCGAGGACGTTCTGGACCACATCGAGAACAACCTTCCGGCGAGCGTTCCCGCCAACAAGCGCCGCTACTACGCTGTCAAGCTGTTTGAGCGCGACGCGGACGCCTGCAAGCTCATCAACCTCACTAAGGAGAAGGCTGCTCGCGTAGAGCAGCTGGTCGCCCAGTGCGAGCAGGATTGCGATGACGACGCCGAGTCCATCATCACCGGTGAGCGCTACGGCGTGATCGCGCACATCATCGACGAGTGCCTCACCAAGGCCCCGGCCAAGATGAGCACCTCCGAGAAGATCGACCGCGTGGTTACCAACCGTATTCTGGGCCTGCCGATCTTTGTCGTCATCATGTTCTGCGTGTACTACATCGCCGTTTCTACCTTGGGCGGCACGGTGACCGACTTCACCAACGACCAGCTCTTCGGCACCGACGGCTGGTATGTGCTCGGTCAGGGCCGCGACGCCTACGACGCGGCCGTCGAGGCTGCGGGCGACAATGCCGACTCGGTCGACCCGGCACAGTACGGCCCCTATGTCCCGGGTATCACCACCATGGTCCACGACGCACTTGTGGCGGGTGGCACCGAGGACGGTGGCCTGGTCGATTCGCTGGTCTGCGACGGTATCGTCGGCGGCCTGGGCGCCATTTTCGGCTTTGTGCCGCAGATGTTCCTGCTGTTCGTTATGCTGTCCTTCCTGGAAGACTGCGGCTATATGGCCCGCGTCGCCTTCATCATGGACCGCGTGTTCCGCCGCTTTGGCCTGTCCGGTAAGTCCTTCATTCCTATGCTCGTGTCTTCGGGCTGCGGCGTCCCCGGCGTCATGGCCACCAAGACCATCGAGAACGAGAAGGACCGCCGCATGACGGTCATGACCACCACGTTCATTCCCTGTGGCGCCAAGCTGCCGATCATCGCTCTGCTCATGGGCTCCATCATCGGCGATTCTTCCACCACCGCCGCGTGGATCAGCCCGCTCTTCTACTTCCTGGGCGTCTTTGCCGTCATCGCCTCGGGCCTCATGCTCAAGAAGACCAAGCTCTTCGCCGGTCGCCCGACGCCGTTCGTTATGGAGCTTCCCACCTACCACTTCCCGGCGATCCGCTCTTGGGCGCTGCACGTGTGGGAGCGCTGCTGGGCCTTTATCAAGAAGGCCGGCACGGTCATCTTCGCGTCCACTGTCGTGGTTTGGTTCCTGTCCAACTTTGGTAGCTACAACGGTTCCTTTGGCTTCCTGCCTGCGATGGACGGCATCCCCGAGGAGTTCATGGACTACTCCGTGCTCGCCATGCTGGGCAACCTGGTCGCTTGGATCTTCGCCCCGCTCGGCTTTAGCACCTGGCAGGCAACCGCACTGACCGTCTCTGGCCTCGTCGCCAAGGAGAACGTCGTCGCCACCGCCGGCTCGCTGCTGTCCGTCGCCGACGCGGGCGAGACCGACCCGAGCCTGTGGACCGCGTTTGCCGGCATGTTCCCCACCATGGGCGCTTGCGTTGCCTTCGGCGCCTTCAACCTGCTGTGCGCTCCGTGCTTTGCCGCCATTGGCACCATCCGCAACCAGATGGATTCCGGCAAGTGGACTGCGATCGCCATCGGTTACGAGTGCGCCTTCGCTTGGGTGATCGGCCTGTTCATCAACCAGTTCTACAACTTGCTTGTTCTTGGACAGTTTGGTATCTGGACGATTGTGGCCATCGTGCTGCTGGTTGCGATGCTCTTCCAGATCTTCCGTCCCATGCCCAAGCATGCATGGACCGACGAGGACGAGACCAACACTGCTTCCGCCGCAGTTTCCGCTTAAGTCCGAATAAGGATTAACCCCTTTCCACGAGCCCGGGTGTCCCAGCGACACTCGGGCTTTTTGGTGGGGGAGATATGGCGTTTCCGCAGATAAAACCGACCAAAATAAACCGTCCCTATTTGGTAGGTGGAGAATGGGGTAAAGTAAGTGATGGTTAACTAGAGGAGGCTTGCTATGGCACCTATCGATATTGTTGTACTGGCTGTTATCGGCATTGCGTTTGTCGCGGTATGCGTGCGCATCTACCGCAAGGGCACCTGCGCCGATTGCGCTCAGGGTGGCGTTTGCACGGGGCATTGCTCCAACAAAAAGACTTGCGCTGCGCTTAAGGGTGTGGACAAAATCGCCGAAGACTTGAGCCGCGGTATTCATTAGCCGACCGGCGTTTGGGCATGTTTGACTACGGATACGGCAGTTGCTGATACGATAGGTACGTCAACAACTGCCGCCGAGCGGCTCAAACGAAAGGAACCCTGTATGGAGTCTTCCGCCTATCCGATGCTCTTTAGCCCGATCAAGGTCGGTACGACCGAGGTCAAGAACCGCGTCTTTATGCCGCCGGTGTCCACCAACCTGGCCGATCATGGCTATGTTACCGACGACTTGGTCGATCATTACCGTGCCCGCGCCAAGGGCGGCGTGGGCCTCATCATCACCGAGGTCGTGACGGTCGAGCCTACCTATACCTATCTGCCGGGTGACATGTGCTGCTACGACGACACGTTTATCCCTGGCTGGGAAAAACTCGCCGCGGCCGTCCACGAGTATGGCTGCAAGATCATGCCGCAGCTCTTCCACCCCGCCTATATGGCCTTTAACATTCCGGGTACGCCGCGCCTGATCGCTCCGTCCTTTGTGGGCCCGTCTTACGCCCGCGAGGCACCGCGTCCCATCACGGTCGATGAGATCCACGAGCTCACGCATCAGTTTGGCGACGCTGCCGTGCGCATGCAAAAGGCTGGCGTCGATGGCGTCGAGGTCCATGCGGCGCACGCCCACGGCATGCTCGGCGGCTTTTTGACTCCGCTCTACAACAAGCGCACCGACGAGTACGGCGGCTCGCTCGACGCCCGCATGCGCTTTCTGCTCGAGGTCATCGCCGAGATTCGCGAGCGCTGCGGCAAGGACTTTATCATCGACGTCCGCATCTCGGGCGATGAGTACACCGATGGCGGCCTGACCCTCAACGACATGATCTATGTCTCGCGTCGCCTGGAGAAGGCCGGCGTCGACATGATTCATGTGTCGGGTGGCACCACCATCAAGCGCGGCTCTGCGATTCCCGCCGCCGGTACCCAGCAGGCCTCGCACGCCGCTTGCTCGCGTGAGATTAAGAAGCACGTGAACATTCCCGTTGCCACGGTCGGCCGCATCAACGAGGCCTGGATCGCCGAGGAGCTGATCGAGGACGGCGCTGCCGACATCTGCATGATGGGCCGCGCCAATCTGTGCGATGCCGAGTTCTGCAACAAGGCCGCTGCCGGCAACGCTGACGACATCCGCCCCTGCATTGGCTGCCTGCGCTGCCTGAACGGCATTATGTTCGGCAAGCGCATCTCCTGCACCGTTAACCCGGACGTGGAGCGCGACGAGGCTGGCTACGAGCCTGCCGCCGAGGCCAAGAACGTGCTCGTTGTGGGCGCTGGTCCTGCGGGCATGGAGGCAGCCTACATTGCCGCCAAGCGCGGCCACAACGTGGTGCTCGTGGATAAGCAGGACGAACCGGGCGGCGAGATGCGCATCGCGGCCGTTCCGCCGGCAAAGCAGGAACTCACCCGCGTGATCAAGTACCAGTATCGCCGTCTTGCTGAGGCGGGCGTGAAGTGCGTCTTTGGTACCGAGCTTTCGGCCGAGGACATTCAGCGTGACTACGCGGGCTACGAGGTCGTCCTGGCTTATGGCGCCGAGCCCATCGCTCCGGCCTTCATGCAGGGCTTTAAGCAGGTTATGACGGCTGACGACCTGCTGGGCGGCAAGGCTTTCCCGGGCAAGAAGATCGTCATCGTGGGCGGCGGCACCGTCGGCTGCGAGACGGCCGATTACCTGGCCCCGCTGGTCAACGACCTGTCGCCGGCCAACCGCGACGTCACCGTCATCGAGATGACCAAGACGCTCGCCGCTAACGAGGGTGGTGCCGGTCGCGCGGTGCTCATCACGCGCATGCTCTCCAAGGGCGTCCACGTGCTGACCGAGGCCAAGGTGACCGAGATCACCGAGGACACTATCAGCTACGAGAAGGACGGTGAGGTCCACACCATCACCGGTGCCGATACGCTGGTGCTTGCCATGGGCTATCGTCCCAATACCAAGCTGGCCGACGACCTGGCTGCAGCCGGTGTTGCCACCCACGTGCTGGGCGATGCCAACAAGTGTGGCAACATTCGCGACGCTATTGGCGACGGCTACAAGATCGCCTGCGAGCTCTAGTCAATTCCTTGGGCATTGGGGACAGATAACTTTGCACCGATATGGTGCATGGGCATCTGTCCCCTGCACGTAGGTGAGGGGCCTGGAGTTCTGAGAGCTCTCGTTGACCAGAGCGATTTTCATCGCGAAATCCTCTTCTGTTTCACCGCAACTGAGGGAATGGGGGATGAGATAGTATTACGTGGTGGTATTCGATTAACCGAGGGTTTATCCGAGGGCTTTATGGAACAGCACCAGCATTATCAGAGCCTGCAAGACCAGGCGTACAACGCACTGCGCTCCAAGATCATCTACGCCGAGCTCAAGCCCGGCACACGCCTTTCGGCGATTGGTCTGGAAAAAGAGACGGGAATCGGGCGCACGCCCATTCGCGAGTCCTTTGTGCGCCTGCGTGAGCAGGAGCTGGTGGAAACGCGTCCCAAAAGCGGCACCTATGTCTCGAAAATCAGCATGGAACGCGCCGAAAACGCCTGTTTCTTGCGCGAGAAGCTCGAGAGAAGCGTACTTATTAAATGCTGTTCGGCCGCCTCGCCCGAGCAAAAGCAGCGGCTTGAGCAGATTCTTACCGAGTCCGAGTCGCTCGACCATGGCGAAACGCGCCGCTTCTTTGACCTGGATAACCTGTTCCATGAGACGTGTTTTGAGATTGCCGGCCGCCACATGTTGTGGGATTGGATGAAGAGCATCAACACGCATTTTGAGCGATACAACTGGTTGCGTATGGTGTCGCAGGATCTGGATTGGGAGCCGATTCGTCGACAGCATCGCCGGATTCTCGAGGCCATTAAGAGGGGCGATACCGACGCGGCGAGCTATCTGGCAGAGACACACCTGCACCTGATGCCCGAGGAGCAGGGCCCGGTTATTGCCTTGCATCCCGACTATTTTGAGCTGTCTAAAGACTCGGCTATCTAGCCCATTATCGCATCTGCTCGAGACGCAAAAACGATGCTGCTCACCTACAGCGTTTTGCAACCGAGATTTTTAATAATGCCTAAAATGGCTCAGATTGCCGACAATTGGGAAACGGGGTGTGCTATGGCGCAGATGAGAATCAAGGACATTGCCGCCGAGGCGGGCGTGAGCCCGGCCACGGTCTCGCGCTATCTCAACAACCGTCCCGGGCAAATGACCGAGGAGACCCGTGCCCGTATTGCCGAGGTCATCGAGCGCACCGGCTATCGCCCACGTGCCGCCGCGCGCAATCTGCGCAGCTCGCGCACCAACCTCATCGGCGTGATCCTGGCCGACATCGCCAACCCGTTCTCGAGTGCCATGCTCGAAGGGCTTTCCGCCAGCGCCGCCGCGCGCGGCTGCTCGCTTATGACGGCCATTAGCGGCAACGACCCCGCTAAGGAAGCAGAGTCGCTCACCAGACTTATCGATGCCGGCGTGGACGGCCTGGTCGTCAACACCTGCGGAGGCAATGACGAGGCGATCGCCGCGGTAGCGGGACGTCTGCCCGTTGTGCTGCTCGACCGCGATGTTGCCGATGGCGGTGTCGATCTGGTGACATCTAACAACCGCGAGCTGGTTGCCGGCTTGGTAGACGAGCTCGCCGCTGCTGGCAGCGAGCGCTTGTGCCTGCTCACCGAGGCAAGCGACGACAGCCCCGTCCGCCGCGAGCGCGCCGAGGCCTTTGCCGACGAGCTTTCGCGACGCGGCCTTGCGGGCGAGGTCGTCACCTTGGCCGACGGTGGCGCCACGGGCGTCGGTCGCTTGGACGAGACCATCCGCGGCCATGCAGGTAAAAAGCTCGGCCTCATTGCCGTCAACGGCCTGGTCTTTCTGCGCCTGACCGAGGCACTGGCACAGTTGGGACCGTCGTTGCCGGCGGGTCTCAAGATCGCAACGTTTGACGACTATCCCTGGAATCACGTGCTCTTTGGCGGCGTGACCACGGCCGCGCAAGACACCCTCACCATTGCCGAGCGCGTAGTCGAGCGCCTCTCCGAGCGCATCGACGTTGTTACCACCACCGTGGGCGAGGCCGCAAAGCTCGCCCCCAAGCGCATCGAGATTCCCGGCCACATCGAACACCGCGCCTCGACCTCTCGCTAGTCTGTATGATAATATATAGACAATGTCATACAGGAGGTATCCATGGCTGCGTCTGTGCTGAGTGTGCGAGTGGACTCGTCAATTAAAGACTCATTTGCCGAGCTGTGCGAAGAGCTTGGCATGACTTCGTCTGTTGCGGTCAATATGTTTATGAGACAGATGCTGCGCGAGCGTTCGCTGCCGTTTGTTCCTTCACTTGGTAAAAGCTCTGCGAGCGAAAGCGCCGCGGCGGGCATTTTGGATACTGCCCAGATTGAATCCGCCGTCCGCGAGGCAGCCAGCTCGATTCCCGCCATCAAAACCGTGATTCTTTTTGGTTCGTATGCC
Source organism: uncultured Collinsella sp. (assembly GCA_958432255.1). Classification (GTDB taxonomy): domain Bacteria; phylum Actinomycetota; class Coriobacteriia; order Coriobacteriales; family Coriobacteriaceae; genus Collinsella. The sequence goes on from CAUATU010000022.1 coordinate 13,733, forward strand.
CGGGGCGAGGCGCATGTCGATAGTGATATTGACTTGCGTCTCGAAGTCGATCGCGAGCAGGGCTTTGGTCTTTTCGCGCTGTCGGCATTTGGTGAGGCGGTGCGCAAAGAAACCGGGAGGCAGGTTGATCTTGTCTCTAGTGATCATCTTGATGACGATCTTGCCGCGGTAATCGAGCGCGAAGGAGTGATCCTTTATGATCGCGCGTAAGTCAGACGGCCTCCGCGCTCAAGAGGTTTTGGAAGCCATCTCTGAAACGAACGAGCGCATCAAGGCTTTTGATATCACCGAGGACCAGTTTCTGCATGCGGATGACGTGCGGACGAGGGCGTTGGCGGACTCCCTTTTGATGTGTGCGCTTAGGGTAACGGAAGAAGCGGGCAAGTTGTCGGAACGCTCGCAGCGGCTTCATCCCGAAATCGAATGGCGTGGAATTATCGGCATGAGAAATTATCTTGCGCATGATTACGGCAATGTCGACCGCTCGGTTGTTTGGGATGCAGTGACGATGGAGTTCCCTACGCTGGAACGAGCCTGTAGACAAATTGTTTCCGAATCTGAACGCTAGCCGCTCGTTCGCAACCGCCTGCGCACACGTTTTTTGAGCGCTTGATACGCTTTAACCCTGCGGAAACATTTTTCTGCGATAGTATCTGCGATATAGACCAGTCGAAACCCGCCCGAAAGAAAGGGGAGCGACATGAACCAGCAGAACATCGATTACGTACTCCGCTCCGTAGAGCAGCGCGACATCCGCTTTGTGCGTCTGTGGTTTGTCGACATTCTCGGCCGCCTCAAGAACTTTGCCATTAGCCCCGAGGACCTCGAGGTCGCTTTTGAGGAGGGTATTGGCTTTGACGGCTCCGCCATCGAGGGCTTTGCCACGCCCGAGGAAGCCGACATGCTGGCGTTTCCCGATGCTTCGACCTTCCAGATTTTGCCGTGGCGCCCGAGCCACAACGGCGTTGCCCGCGTGTTCTGCGACGTGTGCACTCCCGATTGCAAGCCGTTTGCCGGCGACCCGCGCGATGCCCTGCGCCGCATGTTCCGCAAGGCCGAGAAGGCTGGCTACCTGCTCAACGTGGGCGCCGAGCTGGAGTACTATTACTTCCCCGACGAGCACACGCCCGAGCCGCTCGACAACGTGGGCTACTTCGATCTTTCGGTGAGCGATGCCGCTCGCGACCTGCGTCGCAACACGGTCCTCACGCTCGAGAAGATGTCCGTGCCCGTGGAGTACACCTTCCACGCCGCCGGTCGCTCGCAGCACGGCATGAGCCTGCGCCACGCCGAGGCCCTGAGCATGTCCGACGCCATCACCACGGCCAAGCTCATCATTAAGCAGCAGGCCTACGAGAGCGGTTGCCACGCCTCCTTTATGCCCAAGCCGTTGGCGGGCGAGGACGGCAGCGCCATGTTTTTGCATCAGTCGCTGTTCGACCACGACGGCAACAACGTCTTTTGGGGCGAGGACGACGAGAAGTACCACCTCTCCGATATCGCCAAGCACTACATGGCCGGCATCCTGGCGCACGCGCGCGAGATCAGCGCCATCACCAACCCCACGGTCAACTCGTACAAGCGCATCACCACGGGTGGCGATTCCGTGCCGCAGTACGCCACGTGGGGCCTGCGCAACCGCGCGAGCATGGTCCGCATCCCGGTCTACAAGCCCGGCAAGCAGCTGTCCACGCGCATCGAGCTGCGCAGTCCCGATCCCATGGCCAACCCGTACCTGGTCAACGCCGTCACGCTGGCGGCTGGTCTGGACGGCATCGAGCGCAAGCTGGAACTCCCGCCCGAGGCAACGGCCGAGACGCTCAAGCTTACCGACCGTCAGATGGTCGAGGCCGGCTACACGCCGCTGCCGCGCTCGCTCAAAGAGGCGCTCGACGTGTTTGAGGACTCGCAGTTTATGAAGGATGCCCTCGGCGAGCACATCCACAGCTTCTTCCTCAAAAAGAAGCGCGACGAGTGGCATAAGTTTGAGTCTACGATCACCGAGTGGGAGATCAAGCACTACCTGGCGAACTCCTAATCGCGCTGGCTTGTTCCAGTACGATTGAGCTCATTTCTTTGGAGGCCGATATGTCCGAAAAGAGTGCCCTGTTCATGGCGCGCACGACGCGCTTCCACGAGTTTGCCCGCAGCTTGACGACCACCCTGGGTGTCGAGGTGAGCTTGGCAACCCCCGATTCGCCGACTGCGGCGCACGACTTTGACCTGCTGATCCTCGATTCCGACGGCATTCGCAGCGACCGCATCGATCAGATTGCCAAGTGGCTTGACGATCGCGGCGGCGTTCCCATGCTGGTGATCGTTGACGACGAGGCGCTCGGCACCCTGCGTCTGCCCAATCACGCGCATGCCGACTTTGTATGCCCCACGGCGACGCCCAACGAGCTTAAGGCTCGCGCGCAGCGCCTGATGGGCGAGGAGGAGACCGTCGCCGCCGACGATGTGCTCAACATCGATAACCTCGAGATCAACCTGGCTACCTACCAGGTGACGCTCGATAACGAGCCCATCGACCTGACGCTGATGGAGTACTCGCTGCTGAGCTTTTTGGCGACGCACCCCAACCGTGCCTACAGCCGCGAGGTGCTGCTGCACCGCGTGTGGGGCTTTGAGTACTGCGGCGGCACGCGCACCGTCGACGTGCACATTCGACGCATCCGCTCCAAGGTTGGCCCGCAGATCGCGGCACACATCACCACTGTCCGCGGCGTGGGCTATCTGTTTAAGGACTAGATTTCCACCACAAAGGGGACAGACACCTTTGTGGTGGTTTTGCCGCAGGTGCGGGTTCCTTTCGGGCCTGCAACAGAACTTAAGCCTTCCTAAAAGATTGCGTTCTCATACACTTGCGCCCGCATATTGGGGTACAACTCAACGTGAACAATGATGGCCCGCCACATGTTTGGCGGGCCTTTGGTTATTTGACGAAAGGATCGCAGCTATGAGCGAGAACGATTCTCAGCGTCCTCAGGACGCGGGCAACGCCGGCGAGACCCAGCAGCAGCCGCGCGTGCAGGTGGAGTCGACGCCTGCCGGCAGCAACATTCCCTACGTGCAGGCTTACGACACGCAGACCGGCAAGCCGCTGGGCGGTGCGCAGGTCGTGAACAAGCACACGGTGGTCAAGACCAAGACCAAAAAGCTGCCGATCTTTATTACGGCACTCGCCGGCTGCGCATGCGGCGCCCTGTTGGTCATCGCGCTCATTATGAGCGGCACGCTCGATATCGGTGGCGGCAAGAATGCCGTGACGGCGGGCGCTTCGGGTTCATCGGCGCAAAAGATTACCATTGACTCCGAGGATACTACGCTGGCCGAGGCCGTTTCCGCCAAGGCCCTGCCCTCCGTCGTTTCCATCACCGCCACTTCGAGCGGCGGCCAGAATGGCTCGCTTTCGCAGTCTGCCGACGAGTCGGATAGTTCGGGCAGCGTCGGTTCGGGCGTGGTGCTCGATACCGAGGGCCATATCCTCACCAACAACCACGTGGTCGATGGCTATGACCAGTACGTGGTGACCATGGACGACGGCACCACCTACGAGGCCGAGTTCGTGGGCAACGATGCTTCGAGCGACCTAGCCGTCATCAAGCTCAAGGACGCCGACGCCTCCAAGCTCACGCCAATCGAGATCGGCGACTCCTCCAAGCTCAACGTGGGCGAGTGGGTCATGGCGATCGGCTCGCCGTTCGGCAACGAGCAGTCTGTCTCCACGGGCATTGTGTCGGCGCTCTACCGCTCCACGGCCATGAGCTCTACCAGCGGTAACACCATCTACGCCAACATGATCCAGACCGATGCCGCCATCAACCCGGGCAACTCCGGCGGCGCGCTCGTTAACGACAACGGCGAGCTTGTGGGTATCAACTCGCTCATCGAGAGCTACTCGGGCTCCAGCTCGGGCGTGGGCTTTGCCATTCCCGTTAACTACGCCAAGAACATTGCCGACCAGATTATCGACGGCAAGACGCCGGTGCATCCGTACATGGGCGCTACGCTTTCGAGCGTCAACGCGCTCAACGCCCGCACCAACAAGCTGAGCACCGATAGCGGCGCGTATGTGGCGAGCGTCGTCGAGGACGGTCCCGCCGCCAAGGCCGGCATCCAGGAGGGCGACGTCATCACCAAGCTGGGCGACGATGAGATCACGAGCGCCGATGGCCTGATCATCGCGCTGCGCAGCCACGAGGTGGGCGAGAAGGTCGAGATCACGCTCATGCGCGGCAAGGAAGAGAAAAAGGTCACGGTTGAGCTGGGCTCTGACGAGGAGTTGCAGAGCCAGCAGCAGGACGACAGCGCGACCGACACCGGCAACGGCGGTATTACCGACGAGCAACTGCGCCAGTATCTGGAGGAGCTGCTGGGCCAGCAGGGCCAGGGCCAGGGCTACGGTCAGGGTTTCTAACGAGCCGTATCGCATATATCGAAGCCAGAGGGGCTGTCCCATCAACGCGGGACAGCCCCTCTTTTCTTATTGATCCGTTGGGGACGGAGGAAAACGGATCATTTAGAAATGGCAAGGGCATGGTTTGATTGCGCGACCCACCCGGTCCGGCCGCTGCCGATTCGGTGCGGTTGGAAAGGGCGATTTGGCTCCATCGCGACCGGTGGTACTCTTGTAGCCGTTTGAAATCGAGCGAAGGAGTGCCGCTATGGAGCAATCGAGCCTGTTTGGTGACGGCGTGGACATCGATACCGAAACGCCCACGACCGCGGAAGCCGCCGCACCGACCGATGCCCGTGCCCAGGCGGCAGCGCGTGCGGCCGAGCTGCGCCACGAGCTCGATTACCACGCCTATCGCTACTACATGCTCGACGCGCCCGAGATCACGGATGCCGCCTTCGACAAAATGCTCGTTGAACTGCAGGAAATCGAGGCCACCTACCCCGACCTGGTGACGCCCGACAGCTATACCCAGCGCGTGGGCGGCTACGTGAGCGAGCAGTTTACGCCGGTCACGCATATGGCGCGCATGTATTCTATGGACGATGCCATGGATCTGGACGAGCTCGACGCATGGCTCCAGCGCACCGAGGATGCGCTCGGCGCCGGTAGCGTCACCTATACCTGCGAGCTCAAGATCGACGGCCTGGGCGTGGCCCTTACCTACCAAAACGGCGCCTTCGTACGCGCAGCCACACGCGGCGATGGCACCACGGGCGAGGACGTGTCGCTCAACGTCCGTACCATCAAGGATGTGCCCATGCACCTGTCCGAGCCGGCGCTCGCCCACATGGGCGCCGACCGCGAGCGCACCATTGAGGTGCGCGGCGAGGTCTATATGCCCAAGGGCAGCTTTGTACGTCTGAATGAAGAGGCCGATGCCGAGGGCCGCGACCCCTTCGCCAACCCGCGCAACGCTGCCGCCGGCAGCCTGCGTCAGAAGGATCCCAAGGTCACGGCGCGCCGCGACCTGGCCACCTTTATCTACGCCATCGCCGATACCGATCCGCTGCACGTCCACAGCCAGCGCGAGTTCCTCGATTGGCTGCGTAGTGCCGGCTTTAGCGTCAACCCTAACGTGGCTCGTTGCGCCACGCCGGCCGAGGTCCACGAGTTCTGCGCCCAGGCGCTTGAGCATCGCGGTGACCTCGATTACGACATCGACGGCGTGGTCGTAAAGGTTGACAGCTTCCAGCAGCAGCTCGACCTGGGCTTTACCGCCCGCGCACCGCGCTGGGCCATCGCCTTTAAGTTCCCGCCCGAGGAAAAGCAGACCGTCCTGCGCGAAATTCGCATCCAGGTGGGCCGCACCGGTGTACTCACGCCGGTCGCCGAGTTCGATCCGGTGACGGTCGCCGGTTCCACCATCGCGCGCGCCACGCTGCACAATATCGACGAGATCCGTCGCAAAAACGTGCGCGAGGGCGATACCATCATCGTGCACAAGGCAGGCGACGTAATCCCGGAGGTCGTGGGCCCGGTGCTCGACAAGCGCCCGGCCGATTCGGTCGACTGGCACATGCCCGAGGTCTGCCCCGTGTGCGGTAGCCCTGTGGTCCACGAGGACGGCGAGGTCGCCTACCGTTGCGTCTCCATCGACTGCCCTGCGCAGCTCAAGGAGCGCCTGCTCCACTGGGTGAGCCGCGGCTGCATGGACGTCGACGGCCTGGGCGACGAGATCGTCGACAAGATGATCGCCGCCGGGCTGATCCACGACGTCGCTGACTTCTACCAGCTCACGGTCGACGACATCGCCGGTCTGGACACGGGGCGCACCTATGCCAGCTCCAACAGCAAAAAGGGCGTCAAGAAGGGCGATCCCATTCCGGTGGGCCTCAAGACGGCCGAGAAAATCATCGCCGAGCTCAACAAGTCCAAGAGCCAGCCGCTCGGTCGCGTGCTGTTTGCCCTGGGTATCCGCCACGTGGGCAAGAGCGTGGGCGAGGTCATCGCCGAGCGATTCCTGTCGATTGACAAGCTCATCTTGGCGAGCGAAGAGGACATCGCCGAGTGCGAGGGCATCGGTCCCAAGATTGCGGCGAGCGTCAAGCAGTTCCTGGCCGTGCCCGAAAACCTTGCCGTGCTGGAGCGTCTGCGCCAGGCGGGTCTGTCACTCGAGGTCGACCTGGGCGCCGCGCACGCGCAAGCCGCAGCCGACGCTGGCGTGGCGGGCGAGCTTGCTGATGCGCAGCCGCTCGCGGGCCTGACCTTCGTGCTCACCGGCACGCTCGTCAACCGCACCCGCGACGAGGCAGGCGCGGCGCTCAAGGTGCTTGGTGCCAAGGTTTCGGGCAGCGTGTCGAAGAAGACAAGCTATCTGGTCGCCGGCCCCAAAGCGGGCTCCAAGCTCACCAAGGCCGAGCAGCTGGGTGTACCCGTGCTGGACGAGGATGCGCTCGAGCAGATCCTGGCGACTGGTCAGGTGCCCCAGGCTTAGCGCATTGATAACCAAATTGAAGAACCGCCCGGAAAGCATGATTGAACTGCCTTCCGGGCGGTTCTTATTTGGACGGGGCGACCGGCACTGTGATCTGCGTCACGTAGGTCGCGGGATCGTCGCTGATGATGTCGTCGATGAGGGCGATCTCGCGTGAGGGGCCAGCGGGGGACAGCCCGTGTTCGCGCATATAGCCGAGCAGCTGCTTATAGCGCGGGCCCGCTTGCCCGTGCGTACCACGGAAGCTTATGGTCAGGCACCGCGCGGCGGGCCGCACCTCGACGTCACCCACGTAGTCATCGGTGTCATCGAGCAGCAAAAAGACCTCGTCGTAGCCATCAAAGTCGCCGGCGGCTAGGCGCTCGGCGCTAATCCCAACGCCCAAGTTGCCCAGGAAGACAAAGGTCTCGTGCTGGCCCTTCTGCAGTTGACGAATCTGCCACTCCAGCGCATAGGCGTCGGTAGGCTTGACACGTTCGCGCAACACGGCGCAGCGAAGCTCGGGCGTATCGATTGTGCAAATGGTATCGAGCTCGGCGTTCAAGGCATTGTGCAGCAGGGCAAGCCGGTTATCGATCTTGCGCGACACGCGTTCGAGCTCGCGGCGCTTGCGTTCGATGAGCTCCTGCTGCTGAGCCAGCTGCCGCTACATAAGGTCCACATCGCGCGTGGTCACAAACTCGCGGATTTGTGCTAACGGCAAGTTGAGAACGCGCAGGTGGCTGATGGTGTTGAGGGTGGAGAGCTGCCGCGATCCGTAGTAGCGGTACCCACTCGCCGGATCGATGTACGCCGGGTCCAGCAAACCCATCTGCTCGTAATGACGTAGCGTCCCCACGCTCAGGTTAAACAGGCGCGCCACCTCGCCAATGCGGAGCAGGCCCTCGGTATGTTCGGTTGGCATGTCGGTCACAGGACCGCTCCTTTCGGTAAAAAGCAGGGGAGGGGCGCTAGGCTCGCGTCGCCTCGCTACGCCACCAACCTGTCAAAAGCCCCGCGCCGGTTGAGCACGGTAAACGCGACAACACAGATGACTGCCGACAAAATCGATCCGCACGGCGAGGCGATGCCCATGGGAAACAGCGTGTCGGAATAGGCGTTCGACAGCAGCCACGCGCCCGGCACGCGAATGAGCGCCACGGCCAGCACGTTGTGCGCAAAGCCGATGTAGCTCTTGCCGTATGCAGCGAAAAAGCCACTAAAGCAAATGTGGATGCCGGCAAAAATCGCGTCGAAAATGTAGCTGCGCATATAGCCGGTACCGGCCGCGACTACCGCGGCGTCCTTGGCAAAAAAGCCGATAAACGCCGGCGCCACCAGCCACATCAGCACCGTGATCAGGCAGCCGTACACCACCGAGATCGTCATGGCGTCCTTGAGTACCTGACGTGCGCGGTCGCCCTTGCCCGCGCCGGCGTTTTGCGCCGTGAGTGCGCTGACGGTGGCGCCCATGGAGCTCGGCACAATGAACAAAAAGCTGATCATCTTCTCGACCAGGCCCACGGCGGCGGCGTCGACGAGCCCTCGGTGGTTGGCGATGACGGTGATAAACATAAACGCCACCTGGATGCAGCCGTCCTGCACGGCCACGGGCACGCCGATCTTAAGAATGCTGCCGAGCACCTCGGGCTGGGGGCGCAGGTCGCTGCGCTTAACGTGGATGTTCGTGCGGCGGCTCTTGAGCCACACGAGCGCGAGGGCAACGCTGACCGTCTGGGCGGTCACTGTGCCGAGCGCCGCGCCCACGGGACCGAGCCCCATGTGGCCGATAAACAGAAAGTCGAGTGCGATGTTGATGATGCACGCCACGCCAATCACGTACATAGGCGAGCGCGAATCGCCCAGCCCGCGAAAGATGGCCGAAAGAATGTTGTACGCGGCGATAAAGGGAATGCCCATAAAGCAAATGCGCAGGTAGGCAGCGGTTCCTTCGACTGCCTCGGCCGGCGTGCCAATGAGCGCCACGATTTGCGGGCACAGCGCAAGCAGGACAGCGGCCAGTACCACCGAGACGCCCATAAACAGCGTGATGGTGTTGCCGATGGCTGCCTCGGCACGGTCAAACCGGCGTGAACCCACGGCGTGGCCGACGACCACCGTCGTTCCCATGGCCAGGCCCACGAGTGCCACGGTAATCATATAGAGCGTCTGCGCGCCATTTGCCACGGCGGTGATGCCGGCGGCGCCGCTAAACTGCCCCATCATGTACAGGTCGGCCATGCCGTAGAGCATCTGCAAAAAGTACGAGAGCATATAAGGCAGGGCAAAGACTGCGATGGTCTTAAGGACATTGCCGCGTGTGAGGTCGTGTTCCATGGGCGGGGCTTTCTGGCTGGGTTCGTTTACGTACCAGTGTAGTGAAAACCCTACAACGATTGTAGAGTCAAGGTTTGTGTTGACAGTGGGGTGAAAAAAGTCACGCCCCGAGCACGATGCTTTGACCCCTCCGTGCCCCTCACCTCGCCTCAAACCATCACAACATTCGACGTTTTTTGCCAAAATCGGGAAAAGCATCGAATGTTGTGATGGTTTTTCTGCCACTCGACCGGGTGGAATCGCTTTCTTGTGCACGAAGGTGTGCGGACCCGTGGGCAGGGGAATAAGGTTGGTTATCCGACTCCATTGGAGGGCTCATGGACCTGCCGATCGTCCTGTCCCATAAGGCTGCCTGGCTGTACCACAACGTGGCGCGCCCGTCCGAGCCGCTCTCGCGAGCAAGCAGCCTATACGATGAGGACTCGCTTGCTAACGAGGCGGAGCCGACCGCGGGCCTGCCCAAATTGGGACTCGATGCCAAGGGGCTGAGGGCTTCGACGGCCGTCGGGATCGTTACCGACTATCTGGTTTCGCTCGGTATTCCACGAGAAGAGCTCGATCATATCGACACGCTCGTCAACTTCGATTTTGAGCGCTCGACGCCGGCTGGATTTAGGTGCCACGTGTTTGGAGCGCCGGTACCTTCAGACCATCTTATCGAGGTGGCAGAGGGCCTTCTAGTGGTTGATGAGGTCATGTGCTTTGTCCAAGCGGGTTCGTGGATGAGCGAGCCCGAGCAGCTGGAATATGGCTACGAAATCTGTGCCCGATACCATTTGAATCATCTGTCGACGGACGATTATGTCGAGATGGGGCAGAGGTATACCGTTGCCGACTTGATTGCTTATTGCAATGAGAACCGATCTCGTCAGGGGGCTGTACGCGCGGCCGCCGTGCTCAAGCGCGTACACGATGGCGCCCGTTCGCCCATGGAGACGGCCACCGCAATCATGGTCGTAGCAAAACGTTCCCAGGGAGGGCTGGGATACACCAAGATCGAGCTCAACCATCGGGTCGATGTTCCCAACGAGTTCAAATATCTCGCTAAGTCCGGGTATTTCGAGATCGACGTATATGCGCCTGCGAGCGGTACAGGGATTGAATACAACGGCTCGGACCATCTTGATAAACAGCGCAGCGCGTCGGATGCGGAGCGTATGACCGTGCTGAGCGCGCTGGGCTTTAGGATGATCGTCCTCACCGGGACTCAGTTTGCCCACCAGCTGCAATTGCACCGGGCGATGAACGCCATCGCGCTCGCTATGGGCCTCAAGTGCGACCGAAGCGAAGCGTTCCAGAAACGTCAGAACGACCTGCGAGAATTCGTGATTCGGCACTGGGACGGCGGCCTTTAGGGGCGTTTTGGTCCTTCTGCGGGGTGCCGTGGGTAGGCAAACCATCACAACATTCGACGTTTTTTGCCAAAAACGGGAAAAGCATCGAATGTTGTGATGGTTTGCATGCTGAGGATGGGCTTGGGAAGCCGGTCTTGCTCGAAGTGACCTGTCCTGTCGTACGGGTGTCGGCATGATTCTCCCGTGGGGTATTATGTTTTCTGAAGAATAAAACGCCGCGTGAGGGGAGGGCTGCGTGGACGGGCGCGTGCAACATGACGGCTTTGGCCGCGACATCAACTACCTGCGCATTGCCGTTACCGACAAGTGCAATTTCCGCTGCATCTATTGCATGCCGGCCGATGGCGTGGCGCCCCGCGCGCACGACGAGCTGCTCAGCGCCGAGGAAATCGCCCGCTTTGTGCGCTTGGTGGCGGGGGAGGGCATTCGCCGCGTGCGCCTGACGGGTGGCGAGCCTCTGGTCAGCCGCCGTATCATCCCGCTCATTCGCGACATCCGCGCGATTCCGCAGATCGAGGACATCTCGCTCACCACCAACGGCGCCCTGCTGCCCAAGCTGGCGCCGCAGCTCAAAGACGCGGGGCTTAACCGCGTCAACATTTCGCTCGACACGCTCGACCTTACGCTCTTTGGAAAGATCACGCGCCTGGGTCGGCTCGAGCAGACCATGGCCGGCATCGATGCAGCGCTGGCTTGGGGCTTTGAGCCTGTTAAGGTCAACTGCGTTGTTGTGCGTCGGCTCAACCAGGATGTAGCAGCCCTCGCACGACTGACCATCGACCGCCCCATCCATCTGCGCTTTATCGAATACATGCCCATTGGCGACGAGCGCACGAGCTCGCATTGCACTGTGGACCCGCATGCGCCCGCGCTCAATCCCGAGTTGTGGGACGCGAGCGACACCGTGCCGAGTGACGAGCTGCGGGCGCGCATCAATGCCGGGGCCGCCGCGACGGGACTGGGCGAGCTTGAACCGCTCGACATCAACGACGCTCCTGCCGGCGCGGGCCCTGCGCGCTATTGGCACTTTCCGGGTGCGGCGGGAACGGTCGGCTTCATCAGTGCCATGTCCAACCATTTTTGTGCGAATTGCAACCGTCTGCGCCTGACGGCCGATGGCAACGTGCGTCCGTGCCTGTTCAGCGATGCCGAGTATTCGGTGCGCGACGCCCTGCGCCGTGGTGATGATATGCAGGTACTTTCGATTTGGCGCGATGCCGTGGCCCACAAACCGCAGGAACACGCGATAATTGAGGGTACGCAACGATTTATGTCCCAAATCGGAGGATGATCATATGGCCAAGAGCAGGTACGCCGATGCCACCAAGGCCGCTCGCAGGGCCGCGATGTCTGCCCACAAAGTTACGGCTGCGGCTAATGCTGGTAACGCCGACGCGTCCGCACAGCCGACTGGCAGCGCTGCAGCCGAGCCCGCCCGCGACGCCCGCCGCGACGAGCTGACGCACGTGGACGCCAAGGGCGAGGTGCGCATGGTTGACGTGTCCGACAAGGCCGAGACCCATCGCATCGCTATCGCCGAGGGCACCATCCTCATGCATCCCGAGACGCAGGCCATGGTGCTGCAGGACCGCGCCAAAAAGGGCGACGTGCTTGCCTGCGCGCGCGTGGCGGGCATCATGGCCATCAAACGCACGAGCGATATCATCCCCATGTGCCATCCGTTGCTCATTACCAAGAGCAAGTGCGACATTGCGCCCATCGCTGCGGCGGGGACGCCGGCCGAGGACGTGCCCGAGGGCTGGGCACCGGCGCGTGCGGACGGGCAGGTTGGCTTTCACGTGCTGGTCACGGCCGGCGTGACGGGCAAGACTGGTATCGAGATGGAGGCTCTGACTGGAGCGAGCGCCGCGTGTCTAACGATCTACGACATGTGCAAGGCCGTCGATCGCGGCATGGAGATCGTCGACGTGCGCCTGCTGCACAAGGAGGGCGGCCGCTCGGGCGTGTGGGACCGCGCAGAGCGTCAGGCCGCTGCCGTTGAGGCCGTGGCCGCTGACGGTGCCGCGCCCGCGAGCACGCCCGTCGCCATCGCGCCCGCAGCTCCGGCCCCGGCCGTCCCCGCGATCGCGTTTATCGGCTACCAAAACTCGGGCAAGACCACACTTGTCGAGAAGGTTATCGCCGAGCTCACCCGCCGCGGCCTGCGCGTGGGTTCGCTCAAGCATCACGGGCATCACGGCTTTGATATCGATGTACCCGCTAAGGACACCTGGCGTCATCACCAAGCGGGATCCAAGCACGTGGGGCTCATCTGCGCCACGCGCTGGGCGGAGTACGCCGATACGCGCGAGGAGGACGAGATGCCCGCGCGCGAGCTGCTGTCGCGCTACAACGATGTCGACGTGGTGATCATCGAGGGTTACAAGACCGAGGGCTTCGACAACATCGTGGTCGCGCGCTCCGGTGTCGACCGTCTGCGCGGCAAGAGCTCGCTCGACCTGGTCGACGGTCACACGCTGGCCCTTGCCTGCAACGAGGCTCTGGCACGCCAGGCCTTCGACGCCGGCTTTGCGACCCGAGCCATCAACATCAACGACGCCCGAGCCATCTGCGACCTGATTCAAGATTATCTGGCCTAAAGCCTGTCAAAAGGGGACAGGTTTATTTTGGCAGGTTTTATCTTGGCAAACGTCATATCCACCACAAAGGGGCCAGGCTCCTTTGTGGTGGATTTTGCTTTGGTAGATGTGTGGGGCATGCCTTATAATCTACCAAGTAGTTCATGACGGGCGAAAAACGGAGAGAAGGGGCTTGATGCGTCCTTAGTGTTTCTTGCGAATAGATTGATTTGACAGACGGTGGCGAATGCCCACCGCCCGTATTCGTATGAAACAAGGAGTCTCCATGCTCGCCTCTCTTTTCTCAAAGCCTCAATCATCGCTGTCCATGCAGGCCAAGCGCCTGGTGGCGATGCGCTTTCTCATCTACACCGGCTTCCAGACCAGCTACTTTATCGGCGTCATCGGGACGCTCACCTATGCGGACGGCGCTTCGGTCGTCGCGACATCGCTGGCCGTCCTGTTTATGAATGTATTCGTGATCATGGGATCCTTTGCGGGTGGCGCGGCGCTCGACGCCTGGGGTCCGCGCCGCCATTTCTTGCTGAGCATCATCGGCGCTCTCGCAACTGGCGCGGCGATCCTCGTTTTTGGCAGCGCGACCGGAACAGTCCTTGCCGGCGCGGTGCTCCTGGGCTTTGTGATGGGATTCGCCCAGCCCATCGCCACGTCCTATCCGGCGTATCTCACCGACGACCCCGTTGAGCTCAAAGACATCAACTCCGCCATCGCCATGCTCTCAAACGTGAGTATCATCGTTGGCCCCACGCTGGGCGGCTTTGTCGCGGCGGCTGCGTCGTCGCGCGCGGTGTTCGTGCTCATGATGATCTTTACCGTACTGGCGCTCGTCGCCGGTTGGGGCTTTAGGCCGCAGACCAGCCATGTCGCCGGAGATGCGGATGCCGATTCGGCAGAGGAAGGGGAGCGTGCGGGACAAAGCTCCAACCCCAGCACATCCACCCGCGCCACCTTCGCAGCCAGCATCAAGACAGTCTTCACCAACAGCGTCCTCGCGCTACTTTTCTGCATCATTTTTCTTTCGAACTTTGGCTACGGAGCCTTCGATCCGCTCGAGTCGTTTTTCTATCGCGATGTCCTACGCGTCGGCGTTGAGTGGATGGGCTGGCTCTCGTCGGCTTCGGGCGTGGGCGCGGTGCTGGGTGCCGTGCTCGCGCTCCGCTTGCCGCCGCACTTGGTAAACCTAAAAACGCTGCTCGTGGCACTTATGTCCGTGGGCCTGGGAAGCCTGCTCTATGTGGGGACGCCGTACGTGGGTGTGGCCCTTGTCGGCCAGGTCGCCCTGGGCATAGCTTGGGGTGTCGTCAACCCGCTCCACAACACCATCGTGCAAACGACGGCGCCGCTCGAGCAACTCGGCCGTGTGAACTCGGTCATGGGCTTTGGCAATATGTTCGCCGGCGTGGCCCCTCTGGCGGTTGCACCGTGGCTGGCGGCAGCATTTGGCGTACAACGGACACTCGTGGGGGCAGGCATGGTCGTGACGGCGGTTCCTGCGGCGTTGCTGCTGTTTGGACGAAATCATTTGGATTGTGCCGCAAGGCAGTAAAACCATCACAACATTCGATGAAAATCGCGATTTTGCCGAAAAACATCGAATGTTGTGATGGTTTGCGCCCCGGGCCAGGCCACCCTTCGGGTCCGGCCACCACAGAGGGGCCAGGCACCTTTGTGGTGGTTTTTGCTTTGACAGGTCGCCCCTGCGCCTTGGTATACCATGTACGCCGTTCACGAATACACCCCACACCGCCGCACAACCAGAAAGGCCCCCCATGGACACCACCTTCAGCCACATCAAAGCCGTGTTCTGCGATATCGACGGCACGCTGCTCACGAGCCAGCACACGGTGTCCCCGCGCACCGTGGCAGCGATCCGCGCCCTGCGCGAGCGCGGCGTGCTCTTTGGCCTGTGCACCGGGCGCGACGCCCACGCGACCGAGGCCATGTACGAGCTCTGGGGCATCGAAGGCCTGGTAGACGTGATGGTGGGCTGCGGTGGCGCCGAGGTCATCGACCGCGCGCACGACATCAACGAGCTGAGCTATCCGCTGCCGGGCGAGACCATCGCGCGCATCTGCAAGCACATGGCGGACCTTCCGGCAACGCCCGTCTGCCCCCGAGACGGCGTGTTCTACGTGCCCGAGAGCAACGCGTGCGTCGAGCACCTGTCGCGCGTCGACGGCGTGCCCTACAAGGTGGTCGATTTTGCCGAGTTCTTGCGCGAGCCGCAGCCCAAGGTGATGTTTACCATGGCGCCCGAGGTGATGCCGCGGGTGATTGAGCGGGCGTCGACGTTTGCCGATGACACTGTTAAGGCGGCGGCTCTGCAAACCACGCAGCGGCTCTACGAGTTCATGGATCCGCGCGTGTCCAAGACGCGCGGCCTTGTGCGCGTGGCGGAGCTCAACGACATGGAGCTCCAGGACATCTGCGTGTTTGGCGATGCGGACAACGATACCTGCATGGTGGCTGACGCCGGCGTGGGCGTGGCCATGGCAAACGGCAGCGACGCCACCCGTGCCGCCGCCGACTTCGTGACCGCGAGCAACGACAAAGACGGCATCGCGATCTTTATCGAGGAGCATCTGCTGTAGCGCCGGGGGAGAACCACCACAAAAGGGGCAGGCGCCTTTGTGGCGGCCTCAGGCGATTTGGGCGAATTGATACCGAAAATCTGCGCGAAAATTCAAATAACGTTGTCTGAACATCACGCCTCTAACCACCGATGGGTTTAAGATATTCTCATCAGTTTGGTAGGGTATTCCTTCCAGTTAATGACCCACCGCTCACGGTCGATTTTCGACTGTGAGCGGGATGTTTGCTCTTGAGCAAAATGTTGTGCAAATAAATCTAATGCCATTAAAAAATGATGGGCAACTAAATTACCAGTAGAAACAAAAAATAGATAGCGAATAAACGAAGGTAAATCTGAGCAAATGTCAAGAGAATTAAGAATTCGCTACAAAACTATCGGTTTTCTTGCTCAGATGTTCAAACAATCGTTACAATATGGATTACTAAGCGTGCGTAATTACAGATTGCGCAGATACGTTTGATAGTGAAAGAGCAAGATCGCGGTCTCTTGGGGAGGAGACATCGATGAAAGCGAATTCAGAAAAAACTAAGCAGAGTAAAAAAGCGACGCGCCGTGTGCTGGCAGGCGTTTTGTGCGGAGCCTCCGTTTTGAGCCTGGTACTGTCGCTCGTCATGCCTCCGATCTCGCAGGCCATTGCCAACGATGGTCAGACGGTTCCTACCGAGAAGACTGTGACGGAGGATTCCTCAACTGAGTCTACTGATGTAGAAAACACCAACAACGGGGATACCGAAAACCAGAATAGTGACGAGACTGAGAGCGGCGAGTCTAACACCATTGCCACTGAGGCCGATCAGCCGTCAGACGACGCAGGGGTCGGGGATGCTGCGCAGCCTGTCGAAGACGACACTAATGGTGAAAACGCAATCGCGCTTGCCGCAGGGAATGAATCGGATCATAAAATTAGCAGCGGGGAAGAGCTGAGCACAAAGCTCCTTAACCCGTATCTGCGCGATAACAACGGTGCTGCTACTTTTGAGCTAGCTGCTGATATTGAGTATAATGAAGAGATTTTGCTTGAAGGGGCAAACACCAAGATCACCTTGGACTTAAATGGCTTCAAGATTAAGCACGAGAGTTCAAATCAGCCTTTGTTCAGTATCACCGGTGGCGCGACGCTGACCGTCAAGGACGGCACGCAAACCGCTCCGAAAGAGATCTCGGTTAATCAAGAAAAAATGAACGGCAATCTCGCTTCAATAGAATGCGACAATTCCTACATTCCGAACAAACTTACCTACTACGTAACCGAATCGGTCGCAAAAGGAACCGGTACAACCGAGACCCTTAAAGAGTATAAGGTTGATATCAAGGGTGCTATCGTGGCATGCGGTGACAATGCCGACCTGAAGCTCGTTAATCTCTACAAAACTGGTACGTTTAACCTCGAGAGTGGCACGATCACGCAACAGCAAAATAGCGGAGATCAAAAAAACAGTGTTAACAGTTTGGTTTATGCCGAGGAAGGTTCTATCGTCAATATGAGCGGCGGCTACGTTTGCGGTGCAACCTCTATGAACCATGGCGCAGGCATCGAACTTGGCACCATGAACAACAGCGGCGCGACTCTTAACCTCACCGGTGGCGTGATCGCGGGCAACTACGCTCCCATTGGCGGCGGTGTGAACGCTTACGGCTCTAAAATTAACATGACTGGCGGTACGACTGGCGGTACGACTGGTGGTACGATTTCCGGTAACGGTACGTTCGAGAATTTGCCGGGTTATGGCGCGGGCATCTGTGCGCAGAACTCTGATGTGACCGTCTCGGATGGCTACGTGACCAATAACAATTGTCAGTTCGATTACATGCAACAGGGCATGGAGGATAAACACAAGGGCAACGGTTGTCACGGCGGCGGTGGTATCGCTGCTTTCAATGGTGGCAATCTCACAATTAACGGTGGTTACATTACCGGTAACTATTCTGCTGAGGCTGGCGGCGGTATTTATGCTGGCGCTTGGGGTCAGGCTCTTTCCTCGTTTAAGTTCTCTGGTGGAACCATCGCCAGTAACGTGGCGCAAAACTCGGAGGGCGGCGGTATCCGTATCGCTGCGCCTACCGTTGGTGTGTTTGAAGTGCCGAAAGGTTCACACGCTTATATCACTAACAATACGACCAATACCACCAACGACTGGGGCGGCGGTGGCGTATTCGTCCAGGGCTACGGCGACAACGTTCAGGCGGCAAGCCTCAAGATATATAACGCTCTGATTACCAAGAATGATGCCCATGGCTTTGGCGGCGGCTTTGCCGCCTGCCCGACCGGCGAGACGGCGATTACCAACACCGATGGTATTGCGATTTTTGGCAACACTGACAAAAACGGCGAGCATCGATCGGGTGGCACCCACGGCAAGAATGACGACGCGGATAAAAGCAATGACGATGACAGCAAAGGCGAAATAACTGAAGGGTTTAAAAATGCCGGTCACCGGGATCTTTTTCTTATTCGCGATCAGAAGACTAGCAATAATTATATCGCAGCCGTAACGGGTCAGATGCTTGTCGACGGTGCTGCCAATTGGACGGGCATGATCGACGGTCAGCCTACGACCATCGGCAAGTACGATGGCGCCCAAGCTAAGTACATGATTGGCCTCGATGCAAATCCTTCCGAATATGATCAAGGGCAGGCTGTTAGTAATGCCAAGCTCTTCATCACGGGCAACACATCCAACGTCCACGGTGGCGGCATCATGACCAACGGAAACGTTGTCGCCGGCTCCACCACGCATGTGAGTGTGTATCCCAAGATGAAGCTCAACGGCATTAAGGCACTGACGGGCCGCAAGCTCGAGAAAGACGAGTTCGAGTTCGAACTGCTCAAGCAGAATCCGATTGTTGACGAGAATGGCAAGCCGATTGTTGACGAGAATGGCAAGCCTTTATACACAGTTCCGAGCTTTGACTCCAACTCCAAAGATAAGCTTCAGCTCAATGGCTGCTCGGTTGTCGGTACGGTGAGAAACGACATAGATGGAAACTTTACCTTTGATCTGGGTGAAGTTTATGCCGATGAGAATCTTGTTTACTACTTGGTAGAGGTTCCGGGCACGGACGAGGGCGTGGCTTACGACGAGACTATCTACAAAATAGATCCTACGGTTGTGGAGGATACGGGCAAGACGCACTACGTGCTTGGCATTAAATACACGTATTACGAAGTCAAGAGCGTTTCAGTAACAAAGGTAAAAAAAGACGGCGCTGGCGCAAAAACGTCAGAAACAGAATCGGCAGCCATCGCAGCGGCTGAAGGCGAAAACGCTGCTACCATTACGCTTACCAGTGGTGCAACTTTCACCAACAAGTGCCCCAGTCGTTCCTGGACTCCTGAGGCGACTAAGGTCGTTGAGGGTGGCGAGATGAAGGCGTTTACGCTTCAACTTGCGGAAGACAGCGAATTTAAAAACATCATCGGTACTGCCGTGACCTCTGGTTCTGAGAAGACGCAGACGCTTTCGTTCAAGGACAAAAGAAATGAAACGATTGAGCTCAAGTACTCGCTCTCAGATATCAGGAATAATCCCGACCCGGGTGGTTCCACGGGTGGCTCTTTCAAGACCTTTACGTACTATGTGCGCGAGGAAACCGACGGTTCGCAGTTCTCGCACTACACGTACGACCACTCGGTCTACAAGTTCACGGTTGTGCCAACGTATGACACCGAAAAAGGAGAGATCAACTGTAAGGTGACCTACAAGAAGGGAATCGTTGACTCCAAGGGCGATTGGAAAGCAGACCCCGATGCCGAAGAACGGACGTTCATCGACACCTCCGCCCCCACCTCCGCCCTAATACACATATAC
>CAUATU010000023.1:0-32265 GCA_958432255.1 uncultured Collinsella sp.
GGCATCGACCTGCGCCGATGCCCCCAACGTGGACACACATTTTGTCCTATAAGCCTCGTTTTGGAATCACCCTTGGTGTCAACAAGAAAAAGGCCAGAGGCTTAACACCTCTGACCTGTACTTTAGATGGTGGGCGATACAAGATTCGAACTTGTGACCCCATCCGTGTGAAGGATATGCTCTACCCCTGAGCCAATCGCCCGTCGCCTTTCGGCAAAAGAGATACTAACATAGCCGTACGTGGTTTACCAAGAACTTTTTGCCCCCGATTTTAAATTCGTGGGTGCTAGCCAAGCCAAAGCAACCAAAGCAATCGACAAAACCGCAGCTAAACCACCATTTACCGCTTAATCCACGAAGTCTCGGGGCGGCAGATAAGTCGCGCGTTGTTGTAGGCCATGTCGAGCGTGAGGCAGGTGCGCGCGGCGTAGAAACCGTCCTCGCGCTGGATGGTCAGCGCCAGCTCGGGCTTGTCGCCGGTAAGGCACAGCGGCAAGAGCAGCTGGATCCGGCCGCCGTAGAACTGCGGCACGGCGAGCGTGTAGTTGGCGGCGGCGCGGCGGGCGGCTTCGACGACGGCGCCCTCAAAGGCGCGACGCAGCAGCAACGAGTTACCCTCCCCCATCAGACTGGCGGGAATACGCGTCAGGTTCTCCTCATCGCCCAGAATGTGGTCGATGTTGGAGCGGATAGGCAGGCGGTAGTCAAAGACTAGCTCGGAGGGGTCCTCGGCAAAGCGCACGCGGCACGGCAGGTACTCAAACGAGACCAGCATGGGGTCGCTCTCCTTAAAGAAGCCCTTCAAAAACCAGCGCTGGCGCGCGTCTGGCTTGGTGTTGGGCTCAAACAGACCGTAGATGGTCTCGTAGCGGCGCGTGTACAGGCCGGTGTTGAATAGGCAGCGGTCGTCGTCGAACACCAGCGGCAGGTTGGACGGCGCGGTCTGGTCCACGTCGCGCTCGGTCAGGAACACCGCGCGGCTAAACGAAAACGACAAGTAGTTTCTGAGGATGCGGTTCCCGGGACCCCAGTCCTCGGGATCGGCGAGGTCGACAAGGCGGTCGTAGCAGGGCTCGGGGCAAAACGCGAAGTCGTACACATTACTGCACAGGGTGCTGGGGATCTCCATGTGGTGTCCAATCAGTTCATTAACCGGCGTGCGGATGCTTAGATTCTATACGAGCGACAGATCGCCCGTGCCCGCAACGAATCCGCAGCGCAGCTCTTCGGCTAGCTCGCTGTTCGTGCGGCGACTGGAAACGAGGTCCTGGATCCAGGCGTAGTACTGGTTGTCTTTTGGTTCGGGGCTGTCAGACAGCACGACCGGAGTGCCTGCGAACCTTAAGACGGACAACGCAAAGACAAGGCTGGTTCGTTTGTTACCGTCTTCAAAGATGTGGTCCTTGACCATGTGCTCGGCCACGTAGGTGACCTGGTCAAAGATGTCTGCGAAGCGATCGACCGGCGATTGACCGAATATCGTACAGAATGCACCCGCAAGCACGGACTCGACGCATCCAAGCTCAAGCGCGGCCCGGTCGCCTGTGGCGTCGGTTGTATAGCAGCGTCCGACCGTCATCAGCGTGCTGTGCAGGCGCATCACGGTCGCGGCCATATCTTCGAGCGAACCGGCATCATCGAGCACGAGCGGCGCGAACGGATGCGCTCCCCGCTTCGTGTCCGCCATCAGGAGCTCTCCAAGAGCCTGAGCGCGTTGGGCATGTTCGAAATGGTCAGCCGAATAGCTTCGTCGATTGACGTGGTGCCGCCGAGCAAAATCGGTGATGCTGAATTTGCCACGTGCGCAGTTGAATGATCTTCTTGAGCAACGCAATCAGCGCCGTCATCTTGTTGAACATAGCTCCAAGGCATGTCTGACTCCTCTATAGCTTTACAGACGAAATAGCCTGCGAGTCGTACTCCAGAGCAATCGGTTGCCAGACGAGGTCTTCGATGGTGCAGTTTAGGGTGTCTGCAAGCGCCAATGCCGAGGAAACCGAGGCGCGGCGTAGGTCGAGCTGGTTCTGCTCGTAGAGTTGTATGGCGCGAAGCTTAACCCCCGATTGGGCGGCGAGCTGTTTTTGCGTTAGTCCGGCAGCCTTTCGTGCCGCCTTGAGGCCCTTTTTGTCTGCCTGGGCGTTGTTCCATTTTTCGATGACAATCTGGGCGAATTTATCTTCGGAGGCCTCGTGGAGCGGATGGTACGAGCCGATGATCCAATCGAGCGGAGCGACTTCGAGTAGCTTATTAAAGCCCAAGCTGCTCATCCATTGCGTATAGGCCATAACCCACCCCGCCCAATATTGAGGCGAACGGTCGAACGGATAGGTCTCCCTACATCTGACGGGGGTCAGTCCCGCATGGGCGATAATATCGCGCGCGAGCTCGTCGCCCGCCATGCCGCAGACGACGCGAGGCATACCGCGCTCAAACTGTTTCATCTCAAGAGCGTTCGACATGATCGCCGTCAACTCGGCTGGAGTCAGCCCTTGGTCACAGAGAGCAAAATCGACCGCCTCGCCCAGCGTTCTCATTGCATCCTCGAGATACATCTCACTGTAGGCGTGGGTCATCGCCCGTCATCCCCTCTCGAATGATATCGACGATACGTATTCCCTCAAACGGGTTTTTGGCAAGGAGCTCCCGATACTGCGCCCTTGCCGCTTCATCTCGTTCCTTGGCCAATGGACCATACAGAGCTTGCTGCGCGCGTTCAAATCCAGCAAAATGAATGCTCTTAAACGCACGCTCGCTTTTGAGCACAATCTGCTCCCCCAGGTTACCGAGCCTCATAGATCGTCCAAGCTGATCGACGGTGATCGTATTGTTTACAAAAGCTCTGGCATAGCTAAAGTACGAGTCGTCCGCACGCCACCCCCTTATTACGTCGCAAGTGCTCGTCTGAGGTAGAAAGTGATCATGGAGATATTCGCACGCCCCCGCGGCAATGGCGGTATCTTTGCGAAAAGAACGATGCTCAACGAGCAACGCTATCCAATGCAGGACGCAATATTGCGGCGATAGCAAGTCGAGAACTTTGAGATCGGCTATATCGAGTTCATAACGATTCGCAAAGCCATCGGCATCGCGCGAGCATGCCCATTCCCTTGCAAGGTCGAGGCTCTCTGTGCAATAGAATCCCTGTCCATAGTCGTTATGGATTTTCCCCAGGCCAAGCTGGGGAGTCTCAATGATTTTCTGAGAACCATGCCACAGTTCCACGCGAGTCTCCTAACAGGTATCGCTCTAGCGATAGTATAACATACTATCGCTAGAGCGATACCTGTATTCAAATAGCAAGAGGGTGTTTGGAACCGAGTTTGAGTTCAATACTTGCTTCTAAGGCTCGCCGAGTCCGGAAGTATGCGACAAAATTCAGACTTGCTGATCATGCCGGAGCACACTAACGCCTCGTTCTGCTTACAGAGCTTCATAGACACGCACCTCATCTTGCTCGATGCTTTTGCGGAGTGCCGGGCGCATGTGCTCTGGTGGGTTGGTGACGATATCAACCTTTCGCCCAAGTTCCCTCTCGAGCTCATGGGTGAGTTCGTAAAGCGTGCCGAACGTCATGGTGTCGCCGCAGACTAGGCGCAAGTCAATATCGCTATCGGGCGTTTGCTCACCTCGGGCAAACGAGCCAAATAAATAGGCTTCGCTGACGTCGTATTGAGCCAGCACGCGGGAGGCGACGGTGGATATGTCGGAAGGCGAAATCATGGGATATTTTCCGTTCAACAGTAGAACGTCCGAGGGCCAGCGCCGAAACCGCCGGTCCGGCTTTTTGGCGTTCGACGAGTTCGAAGATAAACGGAGCGTTTGATCTAATAAATCCTGTCAAGAAATTGAGGTCATCAGCAGTAAATCCTTCGACGTTGAACCATTTGACCGCAGGCAAGAAGCAATCCGCATGGTCAAAGCCATAGTCAACCGGGCGTTCGACGGCTACGCGAACGGTTCCGTCTTCTCTTGTCTCTGAGTAGGCAAACTGAGTGCCGTCATCTAGTTGAACATAGCTCCAAAGCATTGCTACCTCGTTTATAACTTTTTGAGTTATAAACCTGCCCCTAACGCGGGATGAATCGCACTAGTTGCCAGACCCAAATACGTCATCTACAAGATCAGGCAAGTCTGTCCATACTTGATAGGCGGCAACGTTGTCCGCGTTCATTTCTCTTGCGCGACGTTTATTATCCGTATTGTGCTTTGCGGCATTGGTCAAAGCCTGGCCCTTGTTGCCGTCAATTATTTCGAGATTTACCGACTTGAACTTTGACGCGGAGGACCTGTTGGGGTCAGTAGATTTTAGAACGCCAAGGTCGCGCGCTCTTTTCTCACATTGTGGCGTCGATGCAAAAGTTTCCGGGCATGGTGAGACATGATCGATAAGCCATACTTCAAAGCATGGATTGGAGATCGCGAGCCTAACCCCTTTTGTCTTTGCTTCTCGTTCTGCTGCGGCTAGGTTTCTGAACTCATCTGAATCGACTACGATCCATGCGGAACTCAATGCTTCGATTTCACCTGCTTTAACGGCCTTTTTATCTGAATCGAGCTCTCGCGAAAGCTGCTTGGCGACCTTCAAGGGGTCTCCGTCAATATGCCGATAACGCACGCTTCCGCGAACGTCCATTTCACTAATTAAGTGGTTGAAGTATTCGGTTTCGGTCACCTTGCCATTGGACACAATTAGGTGGCGCTTTCTTTTGGCTCTTGTTTGCTTTTTGCGGCCGCGAGCAAGCCCTCTCCTTTCAGCCTTAGCCATTTATGTCAGCGCCTTCCTTCATGAGTCGGGCCACAAGTTGATGAAAACTTGGGTTGGGCAGCGGCACATAGACACCGTTTAAGTAATTGCGCCCCAGATTCTCATTTGCACGAGGCGAATACTCCATCGCAGCAATTAATTGCGAAGCACCTTCAGAGTCCTTTTCCACAAACCAGACCTGGTCACGTTCAAGCACCTCTTCCATAGGGCTGGTTCGCGTCATCAAGGTGACATCATGGGTCGAGAAGATTAGCTGCGCGCCCTTTGGATTTGTGTCGGGATCGGCGAACAGTGAGACGAAGTCGCGCAGGAGCGTAGGATGAAGGCTCGAATCAAGCTCGTCAATTACTGTTGTGGCCCCACTGCTTAAAGAACGTAAGGCTACCGAGAAAAACGCCAGCGCAGCTTTTGTGCCCTCCGATTCATGGGCGGAGTCCAGCCAAAAGCCATCTCCCGAGCCATTATGGTGGAAGAACAGGTCATAAGCGAACGACCATTTAAAGTCTTCTGCAATTTTATTACGTGCCTCTTCCGAAATCTCATCGAGTCCAATGAGTGAGTCTTTTAAACCCATGACGCCTTCCGATTGACGGACATCCATGCCGTCAATTCCAATGTCAGCATATTTAATGAGCTGAGATAGCATCTGAGCTCGAGCGTCATCGTTGATAAACAGCTTTTTTATGGTAGCGAGCTCTGCAAGATAATGCGTTGCATCATAGAGATTGATGTCATTGGAAAGAGCTGAGAATGCGGGTTGAATTACATCACTACCAGCCGCCGCGGCGGCAGATAAGAACAGAGAATTATTGCGCGTGATATCCCAAAGTTGTTTTTTGGCGCCTGTAAAGGTGCTACCAAATTTAATTGACTGTTTCCCGTTTATCGAAGAGCGGTCATAGAGGAGGGACGGCTGTTTTGATCGATACACGGTGAGATTCTCATAAGTAACCTCATTTTTGTTTACACCAAATGAAAACTCATACTTCAAATTGCTGGCGATAAAATCTATCGAGAATTCTGTGTCATTTGATCGCGACTCTGAGTCAAGTAAAAAGGGGACGATGGGTATTTGAGAATTCGCATCGCCTGTCGCATAACCTGTACGAACAAAGTAAGAGACAAAGTAAAGAGCATTTAGGAAATTTGATTTGCCTGACGCGTTTGCGCCGTAAACCGCAGCCACTCGCACGGGCCCAAGTTCTTTTTTGCTCGAAATCGGTTCAAACGAGAACTGTTGAGCATCTCGAAAGCTCTGAAAGTTCTTAAATGAAAAATTGAGGATCATCTTTAGAATCCTTCTCAAATAAATCGAATTTTCACACACAACCTTAAATAACAAGAACAATTATATAGTTTTAAAACCGATATTTGTTAGCTTTGAACAAATATCGGTTTTAAATTGAGACTTTAAGCTATAGATCTTGTAAGGACGTATAACATAATGGCTGAAGCATAATTCTCTACACTTATATTAAGAGCAATCTTCAGTAACGGTGTCTCTTAATCTCACTCACTATGCCGGCGCATCTCTTCTCAATGCTGTCGGGAAAGAGCGAAGCTTCGGTAATGCCAAGTTTACTCAACTCGTTCAGTATTGATGCTTTCCTATTAGATGGCACTATGCAACGACCGGCTATCACGGGACTGTCTTTGGGCAGTGGACTTATTAAGCCATCAAACGACAAAGAAGAATCCTTACCACGAATGTCATTTGGGAAAAGAATATATTGGCCGGACTGAGCGGCTTGTCTATCAAGATATCTAGTTCCGTAGACAAATAATGTATCTTCGCAGCACTTCTTAAACCATTTTGCCTGATCAGTTGGCTCAGGGTAAATTGAAAGCACTAGATCACGTTGATAGTCAAAGTATGGTCTTGATATTGCAAGTGAGGCAAAACGAGACAGAAGCTTTGAGTTCATAAACAGATGCCAAGAGTCCGCAATTGCCTGGCAGATGGGATATTCCCGCTTATCCCCTCCCGGTCGCCTAAAGATAAATACTTCGCCCACGTCACCAGGATTGCCGCAGGCGAAATAGAGGGCGGCAAGTGCGTTTGAAGTGACATCTAATAGTCTGGTGGGGACTCCGTAGTGCTGAAGACAGGCTAAAAGATCGATCGGAAGCAAATCTCGCTTGAAGACATTTGGCATTATGCGACAGACAGTTTCAATAATATCCGCCTCGTGCGTAAGGCTTCCTATGAGAGGGGAAATGATGTTCGATCCCGGTTCACGCCGATAGCTGTCTCTTCCGATTGACGGAACAAGATCAAACTTAGTGGATCCTTGTCCACGAAACACAAATGTAGACTCAATTGTGTGGGCGTCACCATTTATTGTTGGTGAAAGTCCGTTGATGTATTTGATATACGAGGCTACATCTTCAACCTCAATTTTAGTTTCATTAGACATATATCAATCCTTTAGTGGAATAAGAAGCTTTACAAACGGCAGCATTTGGATTGCAATTATCTTATCGCTCTGGCAGATGGGGTGTAAGGCTCAACATCGGTAACAGTTCGAGAGGCAGTCGAGCTGAACAAAATAGTGCCGTCGCAGCGATAGCTGATACGGCACCAATCCTAGGAATTTATTTAGTAGAAGGCTAAAGACTTCTGCAATAGCTTCATTCATCCCTCCCCTGGTCTCACTTAAACGGGGGCATTAGCAACGATATACGGCTGCCAGGAGCACTGTCCCCAGAATGAAAAGCGTTAAGGAAGCGGCAATCCAGTTTCTGTCGCCGGTCTTGGGGAGTGCCGCAGTTGTCGCGGCGGCAGCATTGGGTTTGGAGACTTTGGCGACCGTGGTCTTGGTTACTGTCGATGTTGTCTTGGTTGTTGTGGCCGCGGGTTTCAGCGCGGGCTTTGCTGTGGGCCCTGTGGTGGGCTCTTCGGCAGCGGGATTAGCGTCGGCGGGAGACTTGTCCGCGTTATCGCCCGGTACCTCGCCCCTGTCGGTCTCCCCCGCCGGAGGCGTAGCAACTTCGGGCTCAATTACAACGCGCAGGGCCACGTCCCCAACGGCATCCACCACGCCACCAGCACCAAAGATCCCGCCAGCGGGCATCACAAATCGCGCGGACACAAGCGACCCGCCCAAGCACGCAACGCCGCCGTCGGCACCGGCCGCATCAAGCCACGAGGCGTCGACGGAAAGCCGGCAGCCGGCCGCGCCATCGCCAAGGACCGCATCCTGCAGATACACACCGTAAGCGCGCACGCCCGCTCCGGACCCGGCGCCCGCGGCAACGACGCGCCCGCCGCCGCGCACGGTCATGTCGCCTGCGATCACGCCGGCGATCGCCTCGTCCGTAATATCGGCCCCGTCCGCCCGGGCATCGACGGTGCAGCCGTCCACCACGAGCGCCTGCGAGACGTGGATCCCGCACTGCGAGCCCGTCGCCGTAAGGGTCCCGGTACCGCGAAGTGTCAGGTTGCCCCACACCTCCATGCCGCACAGCGTGATGTCCGCATCGGGCGCATGCGATTCCGTCACGGAGTTTTGCCCGGCAAGCGTTAGCACCAGGTCGCCTTCGGCCCCGATGGCCTCACCTGCGTAGCCGTTAAGCTCCAGGTGGTCGGCATCGGTCCAGGCCCAACCGGGGCCCGACACGCCCGGCTCGTAGTACGTCGCGCCCGCGATGATGAGGCTCTCCGCGCCCGCGGCATAAGAAGGCCCGCCCAGCAAAACGCATAGGCAGGCCATGGCAACGATCGCCATATGATGACAGCTGGTGTGGGACTCGGCAGCAAACATACCCGCTCCGATCTTCGCAGGAGCCAATAGAATGTGCACCAGAAAATGCCCTGGTAGCAGCAGTTATCAGTTTAGCGAGATCAAGGCACAAACAAAGAAAATGTCCCTGAACAGTGCCGGGAATTAGGTGTAAATCGTTTTGCCAGTCGGTGAATGGAAGGGTTGTTTAAAGCCAGCATGAAAACGCCCTTGGCCTTCGTATGTCTTATGACGCTCCGAATGGAATCGGAAAGAAAGTTGTTGGAACTGGGTTTCTTCTTAAGCCGGTAGGCCAGACAGTATGAATTAAAGATCTGGGTGATTTGGACTCAAAGATCAGAATAAAGAGCTAGTCATTATTGCCATCCTAGTGGACTTTTAAACGGATTATAGTTCGGAAATGATATTAATTCAGAAATTGAATCTATCAGTTTGTCTCTCACCCTAAACAGTTCAACATCCGTATTCAAGAGCTGACATTCCAGCAACTGTTTCAGAAGCTACGCTCATAACGGTCCAAGGGTCAGAACCATCCACCTCTATAGGAACAATTTTGTCGATAAAGTCGTAATGCATCATGGCGTTACGTAGCGGATGTGTCTTATTAATAAACTTCTTTTCATCTCGATTTAAGAGTCTACTGACAGAATTTAAAAAGTCAGTTGGAATTGTTGACTTATCCCCCTTTTTACGATGGTAACCAGAGAAGCGCTCAATGGCTCTCCAAGCGTGATCTAGTGTTAGGGAGGAATACTTCAGCCATGCCGCATCGTTGAAATAACCCGCGGATCTCAGTGCACATACTGAGCTTAGTAACATAAGGAGTTCAGAAAAGAAAAAGAAAATTGAATCGTCATGAATGCCCTGCTTTTCTAGGGATGCAGTTAGTTTTCCATATTTCCAGTCATTTGCTTTTACGTGAAACCGATGGGTTTGATACATCTCCGGTGACGGGAAATAGCTCTTTGCGAATTCCAAAAGGACCCTCCCGGACTTCCCTGTCGAAAATCCAATTTGGTCCTCATACTTATGTTCGTCTGTGCCTAATAGGTCAGGGCTATCCTGTGTAAACAGGTGGGTAGACGAGTAGCTAGCATAAATGGGGGCATCTTCGTAATAAGAAATGCCAACGTTTGTTCTCCCCCAATCGATCCAAGATCCCGTCTTTCTGTTAAAGAGGTAAAACTGCTTGTTGAGGTGTTCGATCACCTTATTTGCTTGGCAAGAATAGGCTTCAAAATCAAAATGCTTTGAGTCTAGAGACTTAGTCATATGTCTTATAGAAGTTAGTCGCGCATCTTCTGTGGGTAGACCAAGCCCCAACTTTCTATTGAGAAAGGGAATTGCATCATGTTCTGCAATTGTTAGAAAAGGTAATGCCGTGAGTATGAGACACGGAGAATTATCTGGAAATCGTTCATGTTGGTCCAGCAATCGTCCGAGAAATATGCCTTCTTCTATTATGAGCTGAAGACTAAATGAATCCCTAGATAGTAATGAGTTCGCGTTATTCATCATTAGCATCTGCATGCAATGCGCTTTCCGATTCAATCATCTTATGGACGATAAACTTCATTTTCTCATTCCTAGAAATGATAATTTCCAAGCAACCTTTAAGCTCGTTGTCATTTTGAACAACAATTGACCCTTTATGCTTGGAAACTGCAATTCCATCGGGGTACAAATCCCTTGTTTGACAGAATATGTCCTCATCTAAGACTAATTCAATTGGATAGACGGCGCCTAATTTCATTGTTAGGATCCTGAATTTGTACTGCGTCGTGAAAATATCAAAAGCATAATCGGAAGGCGAATAAGAGTCGTTAACATCGCTGAGCTTCAAGGCGGTTTTCTCTACTTTTATTGTTTTTGGGCTACCGAATTGCAGCTTCATTTCTTGAGTGCTCCACATACTGCCTGTTGTTTTGGTGGTAAAAGCAAGTTTGACAAAACGAGCTTCAATCAGACCTCGGGATGCAGCTTTTACATCCTCGCACTGTCCCTGCATGATCGATTCGACGTTCTCGGCAGAATTCGTCAAGGGTTGATCAATTATGTCCGTCCAGAAATTTTCTTTACCTACCATGACAATCCCCCATTTCCATGGTTACCAAAAGTGGCAAATGGTCACTATATTTTGAGCACGGCTGTGATTTAACAATGAGTTTAGTATCGCCAATTTGATGAAGATAGCGACAATCGACAATGCAGTCAGCCAGTTGCCAATCTACAACGATTTGATCGAGAGAATGCCAATAATAAGTGCAGTCTCCCGAGCTCCAATAAAATGAACCCTGATTAGAATTGGACTCTGATAAAAATTCTAGCGCAGGGTTATACATTATTGGAAAAGCAGAACCATCACTATTTCTGACTTTTAGTCTCATTGCAACTTCTTTAAAAAAGGTCGAGTTTAATGAATTGAGCTTTACCATTTCAGGGTCGAATGGATTGCAATTAAAATCACCTAAAAGCATGTTAACACTGCCGGGGTGCAACTTTTTTATTGTATTCAGTTCGCTCACGAGTTGTTGGATAGTTCTTTCGCGATGATGACCCAGTGGATCATTGCGCTTGTCCGGCAGGTGGACAACTGAGATATTCACGGGGATATCGTCAAGGTTCAAAGTGCAGGTAAGATTATTTACCACCGCAGAGGCTTCTTGCCAGCGAATTGTTCTCTTGACAAGCATACTCGTTTTCACTTTTCCATCAATTGTTTCCACTGTTTGATAATGATCATCAAGCAGCTCGGCCAATCGCTGAAAGTCAAATTGGTCAACCTCGGCAAAAGCCGCCACGTCAACGTCATTCAATTGAATAGCGGCGTAAATAAGATCTGCAAGACTCTTGCGAGCTAAATTCCAAAAGAATAATCGCAAAACCTCACCTGGCTGTTCCTATGAAATGAAACCAATCAAATCAAATATACCCTACACTTCAAAGGTCTTTGCCGACTAATTTCACTGCGTTTCTTACAGCTTAGATAACAGGTGATAATTCGGGGACCGAAAGGCCCCCGAATGCCATGCTCTTCCCAGCCAAACAGATAATTTGTCCGAGTGCCCACACGAATCTATGTTTGGTGACAAACCCCTCTGGGGGGTCGGGCACATGGGGCAGATCTATATGGGAAGAGAGAACCCCTTCGGGGAGCTTGTGGCGGTCCTCACCGCCGACGAGTTCTTGCTGCTCAGAAAGGCCGTCGACGAGAGGCGCTGCCGCGATGAGGTCGGTGTCGGCAAGCTCGCCGAGAACGCCGCGGCTTATCTGCCGGACCCGGAGTACTAGGAGCGCGGCGCGCACGGCGCCTAGAGGGACGGGTCTATCGCGGCCGAGGTACCGAGATGGCACTGCCGCTGCTGCGACAGGGGGTTACCTTCCTCACGGGTACCGTTCTCGAGCATTGTCGCAAGTCGCTCGCCACGGTAACCGGCTACCAGGACCGGTTCGCGCTGTGCGAAACCATCAGGGTTGACGACCTAGTATTACCGACCCGATTGCTTATACCTTAATTCTGGCTCGGATTTACGTAACTAATACGAGCCAGTTAAAATGCGCCTATTATATTGAAGTCTGTGAGAAACAGGGCCATCGCACTCCCCAGATGTCACTAAATAGGTCTCACGCGTACGCCCTGTCTCCGCTATGAGCTTGTCAGTTTAAGTAGACTTAATCATGCCCCCGTGAGGCATATCCTTAAAGTAATTACATCTATCCTAAAAGTTCTCCAACGGCAGGTGAAGGTCATCAAATGAACTACCAGGTGCATTCAAACTACGTCATGAGATAGCTTGCTTGGACTATCGGTAGATAAGGAGTGCTGCTACAAATCAACATGTAAACCATCGAATCTCTCAGCGCCATATAGGACCTGCTAGTTGTATTTGCCGCTGAATTGCACCCCGCTTGTTTTGCTGACATAGAGTCTTGTATGAAGCGGCAAGAGCGTTTTCTCTCTCAAAGAGATCTTGCCGTTGTTCGGGCTCATGTAACTGTTCAGAAGCCTGTTCAAGCGTCCATTGATATACCTTTGCACTCTGAGACATTTTATTTAATAGAATCTGATACTGATAAATTGAAAATAAAAGGGATTGATAAGCTTCTATGAATTCGGCAATTGCCTCTCCACTCTTTCCTTTGAAGCAAAACCTCGCCTCCATGGCGAGCGATCTCATTTCATCAAGCTTTAAATGCAGTTTGAGCTGAAGATCAGCATCTAACACCTTATTAATTGAGGTTGAGATTGATTGCAGGTACGTTGTGTTAGTCAGCAATTCAAATAGTAGGCCGATAGCCATTTGCGGCTCGTCACCATGTTCCAAGTTCTTCGCGTTTTTTGCGTAAACGCTCATGAGTTTATCGACGGTTATCCAAATATTTAAACGTCGATTAAATAGAGACTGTTTATTACTGAGACGAGCTTGGTAACAAGAAATGAACAATGCGATGATTGCGACAATAGCTGAGATATACTCAGGTAGATTTGTAAGATCCATTATCTCCTCCGCCATTAAAACGCATTTGACAACAGCATGATTATCGCTCTGTATTCAGGATTCTCTGATTCAGCTTCCAAATAGTGGGACTATTCGAAAGGTTCTCCAGCAAGGAGGAGAAATTGGGCGAATAGCACTGCTTGCTCCAAAAGAAACAATCGCTCCGCAGCTTAGACGCTCCGTACAAGTAAGCCCGGGTGCTTTGTCGTCAAGCAACATAGCACCCGGGCTCAAAGTTGTTAGCGTTACCAGTCGAGCTGATAGATAGCACTTTCGTCTTTAGTCTCTACTCTTGTTGGCCCTTCTTAATTGAATTAGCAAGAGCGCTTGCAAAGAGATCCTGCATTTGTGGCGCTGCCATCATGTTGCCGACAAAGGATCCCATCAGCTGCTTGCTCATTTCGTTCTGCGCGTTGGAGTTCGCCAGCTCGAGGGAATATCTATGCTCCGCTTCGAGTTTCTCCATTTCAAGCCTATGGGTCTCCTTTAAGCTGTCCAAATCAACTTCATGCTGCTTCATGAGTTTTGCGATTTCATGCTCATTTGATTCCTTGAGTGTTTGAATTTCCGAAACTGATTTGTTGTGAGCTACCAAATAAGAGCTGATGCCGGAAATTATCGCGGCAATTATCGAAACGATATACGGCGCAATATTTGATAAATCCATAATGCTTTCCTAACACCAATACCACAATTCGCTAGCTCAAGTTTACTCTAATCTGCCCAAGTGCCCATTCAGCTCGTGCCGCAGCTTCATCGGCGTTATCGCCGCTGCATACAACATGTCCGATTCGGTCGTTACTTGAGTGCGGCGTCTCAATAGAGTCTCCGGGCTTAAGGTATAGCTCGATTTCCTCAACGCCTTCAGTGTGGCAGAGATTATCCGGCACATCAATGGAGGATATCGTTCCAGCATGATCCGCAGTGATAAAGCGAATTGCCGACCCACGATGCGCCTTTACCTCAAAGTCAAACGGCAGCCCAAGAGCTGCGGCCACGGTTCCCTCAACAAAATCGAGATCGGTCGACAGCGGTACGAGTTTGGAAGTAATAAAATCGCCTCCAAGTCGTGCAGCCATCTCGATAACCTTCGGACCCTCGTCGGTGAGCATGATCTCCGTATGCGAAGGTCCAGTCACGATGCCGATAGCATCGATGGTCTTTTTCGCAACTTCGCGAATGGCTTCTTGGGCCTCAATTGGAAGTCTTGAGGGCTCAGAATGGCCAAGCTCGACAAAGAAAGGCGGCTCAGTTGTTAGCTTATCGGTGATGGTCAGAATGGTCGTCTTGCCATCAACTGTCATGCCTTCCACACTCACCTCACGACCGGTGACGCGCTGCTCGACCATTACAGTTCCCTTACGGGAGAAGCTGCGGAAGAGGCCGAAGAGCTCAGTCGCTGACGTCGCACGGTCCTCGGGAGTAATGAGCTTCACGCCGCGGCTAGCGGCGGAATCCGCGGGTTTCGCGATGCAGTCGTAACCGAAGCGCTCCAAGGCGTGTCCGAACTCATCAGCGTTGTTGCACACTTCGAACTCGGGCATGGGCACTCCGTGATCGGCGAGCCTTCTCCGCATGGCATCCTTTTGCGTGGCGCATACTGCGTCGACTGACGAAATGCCGGTGGGGATCCCGAGCCTCTCGGAGACGAGGGCCGCTACCCTTACGGGAGCGTCACTCGTGGATGTAATCACGAAGTCTGCCTGTTCCTCGCGGGCGAGCGCTTCCACAGCTTCGACGTCGAGCGTGCTCGTAAGCGATGAGACGTCGGCGACTTTAAAGCCCACCGCATCGGGATCATAGTCGGCGCATACAACGCGGAATCCGAGTCTCTGCGCCGCCTCGATGGCAGGAACCTGCAGTCTGCTTCCGCCGAGCATTACTACTGTCCTGCGTTGATCTACGTTTGTCATAGCGAGAGTATCTCCTTAGCTATCTTATTTGCGCCGTAGCCGTCTACGAGAGCGTGTGCACGAGTCGCAAGGGCTACGGCCCTGTCATGAGACGCGACGAGATCCTCGAGCCGATTAACGCTTTCAACTGCGGTGGCGTGCGGCTCGTTGCCCATGAGTCCGCAGTATTCCACAGCCCCTAGTTTCGCGAGAGACTCAGCGCTCTGCACCTGTTCCTCAACCATCGCAAAAGTTACAGAGGGAAGACCTGCAGCGAAAAGCTCGTACACCGTCGTGCCATTTGCAGAGACGGCGGCATCACATTGACCCATCAGCCCAGCCATATCAGTGACAGCGCGAAGCATCTTAACCCTAGAGCTTCTCGATTCAATAAGCTCAACCTTTGCAGTGACATCGTCAGAGACCATTCTGCCTACTACCACTGTGAAGGTGATGTTGGAAAGACGTTTGTCGGAAAGAGCCACATCTAAGAAAGTGGGGAGAAAACCCTGAGGATCCGTGTTTCCCGTAGTCACGAGAACGTGTTCAATCTCGGCGCTGCATTCACGATATGCGCTGGCGAAGCATGGTCTAAGCGGTGCGTATTTGGGACCGAAAAGGAGCTTCGTCCCACGATCACCATATGTTTCCTCGTAGAATGCCTCATCGATACAAGTCGAGTAATTAATGATAAGGGAAAGTTTGCCGAGATCTCCGTCTTTGCTGCCGAGATAGCATACCTTGGCGTGCTGAGCGAGGCAGTCGACGAATTCCCTAGACACCGAGTAGGTGTCAACAAGGACGATTGGAAGTTTGGCGTCGTTGCAGAGACGACAAAGCTCATCGGCCCCATCTCTGATATCTCTCCAGTCGGACCCGAGAACGGACGTTGCGAAGCCCCGGGACTCGATGAGCTGGACGGAGTTGCCGTCCGAGAGGACAAATGAGACATCAGCGCCAAGGCCCGCGAGTGCGTCGGCCACGGAAAGGCAACGCATGACGTGACCTCCCGCAATCACCGGGTTGGCGTCAGTGCGTATTAAGACTTTCCTTCGTGAAGTGTTCACCATTTTCATCTTGCCAATTTCGTTTCTCATACATTATGAATACCCTTTTCTTCTCGTCGACGAACCTCCCGCGTTCGGTGAATCCGTTCGAAAGAAGAGCCTTCGAGCTCTTGGGGTTCGTTTTAAGCACGCTGGCTTTAACGCGAACCACGCCCTCGATAGAGAACGCTACGCGGCAGAGAAGGTTAACAATCTCCTTGGCGTAGCCCTTGCCACGCTGTAACTCATTCACAATGTAATACCAACACTCACAGCAAGCGCTTTCGAAGTACTTATGGCCGGCGTTGCCGATAAAGAACTCGCTAACGCAAACCGCGAAGAAAACCTGTTCGTGATTCACTAAGACGTTCTCGAAATACCCGCGGTGCGTCCCAGGGGTCGGCACTGCAGACCCAGCAAATTTGCCCATATACCAAGGGTTCGAAACCCAATCATAGGTCCTCGCGACGTTATAGGAGATAAATCGCCGGAGCGAAACTCGGCCGAAGGGGAGCGGGATGCAGCATTCCATGTGCATCCCGCCGCTTTTTCCAGGCACGAGGGTTAAAAGAGAGGGTGCCCGGTACGCCCCCTAGTCTAGGAGACCCCCGCTCGGTTTTAGGGTAGCATCAAACAGCGCGGGCATCACGCCTCTCTCCTCCTCAACCTTCCAGTCTGCCATCAAATCACGGAAATCGGCAAAAGCAGGAGCATAGCCGAAATCGCACACCGCGCGGGATATGTCGAACGAGTAGGGCTGGATACCGTTCGGCCTGGTTTCGTCGACGCAGACCTCGGAAGTGCCAGCGGCTCCCGAAAAGACTTCGGCTATCGCCTCCGCCTGCTCGCGGAGGGAAACCGCGCGCCCTGAGCCGATGTTGTATAGGCCAGAGGCTGACTCGCTCTTTCCCGCTTTTACAAATGCTTGCGCGACATCCTTGACGTAGACGATATCTCTGACCGCCGCGTCGGCATCGCCGAATACGGTTATGCCCTCGCCCATCTTCGCCTTGTCGACGAAAAGACCAATGCCCGACTTCTTGACAGCGCCGTTGACCCTGAGCGAGCCGTGAGGACCACAGCCGTAAACTGGGGGAAGCCTGAAGACACAGTTTCTCATGCCGTACTGCTCGTTGTAGTAGAAAAGCAGGTCCGCGGAGGCATTCTTCGAGATAACGTAGGCGGCGTGGTCGCCGTCCAGCCTGAAGTTCCGCGGCCAGTCCTCGCGCACGGGCTCCGAAGCACTCCACCTGTTCTGGACGTCTGCGTAGGAAGTGGTGGAAACTATGCGGCGCACGCCGTTCTTGCGCGCCCACTCGAGAAGCAATGCGGTTCCCAGGGCGTTCGTCCTGATATATTCAGCGG
Source organism: uncultured Collinsella sp. (assembly GCA_958432255.1). Taxonomy (GTDB): domain Bacteria; phylum Actinomycetota; class Coriobacteriia; order Coriobacteriales; family Coriobacteriaceae; genus Collinsella. The sequence goes on from CAUATU010000023.1 coordinate 17,311, forward strand.
CGTCGTCCTTAGTGGACAGGTCGAAGTCCGAGTTTGCAGGCAGCCTCCCCGCCAGATGGGCTACGAAGTCGAAGTCGGTGGGGAGGGCACCTATGCCAGATGGGTCATTGAGGTCGAGGGGAATGTACTCGACGCCAAGCTTTCGGTAGTGGCCCGCGAATCGCCGGTTCCTGCCCGTGCCGACTACTTCGTAACCAGCGTCGAGCAGTGCATCCACGACATAGACACCAATGAAGCTCGAGGCGCCTATTACAAGACATTTCTTGGTCAAACCGTTCTCCTTTTCCTCAGCTCGCCCGCTACAAGCTCTCCAGATCGGCCTGGATGATGGGCTCTCCGAACTTAATGTCGCGCTGTGCCGCGTGACCGATCAGCGCATCCAAGTGCTTGGGTGCTACTCCGTAGGCAGGCCTGATGCTCCGCACGTTCTCGTTGGTGAAAGCCTCGCCGCGCGCGATGTCCTTCACCGCATAGAGGGAGCGACGGCCGGGAAGGCCCTTCTCCTCCTTCTCGGTGCGCTCGTAGGTGACGTGGCCGATGGATGCCTTCGCGAGTCGAACGTCGCGGATCATCGCCTTGAACTCGGCAGGCTCCATTGAGAACTCCGAGTCCACAGTTTTCTGTTCGCGGGAGATGCAGTAGTGCTTCTCTATGACGCTCGCTCCCAGCGTGGCCGCAGCCACGTCGACACCCCAGCCCATGGAGTGGTCAGAAAGGCCAACGGCGCACCCGAACCGGTCGCGCATGTCTGCCATGGTGGCAATGTTCATGTCCTCGTAGACGGCGGGGTACTCACTCGTGCACTTCAGCAGTACGATGCGGTCGTTGCCTACAGAGCGGCAGGCGTTAACGGCGTCGGCGATTTCGTCCGCGGTGCCCATCCCGCAGGAAATGACCATGGGCTTGCCCTTTGAGGCGGTGTAACGGATAAGTGGCACGTCGACAAGTTCGGGCGAAGCAATCTTGTACATCTCGCAGCCGATGGACTCGAGGAAGTCAACGGAGGTCGGATCAAAGACGGAGGACAGGAAGTCCATGCCCAAGCGTTCGCACTCCTCCTTAATCTCGGCCTGCCATTCCCAGGGGGTGTGCGCCTCTTCATAGAGGTCGTAGAGCGTCCTACCCTCCCACAGACCGCCAGGCGTCGTCTGGAAGTCGGGCGAGTCGCAGTTGATGGTGATGGTGTCGGCGGTGTAGGTTTGAAGCTTCAGACAATCCGCGCCTGCCTCAGCGGCGGAGCGAACGATTTCCATTGCCTTGTCAACGCTCCCGCCGTGGTTGCCGCTCATCTCAGCAATGAAGTAGACGTCGCCGCGCTCTATGGTCTCGAATAGTCTCATTGTCTAGTCCTCCTGGGTCATGGCCCGATATTTCTGCTCGGCAAGCTCCCAATCCTCGGGAGTGTCGATGTCCTGTACGAGCCTGCTGGGTATGCGCAGAAATCTCATATTATTGGTGATGAAGCTGCCGGTCTCGTGGAAAGACGCGACCTTCGCGAAGTAAAACCTCCCGCAGTCGTGAACCATCTCAGGGAGGTCCTGGCTTCGGGTCTGGGCGAACTCGGGGAAGGCATACTCGAGTGAGCCGTCCTCACCCACCCTGAAGCCGCGCAGAGGCGGGAAATCGAACGAGGTAACAGGGATTACGGATGAGGCCCCCGCCTCGATCATGGCGGAAGCCTCCTTGAGCTCAGAGACCTGAACGAAGGGTGCCGTCGGGTACAGGCAGCACATGGTGTCGAACTCAGCGCCGCACTTGCCGTAATCGGAGAGCACTTCGCGCAACACATCAGCCGTCGTGGCGTAGTCGTTGCTCGTGGCCTCGCTGCGCATGAAGGGAACCTCGGCTCCATATTTCCTAGCCACGTCGGCAATCTCATCGTCGTCGGTTGAGACCATTACGACGTCGAAGACGCCGCTCGCAACCGCAGTCTCGACCGAGTACGCCAGCATGGGCTTGCCGCAGAACTCACGCACGTTCTTGCGAGGGATCCGCTTCGAGCCGCCACGAGCAGTAATGATGCAAACACTAGAGGGCATTATTTCGCACCCCTATTGGCGCGGCACCACTCAACGACCTTTGTAACTGCATCGACAACGAGCTGCGCATCCTCGTTTGAGAGCCCACAGTGCAGCGGAAGCGTTACGCAGCGATCATAGTAATCCTCGGCATTGGGACAGTCGCCGCGGCCGTGGCCCAGGTCCTTGTAATAAGGCAACAAGTATACGGGCAGGTAGTGAACATTGACACCTAAGTTCTCAGCGCGCAAGGCATCGAAGATCCAACGACGAGTAACGCCAAGTGCCTCAGTGTCAAACTTCAGGCAATACAGATGACGAACGGTATCATCGGGCGAGACGTCAATTTGGAACTGTACCTCCGGAATCTTGGAGAACTGCTCGTTATAGAAGGCAACGAGCTCCTTGCGGCGAGAGCCGAACTGGTCGAGTCGCTTCATCTGGCTAACGCCAAGAGATGCCTCGATATCGCTTATGCGATAGTTGTAGCCCAGGACCAGCTGCTCATAGTACCAACCGCCCTGGTCTGTCTCTCGCATCAAATCATGGTTTCGCGTAATGCCGTGCTTGGCGTAAAGCTCAATCATCTTGCCCAGCTCGGGATCATTCGTTGCTACGGCACCGCCTTCACCAGTGGTGATGGTCTTTACCGGATGGAAGCTAAAAGTCGTAATGTCTGCGATGGTGCCCACTGCGCGACCATTGTGGAACGTGCCCATTGCATGGGCGGCATCCTCAATGAAAGTCAGGCCGTTCTCGTCGCAGATCTTGCGAATCTCGTCGGAGTCGACGTGAACGCCGCCAAAATCCACAGCTACAATTGCTTTCGTTTTAACGGTCAACTTCTCGCGGATTGAGGCTGGATCGATATTCCAAGTCTTAGGGTCAATATCCGCAAATACGGGCGTAGCACCGCAGTAACGCACACAGTTAGCAGATGCCGCAAAGGTGATGGGCGACACAATCACCTCGTCGCCGGGTTTAATTCCCGCGGCAAGGCATGCCACGTGCAGAGCCGCGGTGCCGTTTGCCACGGCAGTCACATATTTTGCCCCAGTGGCAGACTTAATGGACTCCTCAAAGGCTTCAGTCGCAGGACCACAGGTAAGGTAGTCACCACGCAGACAATCTTCTACTGCCTTGACGTCGTCCTCGTTGATATCCTGGTGGCCATAGCCCAAAACCCTGGGGCTAGTAGGTTCTCCGCCGTTAATCGCGAGTTCTTTCATGTCAAACCTCCTGTTGACGGTACTATTAGTTTCTGGGTTTAATCTTCAAATTCGGAGTTTTGCCGTAGACGACGGACCCTGCAGGCACATCCTCATCCCTTACAACGGCACCTTCTCCAATCAGGCAGCTGTCACCGATGTGAGAATTGCCCAGCACCTTGCTACCGGTACACATTTGCACGTTACGGCCGATGACCGGGTAGACTTCGTTAATGTTGCCGACTGTACACCCCTGAGTAAACGAGAAGCCCTCTCCGTAGGTTGCGCGACCCATGAAAGAGCCGGTCGGATGATCGAAGGTGAAAGTCTCAGGCATTTCAACTTCGTAATACAAATCGCAACCCGAAACCGTCTTCATTTGACCGTAGATCTTGTCGCAAACAATACGTGCTGCAGTGGGATTGTCTTTTTCCTCTCGGAAAATAGTGTTAGCCGTCAGGTACAGAAACAGCATCCAATGGCAAGTGTGCAACGGATCGAAGTAAGCTTCACGTTCCCCTGCTGCATTGAGCCTCCAGTAATACTTATTGTCATTAGCGGAGATATTGCGCTCCAGCCTCTCGAGCGTTCGCTCCATATACTTAGTGATCAGACGTTCGTCATCAATTGACTTAAAGAAATTAGTGCCAATTTGATTGAGCAGCATGTCTTTGACGTCACGCAACGGGAATCTATAAATCATCTAGCCCTCCTTTAGATGTGGCGGATGCCGTCGAGCTCTTCACGTACATACTCGGCGGTCATGATTTTTTTCACAGTGCCCTCAACATCCAGTCGGTTGGTATTGTGGGACGTATAGGCCTCGTCGGTCATGGTTCTCACCTCTCCGGTGGCCTGCTTGTTGTCATAGTTCAGACCACGGATATCGGCTGCCACGCGATAATAACCGCCCATATCTTCGGCACGCAGGCGCTCCTCGCGAGTCATGAGCGTCTCAAACAGTTTTTCTCCGTGGCGCGGGCCGATGATACTTGTACCCGTATCGCCAAACAGCTGCTGAACGGCCTTAGCAAGATCGCCAATGGTGCTTGCGTCTGCCTTCTGAATGAAAAGGTCACCCGGGTTGGCGTGCTCGAATGCGAACTTAACAAGGTCAACTGCCTCATCAAGGTTCATCAGGAATCGTGTCATGCTTGGATCCGTAATGGTGATGGGATTACCAGCGTGAATCTGCTCAATAAAGAGTGGGATAACAGACCCGCGAGAGCACATAACGTTACCGTAACGAGTACAGCACACCACCGTATCGCCTTTTTCTGCAGCTCTACGAGCATTGGCGAAGATCACGCTTTCCATAAGGGCTTTGGACTTTCCCATAGCGTTAATGGGATACGCGGCTTTATCAGTGGAGAGACAAACGACTCGCTTAACGCCTGCATCCGATGCAGCGTGAAGGACGTTATCCGTGCCCATGATGTTGGTGCGGACAGCCTCCATCGGGAAAAACTCGCAAGAAGGAACTTGCTTAAGGGCTGCCGCATGGAAGATATAGTCCACGCCATGCATGGCATCGCGCACGGATTGAATGTTACGTACATCGCCAATATGGAATTTTACCTTAGCGAAATGCTCAGGATATCGAGCTTGAAGCTCATGCCGCATATCATCCTGCTTCTTCTCGTCGCGAGAGAAAATACGAATCTCCCCCACATCGGAGGTCAGGAAATGCTTGAGGACGGTATTGCCGAAGGATCCCGTTCCTCCCGTAATCATTAAAGTTGACCCGTTGAATGTCGACATTGGATTGATACCTTTCTATCGTATTCGAATTGATAAGTAACCTAATAAAGAGTTGAGCTTCAGCTTCTCCTTGAAATAAACCCGCACAAGAGCGATGCCGCCTCGGATAATTCACTGAACTTGAAGAGCATTGCTCCTCCCAGGTAGACAGAAGCGAAGAGGATGACCTGCAGAAACAATTCGGGAACGTAGCCCAACCCCAGAAGCTGAACAGCGAGCGATGCCGCAGCGGCAACGAGAGAGAGGAGTAAGATTGGCAGAACGTCCTTAACCTGGTTCAAAGACGAATAGCCATGAAGGCGCTTTGCAGGTGTAGCGTCGACGAAGACGATCGAGATAACTCCAACGATGAAATTTGCCCAAGCCGTATGGTAAATATCGTGGGTGATGGCGGCGGTGATCCATATGATGGCTCCTCCGCCCAAAACTTTAATAATTTGGAGACGCATATAAAGAGAGCTATCTCCCAGAGCCATGTACGCTCGGAGGTTTACAAGCTGAATCATCAAAATGGCATTAGAGATGCACGTCAGCTGAAAGATTGGAACACAAGCGAGCCATTTTTCTGTTAAGAGAATGGCAACTAGCGGCTTGGCAACTACGGCAGCCAGCAAAGATATGGGGGCGACGAGAAACGTACCGAGCGTGAGCCCGCGACGTATGGCGCCACGAAGTGCCTCAGAATCTCCTTTAATTGCTGAAAACATCGGAAATAATACGTTGGCGATGGAATTGCTCATCACCCCAATTGCTGCAGTGGGATACTTACGGCCTTGGCTGTACAGCCCAAGTTCGCTGGCTGAGCAGGCACGACCGATTATCAACTCCGAGATGCCGGAGTAGATAACATTCAGAATTCCCGTAATGCAGATCTTCCAGCCATAACTAAATAACGACCACGCCTGAGAGACATCGAACGTAAATGCGGGTTTCCAGCTGATTTGCAGCCACATGACAATACAAATGAAAATGCTTTGAAGCAAAGACTGTAAGACTAGAGACCAAACGCCAAACCCAAAGAAAGCGAGCACCACGCCTCCGAAGCCCGAAATGAGCGCGGCTATTGTCGTGGCGGCGAAGATGCCCCTAAAATTCATGTTTCGTTGGAGGTAGGAACGCTGAATAGAGTTTGCCGAGTTGAAAAAGACTATTAAACCGAGCACTCGAAGATAAACCACGAGATCTGGCATATTATAGAAGACAGAGATTGTCGGCGACGTAAAGTACACTACGATATATAGAGCGGCTGCCAATCCGAGACTCAGCCACCAAGCGGTGGAATAAGAACGATCGTCCGCATCGCTCTTTTGAATAAGTGCCATCCCTAGACCGCTTTGGGCAATAGAATCGGTGATTTGAGTAACCACCAACAATATTGCCAAAATGCCGAAGGCCTCAGGGGATAGCAATCGAGCAAGAATAATTTGAACGAAAAGTTGAATAGCCTTAGAGCCACCTTGTTCGAGGAAGCTCCAAAGGAATGTAGTTGCTTTTCCAGACTTATTTGAAGAACTACTTGCCATACCGCCCTCCATATGTTGACCCACATTCGTTTTGTAAACGATGAATAAGCGAATCGATGCAGCATTGGCCGTTGTCGATTTCTTGTTCCAAGAAGGACGTATAGGCTGGTATATATTTCGTCAAACTATATTCAACCGTCAACCTCAGCAGCTCGTCAGGATTACTTGCGGTAGGCAACATTTCTTTGTATTCGGAAAAATAGCTGTCAAGAGACTCGTCAATAACAATGTAGGGGGTTCCAAGACATGCGACGTCTAGCGCAGCAGTAGACTGCTCAATAAAGGCGAAATCAAAATCAATTGCTTCAATTTTCTCTTCCTTATATAGTTCAACATCACTCGTCGAAACGGCGTCGCGCAGTTCATTAATGGCAAACAGGGAGCCAGGATGCATTTTGATGAGAAGCTTGAAACCGAAGAGATTCTGAAGGTTAAGGAGAGGTTCGATGCGATGAGAAATCTGTTCAGAGGTTTTCGAGCTGGAGAGAATGAGCAAGACACGTTTTGCGTCAGCAAAACTCTCAACATAATGCTTAGGTTCCAGTCTCATCAATTTTGAAAATTTATAAGTACCTGCGTCGACAGCTTTTTCTGAATTGACAAGAAAAGCGCTCTTTTTGCTCCAGGCAAAGAAATATGTAGCACGCACAGGCGAAAAGAATCGAGCGTCTCCAATTAGGCCATGCTGAAGAACTGCGGATGTCGCATGGTCGTTCATGGCTATGACTGTTGAATAAAAATGATGGTCAGTCATCAAAATAAAAGGATGTTGGTAGCCTATACGCGCAACGTAGTTATCCATTCGTTTAATTAAAAACTTAGCTAAACTATCATTTACGGTGCATTCGCTGCCGATAAAAGAAAGAACAGGAGGCAGGGAAAGGACAACAAGGGTCACAGCTTTTAATATCGGCCAAAACACGCCCATTTTGATGTGTCTATTTGGCGAGTAACTATTGAGACAAATGAACGTAGCTTTCTCTGCATCGCAGATCTCCGCAGTATCTCGCAAATTAGAAACCATGTTGTTATTCTTAATTTCATCAACGTAAATTGTCGATTCTGGTGCATGACGCAAGCCAATCGAGTTGATATAGACAAGCAGCATTTTCAAGAGCAAGTCGATACCGCAGCGTCTTGACCAAGCAGTTTGACCTTTGGCAATGACATTCCTTCGATCTTCGGTGCAAGCCGAAAGAATCATCTTTAGTTTATCGTCCATTACTATCCCCATAGATGCAGGCCAAAACGGAACCCAACGTTACTGAAGAAATTGCTTCAAAAAAGACATGACCACCAACACAGCTAAACGCAAGCATTCCAAGCAAAGCTATAAATTGAAAATGTCCTTCGTTTCTTGTTCGCCAAGACAGACGCAGCTGTTTAAACAAAAAGGCATATACACAGATAAAGGCAAAGGCCCCATAGGAAAAAAATAAATCAGCCCAATCAAATTCGATCGGTCTAACGTTTGCAGTTAATAAATAGCCACTTGATACAGCCAAATCATGGTGAAAACGATAGTAGCCATTGCCGATTAAGAAACCCAGAGGATTATTGCTTGCAATAAATAGATTGGTTGCTTCAGCCAGCATCCAGGTTCGTCCACTTGTGAGATAGTCAATTAATGAACGATTCTCGAAAAGGTAAGTTTGACGAACAGATACCTTTTCAAGCATTTCATTTAGAAAGGTTACGTTATTGAAGGCGAGTAGCAGGCCAGCAAAAACGAGAATTCCGATCACGGCATTTCTCAACCTAGTTTCAGGGGGAATTAATAAGTAATACATCACTATGAAAAAGGCGAATAGATATCCCGCCTTTGTGCCAAGCAATAATAGTGAAATTAGATTTAACCCCATTGGGATAATCCAAAGAGACTTTTTCTGTATAAATACAGCATCAGCCGAATAAGCAAAAAGCACAATCATAGAAACATTGATGCTGTTAAGAGAAGAGAAGACGCTTTTATAGCCTGAGCCATCCCAATAGCTTGATACCCCAAGTCCCAAAGCAATCGATCCCAAATATAGAATCGGAACATAAATTGCAGCGATAGATATTGCTTTTTTGACTTGATTAATAGACAACGCATTGCAGCGAATCAAACTTTTTGAAGCAAAGAAAACTGCAAAACAAATTATTAGTTTAATACCGATGCTTATGTCATAAAGCAATGAAGGCGCTGTCATGCCTTCTGTGCTAAACGCCTGTGTTAGCACAGATTGAATTACAATCGACGTTAAAGCAAGAAACAGTATACAAAATCCTTTAGGGTCAAGACGAAGTTCGATATATAACAACAAGGCAAAGAATGTCATTCGTACAATTTGGGAAAACGAGCTTATGCCGAATAATCCTGAAAAGAAATCAAGCGCCACATTTCCGCAAATGAAGAAAAGCAGCAAATTGGCGAAGAGGCTATAGGTTTTTGTAGATACGAAATTGCTCTTGTCAATCCCATGGCCATCAGAATTCGTAAACAATGAGGAAAGTTCGACACTCATACGGCTTCTATCCCCATAGATGATTGAGCGACGCTGTCGCCATCCGAGCCAACATACTCCCCCAGCTCTTCCTCCCAGTCGGGCATGTGGAAGCCGACCGACTCGAGTTTGGACAGGTCGAGCGCTGAGTGGACCGGGCGCGGTGCGACGGGACCGGCGGCGCTCGCGTAGTAGTCGGCGGTCGAAACCGGCACGACCTTCCCGCCGTTGCCGTTGGCGGCCTCGAAGACGGCGCGGGCGATGTCGGCCCAGGACTTCACGGCGCCGGAGCCGGTGCAGTTATAGGTGCCGTAGGGGGCCTTCGCGTCTAGCACGTGGAAGATGGCGGCGGCCATGTCGCGCGTGAAGGTCAGGCGGCCCAGCTGGTCGTCGACCACGGTGATCTTGTCCAGCTTGTCGTCCGGGTCGGCGACGCGGTCGGACAGCCCCTTCATCGTCTTGACGAAGTTGTGGCCCTCGCCGATGACCCAGCTGGAGCGCATGATGTAGTGGCGCGGGCACCCGGCCACGGCGATGTCGCCGGCGGCCTTGGTCTGGCCGTAGACGGAAAGCGGGCTGAGGGGCTCGTCCTCATCGTGCACCTCGGCGGTGCCGTCGAAGACGTAGTCGGAGGAGACGTGGACGAGGGTGATCCCGTGCCCGGCGCAGGTGCGGGCGAGAAGGGCGGGGCCGGTCGCGTTGGCCTTCCAGGCGGTCACGCGGCCCTCGGGGGTCTCCGCTTTATCCACGGCCGTGTAGGCGCCGCAGTTGATCACGGTGCCGTAGAGCGACCAGTCGTACTGTGTGTAGGCGTCGGGGTCGGACATGTCGAACGTGTCGATGTCGCAGAAGTCGAAGTCCTTCGCCACGCCGCGCTCCTCGGCCAGCGCGCGCACCGCATGTCCCAGCTGGCCGTCGCAGCCGGTGACGAGGGTGCGCTTCGGCGCCATGGGGACGACGTCGGCGAGCATCGGGTGGTTGAGGTCGGCCTCGGAGACGGTCGCCTCCTCCAGCGGGATGGGCCACTCGATGGCGAGCTCCGGGTCGGCGAGGTTCACGAAGGTGTAGGTCCTCTTCAACTCGAGCGACCAGTGGGCGTCCACCAGGTAGGTGTAGGCGGTGCCGTCCTCCAGGGCCTGGAAGGAGTTGCCCACGCCGCGCGGGACGTAGATGGCCTTGGACGGGTCGAGCGTGCAGGTGAACACCTTGCCGAAGGTCTCGCTGCCCTCGCGCAGGTCCACCCAGGCGCCGAAGACCGAGCCGCGGGCCACCGAGATGAACTTATCCCAGGGCTCCGCGTGGATGCCGCGGGTGACGCCCCTCTTCTCGTTGTAGGAGACGTTGTTCTGGACGACGCGGAGGTCCGGGATGCCCAGGGCGGTCATCTTGGCGCGCTGCCAGTTCTCCTTGAACCAGCCGCGCGAGTCGCCGTGGACGGCGAGGTCGACGACCTTGAGGCCCTCGATGCCGGTCTCGGCGACGGAGAGGTCCTTCTCGAATGCGATGTCTGCCATGTCTCTCCCCTCTCCTATTGCCCCTGCGCGCGGTAGCGGGCCTCGGTGGCCTCCTTGGCCGGACGCCACCAGGACTCGTTGGCGACGTACCAGTCGATGGTGGCCTTGAGCCCCTCGGCGAAGTCGGTGTGGGCCGGCCTCCAGCCGAGCTCGCGCTGGAGCTTGGACGAGTCGATGGCGTAGCGGCGGTCGTGGCCGGGGCGGTCGGCGACCCAGTCGAAGTCCTCGGGGTCGCGCCCCATCGCCTCGAGGATCATGCGCAGCACGGTGATGTTGTTCTTCTCGCCGTCGGCGCCGATGAGGTAGGTCTCCCCCATCCGTCCCTTGGTGAGGATGTCCCACACGGCCGAGCTGTGGTCCTCGGTGTGGATCCAGTCGCGGACGTTCTCGCCCTTCCCGTAGAGCTTGGGGCGGACGCCGTCGACGATGTTGGTGATCTGCCTGGGGATGAACTTCTCCACGTGCTGGTAGGGGCCGTAGTTGATGGAGCAGTTGGAGATCGTGGTGCGCAGGCCGTAGGTGCGGGTCCAGGCGCGGACCAGCATGTCGGAGGACGCCTTGGTGCTCGAGTACGGGCTGCTCGGGTGGTACGGCGTCTCCTCGGTGAACTTCGCCGGGTCGTCGAGCGCCAGGTCGCCGTAGACCTCGTCGGTGGAGACGTGGTGGTAGCGGATGCCGTATTTGCGGACGGCCTCCAGCAGGCGGAAGGTGCCCTCCACGTTGGTGCGCAGGAAGGGCTCCGGGTCGGCGATGGAGTTGTCGTTGTGGCTCTCGGCCGCGTAGTGCACGATCGCGTCGTGGCCCGGGACGATGCGGTCCAGCAGCCCGGCGTCGCAGATGTCGCCCACGACGAGCTCCACGCGGTCGGAGGGCAGCCCCGCGATGTTCTCGGGGTTGCCGGCGTAGGTCAGCTTGTCCAGGACGGTGACGTGTACGCCCGGGTGGTTGTCCACCACGTAGTGCACGAAATTGCTGCCGATGAAGCCGCAGCCGCCCGTGACGATGATGTTCCTGGGGGAGAAGGTCTCCTCTGCCATGTTCGTATCTCCTCGTTTCCTAGTACTCGCGCGGGCTGTTGACGATCTCGCCGGCGGCGACCTTCCTCAGGTGCCGGCCGTAGACCGACTTGCCGTAGGCCTTCGCGGCCTCCTCGAGCTCGGCGGTGGTGATCCAGCCGTTCTCCCAGGCGATCTCCTCGGGGACCGAGACCGGCAGGTCCTGGGAGTGTTCCACGGCGCGGACGAACTCCGCGGCCTCGTGCAGGCTCTCCATGGTGCCGGTGTCCAGCCACGCGTAGCCGCGGCCGAGGGTCACCACGGACAGCGTCCCCTCCTCCAGGTACATCCGGTTGAGGTCGGTGATCTCCAGCTCGCCGCGGGCCGAGGGCTCGACCCTATGGGCCTTGGCGGCCACGTCGCCCGGGTAGAAGTACAGGCCGGTGACGGCGTAGGAGCTCTTGGGCTCGGCTGGCTTCTCCTCGATGGAGACGGCACGGCCCTCGCGGTCGAACTCCACGACGCCGAAGCGCTCGGGGTCGTCCACGTGGTAGCCGAAGACCGTGGCGCGGCCCGACTCGGCGTTCTGGACGGCGCGCGTCAGGTGGCGCGAAAGGCCGTTGCCGTAGAAGATGTTGTCGCCGAGCACCAGCGCGCACGGCTCGCCGGCGATGAACTCCTCGCCGATGGTGAATGCCTGCGCCAGGCCGTCCGGCGAGGGCTGCTCGGCGTAGGACAGGTTCACGCCGTAGCGCGAGCCGTCACCGAGCAGGCGCTCGAAGTTGGGGAGGTCGGTCGGCGTGGAGATGACCAGGATGTCCCGGATGCCCGCCAGCATGAGGGTGCTGAGCGGGTAGTAGATCATGGGCTTGTCGTAGACCGGCAGCAGCTGCTTGGAGGTCACGAGCGTGAGCGGGTACAGGCGGGTGCCGGACCCGCCGGCGAGGATGATGCCTTTCATAGTGCTATTGCCTTCCGAGGAAAAGGTCTTCATAGCTGTCGGTGATGGACCGCCAAGAATACCGGTCGCGAATAACGGAAGTCGAGGCCGCATCGAACTCCTCGATCGACTTCAAGTCCATCGCGTCAGCACGGTTAATAAGTTCAGCCAAGTCTCCGGACTTCTTGTCCCAATACAGGGCGGAATCTTCGGCGACTTCTCGGTTGAAACCCACGTCTAAAAGAAGATTCAGGCGGGTGGAAGCCAAGGCCTCCAGGAGGCTCGGGTTGGTGCCACCGACCTCATGGCCGTGGAAGTAGCCGTAAGCCTGCTCACGGATCTTCTTCAGAAGCTCCTGGTCGTAGACGGTCCCGACGAACTTGATGCGCGGATCGGACTTGAAGTGTGTCTTCCGCTCGAGCTCTGCAAGGAAGGAATCGTCCACTCCCGTCACGAGCGCGAAATCCCGCTTGGATTCGGAAGCCATGAACTCCCGAATCATAGTCTCGTAGTTGTTCTCAGGCACGAAACGTCCCACAACCAGGTAGTAGCCGAAGGGCTCGAGGCCCTTCTCGGAGAGCCATCCCGTGAACTTAGGGTCGTCGTCAGCGAGCGCGGAGCGCTTGATGTCGGCCCCGTAGGCGATGAAGGTCGTCTCTGGGGCCAGGTCGGCATACTCCCCGCGAATGTACTTCTCGATGTTCTTGGAGTCGCACACCATCAGGTCGGCGTGCTTGACCATCCCGCGCTCCGAGACCTTCCAGTACCTGCGGACGGGCGCGCTCCACTTGGCGCGCATCCACTCGTGGCCGTCGGGGTTCACGAGGACCTTGCCGCCAAGGGCGTGGATCCTATTCACGTAACTGCCGAAGAACGGCCCGATGCGGCAGGCCAGCACGTAGACGATGGGGTGCTGGACTCGGTTCTCCTCAATGTAGGCGATGCACCACTTGAGGGCGTCGATGTCGTAGAAGATGGCCCTCGCGGCGCCGACGGGCCTGCGCAAAACGTTGAAGCAGTGCGCCCCGTTGTGCTCGAACTCGCCGACTTGCTCGGCGGAGTCCACGGCGCACGCCACGTGATATTTGATATCAGGCGAAACCTGATTCTCGGTCAGCTTCTCCACGAACGTCTCGTAGCCGCCGTAGTTTGCCGGAATCCCCTTGGACCCGATGATGAAAACATGCTGCATTAGTACGCATCGCTCCCGTTGAAGACCTCCAGAACCGTGAGGAAGACGATCTTGAGGTCAGTGACAATTCCGCGCTTGGCTATGTACTCGAGGTCCCGGCGGACCATACCGTCGAAACCGGTGGAGTTGCGCTCCGTAACCTGCCAGAGTCCGGTGATGCCTGGCTTCACGGCGAGCCGTTGCAGGTCGTACTCCGTGTACTCAGCGACCTCGTTGGGCAGCGGCGGCCGCGGGCCGACGACGGACATCTGCCCCAGGAACACGTTGAGGAACTGGGGGAACTCGTCGATGGAATGTTTGCGGATGAACTTCCCGATCCTGGTGACGCGGGGGTCCTCCTTCATCTTGAACATGGCGCCGACGATCTCGTTCTGCTCCTTGAGCTCGGCAAGGCGCTCGTCGGCGTCTTTGTACATGGAACGGAACTTCCACATGCGGAACGTGGTCAGGCTTCCGTCGGGGCGGGTCTGTCCCACTCGGATCTGGCTGTAGAAGGGGTTGCCCTCGCTCTCTAGGCGGATGGCCGCGGCAAGCACAAGGCTGGGTACAGCGATGACGGCAAGCACGCAGCCACTGAACACGACGTCAAAGGCGCGCTTAACGGCGCGGTAGGCCAGGCGCGAGCGGTCCCAGTCCATGATGGATTGCATGGCCTTGTAGCGGCCAGCGCCTTCGCGCCGGTCCATGGCCTGAGCAATCAGTGCCGCCCCCACGGGCGCATCAGTTGTATATTGAGTTTTATCCGACACGTTCTCTTCCAACACTTCGTCCCCGGGTCGGGGATTCTCCCTGTTCCGTGTGGCGACCGCCAGCAGCTAGGCGATTGCCTTTTTGATGTTGCGCATGACGCGCTGCTCGTTTGAAAGCACCGCGAGGCCAACGCGGGTGGTTACGCGCCGGCCGCACAGGTTGAGCTCCAAATAAGCAGTGCTCTTGCGTCTGTTAATGGTTTTGATAAGGCCTTCGTGGCCCAGCAGCGGACCAGCCGTTACTACGACCTGATCGCCATCTTTTAGGGCCTCGCTCATGGGCACCACGCGGTCCCCCTATTAGTGAAACTGCCAATGAGCTGGACCTCTTCTTTTGCCAGCGGCACAAACTGACCGTCCTGGGCAAGCACCCTGGCAAAGTCATCCATGCGCAGCAGATACTGTTGCACGGTACGGGGATCTGCCGTATCGCAGATAAGATAACCGGGAAAGAGCGGCTTGGTCGTATTGACCCATTCGCCGTGTACTTTGATCTCGGTTTGAAATTGGGGATAAGACGATATGAGAAAGCCATTTGGGTCGCCTCCCCCGCGGCGCAGCTTCTTTCC
>CAUATU010000024.1:0-31961 GCA_958432255.1 uncultured Collinsella sp.
CGACCTTATGCCCCGCCCCTCGGGACGACGGGATAGATAAGGAGCACCCATGGCAGGCAAGCCGCAAACACTAGCAACGACCTCGGCATTCGAGATCTTGGGCCCCGTCATGGTCGGCCCCAGCTCATCGCACACCGCCGGCGCCCTGCGCTGCGCCCAAGTTGCCGCCAGCCTGCTGGAAGGCCGCATCACCAAAGTCATCTTTGGCCTGTGGAACTCCTTCGCCCACACCTACCGCGGCCACGGCACCGATCGTGCGCTCGTCGCGGGCATCCTGGGCCTCGACACCGATGACGAGAACATCAAGCAGGCCTTCGACCTCGCACGCGAGCAGGGCCTCGAATATCACTTTGACATCAAGGGCGACGACGCCTCCATCCACCCCAACACCGTCGACATCGACATGGTCGACGACACGGGCGCCACGGCACAGGTCCGCGGTGAGAGCCTGGGCGGAGGCAAGATGCGCATCAGCCGCATTAACGGCGTCGGCGTCGATATCTCGGGCATGTATTCCACGCTGTTTGTGGCACACCAGGACGTCCCCGGCGTGCTCGCCGCGCTCACCAACCTGCTCGCCTACGCCCACGTGAACATCGCCTTCTGCCGCACCTACCGCACCGAAGTGGGCGGCCAGGCCTACTCCGTCTTTGAGACCGACGGCGCGCCCGACGACACCGTTATCCCCATGCTACGCAAACTCGACAATGTCGATTACGCGACCTTTATCGAGCTCCCCGGTTCTGCCTCGTCGCTCTCCCCCGGAGTCTCGGCAAAGGAGATCTTCGACGACGGCGAGCAGCTGCTCGATGCGTGCGCCGAGCTCGGCCTGAATATCGGCGCCGTTATGGCCGTGCGCGAGGCGCGTCTGACCGGCGAGACCCACGCCGTCGCCGCCATGCGCCGCGTGCTCGACGTCATGCGCGAGGAGACCACGACCCCCATCGTCAATCCGCAGCGATCGCTCGGCGGGCTTATCGGCGGCGAGGCTAAACTCGTCGATGCCACCGGCCGCAACGATTTGAGCACAAGCCTGATGGGCACCGTTCAAACCGACGCCGTGGCCCGCGCGATGGCCGTGCTCGAGCGCTCCGCCACGATGGGCGTAATCGTCGCCGCCCCCACGGCAGGCTCCGCGGGTGTCGTGCCCGGCTGCGTGCTGGCGCTCGCCGATCACCTTCAGCTCGACGACGAGCAGGTCATGGACGCGCTCTACTGCGCAGCCGCCATCGGCCTCAACCTCACCACGAGCGCCTGCGTCGCCGGCGCCGAGGGCGGCTGCCAGGCCGAGGTGGGAAGCGCCGCCGCCATGGCAGCCGCCGCGCTGGTGCAGATGCTCGGCGGCACGCCCGAGCAGGCGCTCGACGCCAGCTCCATCGCGCTGAGCAACCTGCTGGGCCTCGTTTGTGACCCCGTCGGTGGCCTCGTGGAGGTGCCCTGCCAAAACCGCAACGCCATCGGCGTGGCAGCGGCCTTTAGCTCGGCACAACTCGCCCTCGCCGGCATTAAGAGCCTGGTGCCGTTTGACCAGATGGCACATGTCATGCTCTCGGTGGGCCACGCGTTGCCGGCCACGCTGCGCGAGACGGCAAAGGGCGGCATCGCGCAGGCTCCGGCCGCACTTTCGGCCTGTGCAAAATGCGGTGTGTGCGGATAACGGCAAAGAATGACTCAAAGGTGGGACAAATGTCCCACCTCTTTTGAATGCCACCGTTTCCGTACCACAAACAGCAGGGCAATCGCTATAATGCAAGCCCAGTAAAAAGACGATGAGCCATAAGGCGAAATTCGAAGGATATGCATACGATGTCGCAAAACGATCGAACTCAACTGATTCCCGATCCGCAGCAGCCGAGCAGGCACACCGGCGGCGTTCAGTCGCCGCGTCCTATCGCGCCGAGCCACGGTCAGCAGCGTAGTGCAGCAAACGCTTCCCAACACCCGAACCAACAGAGACAGCAGCGTCAACAACGTCAGCAGCGCCGGGCAAACGGCAATGCGCCCAAGCAGCCCCCCACGCACGCTCGAGGCGATCGCGGCCCCGCGCGCAAACCCGCCGAGAACAATAAGTCAGGCAAAAAGACGACGTTCTTTGTCGTCCTGGGTCTAATCGTCATTGTCTATATCGTAGGCGTCGTAGCGTTTTCGCAGGTAGCCTACCCCAACACCACCATCGCCGGCGTCGACGTCTCGTTCTCCAACGCTTCGTCTGCCGCCACCAAGGTCAATTCGGCATGGAAGCACTATAAGCTCGCCGTGACAGGCGATGACTTTAGCTGGACCTATCAGCCCGAGTCCGATGAGCCCATCGTCGACGGCGAAGCTGCCGCAAAAGAAATCATCAGCCACAACGAAGCCTTTGTATGGCCGGTCCGCCTTGTGGAATCCTTAAGCGGCAAGACCAAAACAACCGTCACCTCCAACGAAGTCGATCTTGATCAAGACGTCGACCTGTCCATGCTCTCCGACACCTTTAACCAAAAGCAGTTTGAGAAGGATCTGGGCGCCGCCATCGACGAGTTTAACGAGGGCCGTTCGGGCACGTTCGAGGCCAATAGCTCCTATGACGAACAGGCCGGCAAGTTTACCGTCGAGAAGGCGCGCTCCAACGAAAAACTCAACCGTGAGCATGTCATTAAATATGCCGAGCTCGAGCTTGCCTCGCTGGCCGAAACCGTAGATCTTTCCAAGCTTGGCAACGATGCCTATGAGCCGCTCAATGGAACGCTGACCGATGATCAGATTCAGGCTGCATGTGATGCCGCCAACAACTTCCTGGGCGTCAACGTGACCCTTAAGCTCAACGGCGAGGATGCCGGAAAGGTTGATGGCAGCTCCGTGTTGCAGTGGATCAGCTTTGCCGATCCGGCCAACCCCACGCTCGATACGTCGCAGATCAGTAGCTGGGCAGCCGAGCTCGCCAACGGCTTTAATACCGTGGGCTCCACTCGCTGGTGGACGCGCGCCGATGGCAAGCAGTGCGCCGTTGAAGGCGGTGACTTTGGTTGGTCCATCGACAGCAGCTCGCTCGCCAAGCAGGTCGAAGACGCTATTAACAACAAGCAGACCGGCGAGATCGAGATCAAGTACTCCCAGAAGGCCGACACCTTTACCGCAAAGGGAGAGCCCGACTGGAAGGCATACATCGACGTCGACCTGTCCGAGCAGCACGCGCGCTACTATGACGAGAACGGTAATATCGTCTGGGAGGCCAACTTTATTTCCGGCAAACCGGGCGAAGACGCCACCCCCGAGGGCGTGTGGCAGATCAACAGCAACGACGGCGGCAGCACCCTGATCGGAGCCAAGGACCCCGAGACCGGTAAGCCCAAATACGAGAGTCCGGTGAGCTACTGGATGCCGTTTGAGGGCAACATGATCGGCTTCCACGATGCCACCTGGCAAAACGACAAGAGCTTCGATAACGCCGAGTCGTACAAGTGGTGCGGCAGCCACGGTTGCATCAACCTGCGACTGGCCGACGCCAAGGCACTTCACGACTGCATCAAAGTCGGCCTGTGCGTGGTTGTCCACTCGTAGTGCAACGCGCGCATTCCTACAACGTGGAACTGCTGCGACCAATCTAACAGTTCCGAAAGAAACCGTCCCATGCGCCCACCCCAACCGGTGGGCGCATATACTTATCAAGGTACTTTCTATAAAGGAGACGCTATGCCGAATGTCCCCACGACCACCCCGGGCCCGGATGATACCGAGCACACGCCCGAAGATGTCACCGAAACGATTCCTCTGGTTACAAACGTACATGCCGATAAGCAGAGCGGACGCGCGAACGATGCGGCCGAGATTTCCGATGAAGAGGCATATGCCAAGCTCAAAGCAAAACGTGCCGAACGTCGACGCAAAAAGCTGATTCGACGCGGCATTGCCGTCGGTGTCGTAGGTGCCATCGCGCTCATTGCCATTGTCGCAACCCTGGTTATCAATGCGCAGCCTCAGGGCGCTAGCGGGCCTGTGACCGACATGGTGACCGAGGGCACGTTTACCACAACGGTCGAGGCTAAAGGCCAGCTCAAACCCATTTCGTCCTCAGTGGTCTCCCCTTCTGTCGACGGTACGGTCGATTCGATCAACGTGCAGGCGGGCCAATCCGTCAACGAGGGCGACGTGCTTATGACCATTAAAAACGACGAGCTCGATCGCAACGTTGCCGAGGCGCAACGTGCAGTTGCAGCCGCTCAGGAAGACCTCGCCAACGCGCAGAAAGCCGCAGCTGCCGCGCAGGCCACCCCAACGTCGGACGTCGAGGGAGCTTCCGCAGCGGCTGGCGTCTCCGACGCATCAGCGGACACGAACGCCGTATCGGCCGCGCAGCGCAGCCTTGCTTCGGCCCAGGCAAACCTCGATCAGGCGAACGCCAAGGCCGCCAGCCGTACGGTCACGGCCCCGAGCTCGGGCAGCATCGTGGAGCTCAACGCCAAGGTGGGCGCCACGGTAACAGGCGGCATGATCATTGGCGAAAGCGATACGAGCGGCGGCAAGCAGTGCATGCAGATCGCCGACCTATCCAAGATGAAGGTGACCGTGCAGGTAGGCGAAAAGGACATCGCCAAGATCGCCGTTGGGCAGAGCGCCAACGTCACGTATCCCGCGTTTCCCGATATCGTGAGCCAGGGCACCGTCACGGCTATCGCGTCGGTGGCAAACTCCGACGCCGCCAACAGTGGCGGCGGCAGCGTAACCTTTAACGTCGACATCCTCATCGAGTCGCCCGACGCGCGCCTGAAGCCGGGCATGACGGCCGAGGTCTCGGTGGTGACCGAGCGGCTCGACGACGTAGTGATGGTTCCGACGATGGCGCTCATGACCGAAGACGGCGAACACTATTACGTCAACGTGGCGACTGATGAAGAGGGCAAGCAAACCCGTCGCGTGAAGGTGATCGTCGTGACGCAAAACGACAACGAAGCCGTAGTCGGCAAGACACAGGTCAAGCGCGACGACCAGGGCAACGAGATCAACCCCAACGTGCCGGTTACCAAACTGCGCGATGGCGACACCCTCGTCATGGACACCGGAGCTGACGCAACAGCTGACGGCGGCCACAACGCGGATTCGGGCAGTATGTCTGACGATGAGGGCATGTAATGCGTCCCGTTATCGACATCCGCAACGTGCACCGCATCTTTGAGAGCGAGGCGGGGTGCGCCCACATCCTGCACAACGTGAGCCTGACGGTAAATCCCGGCGAATTCGTCGCTATCACTGGCCCCTCGGGCTCGGGCAAATCAACGCTCATGAACATCCTAGGCTGCCTGGATAAGCCAACGGCAGGCGACTACTACCTGCAAGGGCTCAACGTGGCCGAGCTCGATGATGACGAGCTCACCGAAGTTCGCGCCATGAGCATTGGCTTTGTCTTTCAGAGCTTCAACCTGCTGCCGCGCCTGTCGGTTATCGAAAACGTCATGCTGCCGCTGGCCTACACCAATGTGCCCCGTAGCCAGCGCGAAATGCGCGCCGTGCACGCGCTGCAGGCCGTCACGCTGCCCGTCGACCACTGGGACCACCGCATATCCGAGCTCTCGGGCGGCCAGATGCAGCGCGTCGCAATCGCACGCGCCCTCGTCAATGACCCGCCCATCATTCTGGCCGACGAGCCGACGGGAAACCTGGACTCCGCTACCGGAGCGCTTGTGATGGAGACCTTCCATAAGCTCCAGAAGCGTGGCAAAACCATCGTGCTTATCACACACGACCCCGGCATCGCCGCCGAGGCCGACCGTGCCGTGACCATCCGCGACGGTCGCATTCACGACGGCGCGTATATTCCACATGCACCGCGGACCCTGCGCAGCGCCGTAGATAGCCTGCCCATGATTTCCGCCTCCGCAAACCCGCCGAAAGGAGTGGTGGCATGAGCGCCCGCGATCTCATCCAGGAAGCCCTTCACTCGCTCGAAGCCAACAAGGGGCGCAGCCTGCTCACCATCCTGGGCATTGTCATCGGCATCGCCTCGGTTATCGCCATGACTTCGCTCATCGGCGGCATCCAAAACAGCCTAGTCAACAGTCTGGGCCTCAATGCGGCACGCATGGTGCAAATTTATTCGTCGCAAGAACTCACCGAGTCGGACATCGAGAAGCTTCAAAAACTGGTGCCGCAGATAGAGCAGATCGGCATTGTCGACAGCGCGTATACCGAGTACAAGACCGGCGATAAAAGCTATACCGTCATGGCACAGGGTGTCGATAGCGACATGCTCGACGCCGTGGGGGCCAGCAAGCTCGTTGCGGGGCGCACCTATTCCCAAGCCGAGTCCCAATCAGGCTCGCGCGTGGCGCTCATCAGCCGCAACGGCGCCGATCAGCTTTACGGCAACGAACAGGATGCGCTGGGGAAAACCATCAAGGTGTCCAACGGCGAGGTGCAGATTGTAGGCGTGATTGATGGCGGCAGCGACTCCATGGGCTCACTCACGCTGTATATGCCACGCGAAACCATCTCCGGGCTGTTTGGCGACGAGAATCCTTCATTCCCCAGCGTGACGGCACTAGCCGCCGAGGGCACGGACATGGATGAGCTTTGTAAGACCATCGAGTCCAAGGTGCGCGCGATGAAGGGCATCGAGGAGGAGGATGAGTACGACAGTGTATCGGCGACCTCAATGAAAAGCGCCATCGATGCACTCAACTCCTTTATGGGCGCGTTCTCACTCATCATGGGTGCTGTCGCCAGCATCTCGCTGCTTGTCGGCGGTATCGGCATTATGAATATGATGCTTACCAACGTAACGGAGCGCATTCGCGAGATCGGCATCCGCCGCGCTCTCGGCGCCAGTCGTCGCGATATCACCGCGCTGTTTTTGGCCGAGTCCTCGGCGCTGTGCGTCACCGGCGGACTGTTGGGTGTCCTGATTGGCTATCTGCTGGCATGGGGACTCACGTTCTTTGCCGCAAGCTCGGGCATCATGAGCGAGTTTGGAGCTACCGGGACGATCACGCCAAGCTTCTCCATTACGACAGTGTTGATCGCGTTTGCCGTATCGGTCGGCATCGGCGTAATCTTTGGCTTCTATCCCGCTCGCCGCGCGGCAAAGCTCGACCCGGTGGAGTGCCTACGCTACCAGTAAGCCACCACCAACAAGTTGCGGTGAATTAGGGACTGAAAATGCTATCTAGCAGCAAAAACAGACACTATTTCACCGCAACTTATTGAAGGGCTGCTTGCGCCGGTTCCGGGCGTCGTCCTCGAGCTATTGGCGGATGACAGGCTTGTACGGGTCGAGCTTGCTCGAGGCGCTCCTCCTCGCGGGCGGGAGGCCGCGCAGGCGCGGCGAGCGCCTAGCGCGCGAACTCCCGTAAGAGCGCGTCTTCCACTTCCCGAAGCGAAAGGGCCCCGCCTCCCTCGGCGGGACGGGTGACCACGATGCAGCGCGCTCCCACGTCGCGCGCGGCGGCAAGCTTCTCGGCCGTGCCGCCTACGGTTCCCGAGTCCTTGGTCACAAGCCACTGGGCGCCCACCTGCCGAAGCATCGCCTCGTTGAGCTCGCGGGTGAAGGGCCCCTGCATGCCGATGACGTGCGACGGCGAAAACCCCGCGTCGATGCACTTCGTTATAGCACCGGGCAGCGGGAGCACACGTACGAAAAAGCGCTCCGCGAAATCGGCGACGCGCGTGTAGGGAGCAAGCTCCTTGCTCCCCGTCGTGAGAAGCGCGCGACCCGGGTTCTCGGAGAGAAAGCGAGCCGCGCAGGCGATCGACGCGACCGGCACGACGCCTTTGGGCAGCGCCTCGGCCGGGCGCGCAAGGCGAAGGCATCGTGCACCCACGGCGAGCGAAGCGGCCCGGATGTTGCCGCTTGCGAGCGTAGCGAAGGGGTGCGTGGCGTCGACGACGATGCGCGCGCCGGAAAGCTCGCGCTCCATGTCGGCCTCGTCGAGCCTGCCCGCATGCACCTCGATGCCCGGAAGCTCGCCCAAAAGCTCGCCTCCGTACTCGGTTGCCGCGTAGGCACGGGCGGGGATGCCCGCCCCGCTCGACCATTCGCACAGAAGGCGGCCCTCGGTGGTGCCGGCGAAGATGCGCAGCGCCGGCGCGGATGCGGGCGCCGTCACTTCGGGCCGCCTGGGCGCGTGATCTGGTAGAGCAGCGCGTTCATAATGGCGGCCGCCACGGTAGAGCCGCCCTTGCGACCCCTCGCGACGATGGCCGGCACGCGTCGCGCGAGTAGCTCCTCTTTCGCCTCGACCACGTTCACAAAACCGACCGGCACCCCAACGACGAGCGCGGGCGCGATCTTCCCCGCGTCCATGAGCTCGGCGAGGCGCAGAAGTGCTGTGGGAGCGTTGCCGACGGCCACGATGAGCGGACCCTCGATGCCGCAAGCTTTGTCCATACTCGCAACGGCGCGAGTCGTGCCCGAGGCGCGCGCAGCCGCGGCGACATCAGGGTCGGCCATGTAGCACACGGCCTTGCAGCCGAGCTTCGCGAGCGCGGGCTTGCTTATGCCTGCGAGCGCCATGTTCGTGTCGGTGAGCACCGTGGCCCCTGCGCGCAGTGCGTCGAGCGCACAGTGCGCGGCGTCATGGGTGAACACGAGGGAATCGGCGTACGAGAAGTCGGCAGTGGTGTGGATGACGCGCTTCACGACGGGCTCTTCGAGCGGCGGGAACGTGCGGCCGCCGAGCTCTTCGGTGATGATCTCGAAGCTGCGCCGCTCGATGTCGCCGGGCGCCATCTCCTTGGAATCCATCTAGTACTCCACTCCTTCCCTTGCACATATCCCCTGAGAGTAGGGGTGTTTCTCGCACCGCATCTCGGTTATGTAGTCGGCCTTCTCCACGATCTTGCGGGAAGGCGCGCGACCGGTGAGCACTACTTCGACGCCGCGCGCGGACATATCGAGCGCGCGGTCCACGAGCGCCTCGTCGACAAGCCCCTTCGAAAGCGCGTCGAGCGCCTCGTCGAGCACGAGCAGCCCCTCCTGAGCACCCTCGAACTCGGCGAGCGCGGAAGCGAGGTTCCCATCGTGCAGCTCGCACGTCGCGGCAAGTTCTTCCGACGTCATTGACCAGGTAAACTTGTCCGACACCTTCCCCGCGAACACGGGCACGCCGAAATGCTCGGCGAGCAGGCGCGCCTCCCCGCTTTCGCCGTCTTTCAGGAACTGCACGACGACGACGCGGCGGCCTGCGGCGAGCATGCGAAGGGCGAGGCCCATCGCCGCCGTGGTCTTGCCTTTGCCGTCGCCATGATACACGTGGATCATACGCCCTCCTCGATAATGCGGTAGACATACTCCATGTCGAGCGCCCCGCGCACGACGTCGGCCAGGCGGTCGAACTCGCGCGCACGGTGATCGGCCGCGGACGCCGCGCCCGCAGCACCCACGACGCTCTCGGGCAGGCCGCGCATGCGCGCGAGCGAGCGCGCGAGGGCGACCGCCACCCCCGGTTCGTCGAACAGGCCGTGGAGATAGGTTCCGAACACGTTTCCGCAGGCCGCGCCTTCTGGTTTGCCGCCAATCGTGCCCGCAGGGGCGCAGGAGACGGTCGTTTCGCCGTCGTGAATCTCGTACCCGCGCGCCGTCATGCCGTTCCACACCGAGAACGCGCCTTGGGCGCCCGTGATGCGCAGCTCCGACTGGGCGAGGCGCTTTTCCTCCTTGAACACCGTACTTGCAGGGATGAGCCCGAGCCCGCGCGCGGTGCCAGCGCCTTCCCTGCCGTGCGGGTCGGAAAGCTCGTCTCCCAAAAGCTGGTAGCCTCCGCATATGCCGAGCACCGGCGTGCCCGCGCCCGAAAGCGCGCGTACACAGGCTCCGATGCCGCTAGCCGCAAGCCAGCGCGCGTCGTCGAGCGTGGTCTTCGAGCCGGGAAGCACCACCAGGTCGGGTCGGCCCAGATCGGTCGTCGAGGAAACGTAGCGCACGCCCATGCCGGGCACGCGCGAAAGCGGGTCGAAGTCGGTGAAGTTCGACAGATGCGGAAGGCGCACGACGGCGACGTCGATGACACCGCGCACCTCGCGGGCAGATAGGCGCGGCGCGAGCGAGTCCTCGTCGTCCAGGTCGAGCGTAAGATACGGCACGACCCCCACGACGGGAACCCCGCACATCTTCTCGAGCGGGGCCAAACCCGGGCGCAGGATTTCCACATCGCCGCGGAACTTGTTCACCACAAGCCCCCGCAAAAGCGCGCGATCCTCGGGCGCAAAGAGCGCGACCGTACCGTAGAGCTGGGCAAACACCCCGCCTGGGTCGATGTCGCCCACGAGCAGCACGGGGGAGGACACGGCGCGCGCGAGCCCCATGTTGACGATGTCGTTTTCGGCAAGGTTGATTTCGGCGGGGCTGCCGGCGCCCTCGATGACGATGACGTCGTTTTCCTCCGCGAGCGAATCGAACGCCTCCAAAATCTGCGGCATAAGCGCCTTCTTTCGCGCGAAGTAGTCCCTCGCAGCGAAGGCTCCCTGCGCCTTGCCGGCCACGATGAGCTGGCTTCGGTGGTCGCTTTCGGGCTTGAGCAGGATGGGGTTCATGCGCACGTCGGGCGCGATGCCGCACGCCTCGGCCTGCATGATCTGGGCGCGCCCCATCTCGAGCCCATCGGCCGTGACACCGCTGTTGAGCGCCATGTTCTGGCTCTTGAAGGGAGTCACGCGCAGGCCGTCCTGCGAAAGTACACGGCACAGCCCCGCCGCAAGCAGGCTCTTCCCCGCGTTCGACATGGTGCCCTGGATCATGATGGGCTTCGCCCTACCCACGGGTATCGACCTCCTTCGCCGAGCCTCGGCCATCCGCGCCCGCCATAGCGCCGCTGCAAGAAGCGCCGCCCCGTTCGTCGGGTTCGCCTTCGCCCGATGCGCCTTCCGCCCGAAGTGCGCGGCTGAACGCCATCGCAAGCCGGGCATTCTCCTTGCGCGTGCGCACCGCGACGCGGCACCAGAAACGGGACAGTACCGAAAACGAGTCGCACGTGCGGACCAAAACCCCCTGTTTATACAGGCGCTCGGGGATGTCTTTCGCCGGCGTGCGGACTAAAAGGAAGTTCGCATCCGAGGGCACGACGGAAAGCCCGAGCGAGGAGAGCTCGTGGGAAAGCCACGCTCGCTCGCCCGCCAATACGTCGCGCGTGCGCGAGACGTATTCGACGTCTTCCAGGGCGGCGATGCCCGCGGCCTCGGCGACCGAGGAGACGGGCCACGCCTGCCCCGCCCGGCGAATCCCCTCGATGAGTTGGGCGTTTCCGCTGATCAGATATCCCAACCGCAACCCCGCTATTCCGTAGAGCTTGGTGAACGCGGAGAGCACGGCCACATGGCGCGAAGACGCGGCGCGTGCGGCCACGCTCCTTTCGCGGGCGTCGGGCGCAAATCCGAGGAAGCACTCGTCCACGACGAGCAGCGCGCCCACCTGCTCGCAGCGGCAAGCCGCGGCATCGATCACGCAGGGGTCGACGAGGCGCCCCGTCGGGTTGTTCGGATTGCAGAGGTACGCCACATCTCCCGGCCCCTCGATGGCGCGGGCGAAGGAGGCGGGCACGTCGAAGTCGTCCGCTTCGGAGAGCGGGAACTCCTGCACGCATGCACCGTAGTACGATGCCGCCTCCGCATATTCAGAGAACGTCGGCGCGCACACGACGATGCGTTTCGGGCGCACCGCCGCGGCGAGCCGCCAGATGATGTCGGACGCGCCCGCGCCGCAGACGATAGTATCTTCGGGAATGCCCTGGGCACGCGCTAGGGCGCGAACGAGGGCGAGGCTTTCCCTATCGGGGTAGGCGTCGATTCGAGAAAGCGCCTTGCAAGCTGCGGCGACGGCGCGCGGCGAGGGGCCTGCCGGATTCACGTTCACCGAGAAGTCGATGAGGTCGGAGGCGCCCCCTTCGCAAGCGATGCCGAGCGATTGCGCGCTGCCCCCATGCGTACGGGCGCGAAGGATTCCCCCGGCAGCCCGGGGCGCGGCGTGGTCCTCCCTCATGCCATCACCCCCACGGCGAGCACGACCGCCGCGCGCGCGGCGCCGAAGACGACGAGCGCGCATACGGACGCGGCGAGCATGAGCCTTGTCGCCCGGGCGATGTCGCCCCACTCGATATCGCGGGACGCGTCGCCTATCGTCGGTTTCTCAACGAGCTTGCCGAAATACACCGCGGGTCCTGCCAGGCGCAGCCCGAGCGCGCCCGCGCACGCTGACTCGGTCTGCGCCGCGTTCGGGCTCGCATGGCGACGCCTGTCGCGGCGCCAGATGCGCGCCGCCCCGCGCGCGTCGAGCCCGACGATCGGGCACACGGCGATCATGAACAGGGCCGATAAGCGCGAGGGAATCCAGTTCACAGCATCGTCGAGGCGCGCCGAGGCGCAGCCGAAGTCGATGTAGCGCTCGTTTTTGTAGCCCACCATGCTGTCGAGCGTGTTCACCGCCTTGTACGCCATGCCCAAGGGCGCACCCCCGATCATAAGGTAGAAAAGCGGCGCGATGACGCCGTCGCTCGCATTCTCCGCTACCGTTTCCACGGCGGCGCGCGCGACGCCCTGCTCGTCGAGAACAGACGTGTCGCGTCCCACGATGAGCCCGACGGCTTCGCGCGCCGCGACAAGGCCGCCCTTCGAGAACGCGCGGGCCACGGCCAGGCTCTGGCGGCGCAGCTCGCATGCCGCGAGAATCTGATAGCTCGCCCATGCCTCGGCCACGAAGCGCAAGCCGGAGTGAACCATGCCGCAAAGATGCAGGATTCCCCAGGTCAAAAGCCCACACGCAAGCGGAAGCGCCACGGCGAGCACAAGCCCTGCGGCGCGCGTGCCCGCGGACGTTTGCGGGAATGCGCGCCGCAGACGGCCTTCGGCCCACGTGATCGCGCGCCCCATGGCGACGACGGGATGGGGAAGCCAGCGCGGGTCGCCGAAGGCAAGGTCGGCCGCGAACCCGGCGGCGACGGCAAGAATCGTCATCACCGGGCATCGCCCCCCGAAGCGGGGCGAACGTCGCGAAGGCAGCGCCCATCCCAGGTGGCGGCCCATGTGCCGCCCGGCTCGGTATGCACGTCGAAATATCCCATTTTCGGGACAGCTAGCTCGGAGAGCAGCGCTTTCACGGTACCCGCGTGAACGACGAAGACGGCGCGCCCACTCCCCTGGGCGCGCTCAGATTCGCACGCCTCCCGAAACGCCGCGATGACGCGGCGGGTGAAATCGCTCTTGCCCTCGCCATGCGGGCAGCGCGTCTCGCACCAGGAGTCTACCCAGGCGCGGTAGCGCGCATCCTCTTTAAGCTCGGCGGCGCTTCGCCCCTCGAAGTCGCCGAAATCCATCTCGCGCAGACCGGGGCACGCCATTAGCTCCGCGTTCGGGAAGAGGATGCGCGCCGTCTGGTCGGTGCGGGCCATGCCGCTCGTGATAACACGGAATACGTCACGATCGCACGCGAGGTCGCGCAAAGCGCGCTCGCCCGCGCTCGACAGGGGCTCGTCGGTGCCCGCCCCGCTGTAGCGATGATCTTCCGTGCCCGCCGTGGCACCATGGCGCACGAAAACGACTTCCAAAGGCGCGCCCACGCCCTGCGTCCCTCGAGGCGCATCGTCAAGGTTTCCTTTGATGACCTGGGGTATCCCGCACGTCATGCGCACGACGACGTCGGCGCGCGCAGCGAGCGCGCATCCCAGGCGCCCCGCGCGCTCGCGCCATTGGGCGTCTTCCGCACGCATGGGGACGACCCCCGAGCCGACCAAGGGCAGAATCACTACGTCGAAGCCGATCAGCCGCTCGAGCGCCCGGTCAGCGTCGAGCACGCGTACGAGTTCCTCAGCACGGTACGCGACACGGCCGGCAAAAGCCGCGGGCACGCCGCCCTCCGCAAGCTGCGCCGCGTCGACGAAATCGTCCGCCGCGAACCCGAGCTTATCGCGCACGAAGGTCCTCTTCCCCGAATGCGCGCCACCTACCACGAGAATCATAGGAGCATGCCCCCCGCCACCAGCATGGCAAGCATCGCGAGCTCGGCCCATTGCAGAAACCATCCGGCCAAATCACCCGTCACCCCGCCGAAGCGGGACAGGGCAACATGGCGGTACCATGCGAGCGCCAAAAGCCCCGCCGCCGCCATAAGGGCGCCGACGGCCTGAGCGCACGCGACCATCCCTGCAGCCGAAGCCGCAGCGAAAGCGCAAAGCGGCACGACGATCGCCGCGCGCTTCTTCGCAGGCGAGAGCCCCGCGGCCATGCCGTCCGCACGCGCGGCAGGCCAGCATTCTACGGCGAGACCCGAAAGCGCGCGGGAGAACACGAGCGAGCACAGAAGCGCGAGGAACGCCCCCGCCGTAAGCGGCAGCGCGGTGAACAGGGAAAACTGCAGAATAAGGTACACGACAACACCGATGACCCCGAAGGCGCCCGCCCGCGGGTCGTGCATGATCTCGAGCTTTCGCTCGCGCGGGGCCCAACTTGCAAGCGCATCGGAGGTGTCGCAGAGCCCGTCTAGGTGGATGCCTCCCGTCACCGCCACAGGCAACGCCACGAGCACGGCCGCGAAGATGGTCGCGGGCACGCCGAGCAGGTTCGCCACGTGCCCCCACGCCGTCATGAGGAAGCCTTCTGCAAGGCCCACCAGGGGAAACGCGGCAAGCGCATGGGTTGACCCGAAATCGGTCCAGGCCGATTTCGGGACGGGGATGCGCGAGAACGTTCCGAACGCCGCGCCGATTGCCTCTGCTATCTTCACCTTGTAGGTCCTTCGCCTTTCATCCACACGGGAATCCCGCATACCACTTCGACTGCGCGGTCGGCCAACGCCGCCACGCCCGCGTTCACACGGGCGAGCGTGCGCCTCCATGCCTCGGTCCCCTCATCGTAGCGCATCCCATCGGCGAACACGTCGACGGAGACCACCACCGTATACGCAGCGGCCTGAGCGAGCCGTTCGATGTCTCCGAACACCTCGCGCGCCGCAGCGTCGGGGTCACGTGGGGACAAGCCGCCTTCCGCGAAGAGCTCGTTCGCAACCAGGTTGCCCACGTCCTCCAAAAGAAGCGTGCAGCCGCGCGGAAGCCCGGACACTGCGGTGCCCACGTCACGCGTGCGCTCGAGGGTGGAAAACCCCTTGCCCTCGCGCAGCGCCCGATGGCGCGCGATGCGGCGGGCGCCCTCTTCCCCGAAGGGCTCCATCGTTGCCAGGTACACGCGGGGGCCGTCGTGCCCAAGGCACAGGGACTCGGCGTAGGCGCTCTTGCCGCTCGCGGCGGCGCCGATGACGAGCGTCACCGTCATTTCCCGGCCTCGAAATGCTCGTAAGCAGCCATGCCAGTCGCCGTGAACGTCTTCCCATCCCGGTACACGCGCAGCGCCGAATCCAGAAGGGGCAGATACGCCATGGCGCCCGCGCCCTCGCCCAAGTGCATGCCTGCGTCGAGGGGTGCCTTTATGCCGAGCTCGCGAAGGAGCTCCTGGCTTGCGGGTTCGCTTGATGCGTGGGTGCCCACGAGGTAGCCCAAGGCGTTGGGGCACAGGCGCGCCGCGCACAGGGCCGCCGTGCAGGATATGACCCCGTCGAGGAGCGCCGGCGCCTTCGAGGCCGCGGCCCCCAGGTAGAAGCCGCACATCGCCGCGATGTCGAAGCCGCCCACCTTCGAGAGCACGTCGATCGGGTCGGCGGGATCGGGCGAGTTCGCGTCGATAGCGCGCTCGACCACGTCGCGCTTGCGCGCGAGCGAGGCGTCCGAGAGCCCCGCGCCGCGCCCGACGAGGCTCCGCGCGTCCGCCCGGATGAGCACTGCGGCCACCGCCGCCGAGGTGGTCGTGTTGCCGATGCCCATCTCGCCCGCGGCGAGAAGGCGCACGCCGGCGCGGGCAAGCCCGCACGCGACGGCGATTCCGACCTCGATCGCGCGCACGGCCCCATCGCGAGACATAGCGGAGCCGTGCGCGATGTTGCCGCTCCCCCGCCGCACGTTCGCGCGCACCATGCGCGCGTCTTCTATGCCCCGGGCCATACCCACGTCGACGGGCACGACCTCGGCACCCGCGAAAGCCGCCATGCGGCAGGCGCTCGTGGCCCCCTCGCACATGTTGCGCGCGACGGCTCGCGTCACGTCTTGCCCGCTTTGCGACACGCCTTCGGCAACGACCCCGTTGTCGGAGAAGAATACCGCGAGCGCACGGGGAAACTCGGCCACCTCGGCGCTCCCCTGAGCTGCGGCGATACACGCGACGGCGTCTTCAAAGTCGCCCAATCCCCCCAAGGGGTGCGCGATGGAGTCCCACGCGGCGTACGCGGCGGCACGGGCGCACTCGTCTGCGGGCGCGATCCGGGAGAGCGCAGCTTCGAACACGACGCCCGGCGCCGACGAGAACGCGCGCTCGACTTCCTCGCGGATGCAGGCAAGCGCGGTTTCAGTTGCTTCAGCCATGTCGTTTCCTCTCTGCAAACGACGCCGCGGCAGACGCGAACGCGCGCGCAACGTCGGGGTTAGCAGGATAGTACACATGCGGGAAGCCCGCCACCAGGGACGGGGTGGCCGTCATGCACGGCCAGCCCTTGTCGCGCCGGGGCTTCTGCGCCCAGAAGTCGCCGCCCGGGCAGGTGGACTGCCAGTAGTGGAACTCGTGCGCGCGGATGCATGTGCCGCGCGGCCCGTAGAGCCCGTCGCGTTGGGAAGTGAGCTCCACGTACCCGAAATGGGACAGCCTTCCCCCGTTCTCGCTTGCGCCCTCAAGGGCGCCCGCAACAGGCCAGCGCCGCCCCTCGCTATCGGCGATTTCGCGCTGCAGGTACAGAAACCCACCGCATTCGGCAACCGTCGGCATGCCGGATTCCACCGCGCGCCGCACCGCATCGCGCATCGGCGCGTTCTCGGAGAGCTGCCGCGCATGGAGCTCCGGGTAGCCGCCCCCCAGATAGAGGGCGCTTGTCCCCCGGGGCAACTCGCTATCACACAGGGGGCTGAAAAAGGCCAGCTCGCAACCCAGGTCCTCGAGCGCGCGCAGGTTCTCCTCGTAGTAGAACGAAAATGCCTCGTCACGCGCGACGGCGACGATGGGCCGCGCTCCCACGATCGGCTCCAACCGGTAAGGTTCCTCGCGGATATCGGGTGCCGTCGCCGCTATTTCGAGCAAGCGGTCGACGTCGACGCTCTTTTCCACCAGCTCGGCCATCTTGTCGATGCGCGCGGAGAGCTGCTCGACTTCGTCGGCGGTCACAAGCCCCAGATGCCGGCTTTCGAGCGAGAACGCCTCGTCGGCGGGGATATTACCCAAAACCGCGACGCCCGTGTGCTTCTCGATCGCAGGCGCCGCGTAGGCGCAGGCAGCGGCGCTCGTCTTGTTCAGCACGACGCCGCGCACGTTCGCACAAGGCAGGAACTCGGCGATGCCGCGGATTACGGCGGCGAGCGATAAAGACGCCCCGCGCCCGTTCACCACTAAAACGACCGGCGTTTCCGTGTCGCGCGCAACCTGGTAGCTGCTCGCGTCGGCCACACCGGGCGCCATACCGTCGTAGAAGCCCATGACCCCCTCGAGCACCGCGACATCCGCGCCCGCGGCGCCGCGGGCGAGCAGGGCGCGCAGCGTCGGGGCGTCGGTGAAGAAGCCGTCTAAGTTGCCCGAGCGCGCACCCACGACGCGGCGATGAAAAAGCGGGTCAATGTAGTCGGGGCCGCATTTGAAGGCCGCGCATGCAAGGCCGCGGCGCGCGAGCGCGCGCAGGAGCGCGCACGTTGCGACCGTCTTGCCGCTCCCGCTCGAGGGCGCAGCGACCATGAAGCGCGGGATGGTCGTGCTCACCGGGCGCCGCCTTCCCCACCTGCACCACGCGCGCTGACGATGAACACGGGGTTTTGCGCCTTCATAAGATGGTGCGAGCCTACAGCCTCGGCGCGGGCGGCCGACACCTGGCACGCCTCGAACCCCTTAAAGCGCGAACCCGAGAGGAGCGCGCACGCCTCGGTGAGCGTCTCAACGGTGACGCATGGCACGCACAGGCGAACCTGCGAGTTCTTCTCGAGCGCCGCCTCCACGATGGAGGGAAGCTCGCCCGCGCTCCCGCCGACGAACACGGCGTCGGGGATGGGCAGTTTCGCGAGCGCTTCGGGGGCGACACCGGGGACCCCATGCACGTTGCCGCACCCGAATGCATCCGCGTTCTCTCGGATAAGCCGCACGCCGGCCGCGTTGCGCTCCACCGCCCATACCGAGCCCGCTCGCGCGACGAGCGCCGCCTCGATCGACACGCTCCCCGTGCCGGCGCCGACGTCCCACACGGTGTCGGTCGCGGTAAGGCGCAGCTTCGCGAGCGCGACGGCGCGCACCTCCTGCTTGGTCATGGGAACGTCGCCGCGGATGAAGAGCTCGTCGGGAATGCCCGAGGAAGCATACGGCCAGCGGGAACTCGCGGCGCGGGATGCGCCCGCAGAGTCCGCCGCGGAAGAAGCCGCCGTGGGCGCAGACGCGCCGGCAGGCGCCTCAGAGGCTGCGCTAGAGCCCGCGGGCGAACCGGCGCCCCCTGCGAACTCGATAAGCATCACGTTCAAGTCGTCGAACGTCTGACCTGCAATTTCACTTGCGGTCGCGCAGGTGATGCGCTCGTCGGGGTACGACAGGCGCTCGGCCACGGTTACGCGCGCGTCCCCGAAGCCCGCCTGCACAAGCTCGCCCGAAAGCCGCGAGGGGTCTTCACCGCCCGACGTTGCGAGGAAGAGCTCACCTGCGCACTCGGTCTCGGCCACGATGTCGCACGCCACGCCGTGAGCGCTCGCGAAGCGCCAATCCTGCCATGGACGCGCGAGGCGCGCGGCGAGATACGACGCTGAGCTTATGCCGGGAATGACGCGCACGTCCACCTGCGCGTCGCCGGAAAGCGCCTCCACCAGGCGGCGCGCGCCGCTGAACAGCCCCACATCGCCCGTCATCACGACCACGGCGCGCTGCCACGACGCCGCATCGGTGAGCGCGGCGACGATGTCCGCCGTCTTCACGAGCTCGCATCTCACCACGTCGGGCGGCACGTCGATGCCGGCAAGCGCGCGATGAGCGCCGATGACCACGTCGGCGATGTCGATCGCGTCGAGCGCCGCGCGCGAGAGCAAGTCGGGGTTTCCGGGCCCCGCCCCGATGATCGTTACATTTCGCATGGAATCTCCCGATACCCGCGCGGCGTGACCATACGGCCGCCTATGCGCTTCGTGTCCGCGTTGCCGACGAACACGGTGGTGAACATGTCGGCGTCGAACTCCCCCAGCTCGGAGAGCCTGCACATGCCCGACTGCTGCCCCTCACGCCCGATATTGCGTACCCAGCCGCAGAGCGTGTCGGGGGCCTTCCATTCGAGCATAATCTTTGCCGCGCGCGAGAGCCTGTCGGCGCGCTTTCTGCTGCGCGGGTTGTACAAACAGATGCAGAAGTCAGCGCTCGCCACGGCGGCGAGCCTGCGCTCGATGACCTCCCACGGCGTGAGCAGGTCGGAGAGCGACACGACCGCGAAGTCGTGGGCAAGCGGGGCGCCGAGCACCGCCGACCCGCTCTGAGCCGCGGTGGCCCCGGCGATAACTTCCACGTCTACATCGGGGTAGTCCTCCGCAAGCTCCAGCACGGGGCTCGCCATGCCGTACACGCCCGCGTCACCGCTGCACACGAGCGCCACGGCTTCTCCGCTCTGCGCACGCGAAAGCGCCAGGCGGCACCGTTCGACCTCGTGCATCATCGGCGTCGCGAGATGCGCCACGTCGGGCACGGCGGCGAGCGCGAGCTCCACGTATTTCGTGTACCCCACAACGATGTCGGCCGCCTCGAGCGCGCGCCGAGCCGCAATCGTCATGCCGTCGGGGCCGCCCGGGCCGATCCCCACCACGAAGAGCTTTCCCATCACCGCTCCTTAAACGAAAGTTCGATAGTTGCCTTGGAAAACGCGACGGTCACGCCGCCGTGAACGAGCTTCGGAAAGATAAGTTTGCCCCCGTCCGCGAGCGCCGCGCGCTCGCACACGTTGTCGACCCCCACCGTCGCGCGCACAAAATCAGATGGCGAAACGCTGCCTTCGACTTGCGACAACTCATCTGCGGAATACGTCGCAAGCGGAATATTGCGCGCGCGGCAGAAGGCGAGCAGGCCCTCCTCGTGCGCCTTCACGTCGATCGTTGCCGCCTTGCGCACGGCCGAAGGCGAGATGCCCGCCTGCCCGCACGCGAGAAGAAACGCCTCCTCGATCGCTTCGGCGCACGCACCGCGACGGCACCCTAAGCCCGCAACGATGCAGGGCACGACAAGGCGAAGCGGCTCGGGCGCAGGCGCCTGCGCCCGCACGCCCGCCGGCTTCCCCGTCTCACCGGCGGGCACGACCTCGCCCGTTGTCTCCGCCGCGCGAACGGACGCACCTGCATTCGCGCCAGCGAACGGCGACACGACGATATCGGCCCGAGCGCGGTCGGACGCAATGTCAACCCCCTCAGGCGGCTGTCCCGAAATCGTCATGTCAGAATAGAGCGCCACGCGCCCACCCGAAAGCAGCCGCGCCGACACTCGCTTGATGGCCTCGGGATTCGAAACGGCGAGCCCCGCACAGCGCGCCCACGTATCCACTGCCCACACGCCGCGGACGTCGGTCGCCGTGGTGATGACGGGGATGGCCCCTGCCGCGCGTGCCACAGTTTGCGCAAGCTCGTTCGCACCGCCCAAATGCCCCGACAAAAGCGGGACGGCAAAGCGCCCCGCCTCGTCGATCGCCACAACCGCGGAATCGGTTGCCTTCGAGGCGACATGCGGCGCGATCGCCCGCACGGCGATGCCTGCCGCGCCCACGAACAGAAGCGCGTCCGACGCTTCCCACGCGAGCGCCGTCCATGCGCGCAGGTCGGCCTTCCCCTCGCCGAACCCACGCGAAACGGAAACGTCCCAGCGGGGGTCATCTTCACCTGTCTGCGCGCAATCGGAAAGCGCGCGTGCGATGCGCTCCGCCAACGCATACCCCCTCTCAGTGAACGCTATGCAGGAAACCCTCATCTAGCGCACCACCATCGTCGAGAAGTAGCTGCCCCGATCGGGCACATCGTCGAGCGAGCGGTACACGCGCTCGCCCGGAAGCCCACAGTCCTCTACGAGCTCGGCACCGTCGAAGGCGCCCTCCTCGCGAAGGATGCGCTTCGTGTCCGCAAGCGAGCGGCGCGCCTTCATGACCACCTTAGTCCCCGGCCAGCCGATTGCGAGGCACACGTCGTCGTAGCCGCCGGGCACGATGTGCAGAGGCGACGACATCTCGGGCGTGAGGTCGCGCTCGAGCGCCGCGGCGACCGCGCAGAAGCTCGGCACGCCGGGAATGGCGCGCGCCTCGAACCCGCGGGCGCGCACGTCGGGCGCTATGCGCTGGAAGGTGGCGTAGATACTCGGGTCCCCCAGGTTCAGCAGCGCGACGTCGCGGGCCGCATCCAGGTGCGCGACAAGCTCGCGAACAAGCGAGGCATGCTCGGCCGCGCGGCGCTCGGCGTCGCGCGTCATCGAGAACCGCACGGGGATCACCGTCTTGCCTGTAAGGTCGACGGCGCCGCGCACGATGTCGAGCGCGACCATGGCCCCGTCCGCCGTCTGCGGCGCGGCGATGACCAGACACGATTCGATTGTGCGGACGGCCTTGATCGTGAGCAGCTCGGGGTCGCCAGGCCCCGTGCCCACCCCGTACAGCACGCCTTTACTCATACGTCGCCCCCAATTCCCCGATAACCGCATCGGCGCCCGACGTGCGGAAAAGCTCGCGGCGCTCGGCGTCGAACACGACCGCGGCGATGTCGCATGCGCCCGCCGCGCGACGGCGCAACCTGTCCTCGATTGCCGCAGCGAGCGAGGCGCGCGCAGCGTCCCCCACGCCGGCGGCCTCGATTACCTCGAGCGCCGCCGTGGTCGTGACCGACGACATGATCTCGTGCACGGTCTTCGCGCCCGCGCCGGCCAAGGCCGCGTGGGCGGCCAGAATCTCCGCGCGGCAGTCGGCGGTACGCGAATGGGTGTCCATGATGCCGCCCGCGACCTTCACCAGCTTGCCGATGTGTCCCACAAGAAGGACATTGGTAAATCCCTCGCGAACGCAGCAATCAATCGCATCGCCCACGAAGTTGGAGATGAAGACCACCGGCACACCGTTTAGGTGGAAATGCCCCGAGATGAACTGCGCGCCGTAGTTGCCGGGCGTGAGCACGACTCCGCGCCGCCCCATAGCCGCATGCTGCCGGATCTCGAGCTCGATGCTGTCGCGCAAGGCAGCGAGGCTGCGCGGCTCGACGATGCCCGTCGTGCCCAGGATGGAGATGCCGCCCTCTATCCCCAGGTGCGGGTTGAAGGTCTTTTCGGCAAGGGCAACACCCTCGGGTACCGAAATCGTCACAGCAATATTTCCAGAAAAGCCGTGCGCGGCACACACCTCGCGCACCACCGAAGTGATCATCGCGCGCGGCGTCGCGTTGATGGCGGCCGCCCCCACCGGCTGCTCGAGCCCGGGCAACGTCACGCGCCCCACGCCCACGCCGCCATCGACGGAAACTTCCGATTCGCGCGTGGGCACGCCCTTGCTGCCCGCAGCGCCCGTGCCCGACCCCGCATGTTCCACGCGCGCGTACACGAGCACGCCGTCGGTCACATCGGCATCGTCGCCTGCGTCCTTTCGCACGGCGCACTGGGCGCACCCCTCGCCGATGTATGCGTCGACCACGTTCGCCTCGACAGGCAGCCCGCCGGGGGTAACGATCGACACGCGGCCGACGGGCTTTCGTGACAAGAGCATCTCGCAGGCCGCCTTCGACGCGAGTGCGGCGCAGCTCCCCGTGGTGTAGCCGCAGCGCAGGCGGGTCGTCCCGGTATATATGTAGTGCTCGAAGGCCACGTTAGCTGCTCGCCTTCCGATACCCCGTGGCAAACGAAGGGTCGTAAAGCTTGCTGCGCTCGTACGACTCCGCTTGCGCGCCATCGTGCGCAAGCCCGCCGCGAGCTCCGAGCACGCGGCCCACCACCACGAGCGCCGTGCGGTCGATGCCCTCTCGCGCGCCCGCATCGACGAGCGTGCCCACTGTGCAGCGCACCACGCGCTCCTCAGGCCAGGTCGCCTTGTACACGAGCGCCGCCGGCTCGTCGGAGCTGCGGCCCGCGGCCAAAAGCTCGGCGGAAAGCTCGGCGAGCATACCCGAGCTCAGGAAGATGACCATAGTCGAGCCGCTTTCCGCCATGGTGCGCATGCCCTCGCCCGCGGGCATAGGGGTGCGCCCGGAAAGCCGCGTGATCACGACCGACTGGCTGATTCCCGGCAGCGTGTATTCCTGGCGAAGCGCCGCCGCGGCACCGCAAAAGCTCGACACGCCGGGCACCACCTCGTAGTCCACGCCGCGCGCGTCGAGCGCGTCCATCTGCTCCTGGATGGCGCCGTACAGGCACGGGTCGCCCGTGTGCAGGCGCACCACTTCCTCGCCCCGTGCATCCGCCGCGCACATCACGTCGAGCACTTCCTCCAAGGTCATGTGCGCGCTGTCGTAGACGACGCAGGATTCCTTACACTCGGCGAGCAGCTCGGGGTTCACAAGGCTTCCCGCCCAAACGACCACGTCGGCCGCACGCAGAAGGCGCGCCCCGCGCAGCGTGATAAGGTCGGCGGCGCCCGAGCCTGCACCAACGATATGAATCATCCGAGCCTTCCCTTCCCGTTTCTCATCGCAACCGTTTACGCCGCCATTCGCGCAGCGGGCAAAACACGGCGCCTGCGGCGGCAATCGGCGCAAATACGCAGGCAGGAGGCGCAATGCCGCCCGCCCTGGCTTTGACACGTTCACAAGTGCCCACTATCATAGTAAAAGTTTCGGTAACGAGCATATGACAATCGGATAAAAGGAAATGACCGGCGCGGCGCCCGCACAGCCCGCGCTGGCTTGCGGAGGGAACCAGGTGGGAATCCTGGGCAAGGGACATTACTGTATAGGACGCGCGGGCGAACCGCCTCGCGCCCCAAGCCAGACTGCTTCGCCTTTTCCTCACGGCATCGCCGTGGCGTTAGCTCCTTGTGAACCCCGAGGGGTGCGCTTTTCTTTCGCTTGTGCCGACAAGCAACTGTCGCCGGGGGACCGGCAAACCGAGGAAAGGAAAAACCATGTCCGACCAGATGTCACGCCGCGGCTTCATGGGCGCCGCAGCAACCGGAGCCGTCGCGCTCGCCGGAGTCGCGCTCGCGGGCTGCTCCAACACCTCCGCGAGTTCCGAGAAATCGAGTGAAAAGGAGAAGGCCGTGAAGCCGGTCATCCTCGTCACGAGCTTCGGCACGAGCTACAACGACTCGCGCCACATCACCATCGGCGCCATCGAAGACGCTATCCGCGAGAAGTACTGGCAGGACTACGACATCCGCCGCGCCTTCACCGCGCAGATCATCATCGACAAGCTGAAGAAGCGCGACGGCATCACGATCGACAACATGACCGAGGCGCTCGACCGCTGCGTGGAAGACGGCGTGAAGGAAATCGTCGTGCAGCCGACGCATCTCATGGGTGGCCTGGAATATACCGACGTGAAAGACGAGCTCGACAAGTACGCCGACAAGTTCGACAAAATCTCGCTCGGCGACCCGCTGCTCACCTCCGACGACGACTACAAGAAGGTGGCCGCAGCCATTAATGAGAACATGGCGTCCTTCGACGACGGCAAGACGG
Organism: uncultured Collinsella sp.; assembly: GCA_958432255.1. Lineage (GTDB taxonomy): Bacteria > Actinomycetota > Coriobacteriia > Coriobacteriales > Coriobacteriaceae > Collinsella. Next base: position 24,624 of record CAUATU010000024.1, read on the forward strand.
CGCTGTGCCTCATGGGCCACGGCACCGAAGCCGATTCCAACGCCGACTATGCCAAGATGCAGGAAGTGTTCAAGAACGAGGGCTTGACGCAGTTCTTCGTCGGCACCGTCGAGGCTGAACCGACCTGCGAGGATGTTATCGCCGCCGCGAGCGCCGCAGGGTACAAGAAGGCCGTGCTCGCGCCGTTCATGGTGGTCGCGGGCGACCACGCGAACAACGACATGGCAGACGAGACCGACCCCGACAGCTGGGCTGCGAAGTTCGTGGCCGCCGGCTTCGAAGTGACGTGCCTGCTCCAGGGTCTGGGACAGAACGTCGCGGTCGACGACATCTACGTCTCGCACGTGGACGACGCCATCGCCAAGCTGTAAACTCGCCGCGCACGGGGGCGCCGGTCGCGTCCCCGTGCAACGGGCATGTGCCTTCCCCGACCGACGGCGCATGCCCGTTGCATTCGCATCCCGCCCGCCCACCGCACGGCGCGGGCGGTCGAAGCGATTGAAAGGAACCCCTCCATGTTGAAGAAAACCCTCGCCTTCGCCCTGTCGGCGGCGCTTTTCGCGTTCTCGCTCGCCGGCTGCGGCGGAAATTCAATCGACAGCGCAAAGGCAAGCGATGCCGATACCCAGGAAAAGACCGAACAGGCGGCCGATGCGCCCGAGGGCGCAAGCGCTGCCCCCATCACCGCCGACAAGGTGGCCGACGGCACCTATCCGATCACCGTAGATTCCAGCTCGAACATGTTCAGGATTGTGGACGCCCAGCTCATCGTGGAAAACGGCTCCATGCACTGCGTGATGACACTTTCCGGCACGGGCTACGGCAAGCTCTTCATGGGCACGGGCGACGAGGCTGCCGCCGCGAGCGAGGCCGACTTCATCCCCTATGTGGAAAACGCGGAAGGCAAGTACACCTACGACGTGCCCGTTGATGCGCTCGACGAGGACACCGCCTGCGCCGCGTGGAGCATCAGAAGGGAGCGATGGTACGACCGCACGCTCGTATTCGAATCCGCCGGCGTCGATCTGCGCGCCGACGCACTGAAGTAACGCCATGCGGTCGATTCTTCCCAAGGGGGAAAACAGGAAGCGCCGCAGCATCGCGGCGCGCGCGATCGCCTGCGTTCTCGTCGCCCTGCTCGCGCTTCCCTTCGCGGGGTGCAGTGCGAGCCCGAACGCGACCGGTGCCACGGCGGGCTCTCAGGAATACACTGTGAGCGTCTCGCTTTCCGGCGGGTCAGGGCGCGCAAGCATCTCCTCACCAACCACAATTATGAAGGATGGCGACACCTACACCGCGACCATCACCTGGTCGAGTTCGAACTACGACAAGATGACCGTCGACGGCGTGGACTACGCGCCCGTAAACGACGGCGGCAACTCCACGTTCGAGATACCCGTCACGCTCGACGAGGACATCGCCGTGTCGGCCGAGACCGTCGCCATGTCGACGCCGCACACCATCGACTACACGCTCTACTTCGACTCATCCACCATGAAGGAGAAATCGGGCGACGATGCAAGCGGCGGCTCCTCTGCGGGAACGGCTTCAAGCGCCGCGGCCGACTTCCACAACGCCGATTTGGGCTGCGGCTGGGAGCCGACGGGGACGCTTCAGCTTGAATACGCCGAGCACTTCACTGTCGACGAGTTCGAAGGCGGCCTGCGGCTTATCTGCGTTTCGAACGGGGAGCGCTTCCTCGTGGTGCCGCAAGATGCGAAGGTGCCTGATGGGCTGAGCTCCGACATCGCGGTCATAAGGCGCCCCGCCGACAAGGTGTACCTCGTATCGTCGGCGACGATGTGCCTGGTCGACGCGCTCGATGCAAACGACAATATCATCATGTCGGGCACGAAGGCCGACGATTGCTCGGTCGCGGGCTTCAAAAGCGCGCTCGAAAGTGGGGCGATCGCCTACGGCGGCAAGTACAGCGCGCCCGACTACGAGCGAATATCGGCCACGGGCTGCACGCTCGCCATCGAGAACACCATGATCAACCACACGCCCGATGTGAAGGAAAAGCTGCAGAAGCTCGGGCTCGTCGTGCTCACCGAACAGTCGTCGAGCGAGCCCGAAGCACTCGGGCGCGTCGAGTGGATTAAGCTTTTCGGCGTCCTGTTCGACAAGGAAGACGAGGCCGCGCACCTGTTCAACGAGCAGAAGGCCCGCGTCGAGCAAACGTCGGGGCTCGCGTCGTCAGGTAAAACCGTGGCGTATTTCTACATTAACTCGAACGGGGCTGCCGTCACGCGGCGGGCGGGCGACTACGTGGCGCAGATGATCGAGCTTGCAGGCGGCAGCTACGCGCTCGATGACGCGCAGACGGCGTCGACGTCAGGTTCGTCAGTAACGCTCGAAATGGAGCGCTTCTACGCGACGGCGAAGGATGCCGACATCATCATCTACAACGGCACCATCGACGAATCGGTTGCCACCTTGAACGATTTCGTAGGCAAAAACGCGCTATTGTCGCAGTTCAAAGCCGTGAAGAACGGCAACGTCTGGGTCACAAGCGCCGACATGTACCAGCAGATGACCTCTACCGCCGACATTATCGATGAGCTGCACGGGGCGTTCACCGGCGATGACGCGAGCGACTTCCATTATCTGAGGAAGCTCGGCTAGCACCATGAGAAGCCGACTTTCCATGGCATACGACGAATCGGGGCGCGCCGCGCGGTGTCGCGTCGTGACGGCGCTGCTCGCTGTTGCTCTCATCGTGCTCGTCGGGACCAACCTGTGCATCGGGAGCGTGCTCGTACCCGCAGACCACATCCCCGGCATCCTTTCGGGCGGCGCGGCCAATTCCATGGAAAGCCAGGTCATCTGGGAGATTCGCCTGCCGCGCGTGCTTTCAGCCGTGCTTCTCGGCGGGGCACTTTCGCTCTCCGGGTTCCTGCTGCAGACGTTTTTCAACAACCCCATCGCCGACCCGTTCATCTTGGGCGTCTCCTCGGGCGCAAAGTTCGTCGTCGCGCTTACGATGATCGTACTTCTGGGCGCGAACCAGGCCATGTCCTCGCCGGCCATGGTGGCCGCAGCGTTTCTGGGCTCGCTTATCACCATCGGCTTCGTGCTCCTCATCGCACGGCGCATAAGTTCCATGGCCATGCTCATCGTGGCGGGCGTCATGGTGGGATACATCTGCTCGGCGGCGACGAACTTCCTCATCGCCTTCGCCGACGACCAGTCCATCGTGAACCTGCACAACTGGTCTTTGGGTAGCTTCTCGGGTTCGAGCTGGGATGACGTCGCGGTCATCGCGGTCGTGGTGATCACCGTGAGCGCATGCGTATTCGCGATATCGAAGCCCCTTTCCGCCTTCCAGCTGGGAAAAGCCTACGCGAAAAGCGTCGGCGTGAACGTCGCACGCTTCCGCGTGGTGCTCGTCCTTCTAGCGAGCATGCTCTCCGCCTGCGTGACCGCGTTCGCTGGTCCGGTGTCGTTCGTAGGTATCGCGGTTCCGCATCTCGTGAAGTCGGCGCTGAAGTCGTCGAAGCCCATCCGCGTGATTCCTGCGTGCTTCTTGGGGGGCGCCATCTTCTGCGCGGGCTGCGATTTGATCGCGCGCACGTTGTTCTCTCCCGTCGAGCTTTCCATCAGCGCCGTCACCGCCATCTTCGGCGCGCCGGTGGTTATCGCGCTCATGTTGAAGAAGCGGGTGAGGTAGATGGGGGAATTCGTGCCGCAGCCCAAAACGCTCGGAGGGGACATTCCATGCTTAGACAGTCCTGAGCTCGCACGAAAGCGCGAGAAGGCACTTTCGGCTCGTGCGGAACTGCGCGCGGAACGTCTCCTCCGAGCGGAGTCGAACCTCGAAACCCCGGTCGAAACGCAGACTGACGGAGCGCCGCTTTTCCGCATAAGCGACCTGTCGGCGGGCTACGACAAGAAGGTCGTAGTCGAAGGTGTCGATCTGGAGGTTCGCGCGGGCGACGTCGTGGCGCTCATCGGGCCGAACGGCTCGGGCAAGTCGACCATCTTGAAAACCATCGCACGCCATCTTGCACCGCTTGCCGGCGCGGTCGAGCTCGACGGACGGGAGATTTCCCGATGGAAGACGGCGGAGTTCGCAAGGAACCTTGCCGTTATGCTGACAGATCGCCCCCGGACCGAGCTCCTCACCTGCCGCGATATCGTAGAGGCGGGAAGGCATCCCTACACCGGGCGAATGGGCACACTCACGCCCAACGACCATAATCGGGTCGACGAGGCCATGAAAACCGCACATGTGGAAGAGCTTGCCGAGCGCGACTTCATGCAGATAAGCGACGGGCAACGCCAGCGCATCATGCTCGCACGCGCCATCGCGCAGGATCCGCGTGTGCTCGTGCTCGACGAGCCCACGTCGTATCTCGATATCCGCTACCAGATCGACCTGCTGCGAATACTTCGCCACCTTGCGAAATCGCGGAATGTGGCTGTCATCATGTCCATCCACGAACTCGAGCTCGCGCAGAAAAGCGCCGACAAGGTGATTTGCGTGAAGGACAGCCGGGTCTTCCGCGCCGGCGCACCCGAGGACATATTCACGCGCGAGACGATTGGCGAGCTCTACGACCTTCGACATGGCACCTTCAACGAGCGCTTCGGCAGCGTGGAAATTGGGCGCCCGCACGGCGATGCGCACACGTTCGTCATCGCCGGCGCAGGTACGGGGTCGGCTGTGTTTCGCCAGCTCATCCGGCAGGGCAAGGCGTTCTACGCGGGCGTTCTGCACGAAGGGGACATCGACTGCGAGCTCGCGCGCGACCTGGCGACGGAATGCGTGGCCGAGCACGCCTTCGAGCCGATCAGGGATAAAACCATAGCCCGCGCCAAAGAGCTCCTCGTCCACTGCGCGCGCCTTATCGTGTGCCCCGCCGCCTTCGGCACCATAAACGCCCGCAACGCAGAGCTCGTCGAGTTCGCACGCTCGCATGGTATCGAGGTCATGCGAGCGTGCGAAGGCGCATCGGAGGATTCCCAATTGGAGTGGGAATGATAAACTGGACCTTCTTTTAGGGATCCTCAGGCTACAGCTCCTACGCGGCGAGGTCTACAAGGCGCCGGAGAACCTCGTGAACAGGAATTTCCACGCCGACGAGCCCAACTAGGCCTAATCCAAGCGAGATTCCAGACTCGACAGACCGTTGAGAGTCAGGTCGTTGGCGACCTCAGAGACGCGCTCGATAGGAACCGAGCCGTCAGACAGCGCCCACGTGCGATAGATACCGATAATACCCGACAGCAAAAACGCCAGATAGTAGTCGAACATCTCGTCCTTGAGACCTTGGGGCAGCAGATCGCGTTCGGCAATCTCGTGCTCGAGCGGTTCGCGCAGGCGAGCCATAAAGTCGTCGAGCGGAATGTTCTCGATCAGCTGACGATTGAGCACTAAGTTGTTACACAGTGCCTCGTTAACGGTTTTAAAGAAGGTCGCCGCCGCGCCCAGGGCGCGCTCGTTGGTGTCGCCGTCCATTGAAGCAAGGGTTTTCTCGACCGAGTCGACAATCATCTCCACCACATCGACGGCAATGGCATCGAGCAGGCCGTCAACCGTACCAAAGTGAACGTAAAAGGTCTTGCGGTCGACATTGGCCTCGCGCGCGATGGCACTCACCGTAATGTCTGCCAGCGGCTTTTCCATGAGCAGGCGCTCGAAAGCGGAAAGGATGGCATTACGGCTGCGAACAATGCGGCGGTCAAGACGCGGTTTGCTGGTTGCCATGGGCGTGTCCCTTCGATATGCGAGCATTCATCAACAGATGAGAGATAATCTACGTAAGAGGATTATCCCCCATACAGCACAAATATGCCCCGCATCATGAAGAACGCACGACTGCCCTACTGCGACTTAGGGTGCTTCTTCTTATTGAGTGCCGACGGAGATACGCGAATACCGTCGCCTGTCTGACGCACATAGGCTTTATGAGCCGGCTTAGCGGTCCCAGAAGCCTTCTGAGCCTGCTTCTTGGGATCAACGGTAACAGCATTCGTGGGGTGGGGCTTTGTGGGCGCAGAGGGCGTCTGAGACGTGCGGCCGAGTTTGCGCATCACGCGATCCCAGCGCGCATGGATGCTCTCGTTGTGGGCACTCTTAAGGCCCAGCAGGGGCGCAGCCAAAATGGTAGGCGCAATAAACGTAATGAGGCGCCACAGCAGATAGCCGGCGGTCGATGCCGACCCAAAGAAATGACCCAAGAACAATGCAAAGCCGCCCTCAGCGCCACCAGTTCCACCGGGCAGGGGGACCGCAGAGCTCAACAGCTGGACAAAGGCGCTCGCGGCCATGACCGAGAAAAAGTCGACCTCGTGGTGGCCAAAGGCAAGCATCAGGAAATACGGCACGAGGTAGAAAAACGCGAGCTGTAGCATGGTGATGACCACCGTGAGCAGCATGGAAGAAAAATGTCCGGCTGAAAGCTTGAACTTCTCGGAGAAGGAGTAGATCTCGCCATCGACAAACGTGCGCCATCCCTCGATCTTAGTGGCCGAGACACCAATGCGCTCAAGCCAATTGATGATGCAGTGGGCGACGCGCGTGACGGTCTTAGGCATGAGCGCGACGGCGAAGATGCCAAGCAAGATGCAGCAGTGCCCACCAAAGCTAAAGACGCACAGCAGCGTCATGTCGCCATAGCGCTCGGCAAAAAACGGCATGCGAGCAAGCAGTAGGATAGCGCCCCAGGCAACGAGGCCAAACTGATACACGATAAAGCGCGTGAATTGCGTGGCTCCGGCCTCGCCGACATTTTGGCCCGCCTTGGTCAGGCGGTAGATCTGAGCAGGAGTCGAGCCCATCATCATAGGTGTGAGGTTGCCAAAGAAGATGCCGCTCGCCTCGACCGAAATGAGGTCGCGAATGCCGACGGGTGAATTGGGGTCGAGCCAGACAGCGATCGCATAGGCCACAATGCCAAAGAACAGATACATGAACATGCAAAGACACGCGACAAAGAGCCATGACGCCTGGACGCTCGACATAGCGGCCCAGAACTGCCCCATCTGCCCGGTTACCACCAGATAGACGATATAACCCACCAGCACGACGCCGATAAAGATGGCGCCGCGGCGTGCGCTCTTATTGTCGTCTCCGCCCGAGGGCTCAACCTCGACCTGGGGCTTGGACGTATGCTGAGAGGACTCAGTCATGAGGCTCCTTCTAACAGTCAAATTATCTTGGATATTGTACCCGTAAGGGCCATAAGCAGAACGCAAAGCTCTGGTTCAAACGGGAATTGCAGCCGGTTGTTTGAAAATAAAAAACCCGGCCTTCCATGGGAAGTCCGGGTATCAGATGCGTGGTAGCCCGTACCAGATTCGAACTGGTGATCTCCGCCTTGAGAGGGCGGCGTC
>CAUATU010000025.1:0-29765 GCA_958432255.1 uncultured Collinsella sp.
CGACCTTATATATTTGCCCTCCCCGGGGCTCCTCGCCAGTCCCCCTCAGCTAGTTCTTCAGCGAGTTCAGCGGCGCCGGGAAGCGTCCACCACGGTGGGCAAGCACGGTGCCGGCGTTGGGGTTCACCGGCATGATGGGCGCACGGCCGAACAGGCCGCCGTACTCGACGCAGTCGCCCACGCCCTTGCCGATGGCAGGAATCACGCGGACGGCCGTGGTCTTGTTGTTGATGACGCCGATGGCCATCTCGTCGGCGATGATGCCGGCGATGGTCTCGACCGGGGTGTCGCCAGGGATGGCGATCATGTCCAGGCCAACGGAGCACACGCAGGTCATGGCCTCGAGCTTCTCGAGCGAAAGCGCACCGGCTTCGACGGCGGCGATCATGCCGGCGTCCTCGGACACGGGGATGAAAGCGCCGGAGAGACCGCCCACGCTGGAGCTGGCCATGACGCCGCCCTTCTTGACGGCATCGTTGAGCATGGCGAGCGCGCAGGTCGTGCCCGGGCCACCGCAGGTGCCCACGCCGATGATCTCGAGGATGCGCGCGACGGAGTCGCCGATGGCGGGCGTGGGAGCCAGCGACAGGTCGACAATGCCCTTCTCGACACCCAGGCGATGGGCGGCCTCGCGGCTCATGAGCTCGCCGGCGCGGGTGATCTTAAAGGCGGTCTGCTTAATCTTTTCGGCGACTTCCATCATCGATGCAGAATCGGGCAGCGTCTCCAGGGCCGCGGCCATAACGCCGGGGCCCGAGACACCTACGTTGATGACGGCGTCGGCCTCGCCACCGCCGTGGACGGCGCCCGCCATAAACGGGGAGTCCTCGACCATATTGGCAAAGCAGACAAACTTGGAAGCGCCGACGGAGTCCTGGTCGGCCGTGAGCTTAGCGGCGTCGATGATGGTCTGGGCGGCCATAAGCACGGCGTCCATGTTGATGCCGGCACGCAGGCTGGCGACGTTGACGCTGGAGCAGACGCGGCTGGTGGTGGCGAGCGCCTGGGGGATGGACTGGATGACGCGGCGGTCGGCGTCGCCGATGCCCTTCTGGACGAGTGCGGAGAAGCCGCCCAGGTAATCGATGCCGAGCGTCTCGGCCGCGCGGTCGAGGGCATGTGCGATGGGGGTGAGGTCCTCATCCTTGCAGCACGCGGCGATCTGCGCCACCGGGGTGACGGAAACGCGCTTGTTGACGATGGGGATACCGTACTCGCGCTCGAGGTTCTCGGCGGTTTCGACCAGGTGCTCAGCCGTGTGCGTCACGTGGTCGTAGATCTTCGTGCACATGCGGTCGAGGTTCTCGTCACCGCAACCCATGAGCGAAACACCCATGGTGATGGTCCTGATGTCGAGGTTCTGCTCCTCAACCATGCCGCGGGTTTCCGCGATTTCTGCGGGCGTGATCGCCATCCTTGCGCTCCTATCTGCCAAAACGAGCATAGTCTTGTCTATTCTAACGTGCCGCACGTGCCAAGTGGCGCGTGCGGCACGTTTTGGTGCTCGGTTGTTTCCGTTGTGTTACTGCCCAAAGACCTCTTCGGCGATGCGTGCGCTCTCGGCGGCGTCCTTGGCGTAGTAGTCCGCGCCGATCTGCTTTGCGTATTCGGGGGTGAGCACGGCGCCGCCCACGATGATCTTGACGCCCGGCACCTCGGCATGAAGCAGCTTGATGGTTTCCTCCATGGCGACGACCGTGGTGGTCATAAGCGCCGAGAGGCCGACGAGCTTGATGTCGCGCTCCTGTACGGTCCTGAGCACCTCCTGCGGGTCGACGTCACGGCCTAGGTCAAAGACGGTATAGCCGTAGTTATCGAGCAGCATTTTGACGATGTTCTTGCCGATGTCGTGGATGTCGCCCTTGACGGTGGCCACGCAGATCTTGCCCTTGTCGGCAATCTCGCCGGCGGGCATCAGGCGCTTGATGGTGTCGAAGCCCACGCGCGCGGCCTCGGCCGAGGCCATGAGCTGCGGCAAGAAGAACTTTCCCTGGTCAAAGAGGACTCCGACCTCATCGAGGGCGGGGATAAAGTGGTTGTTGATGAGGTCCATGGCGTCGTGGTCGGCCAGCAGGCGCTCGGTCTCGGCCGCGATTTCGCCCTTGCGACCCGAGACGACCATGTGGCGGATGGGGTCGTCATCGGCGCTTGCGGTGGTGCTTGCGGCAGCCGCGGCATCGCTCGATGCTGACTGAGCGGCCGCCGGGTTCGCGGCGATCTTATACGGATCGGTCCAGCCGGCGTAGCGCTCGATGTATCCGGTCGAGCCTTCGTCCTCAACGCTCAACACGCGATAGCTGTAGACGGTGTCCATAAAGCGCTTGGAACCCGGGTTCATGATAGGGGCGTCCAGACCTGCGCCAAAGGCGGCGGCCAAAAAGACCGAGCCCAGCAGCGGGCGGGCAGGCAGACCAAAGCTGATGTTCGATACGCCGAGTGCGCACTTGACGTTCAGGCGCTCCTTGCACATAGACATGGCACGTAGAATCTGCTCAGCCTGGCGCTGGTTGGTCGAGGCGGTCATGACCAGACAGTCGATGAGGATGCGGTCCGGGCCGATGCCGTAACGGGCGGCTTCGGCCACAATGCGCTCGGCGATGGCATAGCGTGCCTCGGCGGTGTCGGGGATGCCGCCCTCGTCGAGCGTGAGGCCGACGACGTTGGTGCCGTAGTGGGCGACCAGCGGAAAAATCTCATCCATGATCTGCTGTTTGCCATTGACCGAGTTGATGATGGGCTTGCCGGCGTAGCGACGTACGGCGGCCTCGACGGCGGCGGGGTCGGTGGAGTCGATCTGCAGCGGCAACAGCGTGGAACCTTGGAGCTGCTCGGTCGCTTGCTGGATGACCTTGACCTCGTCGATCTCGGGCAGGCCCACGTTGACGTCCAGGATGTCGGCGCCCTGCTCCTGCTGGCTGATGCCCTGGCTCACGACGTAGTCCAGGTCGCCGTCGCGCAGGGCCTGCTGCAAGCGCTTTTTGCCGGTGGGGTTGATGCGCTCGCCGATGACGGCGATCTTGTGGCCGTCGCAGGGGAGGTCCACGACCGTCTGGGCGCTCGTGACCGACATGCTGGGCTTGCGGTGACGCGGGCTGGGCGTGTGGTTGTCGATAAGCGTGCGTAGAGCCGCCATGTGCGCCGGCGTGGTGCCGCAGCAACCGCCCACGACGCTCACGCCGTCCTCAATCATGCCGGCGACGGCCTCGGCGTACTCGGGCGCCTGGATATCAAAGACGGTATTGCCGTCATCGTCCACGTGGGGCAGTCCCGCATTGGCCTGCACCATAACGGGCTTGTCGGTAACGGTGAGCATACGCGCAGCGAGTCCTCGGAGCTCGGCCGGGCCCTGGCTGCAGTTGATGCCAAGGACGTCGGCGCCGATGGCGTCGAGAGTGATGGCGGCGACCTCGGGGCTCGTGCCCAAGAAGGTGCGGCCGTCTTCCTCAAAGGTCATGGTGGCAAAGACGGGCAGGTTGGAGTTCTCGCGGCAGGCGAGGACCGCCGCCTTGATCTCGGCCAGGTCGGTCATAGTCTCGATAATAAAGAGGTCGACGTCCGCAGCGACGCCGGCGCGCACCTCCTCGGCAAAGAGGTCGTAGGCCTCGTCAAAGCTGAGGGTGCCCAGGGGGCGCAGCAGGGCGCCGATGGGGCCGATGTCGCCGGCGACGTAGCGGGCGCCGGCCTCGCGGGCGCAGGTGACTGCCGCGGCAAAGACGTCTGCCACGGTGGCGGCACTGTCGAGCTTGTGGGCGTTGGCGCCAAAGGTGTTGGCGGTGATCACGTCACAGCCGGCCTCGACGTACTGACGCTGGATATCGGTAATGACCTGGGGCTCCTCAAAGTTGAGCAGCTCGGGCAGGGCGCCGGCCTTCATGCCGGACGCCTGCAGCATGGTGCCCATGCCGCCGTCAAACAGCAGGTGTCCCGTGCCCTCGATGGCGGCACGCAGGCGGTCATCCTTAATGCGAAGGTCGTCGATCGTGCGCGTCTTGTATGCAGCGCCATTACGGCGTGCGGCATCAACGGGTGCCGCCAGCGCGGCGCCGTCCAGATCATGAGTGATAAGCGGAGTAAACATCGATGGCTCCTAATGGCTGGAATAGCAGGTGGTGTGGGCGGCGCGGAAGCGGCAGTGCTCGCGCATGCGGCAGATATTGCAGGCGGGGCGGCTCTGGGCGTCGTGGACTTCGCCGTCGAACAGACCAATCACAGCGGTCACGCTCTTAGTGGGCATGAGCAGGCTGGTGGGGGTGACGGTAAGTCCAATGAGGCGCGTGGCATTGAGTGCATCCACGATCGAGCGCTGGGCAGAGAGCGGGCAGTCGCCATAGCCGGGACTGAAGCGCCAGTTGCCGGCGAGCCCGTGTGCAGCGGCTGCAGCCTTGACCTGCTGGTCCATCTGCTCGACGGCGGCCTCCACATAGGCAGAGCATGCGGCGTCGAGCACGGCGCCTTCCAGGGGTTGCTGGGCTCCCGTGGTGCGCAGACGGCGTTCGGCAGACATCCCGAGGGTGCAGGCCATGAGCGCCGCCAGGCGGGCGTCTTTGAGATGTCGATAGATATCACGACCCCGCAGCTCAACATTGGTGCCAACCAAGCGGATGCAGGGCTCGCCCTGCTCGTCGACGCCCGTGGCATCGACGGCAAACACGCGTCGCACGCCGCGGGGCTCGATATCCAGCTCTAGGCGCTCGACTACAAGCTCAATTCGTCGTGACAGCTCGGGCTCAATCTGCTGGCCGCCGTAGCCCAGATACCGCAGCATCTCGGCACGGTCGACACGAGGGCGGTGGGCAGCGTCGATACGGTAAAGCGCCGGCGACGCAAGGTCGGCCGGCACTTCAACAACGGTTGTATCGATGTGCGGTTTTTCCATTACCCCAGGCGCTCCATAATGGTCGCGGCGATCGCAGGACGGTTCATAGTGTACAGGTGCAGGCCGTCGGCGCCGTGCTCCTTGAGGTCGCAAAGCTGGCGGGCGGCATAATCTACACCGGCTACCTGCAGGCTCTCGGGGTCGTTCTCGTACTTGGCGAGAATCTTGATGACGGGGGAGGGCAGCGACGCGCCGCACATAAAGACCATGCGGCTGATTTGCGACTTGCCCATAAACGGCATGATGCCCGCGGTGATGGGCACGGTGATGCCGGCTTTGTCGGCAAGCTCGCGGAAGCGATAGAAGCACTCGTTATCAAAGAAGAGCTGTGTCACAAAGAAGCTCGCGCCGGCGTCTTGCTTTTGCTTGAGGTGCTCGACCGAGAGGTTGAGATCCTCGCAGGCAATGTGGCCCTCGGGGTAGGCCGCGGCGCCCACGCAAAAGCCGGCGTCGACGAGCTCGGGGATGAGGTCACGGGCGTAGGCGTAGTCAGAGGCGGGCTTGTCGTCCTCAGTCGCGCCAGCGGGAAGATCACCACGCAGGGCCAGGATGTTTTCAACGCCGACGGTGCGATACTCGTCGATCTTGGCGGCGATATCGGCGCGCGAGCGGCCCACACAGGTAAGGTGTGCCACCGAGGGTGTATCGAATTCGCTCGTAATCATATGTGCGATGGGGGCGGTGGTGGCGCCGTTGCCCGAGCCGCCGGCAGAGCAGGTGACCGAGACAAAGCTCGGCGAAAGCTTGCACAGATTTCCTGCCACTTCGCGAGCCGTGTCGAGGGTAAGCTCGCCCTTGGGCGGGAACATCTCAAACGAAACGGGTGCGGTGCCCTGGGATGCTGCCTGCTTAAAAACCTCGTCGACGCGCATATCGTGCTCCTTTAGATACGCAATAGTGTGATGTGTTTTAAGGATTCTACAGCACCACTGTGTCACGGTGGAGTTTCACTCGCTATTTGGGGATACCAATCGAAAATGCTTTGCTATCGGCATTTCCTATAACAGAGCGGTCAATCTAGGATGGGGCTATATTGAATGGTATTTGATGCGAAATACCAGTTAATAGAGCCCCATCCCAAATTGACTACCCTTAAACTATGGGGAGAGGTCTGCAATTTATACAGTTGATTGGCCATTAAGGGCGGCAGCGCCGCTGTGATGCGGTAACCTCAATGATTGGTTTCGCGACGGCAACATAACGGTAATGTCGCGGAAACACGGCGAGTCTAAGCTATGACTCGTTCGTTAGTAATCAACACCGCTTCTCACGCGGTGCCGATACGAAGGGAGTTCCGTATGGCCGAACTTACTGACCGCTTCGGGACCATGGTGTTCTCTGAGGAAGTCATGAAGGACTACCTCCCCAAGGACATTTGGAAGCGCCTTGCTGCAACCCTCGAGGGCGGTGAGCCGCTCGACCTGGATGTGGCCAACGCCGTTGCCCACGCCATGAAGGTCTGGGCCATCTCCAAGGGCGCGACGCACTACGCGCACTGGTTCCAGCCTCTTTCGGGCATTACTTCCGAGAAGCACGACAGCTTCCTCGAGCCCAACCACGACGGCACCGCCATTACCAAGTTTACGGGCAAGAACCTCATCCAGGGCGAGCCCGATGCCTCGAGCTTCCCCAACGGCGGCCTGCGTGCCACCTTCGAGGCTCGTGGCTACACCGCTTGGGACCCCACCAGCCCCGCTTTTATCAAGGACGATGTCCTGTGCATCCCCACAGCTTTCTGCTCCTACACGGGCGAGGCCCTGGACAAGAAGACCCCGCTGCTGCGCTCCATGACCGCGCTCTCGCGTGAGTCCAAGCGCGTTTTGGCGCTGTTTGGCAAGACCCCCAAGAAGGTCGTTCCTTCCGTGGGCGACGAGCAGGAGTACTTCCTGATCAAGAAGGACGCCTACCGCAAGCGCAAGGACCTGGTCATCACCGGCCGTACCCTCTTTGGTGCTGCTCCCTGCAAGGGCCAGGAGCTCGAGGAGCACTACTTTGGCGCTATCCGCCCCACCGTCTCGGCCTATATGAAGGACCTGGACGATGAACTGTGGGCGCTTGGCATTCCCGCCAAGACCAAGCACAACGAGGTTGCTCCCTGCCAGCATGAGCTCGCACCGGTCTATGGCGAGGTCAACGAGGCCATCGACCAGAATCTGGTCATGATGGAGAAGATGAAACTCATCGCCTCCCGCCACGACTTGGTCTGCCTGCTGCACGAGAAGCCCTTCGAGGGCATCAACGGTTCGGGCAAGCACAACAACTGGTCGCTTGGCACCGAGTCCGAGAATCTGCTCGATCCGGGCGACACCCCGCTCGACAACCTGCAGTTCATCGTCTTCCTCACCGCGGTGATCGAGGCCGTCGATAACTATCAGGAGCTCCTGCGTGCCTCCGTTGCCTCTGCCGGCAACGACCATCGTCTGGGCGCCAACGAGGCTCCTCCGGCGATTATGTCCATCTTCCTGGGCGACCAGCTTACCGAGGTTGTCGAGAAGATCATCGATGGCAAGGCTTCCGTCCATGCCACGCGCGGCGTGCTCGACCTGGGCGCCGATACCCTGCCCAAGCTGATGCAGGACAACACCGACCGCAACCGCACCTCCCCGTTTGCCTTCACGGGCAACAAGTTCGAGTTCCGTGCCTGCGGCTCCGAGCAGAACGTCTCCGACTCCAACCTGGTGCTCGATGCCGCCGTGGCCAAGTCGCTCAAGTCCTTCGCCGACGCGCTCGAGGGTACGCCCGAGGATGAGTTCCAGGACGCTGCGCTCGAGTACTGCAAGAAGGTCCTGACCGACCACCAGCGCATCCTGTTCTCCGGTGACGGCTACTCAGATGAGTGGCCCGTCGAGGCCGAGAAGCGCGGCCTTGCCAACAACAAGACCACGGCCGACGCCCTGCCCGCCTTTGTTTCCGATAAGGCTATCGCGCTCTTTGAGGAGACGGGCGTCCTGACCAAGGCCGAGGCCCAGTGCCGCTACGACTGCAAGCTCGAGAAGTACAACAAGCTCATGAACATCGAGGCTACCACGATGGTTCGCGAGGCGCGTCGTACCTATCGCCCGGTCATTACCGCCTATGCCACCAAGGTCGCGAAGGGCCTTGAGACTATTCGTGCCGCCGGTGCTGAGGCTGCCATGCAGTGCGAGCAGAACACGCTCAATAAGCTCTGCAACGGCATCACCGCCATTAACGACTCCATCAAGGCGCTCGACGCCGTGCATCAGAAGGCCGAAGCCCTCGATGGGCAGGAGCAGGCCAATGTGTATGCACACGAGGTCGTTCCCGCTATGGATACGCTGCGCGCCGCCGTGGACGCCATGGAAGAGATCGTGGCAGCCGACTACTGGCCGGTCCCGACCTACGACGACATCCTGTTCTACGTGTAGGGCGTAACTGACATATCGTCACGGTATTGAGCCGGGGTCCGCATCATGCGGGCCCCGGTTTTTGTTTGCGAAGGACGCTTTGAAGCCCGTTTTGCTACCGAATTGGTAACGGGCTTCTCAGATTCTGCGGTGCCCCCAGCGGGATGTCCGCGTGCGGCTGGCGCCGCCCGCATTCGCTGCGTCGCTTCGCTCCTTGCGTGCTGCGCTGGAAAACGCTTGCGCGTTTCCTCAGCTCCGCACCCTGTCGGGTTCGAATCCCGGCGTTGGGGAAGAAAAAAGCCCGCTACCGAATTGGTAACGGGCTGCTCAGATTCTGTGGTGCCCCCAGCGGGATTCGAACCCGCGATATCCACCTTGAAAGGGTGGCGTCCTTGGCCGCTAGACGATGGGGACAGCGGGAAAGAGTATAGCAGACTTTTTTAGTCGTTCACATATCGTTGGCAAACTGAAAAACCACCACAAAGGTGCCTGTCCCCTTTGTGGTGGTGGGGCGCTAGGGGAGGAGCTTCATGGCGGCGTCGTGGGCGGCGCGCTCGTAGGTGTCGTCGAGGGGCTTGAGCGGCAGCAGGGCTGTGGCCTGCGCATCGCCGCGCCGCTCGAGGGCGTGCGCGATCAGCCAGTCGGCGAGCTCGGGGTTCTTGGGCAGTGCCGGTCCGTGCAGGTACGTGCCGATGACGCCCTTGTAGATCAGACCCTCAAGGCCATCATCGCCGTTGTTGCCGGTGCCCGTGACGACGGACGTTCCGAGCGGCGTGGCATCGGCGTCCAAAAGCGTGCGACCTCCATGGTTCTCGAATCCCACAAAGGGCTCAGGTGCCAGATCGGTTTTGACGGCTACGTTGCCGATCAGGCGATCGGAGCCACGTACGGTTTCAGCGGCAATGACGCCCAGGCCCTCAATGCGATCCTCGCCCATATAGTACGAACGGCCGAGCAGCTGATAGCTGCCACAGATGGCGAGCAGCGAGCCGCCGTCCTCAACATAGGCCGCGACCTTGTCTTTTTGAGCGAGCAAATCATGTGCCACGGCTAGCTGATCGCGGTCGGAGCCGCCGCCCATCATGACGATGTCGGCGTCGGTCAGGTCGAGCACCTCGCCCATGTGGACCTCGTCCACGCGCACGGGAATGCCGCGCCAGGCGCAGCGGCGCTCGAGCGCGATAACGTTGCCGCCGTCGCCGTAGAGGTTAAGGGCATCGGGATACAGGTAGACGATGCGCAGCGGGCGCGAAAGCTCGACTGGTGCGATGCCGACAGGAAGAGCGCTGCCGTCGGCACGGGCTACGGCGCGCCCGGCAACAGCGTCGGAAGTGGTGCCCTTCAGTCCGTCGAGCTCCTTGACCAGCGGCGGGAAGGCCGTGTAGTTGGCGACGGCGTAGAAGGTGTCATCGGCGGCCTCGTCTGCCACGGCGCCAATTGCCTGCGCGACGTCCGAGATAATCGCGGCATCGATGCCGGCGTACTTGAGGCGCACCTGCATGTCGTGTGCGCGCGTGCCGCCGGCAAAGGCGACAAGTCCCGGCGTGTCGGCGATGCGCTCAAAGTCGACGTCGTAGATCCACGATACATCGTGGCCGTCGGCATCGTTGTCGTTGAGGAAGAAAGCGCAGAGTCTGCCGCCTGCCGTCTTAATGGACTGGATTTGTCGATCGAAGCCTACGGGATTCTTAGCCAGGTTGGCCTCGACGGTGCGGCCGGCGATATCCCAGCGCCCCATACGACCACCGGCGGGCACATAGGCATCGAGCGTAGGCTGTAGAAGCGCCGTATCCACGCCCAACTCGTGCGCGGCAAAGAAGGCGGCGGCAACGTTGTAGACCATATATAAGCCGTTGTAGCGCGTGGCGATGTGCGCGGCTGGCGCGCTGGAATCAGATCCAAACACCAGGTCAAAACCATAGCCATCGCGGCTGAGCTCCACATTCGTTACGCGGCGGACCAGTGCGGGGCGTGCCCAACCGCACGAGGGGCAATGGTAGGCGCCGAGCTGGCCGTATTGCACGTAGTCATACTCCAGCGGCGCGTTGCACTGTGAGCAAAAACGTGAGTCGCTAATGCGGTCGGACTCGGTGTTGGTGGCGCCGTCGATGCCAAAGGCAATGCTTGCGTTGGGAACGCGCGCGGCAATCGAGGCGCACAGCGGGTCATCGGCGTTGTAGATGAGCGTCGTTGCCGGCGAAAGCTCCAACGCGTGGGCGATGACCTCCTGGGTGTGATCGATCTCGCCATAGCGATCCAGCTGGTCACGGAACAGGTTGAGCAGCACGAAGTACGTCGGCTTGAGCTTGGGCAGGACGCGCACGGTGTAGAGCTCGTCGCATTCAAAAACGCCCACGCGCTTGCCGCTGCCGGCACGCTTGAGGCCGCTGCGCGCCTCGAGCAGTGCGCCCACCACGCCCGGCTCCATGTTGTTGCCGGCGCGGTTGCATACCACGGTGGCGCCGCTGGCGGCAACGGCGTCGGCGATGAGGTTGGAGGTGGTGGTCTTACCGTTGGTGCCGGTAATCACCACGCTGCGGTCGACAAGACTTGCCAGGTCGCTCAGCAGATAGGGGTTGATCTTCATGGCGATGCGGCCGGGAAGCACGCCGCCCTGGCGCTTGAGGATGGAGCGCAGCCCCCAGCGAGCGATATCGCTCGAGGTGCAGGCAAGAGATGAGCGGAGGTTCATGAAACCGTTCCTAACGTAAACGACATGGTCGGGTTGAGTGCGTCACTAAAATCCGTAGCGGCGCGCAAATTCCTGGGCAAGCTGCGACACGTCTTCGCAGGCATTGGCCCAGGGGGCAAAGTCGGGAGTGTCCGAGATAATACCGTCCGCTTCCCAAACGGCCTGGTGCGAAAGATCCCAGGGATCGCGTGGCTCGGGCCGGCAGGGAAGGTACGGTGTCTGGTACATGGGATTCAGCAAGAAGAACGCGCCGCCCTCGCAGCGGTTAGCGAACTCACGCAGCGCACGCGCCGCCGGACGCATCTTGTTCGTTTTGAACAGGAGGATCGTGCGGGCGAGCAGGTACCAGGGGGAGTTCTCGAGTGCATCGGCCCCCACCTGTTCCTCGAGCTGGTGAGCCAGGGCAAAAAAGCCGTCTTGGTCTTCCAGTCGAGCGAGGGCGAGCAACACGGTGCCGGCAGCTCGGGTGGGATAGCCTTCCGCCTTAAGGACGCGGCGGGCATAGTTGGCAGCAGCGCGGTAGCGGGCGCTTGCCATGCACAGCTGCGAGATAGCCTCGAGCGTGTGGAGCCACCCGATAAGTGCCGGCTCGCTCACGGTGAGATCTGCCGCCGTCGCACCGTCCGTCAAAACCTTGTTGGCCCAGTAGTGTGGGGCCTCCATATCGAACCCGGGTACGCTTTGCTGCAGGTAATCGGCCGTGGTCGCTTCGAGCTTCATCAGGTCGCCCAGGCAGGCGTCAACGGGCGTGTCCGCCAAAATGATGGCGAGCAGCTGGGCATCGAGGACATGCGCATCGATGCGGACGATCTTGAGCAGCTCATCACGCATATCGTCGAACAGGCGGTTGCGCGTCTGCTCAAACTCCTCGTCGCTGCCCATGTCCTCGATGCGATGGAGCTCGTCGAGCAGGTGGCGATGAACGCCGGCATAGGACAGCAGTGCCTGGGCATGCTCGGTCTGCGCATACTTATGAGGGTTGACGCTCACGTCGTTATGGACAAGCTCGCGTGCTGCATCGGTGAGTTCGGGGTGCGACGCAACGTAGGCGCGCTCCAGGTAGGCGGGGATGTAGACGCTCGGATCCATTAGAGGTCTCCTCCCTTAAACGGCAAACCCTGCTCGGCCGCCCGCAGTATGCGCTCATCGATTTGGGAACGCACGATATCGTTGGTGGCGACCCAGGCGGCAAAGCTGGCGTTGTCGGGGGCGCCCAGGCCCTCCTGCAGTACCGGCGTCGCCTCGGACAGCGCGAGGACAAGCTCGTCGGTGGAGCCCGCACCCACGTTGACGCGGGCATAGACGCCATCGGGAAACTCGGTTTGGAAGTAGAGCGCCTCGGCTGCGTGCGGACACGAGCGCGCAAGGATGCGCAAGTAGTGCTCGGCGCCATCGTAATCCAGCTCGCGCCAGGCTGCGCTCATCAGCGCGATGAGCGTCCACGGGTCCAAGTCACGCTCCGCATCTTTGGGGCGGCGGCGCAGCGGGGTATTCGCGAGGTACGGCACGGAGTGAGCGGAGCGAAAGCGCTTGAGCTCCTCGGCGGGGTATTCGAGCTTTGCCATGGCGAGCATTGCGGTGTGGCGGACGCCGGCAGGATCGTTGGGGGCAAAGTCGAGGCTGCGGTTTGCGGCTTCGAGCGACATGCGGTAGCGGCCGCTAATGAGCGCGCGCGATGCCAAGGCGGCAAGCCAGCGCAGGTAGGGGCGGCGCATAAGGTCGCCAGCGGCCTCGCGCTCGTAGGGGTCCTGCGCCGAGGCGATCTTGAGCGCCAGATCGTGCTCCACCTCGTCGCACTTGGACACCAGATACTGCACGTATTCCTCGTTGGAGTCGGCGGTGAGGGCCGTCAGCATGCGCTGGGCATCCCAGTTGGTCGGATCGAGTGCGGCGGCCTCGCGAAGCATGTTCTCGGCAGCGGCCTCTTCCTGCTCGGCTTGGGTATCGTCGGGGATAAAGGGAATGCGGTAGTCGACGGCCTCGACCACCTTGGCAATGAGATGTCCGGCGCGGTCGCGATCGTGCACGATGAGCGGCGCGGGGTCGCGGGTGAATTGCTCCATCAGACGCTCGACGGCGGGGCCGTCGGTGAGCGGGATATTGTCGCGGCGCAAGGCCTCAAGAACGAGGCGATGGCAATCCTCTTGAATGGGGTCGAATGCCATGGGGCCTCCTTTGCTGCGGTTAGGGTTCAAATGTCTCTATATAAGGTTCTAGTTTACCCGCATGTGGCACACCGGGGGTACCGCACTTGGACTTGCACCTTTGCACCACGAAGACGGATGTCGCACAAATGTCGGCACCTTGGACGACCGAGTGGTATCACGGTGCCGCAAACGGTCGATTTTTGGCGGCGAACGGTGCATATTTTGGAGGGGCACGGTCCTGCCCGGGATATGTAGTCAACCTTGATAAAACGTTTGCCCAGCTTGGGAGTATGAATGCCGCACAAGGGTCTTCAGGGATAGAAAAAACGTTTCATCATTGGCGGCTTTAGGTGAATAACTGACCAACCAGAACGGTAAAATAGTGTTTGTCTGAGCGTTGAGACGTTTAGACATCGCGCATTGTCATCGCCGGCAACGCGCAAACCGGTCCTAACGGAGCCAATTGGGTGCTCCGTTATATACGCAAGTCTAAGAGGGGCTTGTTTAGGAGGCACAGTATGGGACGTTTTACCAATCCTCGCGATCTGTACTTTGGTGAGGGCGCTCGCCACGAGGTGAAGAACCTCAAGGGTAAGAAGGCCATCATCGTTTCTGGCGGCAGCTCTATGCGCCGCGGCGGGTTCCTGCAGGACGTCGAGGCCGACCTCAAAGAGGGCGGCTTCGAGGTCAAGCTGTTCGAGGGCGTCGAGTCCGACCCGTCCATCGAGACGGTCATGAAGGGCGCCGAGGCCATGCGCGAGTTCGAGCCCGACTGGATTATCGCCATCGGCGGCGGCTCGCCCATCGATGCCGCTAAGGCCATGTGGGTCTTCTACGAGTATCCCGAGGAGTCCTTCGACAACATCATCCAGCCGTTCAGCTTCCCCGAGCTGCGTCAGAAGGCTCATTTCTGCGCCATCTCCTCTACCTCCGGCACCGCTACCGAGGTCACCGCGTTCTCCGTCATTACCGACTACGCCAAGGGCATCAAGTACCCGCTGGCCGACTTCAACATCACCCCTGATGTCGCCATCGTCGACCCCGAGCTCACCTACACCATGCCCGCCAAGCTGTGCGCTCACACCGGCATGGATGCTCTGACCCACTGCATGGAGGCCTACGTTTCCACCTGCGCCTCTATGTTCACCGACGCCAACGCTCTGCACGGCATCCGCGAGATCGTCGAGTGGCTGCCCAAGTCCTATGCTGGCGACCATGAGGCCCGTCAGCACATGCACGAGGCTCAGTGCATCGCCGGTATCGCCTTCTCCTCGGGTCTGCTCGGCATCGTTCACTCCATGGCTCACAAGACCGGTGCTGCCTTCGAGAACGGCCACATCATCCACGGTGCCGCTAACGCCATGTACCTGGGCAAGGTCATCCAGTGGAACTCCAAGGATCCCCGTGCTGCCGAGCGTTACGCTTACGTGGCCAAGGAGATCCTGCACCTTCCCGGCGAGACCAACGAGGAGCTCATCGCTGCACTCGTCCAGAAGATTCGCGATCTCAACGACCAGCTCAACATTCCGCAGTCCATCAAGGATTACGCGAATGGTGGCGTGAAGGTCGACGCCGAGAACCCGCAGATGGTTTCCGAGGAGGAGTTCCTCGCCAAGCTGCCCGAGATCGCCGCGAACGCCGAGCAGGACGCCTGCACGCCCGAGAACCCGCGTGAGACCAAGGCTGCCGACTTCGAGAAGATCCTCAAGGCCTGCTACTACGACACCGACATCGATTTCTAATCGACTCTTGTTATCGTAACGAGGGGCTCCGCACGTATCCGTACGGAGCCCCTTTCTTTTTTAGAGAATGGGATAGTTATGGCTGCAATCTTCAATAGCCCCAGCAAGTACATCCAGGGTCCGGACGAGCTCGCCAAGCTCGGCTCCTATGTCGAGCCGCTCGGCGCTAAGGCCCTCGTCATCGTGACGCCTTCGGGCAAGAAGCGCGTCGGTGCCAAGATCGAGGGCGGCTTTGCCGAGGCTAAGGCCGAGCTGCTGTTTGAGGAATTTAACGGTGAGTGCTCCAAGGGCGAGGTCGATCGCCTGGTTGCGCTCGCTCGCGACAACGGTTGCGACATCATCGTCGGCGTCGGTGGCGGCAAGATCCTCGACACCGCCAAGGCCGTCGCCTATTACCTGGAGTCCCCGGTTATCATTTGCCCCACCATCGCCTCGACCGATGCTCCGTGTTCTGCGCTTTCGGTGCTTTATACCGATGACGGCCAGTTCGATAAGTACCTGTTCCTTAAGGCAAACCCCAACATTGTCCTGATGGATACGACGGTTATCGCGGCGAGCCCGGTGCGCCTGACGGTTTCCGGTATGGGCGATGCGCTCGCAACCTACTTTGAGGCCCAGGCGACGCACGATGCCGACGGCGGCACCTGCGCTGGCGGCAAGGGCGGCATGGCTGGTCTGGCACTTGCCAAGCTCTGCTACGAGACGCTTATGGCCGATGGCGTCAAGGCCAAGGTCGCGCTGGAGAAGGGTGCGCTGACGCCTGCCGTCGAGCGTATCATCGAGGCCAATACGCTGCTTTCGGGCATTGGCTTTGAGAGCTCGGGCCTTGCTGCTGCTCATGCCATCCACAATGGCCTGACGATGCTGCCCGAGTGCCACGGCATGTATCACGGCGAGAAGGTCGCCTTTGGCACCATCGTCCAGCTGGTACTCGAGGATGCCCCGACTGAGAAGCTCGAGGAAGTCTTGGGCTTCTGCATTGAGCTGGGCCTGCCGGTCACGATGAAGGAACTTGGCGTTGCTGAGCTTACGCGCGAGAAGGCCATGATTGTTGCCGAGGCCGCGTGCGCGCCCGATGACACCATGTGCAACATGCCGTTTGAGGTGACGCCTGAGATGGTCGCCAACGCCATCCTGGGTGCCGACGCACTGGGTCACTACTACCTTATGGATGAGTAAACTAAGGTAAGGAAGGGGCAAAGCCGACAGACGGCTTTGCCCCTTTTTGCTATGGTGCAAAGGGGTTAGGTTACTTTGCACCAATTGTTGTTGATGAAAGGGCGGATTCTCGTATGGCGCTTCCCATGGTTTATGGAGGTCCCGGCCGGTATGTTCAGGGGCCGGGTGAGCTCTCGCGTCAGGGCAGGTATTTGTCATGGTTGGGCTGCGCTGCCTATGTCTTGTTTGACCAGGGCACCGAGGATCGGCTGTGCAGGCAGATCGTCGATGGATTTCTGGACGAAGATCTAAGCGAGCCGTTCTTTAAGATTTATGACGGTCCGTGTACGGAAGAGGCCGTTGTCGAAATGGCTAAGGAAGCCCAGGCCGAGTATTGCGACATGGTGGTGGGTATTGGCGGCGGCAAGATGCTCGATATCGCCAAGGCAGTAGCGTTTTATGCCGAGTTGCCGTTATGCGTATGCCCCACGGCGGCTTCGATGGACGGTCCGTGCAGCGCGATTTCGGTGTTGTATCACGAGGATGGGTCGTTCGACCGCTACCTGATGCTCGAGAAGAATCCAGACCTAGTTGTGGTCGATACCAACGTGCTCGCGGCAGCCCCGCTGCGTATGACGGTCGCTGGTATGGGCGATGCGCTGGCAACGTACTTCGAGGCGCGTTCGTGCGCCGCGGCGCATGGCGCCAACGAGCACGGTGGCGCGCCGGGACACTTGGCCTTGGTTGCGGCTCGTGCCTGCTATGACACGCTTATGGAGTGCGGCGTCGCTGCCAAGCGCGATCTCAAAAAGGGCCGTATATCGCCGGCGGTTGAGCGCCTGATCGAGTGCAATATTCTGCTCTCGGGTGTTGGCTTTGAGAGCGGTGGCCTAGCGCTTGCCCATGCCATCGCCAACGGCCTGACGATTCTGCCCGAGTGCAAGGCCATGCATGGTGAGGCCGTGGCATTTGGTCTGGTGGTGCAGCTGCGCCTGGAGCGTGCGCCCGAGCTTGATCAGGTGCTCGAGTTTTGCCAGCGCGTCGGTCTGCCGACGACGCTCGAGGAACTGGGCCTTGACGAGATTTCCGATGCCGACCTGATGAGCGTTGCAGATGCGGCCTTTAGAAACGAACGCAATATGGCCAACGAGCAGACAAAGGTAACCAGGCAAAAGCTCGCCGAGCTCATGCGCGAGGCATAGCTTGGCGCTTGATCGACCTTGTGCAATCGGGGCGGCGATAGGCCATGGGCTATTTGCCGCAAAGATGCTCCGCGTGTAATTTGCCCGAGGCGTGGGCCGATGGCGTATCATTATCTCTTGCTTGTTTGCACTGCTCAGGGAGGGGCCGCGCATGGCGCAGGAACACGATCTGTTTGATGACATTATCGAGATCAGCAAGGGTTTCGACTTTCTTAAAAACCCGCTTGGCGGTGTGACCGATGCACTCGATCCGTCGGCGCCTCAATGGAATCCTGCTGACTACAAGGAGCGCCCGCGCGGCAACACCATTCCGTGCCTGACCTGCAAAAACGAAAAGAGCGGCTGCACCGCGTGCATGGACGTGTGCCCGGTCAACGCTATCGAGGTCGAGGAAGACTCCATCGAGATCCTCGACTCCTGTCGCAAGTGCGGCCTGTGCGCCGCTGCCTGTCCGACCGAGGCGATCATCTCGCCGCGCCTGGCGCCCAAAAACGTCTACGACGACATTGTCTCGGCGGCTACGAGCCACGAGACCGCCTACGTCACCTGCACGCGTGCCCTTAAGCGCATGCCGCGCGAGAACGAGGTCGTCGTTGCCTGCGTGGGCGATATTACGGCCGAGACCTGGTTCTCGGTACTGGCAGACTATCCCAACGTGAGTGTGTACCTGCCGTTGGGCGTGTGCGATAAATGCCGCAACACCGGCGGTGAGGACATTCTGGGCGAGGCGATTGCGAAGGCCGAAGAGTGGTCTGGCACGGGTATGGGCCTGGAGGTCGATCCCAAAAGCCTCAAATGCCATAAGCGCCGCGAGTACGAGCGCAAGGAGTACATGGAAAAGATCGCCCGCACCACGGGCCTGACGGTGACCAAGCTCAATCCGGCGACGGCGGCGCTGGCCTCGGTGACGCAGAAGCTCAAGGCCCATCGCCATCAGATTACCCAGCTGGAGCGCACACTCAACACCATGTGCGGCACCACGACGACCAAGCGTCGCCGTTCACTCACGCACGGGCGGCAGCTGGTGCTCTCGACACTGCAGAACCATCCCGAGCTTGCCCAGAACATGCAGGTGAGCACGCCGGAGTGCGATTTTGACAAGTGCACGTCGTGCGGCGAGTGCGTCAACGTGTGCCCCACGTTCGCCTGCGATTTGGTGGGAAGCGGCCGCTTTGCGTTGGAGTCCACGTATTGCTTGGGCTGCGGTGCCTGCGTCAAAGTTTGTCCCGAACATGCGCTCAAGCTTGTTGAGCACGACGCGTCCAACTTGGTCGTCGTCGACCCCGAGGCCGAGGAAAAGGCTGCCCAGAAGGCCAAAGCCCACGAAGAGGCCCAAAAGGTAAAAGCCGAGGCGAAGGCCAAGCTCGACAAGATGCTTGATCAGGTGGAAAAGCTCGCGGACTAGCTAAAAGAGCGTAAATGATGGCCGGTGGGACAGGTGCTGCCCCACCGGCCAAAAAAGTTGCGGTGGAATAGTTCCTGTTTTGCCCTTAAGCTGGCCATTCTAGGAACTATTCCACCGCAACTAATAGATGGTTAGTTCATGCTGCTTTGGTGGCCGGTTCGACCGGTGCCGTTGCGCGTCACGGTTTCATGGAGCAAAAAGAACCTGGGGACCTGTTTGGTCTCGGTGTATTCCATAAGGATGCCGTCGGCGTTGTAGGTCTGCCCGCGTATAACGGCGAGTGCGTTAAAGTCGTCGAGATCGAGCACGCGCGTATCCTCGGGCGTGGGATGCTCGATCGTCACATCGCGTTTGCCCGTGGCAATCTTAATGCCAAGATCTTCTTCGAGGTAACGATAGATCGAGTCGTTGACAATCTCGGGTGTCAGCCCCGGTACCTGTGAGCTTAGGTAATAGGAGTCGTCGGAGCACACGGCTTGTCCGTCTGCATAACGGATGCGTTTGGCGCGTGTGAGCTCACAGCCTTCGGGAAACCCCGTAATCTTGGAGAGCGCCTTGCTGCAGATGAGGAGCTCAAAGACGGTGGTGACAGTCTTGAGCTCAAAGCCTCGGTTGACCGCGATTTCCTTAAAGGTCTCGAGTCCGCCGCCACCACGACTCTTCTCGTCACTGATGTTGCGAATGACGCGCATCCCTTTGCCTTGCTGGGGGAGCACGTAACCATCTGCCGCAAGCATCGAGATGGCGCGACGGACCGTCATGCGCGAACAGTCAAACAGCTGCGTGAGCTCAGTCTCCGAAGGCAGATAACTCTGATAGGCGTATGTGCCGTCGTCAATCGACTGCTTCACGTTGTCGTAAATAGTTTGGAAGATGGCTCGCGCCATGACGGTCTCCTAGAGCTGGGTGCGTGAACGACGGATGAGGGCCGCCCGCGCAGGTGTCAATCGATTTACTTGCCGGGGTCGATTATATATTTGCCCATGGCACGCAGGGCCGGGTCTGACAGGATGGCGCCGAGTTCGTCGAGGGAGGCTACCTTTGCGACCATCGAGGATACGTCGAGCCTGCCAGAGTCGATGAGCTCGAGCGCACGACGCTGCGTATAAGGGTTAATGTAGGACGAGGTAAGCACAAGCTCCTTCTGGAAGACTTCGAAGGGCTTGACGGTGATTGTCTCATCGGGCTTGGTGAGGCCGAACATCATGACCGTAGCCTTGTGGCCGGCGATTCTAATGGCCTGCTCGATGGTGACGGGCTTGCCAACACACTCGATAACGACATCGACGTTGCCGACGCCCTCCTGCTTCAGGCGGGCCGGGACGTCCTCGTGGATGGAATCAATTGCCAGGTCGGCGCCGAGTTTGAGCGCAACCTCGCGCTTGCCTTCGACAGGCTCGAGCAAGACAACCTTGGTGGCGCCGGCGTTTTTAGCAAGCTGCATCATGAGCAGACCGATCATGCCACCGCCGATAACGACAACTGTGCTGCCGGGCTTGATGTTGCACATATCGATGCCGTGCAGGCAGCAGGCGACGGGCTCGGTCATAGCACCCTGCTCAAAGCTGGTGTGATCGCCCAACTTGTACACTTGCTGCATATCGACGGAGCAGTACTCGGCAAAGCCGCCGTTAACGGTGGTGCCGTAACCGGTCATATGCTCGCAGTAGTGGTTGATTCCGTCGCGGCAGGGTTCGCAGCAGCCGCAGGGATGGTTTGGGTCGATGCACACGCGATCACCCGGTTTAAAGCCAGCGACGTCGCTGCCCACGGCCTCGACAACGCCCGCAAACTCATGACCAAGGATCGTGGGCGGGGTAACGTCGGCTGCACCCTTGTCGCCCTCATAGATATGAACGTCGGTACCGCAGACGCCGCAAGCTTTGACGTTGATCAGAACGTCGCGCCTGCCCACGGCCGGCTTTGCCGATTCCTCGACTCTGAGGTCGTGCTTTCCATAGAAGACCGCGCTTTTCATGGTGACTCCTTAACGTGCCGGTGAATGTTGTAATGAAGTATAGGCATGTCTATAGATATAGACAAGCACATCTAGACAAGTAGGAAAGAAATTTAAAATGCAGCCATCAGCTATGTCAGATTTAGCAGGCAAAATACTGGACATATACCGTTTACCGACCGTAGTCTTTATGCTAACTTGTCTAGATAAGTGATGTGATAAAACGTAAGTGCAAGAAGTCAGGGAAGCGGGCCCACCCGTCCTATTGCACGAGGTACACGCAAACGGCGCGTCTGCGGTCTCGAGTGAAGCCAAAACCGCAGCGCTCCGAATGAAGAGAGGGGGATTCCCCGTCATGATGCAAAAGATACAACGTTTCGGCGGTGCAATGTACACGCCTGCAATTCTTTTCGCATTTTCCGGAATCGTCGTCGGCCTGGGTACGTTGTTTACCACCGAGGCGATCTTTGGCGAGATGGCCACAGCGGGTCATCTTTGGTTTGATTGCTGGAATGTGCTGCTCCAGGGTGGTTGGACGCTCTTTAACCAGATGCCGTTGCTGTTTTGCGTAGCGTTGCCGATCTCGCTCGCGAACAAGCAGAACGCTCGCTGCTGCATGGAGGCTTTGGCCATCTACCTTACCTTCAACTACTTTGTAAGCACAATCTTGGGGCAGTGGGGCCCTGTCTTTGGGGTCGACTACTCTGTCGAGGCGGGCAGCGGTACTGGTCTTGCCACTATCGCAAGCATCAAAACGCTTGATATGGGCATCATGGGCGCGCTTATCATTTCGGGTATCGCCACGATGCTTCACAACAAGTACTTCGACACCGAACTTCCTGAGTGGTTGGGCGTGTTCTCGGGCTCCGTGTTCATCTATATGATCGGTTTCTTCGTTATGGTTCCGGTCGCTATTATCGCCTGCCTGGTATGGCCGCATGTCCAGGCTGCTATCGCCGCCTTCCAGGGATTCATCCTTTCCGCCGGTACGTTTGGCGTGGGCGTCTTTGCTTTCTTCGAGCGCGTGCTGATTCCTACAGGCCTGCACCACTTTATCTATACGCCGTTCTATTACGACAACGCGGCGGTCAACGGCGGCATCTTTGCTGCTTGGGCCAACATCCTGCCCCAACTGGCTGCCGATCCGAGCATTGCTCTTAAGGATGCCGCACCCTGGGCTGCCTATACCTGCCCTGGTTGGACTAAAGTCTTCGGCTCGCTTGGCGTCGCCATTGCGTTTTATATGACCGCCAAACCCGAGCGCAAGCAGCGCGTCAAGGCTCTGCTCATTCCCGTCACCCTTACCGCTATGCTTTGCGGTATTACCGAGCCGCTTGACTTCACCTTCCTGTTCATCGCGCCCGGCCTGTTCGTCGTCCACTGCGTGCTCGGAGCGCTTGGCTGCATGGCTCAAAACCTCCTTGGCGTCGTGGGCATCTTCGACGGAGGCATCATCTCGATGCTCTCGTGGGACTGGCTGCCTCTTTGGGCCGCACACGGTCTGCAGTACGCAATCTCCATCCTTGTCGGTCTGTGCTTTACCGCTCTTTGGGTCGTGGTCTTCCGTTTCCTGATCGTCAAGTTCGACTTTAAGACCCCCGGTCGCGAGGATGATGACGTTGAGGTCGAGCTCAAGTCCAAGGCAGACTATAAGCAAAAGCAGGGCGGTGCTGCTGCTAGCAAATCGGTCGCCCAGGGTAAGGATGACGAGCGCTTGGTGCTTGCCGAGAACATCCTCGATCTACTCGGTGGCACGGACAACGTCATCGATGTAACTAACTGCGCCACCCGTCTGCGCGTTAACGTCAAGGACAAGGGCGCCGTTGCACCCGAGGCTTCCTTCAAGGCAATCGGTACGCATGGCTTGGTGGTCCAAGGCCAGTCAATCCAGGTCATCATCGGCCTTACCGTCCCGCAGGTTCGCGAGAAGTTCGAGAGTCTTCTGTAAACCATCGTCCATCGAAACAATCGGCCTTGCAGAGCCGGTATGCACCGCAAGGCCGATTCTAGAGATAAAAACTCCACTTCTAGGTAACAATTCCAAACCGTGCAGGCCGCGTACGGGGATGGATTGAGCAAGCGGCCAGAATGAGGAGGACATCATGTCCAAGAAGAACTATGCCGTGACCATTGCCGGCGGTGGCTCCACCTTTACCCCGGGCATTGCCCTGATGCTGCTCGAGGAGCGCGACCGCTTCCCGGTCAACAAGGTGACCTTCTATGACAACAACGCCGAGCGCCAGGAGATCGTTGCCAAGGCGTGCGAGATCTACTTCCACGAGAACGCGCCCGAGGTTGAGTTCAACTACACCACCGACCCCGAAACCGCTTTTACCGGTACTGACTTCGTCCTTGCTCACATCCGCGTGGGTCTCTACGCTATGCGCGAGCTCGACGAGAAGATCCCCCTCAAGTACGGCTGCGTTGGTCAGGAGACCTGCGGCGCTGGCGGCATCGCCTACGGTATGCGCTCCATCGGCGGTGTCATCGAGATCCTGGACTACATGGAGAAGTACAGCCCCAACGCCTGGATGCTCAACTACTCCAACCCCGCGGCTATCGTCGCAGAGGCTTGCCGCGTGCTGCGTCCCAACAGCCGCATCATCAACATCTGTGACATGCCGATCGACCTCATGGATAAGATGAGCCGTATGTGCGGCATCAAGGATCGTCGCGAGCTGCAGTACAGCTACTACGGCCTCAACCACTTTGGTTGGTGGAGCAAGATCTACGACAAGGAGGGTAACGACCTCATGCCGCAGATCAAGGAGCACATGGCAAAGAACGGCTACTTGGACGGCATTGAGCACGAGGCCGGTAAGGAGCAGCACGTCGAGGAGAGCTGGATTCACACCTTCGGCAAGGCCAAGGATGTCTATGCTGTCGATCCCGAGACGATTCCCAATACCTACCTCAAGTATTACCTGTACCCGGACTATGTCGTCGAGACGTCTGACCCCAACTACACTCGCGCCAATGAGGTTATGGACGGCCGCGAGAAGAAGGTCTTTGGCGCTTGCCGCGACATCATCGCCAAGGGTACTGCCAAGGACGGCGGCTTTGAGCCGGATGTGCATGCGAACTACATCGTCGACCTTGCCTGCGCACTGGCCGAGAACACGCTCGAGCGCTTCCTGCTGATCGTCCCCAACGATGGCGCTGTGCCCAACTTCGACCCGACGGCTATGGTCGAGGTGCCTTGCATCGTCGGTTCCAACGGCTTTGAGAAGATCTGCCAGGGCCCGATTCCGCAGTTCCAGAAGGGCTTGATGGAGCAGCAGGTTTCCGTCGAGAAGCTCGTTGTCCAGGCTTGGGTCGAGGGCAGCTACCAGAAGCTCTGGCAGGCACTCACGCTCTCCAAGACCATTCCTTCGGCGAGCGTTGCCAAGCAGATCCTGGACGAGCTCATCGAGGCCAACAAGGATTTCTGGCCCGAGCTTAAGTAAGGACTGCTGTTTCGAACCCTCACGCATCTCTGCTTCATTTGCGCCGCTGCGGTGTCCGGATTCGCCCGGATGCTGCGGCGGCGCTATACTTATACGGTTTGAAGTACCTGTACCAAAAGGAGCTGTCGTGTCCCTTTCCATCGGTATCGTGGGCCTGCCCAACGTGGGCAAGTCGACGCTGTTCACCGCGCTTACCAAAAAGACCGGCCTTGCCGCCAACTACCCGTTTGCCACGATCGACCCCAACGTGGGTATCGTCGACGTGCCCGATAGCCGCCTGCAAAAGCTCGCCGACATCGTCAACCCGGGCCGCATTGTGCCGGCGACGGTCGAGTTCGTCGACATCGCGGGTCTGGTGAAGGGCGCTAACGAGGGCGAGGGTCTGGGCAACCAGTTCTTGGCAAACATCCGCGAGACCGACGCCATCTGCGAGGTCGTGCGCTACTTTAAGGACCCCAACGTCATGCGTGAGGTGGGCCGCACGGGCGAGTTTGTCGACCCCGCCGGTGACGCCGACACCATCATGACCGAGCTCATCCTGGCCGACATGGGCACGCTCGAGAAGCAGCTGCCCAAG
Source organism: uncultured Collinsella sp. (assembly GCA_958432255.1). Classification (GTDB taxonomy): domain Bacteria; phylum Actinomycetota; class Coriobacteriia; order Coriobacteriales; family Coriobacteriaceae; genus Collinsella. The sequence goes on from CAUATU010000025.1 coordinate 24,568, forward strand.
CTCGAGAAGGAGGCCAAGCGCGACAAGGAGCTCATGCCCAAGTTCGAGGTGGCCAAGCGCCTGCTCGCCTGGCTCAACGAGGGCAAGCGCGCCGCATCCATGGAGATGACCGACGAGGAGCGCGCTGCTGCCAAGGGCTTGTTCCTGCTTACTATGAAGCCCATCCTGTATGTGGCCAACGTGGACGAGGATATGCTCAACGACGACCTGGCGCCCATCGACGGCGTCAAGCCGCTGCCTATCTGCGCCAAGATCGAGGCCGAGCTTTCCGAGCTCGATCCCGAGGATGCTGCCGACTACCTGGAGAGCCTTGGCCTGGAGCAGCCCGGCCTGGACGTGCTCGCGCAGGCAGCCTACAAGCTGCTCGGCCTGCAGTCGTTCTTTACGGCTGGCGAGATGGAGGTCAAGGCCTGGACGGTTCGTCAGGGTGCGACCGCCCCACAGGCCGCCGGTGTCATCCACACCGACTTTGAGCGCGGCTTTATTAAGGCCGAGGTCATTGGCTATGACGACTACATCGAGCTAGGCGGCGAGCAGGGCGCCAAGGCCGCCGGCAAGCTGCGTATTGAGGGCAAGGACTATGTCATGGCCGATGGCGATGTCGTGCACTTCCGCTTTAACGTGTAAGGACGACGCATATGTTTAAATATGGCAAAAAAGCTGGCTACATGGGTATTGCGCTGCTCGTACTTGCGGTGATTCCGCTGGTGGTTGCAGCGTTTGTGATCCCCAACATTGGCCCCGAGGTGGCAACGAAGTTTAACGCAGCCGGCGAGGTGACGCGCTGGGGTAAGAGCTACGAGCTGCTGGCACTGCCGGTGCTCAACCTGCTGCTGAGCGTGGCGACGTACTTTACGGCGGGACGCCAGGCAAAGAACAACGAGGACTCCGCTGTGATGGCACGTCTTGCGTGCGAGCGCTACCTGCGCAACGGCTGCATCACGGGCGTGTTCCTCAATGTAATCAACGTCTACTTTATGTATTCGGCGATTACTGGAACGGGCTTTGGCTTTGGTTTCTAGCTTGTCCTTTTAGGCAACGAGCCTGCACACATATTCAATGGCTGCTGCGAGGCCGCCGCTCGATCGTGGTTTAAAGACCATGTCGGCGGCGGCCTCGTTTTCGTATCCGGCGCCGCGAAGGGCAAGTGCGATACCGGCTTCCAGGAGAAGGGGCAGACCTCGTTGGCTGGTTGCGATTACGGCAGCCTGCTTGAGCGAGCAGCTGTGCGCTTGGCATTGGATGGCAAGTTCACCTTGCGCCGGGCAAGGGACCAGAACGGCGGCGACGCGACTTGATAGCAATGCAAATGCTGTGCGCTCATCGGGCGAAAGGCATTCTGCTTCAACGACGACGAGCTTGGGCGGCGCGCTGTTTGCGCGAAGCGTGGCTCGGTACATGCGGACCGAAGAACCCGACATAGAAAACTCCTGTGTATTCGGCAAAACGTAAACTATAGTTTACGTTTATGTTCGGCTCCATTTCAAACTCGGCTGCATGGACGAACGTGCGAAACAGATTCTTGGCAGGCGGGTCGAAGAGACACGCAGGGACCTTGGTATCTCCAAGGTTGATTTTTGTGTGGCGACAGGAATCAGTCGACCCTACCTCGACCGAATCGAAGATGGGACGGCAAATTTCACGCTCAAGGTTCTATTTAAGATCGCACCCGCACTCGGCATGACGGTGTCAGAGCTTCTCGAGGGTATCGAATAGGGGATACCCGTCGACAACTGAATTACGCCATCGGGATGCGGTCGTGGTTGACTTGGCTGTAGAACAGGCGCTGAATCTCGGTCGCATCGCGTGACTGGCCGAGTGCCCACATGGTCTTGGCCACGAGCGTCTCGGTGGTCATGTCATCGCCGCGCAAAATACCCGGATGATCGGCGTAAGCGCGGCCGACCTCATAAACACCCAGGTCGAGGCCCTCTTCTGGGACCTGCGTGGTCATGACGACGGTGCGACCCGAATCGACCCAGCGGAAAATCGCCTCCTGGAATGACTCGCCGGACTCGCCAAACTCGGGAATACCGCCAATGCCAAAGGTCTCCAGGATTACAGCATCGTAGCTATCGGCAAGGGCGTCGAGGATGCCCGGGTTTACGCCGGGCGTAAGCTTGAGTACAAATACGCGCGGATCGATGCTGTCGTAGAAACGCACCGGGTTTTCGCCCTGACGAGTGCCGTGAAGCCCGTTGCGCACGATGCGGTCGTTGCGGATGTAGGCAATGGGCGGATAGTTGACGCTAATGAACGCATTAAAGCTCATGGTGCGCTGCTTACGGGCGCGCGTGCCGGCAATGGCCACGCCGCCAAAAACGATCGAGACGTCGTGCGAATGCTCATCGAGCGCATAGAGCAGGCTCTGGTACAGGTTGAGCTTGGCGTCGGTAAAGGGATTGCCCATGGGCTTTTGCGAGCCGGTGAGCACGATGGGCTTGGGGCTGTCCTGAATCAGGTAGGAAAGCGCTGCCGCGGTGTAGCTCATGGTGTCGGTGCCGTGCAGAATCACGAAGCCGTCGTGATCGGCATAGCCTTCGACGATGACGTCGCGGATACGCATCCAGTCGCTCGGGCGCATATTGGTGCTGTCGATGTTCATGGGCTGCACCACGTCGAGCTCGCAGAGGCCCGAGATCTCGGGGACGCTCTGGGCGAGCTCCTCACCGGTCAGGGCGGGGGAGAGGCCGTTGCCGTCCTCGGTCGATGCGATGGTGCCGCCCGTGGCGATGAGAAGGATGCGCTTCATGCTGGTATTCCTATCGTATTTGCCGCCGCAGAGGCGGAGTCGTTCGGCAGTATTGTGGCACAGGGCGTCCAATGTTCAAACGTATTACATCATCTGCAACGTTTGGTAACACTTCAATTGCCGTCAAATAGGGGCCCAGGTCGTGCGTTTGCCGTGCGCTGATGGCTGCGAGGGACGAGAAACCCCATATAACGTGTACACTATGGAGGTTATTTTCGTTCATTCGCGCGGGTGGGCACCGGCTCCCCGCCAACAAGAGGGGGAAACCATGGATCAAAAGGCTTCCGCAAAGGTCCTCGTACTCGACTTTGGTGCGCAGTACGGTCAGCTCATTGCCCGTCGCGTCCGCGACCTCAACGTGTATTCCGAGATTGTCCCCTGCGACATCTCGGCCGACGAGATTCGCGAGATGAACGCCTCTGCGCTCATCCTTTCCGGTGGCCCGGCTTCCGTGTATGCCGAGGACGCTCCGTCCATCGATCCTGCCATCTTTGACCTGGGCCTTCCCGTCCTGGGCTTCTGCTACGGTCATCAGATCACGGCCGTAACGCTCGGCGGCAAGGTCGGCCACTCCGAGGTGGGCGAGTATGGCCGCGCCACCATCACGCGCACGGCTGGTGCCAAGCTTTTTAACTCCACGCCCATGGAGCAGACCGTGTGGATGAGCCATCGCGACGCCGTGTCCGAGGTGCCCGAGGGCTTTACCGTTACCGCCAGCACCGACGTATGCCCGGTTGCCGCCATGGAGTGCGTTGAGCGCAAGATTTTCACCACGCAGTTCCATCCGGAGGTCAAGCACTCCGAGTACGGTCAGCAGCTGCTGAGCAACTTCCTGTTTGAGATCTGCGGCCTGGAGCCCAACTGGAGCATGGACAACCTGGTCGAGACTATGACGGCCGAGTTCCGCGAGAAGGTCGGCGACGACCGCGTGATTCTAGCCCTGTCCGGCGGCGTCGACTCCTCCGTCGTGGCCGCGCTGGGCGCTCGCGCCGTGGGCAAGCAGATGACCTGCGTGTTCATCAACCACGGCCTGCTGCGCAAGGGCGAGCCCGAGCAGGTGGAGGAGGTCTTCACTAAGCAGTTTGACGTCGACTTTATCCACGTCCACGCCGAGGACCGCTATGCCGAGCTTCTGGCCGGCGTGACCGAGCCTGAGGAGAAGCGCCGCATCATCGGTACGCAGTTCTGGAAAGAGTTCTTCGCCGTTGCGCAGCAGCTCGAGACCGATGGCAAGCCGGTCAAGTATCTGGCTCAGGGCACCATCTACCCCGACATCATCGAGTCCGGCGCTCGCAAGACGGGTGGCAAGACGGCCACCATCAAGAGCCATCACAACTTGATCCCGTTCCCCGAGGGCGTGCACTTCGACCTCATCGAGCCGCTCGACCACTTCTTTAAGGACGAGGTCCGCGCGCTTGGTCTGGCGCTGGGCCTGCCGGGTCACATCGTGTTCCGCCAGCCTTTCCCGGGCCCGGGTCTGGCCATCCGCATCATCGGCGCGGTCGACAAGGAGAAGCTCGAGATCCTCAAGAACGCCGACGCTATCGTGCGCGAGGAGCTGGATGCTTACAACCAGCGTCTGTTTGAGCAGACCGGCGAGCGCAACTCCGAGCACAGCTGCTGGCAGTATTTCGCGGTCCTGCCCGACATTAAGTCCGTCGGCGTTATGGGCGACGAGCGCACTTATCAGCGCCCGATCATCCTGCGTGCCGTCGAGTCCAGCGATGCCATGACCGCCGACTGGGCCAAGCTGCCCTACGACGTACTGGCCCGCATCTCCGGCCGCATCGTTGCCGAGGTTCCCGGCGCCAACCGCGTGTGCTACGACATCACGTCCAAGCCGCCCGCGACCATCGAGTGGGAATAGTAAATAGCCCTTTGCGAGGGAGGTCGGAAACGGCCTCCCTCGTTTTTTATTTGCTTGCCATGGGTGCGTGTGTGCTGTGGTGTATGTGGTACATACAAGCCTGTCGTTCAATCTCTCAAGCTGTTTAGCTGGGATGATTGTTTGCTGGTACGTTTTAAAGTGCTTTCAATTACCGAAGCAATGCCATCAATTTATTTCTAATTAATGCTGACCGGCAGATCGCGTCCGCCCGCAAGAGGCCGCTCGGACTGGTACTCAAAATGTACTCACGACGTTTTGAGTATCGATTTGCCGGTACTCACAGACGGTAAAAACGGGTGCCAACCTCGATATATTCGTTATCCCCTTCGAATCGTCAACGAATACTGAAAAGTGATTGAGTGCTACATAGCTCAAATTAGTCTACGTAATTACGTAATTACGTATTCTGCCGTAAAATGATTTCGGTCAATTAAGGAACGTAGAACAGGTCAATTCGGAGGGGCGACCATGGAGGAAGATCAGGCTGTTCATGCCGAAAAGGAGCTGGATAAGTTCACGCTCTCGATAACCCGTGAGGATAAGCGGGCTCTTAAGTCC
>CAUATU010000026.1:0-29357 GCA_958432255.1 uncultured Collinsella sp.
CGCTCTGGCGGGTTTGCAGCGTCAACCGGTTACGCGGTTTGATAAAACCGCGTAACTACAAGGCATTCGCGCAGCGCTTGCAGATATGCGCGTGGCCGTTGTACTCGCCGACGGTGGTGCGGTAGTTCCAGCAACGGTCGCAGCACTCGCCCTCGGCAGCCTCGATGGCAACGGAAAGCTCCTCGCCCTGGGTAAGCTCAACATCGGAGACGATGTAGAACTCGGCCAGGTCAACGGCCTTATCACCGGTCAGCAGCGCGTACATCTCGGCGGGAACGACCGCCTTGACGCGGACCTGCTGGCTCTTGGTAAAGGTGCCGGCGGAGCGGGCATCCTCAAGGGCCTTGGTCACGGCGCTACGGAGCTCGAGCGAAGCCTCGAGCACACCCTCGAACTCATTGGCCTCATCGACCGTGATGGGCGACTTGTACCAATCGAGCAGCGCGGCGTACTTCTGGTGATCGACGCAGCCGGCGGGCGCATAGGCCATGGCCTCGTCGACCGTGTAGGAAAGGATCGGCTGCAGGTCGCGCATGAGCATCGAGAAGAGCTCGGCCAGCACGGTCTGGGCGCTGCGGCGCTCGAGCGAGCCGGGCTTTTCGCAGTACAGACGGTCCTTCAGGGCGTCGAGGTACACGTTGGAGAGCTCGGTAACCACGAAGTCGTAGAGCGCACGGTAGGCGCGCGGGAACTCGTAGCAAGAGTAAGCGTCGTCGACCTCAGCCTGAACCTGGGTCAGGCGGGCAACCATGAGCTTGTCGAGCGGCAGCAGGTCGGCAAAGGCGACGCCGTCAGTCTCGGGCTCAAACTGACCCTCGAGCTCGGAGAGCAGGAAGCGCAGCGTGTTGCGGAAACGACGGTAGGCATCGGACGTACGAGCAAGGATCTCGTGGTCAATGGACACGTCGGAGCTGGTATCGACGGAGGCAACCCACAGACGGATGATGTCGGCGCCCATCTCGTCGCAGACCTTGTTGGGATCGATGACGTTGCCGAGCGACTTGGACATCTTACGGCCCTGGCCGTCGAGCGTGAAGCCCTGCGAGACGACTGCCTTGTACGGGGCGTGGCCGTTGGCACCCACCGAGGTGAGCAGCGAGCTCTGGAACCAACCGCGGTGCTGGTCGGAGCCCTCGAGGTACACATCCGCCGGATACTCAAGCTCGGGGCGATACTCGCAGACGGCCTTCCAGGAGACGCCGGAATCCCACCACACGTCGAGGATGTCCTTATCGGCCTTGAGGTGATGGCCTCCGCACTTGGGACAGACGCAGGCCTCACCCAGGTAGCTCTCGGGAGCGTCGGTGAACCAGGCGTCAGAGCCCTTCTCGTGGAAGAGCTTGATGACGGCGTCGAGCGTGGCGTCATTCATGACCTTCTCGCCGCAGTCGGCGCAGGTGTAGCTCGGGATGGGCACGCCCCAGTTGCGCTGACGGCTGATGCACCAGTCGGGACGCTGCTCGACCATGGCACCGATGCGGTTGGCCGCGTGGGCCGGATACCACTTGACGTTCTCGCGAACCTCTTTGCCAGCCTGCTCGCGCAAACCGGTCTTGTCCATCGAGACAAACCACTGGTCGGTAGCACGGAAGAGCACCGGGTGCTTGCAGCGCCAGCAGTGCGGGTAGCTGTGCGTGATCTTCTTCTCGAGGACCAGGGTGCCGCGCTCGCGCAGGAACTCGATAATGTGCGGGTTGGCCTCATCGGTATCCATACCGCTGAAGGGGCCACCGGTGCCAAACTCCTCACCGGTGTAGAACTTGCCGTCGTCATCGACCGGCATGCAGATGTCGGTGATGCCCTCCTTGAGGCAGGCAAAGTAGTCGTCGACGCCGTGGCCGGGCGAGTTGTGGACGATACCGGTACCGTCATCGACACCGACGTAATCGGCCAGCAGCGCCACGCCCTCGACACCGTCAAAGATCGGCTGCTTGTAGTGGATGTGGTGGAAGGTCTCGGCGGGAACCACATAGGGCTTGCCGTCGACCATAACCGGGGTGTACTCCCAGCCAAACTCCTCGCAGCATTTGGGAGCCAGGTCCTCGAGCATGACCTCGGCACGACCATCGTGCTCAACGGCGACGTAGGCGGCGCCGGGCTTGAGGGAAACGGCCTGGTCGGAGGGGATGGTCCACGGCGTGGTCGTCCAGATGATAAAGTCGACCGGGCCGTCGAAGTTCTCGAGGCCGGCGGGCTTGGAGGTCATCTCAAAGCGAACGAAGATGGAGGGGCTCGTCTCGTCAGAGTACTCGATCTCGGCCTCGGCCAGCGCAGTGTGGCAGTGCTTGCACCAATGAACCGGCTTATGGCCACGATAGATCATGCCCTTATCGAACATGGCCTTGAAGACCTCGATGTCGGCGGCGTCATGCTGGTGATAGAGCGTCAGATACGGGTTGTCCCAGTCGCCGAGCACGCCCAGGCGACGGAAACCGGCCTTCTGCAGCTCGATGTTCTCGACTGCGAACTCGTTGCAGAGCTCACGGATCTTGGCCGTGGGGGTCTGGTTAAACTTTTCGGTGCCGAGCTTCTCCTCGACCTTGTGCTCAATCGGCTGACCGTGGCAGTCCCAACCGGGGACATAGGGGACTTCACAGCCCTGCATCATCCAGTAACGGTTGATCATGTCCTTGGAGATCTTGTTCATGGCGTGGCCGATGTGGATCGGGCCGTTGGCGTACGGAGGGCCGTCGTGCAGCACGAACTTCTTGTGACCCTCGTTCTTCTTCAGAACCTGCTCGTAGACCTTGTTGTCCTGCCAGTCCTTGAGTCGCTTGGGCTCGGACTTGGAAAGACCGGCACGCATGGGAAAACCGGTCTTGGGCAGATTCATCGTCTGCTTGTACTCGTTTGCCACGGTACCCCTTTCATGTCGTGGGCGCGCACGCCCGTTGGGCACCAAAAAAGCGCCCGTCCCTACAAGCTGGGACGAAGCGCCACAAAACGGGCAGCCTGCCCGTAAAAGCTCTTCGCTTAACCACCCAGCTTAGATGCCCTCGCCCGCATATTCGCGCGCTCGCATCCGTTACTCGGCTGGCCTGTATCGACGACCATCTCGGCGATGTCTACTAAGACGAACCTGCACGGCACGTCCGTTGGGACCGCAGCTCCGGGGTGATTTTCATCGGTCGCATGCACGGGTTCTCAGCGCTCCCCGCTCTCTGTAGCATGCGGACGGCCGACTACTCGTCCCCATCAACGCTTATGCGGAGTATGCTAGCACGTTCCGCGCCGGCGAAAAACCCTCAACACTGGTTTTATACGTTCGAAATTTCTCGCTATTACAGCCCTTCTCTAGGAGCAAAATACCTGAAAGCACTTTATCGAACGAAAGAAGGTTGCTATGCGCACGATTGGAATGAGCGACTACACCGTTGGCGAGGATTGCTTTACCGAGCTGCCAACCGCACTGGCGGAGTACGGCGCGAAGAAAGTCGCCATCATTGGCGGCAAGCGAGCCCTGGCTGCGGCGCTGCCGGGAATCGAGGCGGCACTTGAAGGTACCGATGTCGAGGTCCTGGAGACGCGCGTCTATGGCACCAACAGTACGCGTGCCAATATCGCCAAGGTCGTGAACTCCCCTGCCTGCCAGGAAGCCGACGTGCTCATCGCATGCGGCGGCGGCAAGGCACTCGATACCGTCAAGACCGCAGCCATCGAGCTCAAGAAGATCGTCTTCACCGTCCCGACGATCTGTTCTAACTGCTCCGCCGCGACCGCCATTGCCGTCGTGTACAACGACGACGGCTCGCTCGAGGGCTATTCGTACCCCAACCGACCGGCGCACATCTTCATCAACCCCAAGATCATCGCCGAAGCTCCGGCGGAGTACTTCTGGGCCGGCGTGGGCGATGCCCTGTCCAAGCAGCCCGAGGTCGAGTACGCCACGAGCGCCGGCAACTTGGAGCACACGGCAGGCCTTGGCCTGGCACTCGCCCACACCTGCTCCGAGCCGCTGTTTACCTACGGCGTTCAGGGTCTTGAGGACGTGCGCCAGAACCTGTCAAGCGAGGCCGTCAAACAAATCGCGCTCGACATCGTGGTCAACACGGGCTACGTCTCCAACCTGACCAACCAAAACGATTACTACTACAACTCGAGCGTGGCGCATGCGTTCTACAATGCCACGTGCAGCATTCCGCGCGAGGGCTCCTACCTACACGGCGAGGTCGTGAGCCTGGGCGTACTGGTGCTGTTTGCCTATACGGGCGATACCGAGAACCTTGAGCACTACGCCGCCTTTAACAAGCAGATGGGGCTGCCCGTGACGCTTGAACAGGTCGGCCTTACCGAGGCGGACATCCCGGCGCTGTGTGAGTATGCCCACGCCACCAACGAGTGGAAGCAGGGTAACCCGGAGCCCTTCACCGACGAGAAGTTCGCCGCCGCCATCAAGGCCGCCAACGCCTACGGCCACACGCTCTAGCTCTAACCCATAACCACCACAAAGGGGACAGGCACCTTTGTGGTGGTTTATATTGCTCCACCATTCAGTTCGTACTCGAACCCGATTCTTTACGAGAAATGGTTCGGGTACGTTTTTTTGTTTATCGGAACTTCTGCGGAAGGACTACTCGGAACGGTAAACAGGAACGAACAGAGGCAGGGTATCATCGTGGTGATGGTATCCTGCCTTTTGTTTGCGGGATCAAGGTCGCTTTGTGCGAACTTGATCGCCACCTGTATGGCGCGTTGATGGCAATTGCTGCGTACGTGCGCACCGGGAGCCAGTACACCCCTGGCAAGGCGTAGCACACTAGACATTGTTCCAAAGTCCGCGTGCTAAGGGGGCAGGCCCCTTAGAATTCCTGTGGAGTGTGTACGCACGTACGCAGGAAAACGTCAAAATTTCGCTATATCAGGGCGTTCTTTCATTGGTGAGTATGGTATACACGGCTTAGTTCAACAAATACGAATTTATATATAAAGGAGAATATTGATGAAACTGTTTTTATGTTCGCACTTTTCAAGTGTAGGAAGCCTGATAAAGGAAGAAATTGAAAATAAAAAAGTCGCATTTATTCCAACAGCTTCGCTGCGTGAAGGCTACACCGGTTATGTCGGCTCGGCTCGAAAATTATTCAAAAAGTTGGGAGCAATCGTAACTGAAATTGATATTTCAACGGAGGCTTATTCAACGATACAGTCTCTTTTTGAAGATGCGGATGTGATCTATTTTACTGGCGGAAATTCTTTTTTCCTTATAGACCAGCTCCGTAAAACGGGAACGGATGAGCTGTTGAAAAAAGAATTGGCAAAGGGAAAACTGATGATTGGTGAATCGGCAGGTGCGATTGTATGCGCTCCAAGCATCCAATATATCGAGCAAATGGATGAAAAGCCGGAGGACTACTCACAAGAAGATGATGCAGGGCTTAATTTAATTGATTTCTATGTTCTTCCGCATTTTCTTACAGCACCATTTAAGAAAGTTACCGAGAAAATACTAACTGAGTTTTCGGATTTGAATCTATGCCCAATTAACAATCGTCAGGGAATTGTAATTGATGGTGAAGGTTCAAAGGTTATTTGCAAAGACTAATTTAAAATTCCAGTTTGCTGCACTCGTTCCTAGCAGGGTCCGGGGCAGGCACGCCCCAACAAGAAGCCGTCCCAAAGGGGCAAGAATGGAGACTGCGGACGATTTCTTGGACCGTTACGCGGCCCTTCCCAGCGCGGAGCGGAACTCGGCCGGCGTGCGGCCACCGAGCGCATCGCTGCGCCTCTCCGTATTGTATCGGCCGATCCAGCCCCCCCCCGAGCTCCTCGATGAAGCGGGCGGGGGTCCATTCCGACCAGTCCCTGCCGTGCCAGAACTCCTTCTTGAGCAGGCCGAAGAAGCCCTCCATCGCCGCGTTGTCCGGGCTGCAGCCCTTGGCGGACTGGATTGGCTACACTGATGTGGACAGTTCCGGGAGGGGCGCAAGAGACGGGAGGGCCGTGTACGCGTTCCTGCGCGAGGGCCGCGGGGAGGGACTGCCTGGGTACGGCGCCTGTTAACTCGGTCTACGTCTTTGATGACCGGGTCGTACTCAATATCAACTTCACGGATGATGCCAAAACGGTCACCCGTGAGGAAGTGTTCGGTTCGAGTGCTGTGGACAATGTTCCAACATGCTGGGATCGAACTCACTAGCCGGAATCACGCGGTACCCGTGACGCAGCAGCAGGTCGACGAAAACACCGTTGCCCGCGGTGAGCGTACCGCTGAAGGATCCGTCGTAGATATGGCCCACGCCGCACGACGGACTGCGATCCTGCAAAATGCACGCAGCGATCTCGGACGGGCCGCCCGCCTGCTCGCACATATCGAGCGCACGTTGAGCGCCCAGGCGAAACTCACGATCAACCGAGGCGCCCTCGCAGGTACGGACCTCGCCATTCACAATCTCGGACGGCTTGCGCGGCGTGGGCAGGCCGCCAAAGACCTCGGGGCACACCAACAAGACCTCAGTCCCCGTGCGTTCGCAGGCCTCGACCAACGCGCGATGATAGTTGTCGAGCCCGTTATACTTGCAGCTCTCGCCCATCAAGCAGGCGCTCACCACGATCTTCATTTCCATCCCTCTCAAGCAAAACGCCCCATTTGAGAAAGCTGCTCAAATGGGGCGTCGGCGTTTACTGGCTCGACCGCGGCTTTACTGTTGCTTGGGCATCAGCGGATTCTCGCGCGTGAGGAGGTTCATGAACTCCTCACCCGTGATGGTCTCCTTCTTGTACAGATAACGAGCCAGCTCATGGAGCTTGAACTTATTCTCCTTGAGGATCTGCAGGGCGCGATCGTGCGCGTCCTCGATCAGCTTAGCGACAATCGCGTCCACACGCTCGGCCGTACCAGGGGCGCAGGTGAGCGACGTGTCCTGATTGAGATACGCGTTCTGCACGGTACCGAGCGCCATCATGCCAAACTCGTCGGACATACCAAAGCGCGTCACCATGTTGCGGGCGAGCTTGGTGGCCTGCTCGATATCGTTGGCGGCGCCGGTCGTCATCTCACCAAAAATGAGCTCCTCGGCCGCACGGCCACCGCAATAGACGGCGAGCTTGTCCAGGACCTCCTGGCGTGTGGTCAGGAAGCGCTCGTCCTCCTCCACCTGCATGGTGTAGCCCAGAGCACCGCTCGTGCGCGGCACGATGGTGATCTTCGTGACCGGCGCAGAGCCCTTCTGGCGGGCGGCAACAATAGCATGGCCGATCTCGTGATAAGAAACGACCTGCTTCTCGTGGTCGGACAGCACCGTGGACTTGCGCTGCTGACCGGCGATGACGACCTCCACCGACTCCTCAAAGTCATCCTGGGTTGCACGCTTGCGACCCTCGCGAACGGCGCGCAGAGCGCCCTCGTTGATGATATTGGCCAGGTCGGCGCCCGAGGCACCGGGCGTGGCGCGGGCAATCGCGGTCAGATCGATCGGCGGCTGGGTCTTCACACTCTTGGCGTGGAGCTCGAGGATGTTCTTACGGCCGGTCAGATCGGGCAACTCGACGGGGATGCGGCGGTCAAAACGACCGGGGCGCAGTAGAGCGGGATCGAGACTGTCGGGGCGGTTGGTTGCGGCAAGGACAACGATACCCTTGTGGTTATCGAAGCCATCCATCTCGGTCAGCAACTGATTGAGCGTCTGCTCGCGCTCGTCGTTGCCGCTAAAGCCGCCGCCATCGCGCTTCTTACCAATGGTATCGATCTCGTCGATAAAGACGATACACGGGGCCTTTTCCTTGGCCTGCTTAAACAGGTCACGAACCTTTGCAGCGCCGCGACCAACAAACATCTCAACGAACTCAGAGCCCGAAATGCTAAAGAACGGAACACCGGCCTCGCCGGCAACAGCCTTGGCAAGCAGGGTCTTACCGGTACCCGGAGGACCAACAAGGAGAGCACCGCGCGGCAGCTTGGCGCCGATCTCCTCGTAGCGCTGCGGTTTCTCTAGAAAGTCGACGACCTCCTTGAGAGACTCCTTGGCCTCTTCCTGGCCGGCGACATCCTTAAAGGTAACGCCCACGTCCTTGGAGGCGATCACGCGCGCGCCGGACTTACCCAGTCCGCCGCCGCCAAAACCGCCGCCGCCAAAGTTCATCGACGGGCCGTCATCGCCCATAGCCTTCTTCATGCGGCGGTTGAGCCACCAACCGATGAGGAAGAAAATCGCCATAGGAAGAATGAGCGTGAGCAGGTAGTAGGTCATCAAACCCGAGTTTTTATCGGGAACAACCGACTCCAGCGAAGCGCCAGACTCAAGCACGCGATCGGTAAAGCCCGCATCATTCGGCACACCGGTCGTCTTGTAGGCGATGTTCTCGTCCTCGCCCTTCTTAGTGTAATAAATCGTGTAATCGTCCGTGTTGTACTCGACCTTGTCGACGCTCTTCTTATCGAGCGCTTTGACAAACGTCGAGTAATCGGTCTTCGTAATCTGCTGCGTGTGACCGATGTTGGGGAACAGAACGGTCGAGAGCACGAGGTAGACGACGAAGGCGATGAGCACGTAGAGGATCATATTCCGTCTACGCTTGTTGTCATCCATCTCCATCTGCTTGAACTCCATCTACTGGGGTTGATAATGGTTTCTAGAATACCCAACCCGAGCGGTGATAAACCGACGCCGGGCACGAAAGGACAGAGATGGCATCACTGGAAGTCGGCAAGGTTCAGATCTATACGGGCGACGGCAAGGGTAAGACGACGGCTGCGCTGGGGCTCGCGCTGCGCGCCACGGGCTATGGACTTAACGTGCTCATGCTTCAGTTTGCCAAGAAGCTGCACTGCGCCGAACATGATGCAGCACCTCGTTTGGGGCTACGCATCGTACAAGCCGACCGCGACACACCCGAGGCCTGCGCCGCACAGATCATGGAGCTCGCACGCGAGCAGATTTCGCAAGTTGACGTGCTGATCCTGGATGAGTTAGGAGAAGCCATGCGCCGAGGCTTTGTGGCGCGAGAGGATGTCGAGGAACTGATCGCGATGAAACCCGACAACAAAGAGCTCGTACTGACCGGCCGCGGCCTGCTGCCCCTCGCGGACCTCGCCGACCTGGTCACAGAAATGCGCCCCGTCAAACACTACTTCGACGAAGGCCTCCTGGCCCGCCAAGGCATTAAATACTAATGAAACCGAAGGGGACGGAGGAAAACGGATCATCGACATCACGACGGAGAGCAATGATCCGTTTTCCTCCGCCCCAAGGGATCATTAGGCGATGGCGCGGCCTAGCCAGTTGCCGCTGTGGTGGTAGATGGTGAACATCGTGGCCGTAATGAGCCAGGTTACGGGGTAGACCAGCAGTAGATGCTCGAGCGACGGATCGAAGGGCATGATCGCAAACACCCAAATCACCCTCAAGACAACGGTGCCAAAGATGGTGAGCATCATAGGCTGCAGACTCACGCCGGCGCCGCGAATGGAGCCCGACGCGTTTTCGATAATCGAGAAGATCGCGTAGAACGGCGCGATAAAGTGAAGAATCGTCGTGGTGTACGCCGAAATCGAAGCATCGTCGACAAACAAACGCGACAGCGGACCCGAGAACACCAGCAGCACGGCAGACAGGCCACCAATGAGCATAAACGACAGCACGAGCGACGTATGGTAGCCCTTGCGCATGCGCTCGTAGTTGCGCGCGCCAAAGTTCTGCGCCGAGAACGTGGTGATCGACACGCCGAGCGCCTCGGTAACCATCCAGACAATGCCATCCAGGCGCCCAGATAAACCCCAAGCAGTCGTGACGTCGGCGCCAAATGAATTCACCGACACCTGGATCAGCACGTTCGAGATCGAATAGGCAGCCGATTGAAAACCGAGTGGCAGACCACACGAGATCATACTCTTGCAAATACCGCGATCGATGCCGAGCCTAGACAGCGAAAGACGCCATGCACCCGGAGCGCGCATCATGCGCAACACGATCATCGTTGCATTGGAGCAAATGGTCAGCGCCACTGCGATGCCGCAGCCCAGCGCCTCCATATGCAACACAGCGACAAAGATGATATCCAGCACCACGTTAACCAGGCAGCCAGAGGCAATGATCACGGCGGGCCCGCGTGTGTCGCCCACGGCACGCAGCAGTGCGGTTCCCATATTAAGCAGCAGTGCCGCAACCATCGCGGCAAAATAGCAACGGGCATAGGCCACGCCCTCGGCCAATAGTTCATGCGGCGTGTTCATAAGCACCAGCATGGGCTCAACGAACACTATGCCAAGAATCGAGAAAACGATACCGCCCACCAGCGCGAGCGTCATGGCCGTATGGACCGATCGGCTCAGGCGCTCGTCATCGTGCTGGCCAAAAAACTGGCCCGTAATGACCGCGCAGCCAGCACCCACACCGACGCAAAAACCAATGCAGAGCTCCGTAAGCACCATCGTGGCCTGAATGCCACCCAGCGCGAGCTTGCCGCCAAACTGACCAACGATATAGGTACCGATAAGCGTGTATGCCTGCTGAAAGAACGAACTAAAGAAGATGGGAACGCACAGCGACAGCAGCTGCTGCCAAATGACACCCTGCGTTACATCGATAGCCGTAGATTTCTTAGCCACACGCCCTCCCCACTAGCGTACGTCATACAACAAAACGGAAATTTAAGACCAAAGCCAATACCAGCTTAGCACCGACCGATATCGGCCGAAACGCCACAAACCAGAGCCCGGTGCGAAATATCTGCCTAGTGATACAAACCCGGCTGGTAGTGGTACTCGTTGCTCACATGCGGGCACAGCTGCCAAAAGGCGACAGCACTTGCTGCGGCCACGTTAAGCGAATCAACCCCGTGCGCCATCGGAATGCGCACGGCTCGGTCGCAGCCAGCAATGGTCTTGGCGCCTAAGCCAGCACCCTCGGTGCCCATAAAGATTGCCAGGCGGTCAATCTCCTGCAGCGCGGGATCGTCCAACGACACCGAATCATCCGTCAACGCCATGGCGGCACACGAAAAGCCGGCATCGTGTAACGCCGCCAGCCCATCATGCGGCCATACGCGCGCCTCGCTGCCAATGCGCGTCCAGGGCACCTGGAACACCGTGCCCATGCTTACGCGGGCCGAGCGACGGTACAGCGGGTCACAGCAAGTGGGGCTCACCAAAATGCCATCGACGTTCAGCGCAGCCGCCGAGCGGAAAATCGCGCCGACGTTGGTGTGGTCGACAATGCCCTCGAGCACGCACACGCGCACCGGGCGCTCCCCCGCCGCCTCGACGACACCACCCAAGAACTCGGCTACCGGAATCTGACGTGGACGACGGAATGCCGCGAGCGCACCGCGCGTCACGTTAAAGCCCGTCAGCTGCTCCATAAGCTCCATCGAGGCCACGAACACGGGAACCGGGCCCGCACCTTCGCGTACCGCAAGGCGCTCAAACAGCGGCATCATCTGGTCGAGCCAGCGTTCGCCCAAAAGAAAGCTCACCGGCTCGTATCCGGCGCGCACTGCACGCTCGATGACCTTGGCGCTCTCGGCGATAAAGATGCCCTTCTGCGGTTCCAAAACGCAGCGCAGCTCACGCTCGGTCAGTCGCACGTAGGCATCGAGCCGCTCGTCCTCGAGCGAATCAATTCGCAGCACCTCAACGGCATCAGTCATAGCAGCCAGCCCGCACCCTTCTTTACAGCACCTATACAAATATCGGGGCAACGCCATGCGCTGCCCCGCCACTCATTCCAACCCGATAATACCGAAGGGATAATCGGGTTTACGCCTCACCGCGACGATACGTCACGAACTCATAATCGAGACCCTCGTCACCCTCACCCGCGGCAATCGTGGCAACACCGCCACGCCGGGTAATCTCCCACGCGGGATCGGCATCCAGATCGGGAAAGTACGTATCCACGTCATGCACGCAATGGTTATGCGTAACCTCGGCTTCCACACAATACGGCAAAAACTGTCGATATACCTCGCCGCCGCCGATCACCCACGCAACGGGCTCATCGGCAACCGCGGCGAGCGCCTCGTCGATGCTATGCACCACGTCGACGCCCTCGACAGCAAAATCCTCGTCGCGGGTAAGCACGATATTGCGACGGTTCTTGAGTGGACGCCCACCGGGAAAACTCAGCAGCGTCTTGCGCCCCATGATGACCGGGCAGCCCTTGGTGCAGGCCACAAAATGGCGCATGTCGGCGCGATTGGACACCACCATGTCGCCCTCGCACCCAATGCCCCAATCGTCACACACGGCAACGATAGCAGAAAGCTTACACGTCATGAGCACCACCTACACCGCAATGGGAATGTTCTTGACCTGCGGACCGTGCTCGTAGCCCTCCACGATCAGGTCATCGGTCGTAAACGCGTAGAAATCATGTACGTCGGGGTTAAGCGTTACCTTGGGCGCCGCAAACTGAGGACGCTCGATAAGCTCGCGGACAATATCGACATGACGGTCGTAAATATGGGCATCGGCGATCACGTGAAGCAGCTCGCCAGCGATCATATCGACCGACTGCGCGACCATCATCAGCAAGATAGCGTACTGGCACACGTTCCAGTTGTTCGCGGCCAAAATGTCCTGGCTGCGCTGGTTGAGAATCATGTTGAGCGTCGGCTTGTCGTCCTGAGGACGCTGCGTCACGTTATAGGTCACGCTATAGGCGCATGGATAAAGGTGCATCTCGGACAGATCGCTAAACACGTACGTATTGGTCATAATGCGGCGACTATACGGCGTGTGCTTAAGGTCGTACAGTACACGGTCAATCTGGTCGAAGTCGCCCTCGGCGTAATGGCTCTTCTGACCAATCTGATAGCCGTAGGCTTTACCGATGGAACCGGTCTCATCGGCCCACTCATCCCAGATATGGCTGTTGAGGTCATGCACGTTATTGGACTTCTTTTGATAGATCCACAGAATCTCGTCCATGGCAGACTTAAGCGCCGTACGACGCAGGGTGAGCGCGGGGAACTCCTCGCGCAGATCATAGCGCGCCGTGACACCAAAGTTTTTAATGGTATAGGCAGGGGTGCCGTCCTCCCACACCGGGCGGACCTTTTGGCCCTCGGTGGTGGTGCCATGGTCCAAGATATCGCGGCACATGGTTACAAACTGTTGATCAGCTTTGCTCATTGACCCTCCTGTCAGTCGCCTACAAGCGAGATTCATTGTAGCCCAGGCGCACGCGGCCCCACAGCCCAAACATAAGCCCTCATTTTCTGACATATGCCAGAAATTCATTGCGCAAATCTGCACGTTCGCTATTCTATTGTTGACATATGTCAGATAAGGAGTGCACATGGCAGGAAGACGCGAGAAACTGCGCCGCGTCGGGATCATCCCCGAATATCGCGGTTTTACCCCCGATGGCCTGGCGAGCGGCGATGCCATCGATATGACAGTCGACGAGCTCGAGGTGCTGCGCCTGTGCGACTTGGAAGGCCTTAACCAAGAGGCAGTCGCCCAGCACATGGGCATTGCCCGCGCCACGGTGACGGCAATCTGCAGCCGCGCGCATCGCAAGGTGGCCGATGCGCTGGTCAACGGACGGGCGCTCGTTATCGAGGGCGGCAATATCGCATACTCCCCCATCACCACGACAACGGCCGCATGGCCAGCAAAGGAGGTCGACACCATGAGGGTGGCAACGACGTACGACAACGGCAACATCTTTATGCACTTTGGCCGCAGCGAGCAGTTCAAGATCTACGACATCCAGGATGGCAAGGTGCTCAACGAGCAGGTCGTAGGCACCGGCGGCACCGGCCACGGCGCCTTGGCGGGCCTGCTTGCCAAAGGTGGCGTTGACACGCTCATTTGCGGCGGTATCGGCGGCGGCGCTATCAACGCGCTTGCCCAAGCCGGCATCACGGTCTATGCGGGCGCCCAGGGCAGCTGCGATGCCTGCGTCGAGGCCCTCATTGCCGGCACGCTCGCGCAGACCGGCGAGGCCACCTGCGATTGCCATGGCCACGACCACGAGCACATCCATGAGCACGGCGGATCCTGCGGTTGCCACGGCCATCACGAGAACGAGGGTCACGAGGGCTGCAGCTGCCACTAACAGCAGGCAATCGATGCCATCACGCGTCTGCTCACACAACATATAACGCACCAACGACGAAGGCCGCCTGGAATACCATCCAGGCGGCCTTCGCCATACACGACTCTACCAGTCGTTACTTCTTATTGCGCATCTGCGCTTCCATCTGGCGCAGCAGATCCATATCGGACTTAGGACCGCCCGTCCCAAGTCCGCCCATGCCGCCCAGGCCCATGGCATCCAGACCGGGAATATTGGGCATGCGCATCTTTTTGCCCTTCTTACCCTTCTTGCCCTTCTTGCCGCCGGCCTGCGCCTGATTGGCCATCGAGCGCATGCGGCCCATCATCTTATTCATCTCGCCCCACTGCTTCATAAGGCTATTGACCTCAGTGGGGGTCACGCCGGCGCCCTTGGCGATGCGGGCGCGACGCTGACCGTTGATGATGGAGGGACGAAGGCGCTCCTCCTTGGTCATCGACATGATGATGGCCTCGTTCTTGTCGAAGATGCCTTCATCCAGGTTGCCACCCATCTGGTTGAGCGCACGCTGGCCACCGGGGAGCATGCCCAGAATGCCCTTCATGCCGCCCATCTTCTTGACGGCCTTCATCTGGTCGAGCATGTCGTTCATGGTAAAGCCCTCGCGCAGCATGCGCTCGGCGGCCTCGAGCTGCTCGGCATCGGCGGCCTCCTGGGCCTTCTCGATAATGCCGACAACATCACCCATGCCTAAGATGCGCTTGGCCATGCGGTCGGGGTAGAACGGCTCCAGCGAATCGGGCTTCTCGCCCATGCTCACGAACTTGATGGGCTTGCCGGTCACCTGGCGCACGGAAAGCGCGCCGCCGCCACGGGCGTCGCCGTCGAGCTTGGAGATGATCACGCCGTCAAAGTCGGTGCGCTCGGCGAAGGTCGAGACGACGTTGACGATATCCTGGCCGGTCATGGCATCGACGACCATCAGCACCTGATCGGGCTTGACGGCCTTCTTGATGTCCACGGCCTCCTGCATCATCTGCTCATCAATCTGCAGACGACCGGCGGTATCGACGATGACCACATCGCGCAGGTGGTCGACGGCCTCCTGGATGGCACCCTTGGCAATGTCAACCGGGTGCGCGCCGTCACCGCGGAAGACCGGCACGCCGATCTCGCCACCGAGCGTGGCCAGCTGGTCGGCAGCGGCGGGACGATAGACGTCGCACGCGGCGAGCAGCGGCGAGCGGCCCTGCTTCTTGAGCAGGTAAGCCAGCTTTACGGCCGCCGTGGTCTTACCGGAGCCCTGGAGGCCCACGAGCATGATGACGTTGGGAATACGGTTACTAAAGACGAGCTTGCTCTCGGTGGAGCCGAGCATCTCGGTGAGCTCGTCGAGCACAATCTTGACGACGTTTTGCGCCGGCGACAGCGACTCCATGACCTCGGCGGTCATGCAGCGCTCCTTGGTCTTGGCGACAAACTCCTTGACGACCTTAAAGTTGACGTCGGCCTCGAGCAGCGCCATGCGAATGTCGCGCATGGCCGAGGTGATATCGGCCTCGGTCAGTTTACCCTTGCCGCGCAGGCGGTCAAATGTGTCGTTGAGGCGATCGCTCAGAGAATCAAACACTAGTCACTCCTTAATTGGACTCGCCCACCAGGGCGCGGCAGAAATCTTTGGCATTGAACTCCTGCAGGTCATCGACCTGCTCGCCCACGCCCACGCGCAGGATCGGGAGCTTGAGCTTCTCGGCCACGGCCATGGCGATACCGCCTTTTGCCGTGCCGTCGAGCTTTGTCATGATAATACCGTCCAGGCCAAGCGCCTCGTTAAACTCGAGCGCCTGGTTGAGGCCGTTTTGGCCCGTTGCGGCATCGATCACGAGCACGACATAGACGGGCATGGGGCCGGTGGCCATATTGGCGGCGCGCTTACGGGTCACATTGACCACCTTGGCAAGCTCGCGCATGAGCTCGGGGCTCGTGTGCAGACGACCGGCGGTATCGATGAGCACCAGGTCGCTGCCGCGCTTGTCGGCCTCGTCGAGCACGTCGTAGCAAACACTTGCCGGGTCGGAGCCGCGGTCGCGCTTGATGACGGGGACGCCAGCGCGCTGACCCCACACATCGAGCTGCTCGATAGCGGCAGCGCGGAAGGTATCGGCCGAACCGATCACGACGTTCTTGCCGCGGGCGGCCATGGCGCTCGCGATCTTACCGACCGTCGTGGTCTTGCCGGCACCGTTAATGCCCACAAATAGCACGCAGCTCGGCGTATCGGAGAACGGATCTCGCTCGATGGGCACAAAGTGCTGCTCAAGCTGCTCGGCCAGGGCGCGACGGAGTTGCGGGGCGGTCTTGAGGTTCTTCTTGGCCGCGGCATCGCGCAGGTCATCGGAGACCTTGATGGCGACCTCGGCGCCCATGTCACCCATGACGAGGGTGTCCTCCAGGTCCTCCCAAAAATCCTCGTCGACCTCGCCGCCAAAGTAAAAGACCTCGTTGAGGGCCTCGCGACTGCGCTCAAGTCCGCGCGAGAGAGCGTCAAAGAATCCCATTATGCATTCACGACCTTTCCGGTTTCGCGATCGAGTTTTTGCGAGACGACGCGACTGACGCCGTCGGCTTGCATCGAGACGCCATAGAGGACGTCAGCGTCCTCCATAGTACGGCGCTGATGCGAAATGACCAAGAGCTGCGTATCGGAACGCAACACATCGAGCGCGCCGATGAGCTTGGACAGGTTGGCGTCATCAAGCGCCGCCTCGACCTCGTCCAGCACATAGAACGGCACCGTGCGCGTGCGGTACACGGCAAAGAGCAGGGCGAGCGCCGTCAGGCTCTTCTCGCCGCCCGACATGAGCATCATCTTGGTGATGCGCTTGCCGCGCGGTTGCGCCACGACCTCGATACCCGTCTCGGCAGGATGCTCGGGATCGGTCATCTCCAGATGCGCCTGACCGCCCGGGAAGAGCATGGCGAAGATCTCGCGGAAGTTCGCATCGACCTTCTCAAAGGTAACTAGGAAGGCCTTACGCATCTTGCGGTCGATAGCCACGGTTATCTTGGTGAGCGCCTTGCGCGCGCTCTCCAGATCGGCCAGCTGCTCCTCGATGTAGTCGGCGCGGCGCTTAAGCTGCTCGTACTCCTCCATGGCAACCTGGTTCACGGGGCCCAGATTGTTGATCTGACGCACGAGCTGGTTGAGCTCGCGCTCGGCGGCATCGCGGTCCGTGGGCGCCGGAAGCATGAGCGCTTCCTCGAGTACCGTAGTGCCATCGGCGGTAATGGCCTTGATGGCCGCCTCCACCTGCACCTCGAGCTTGCCGCGTGCGACCTTGAACTCGTTTTGCGTCGCGGCAGCGGTATCAACCTTATCTTTGGCGCGAGCGACTTCGGCCTTGGCGTCCTCGATGGTCTTCTTGAGCGAGGCGGAGTCTGCCTCCTCGAGCGAAGCCTGGTCACGAAGGCGCGCGGCCCAGTCCGAGGCGCGCTCCAGCAGGGCCGAGTAACGCTCGTGCATGGGGTCGACGCGCAGGCGCAGCAGCTCGAGCGAGCGCGAGGCCTGGCGTGTTCCGCGGATACGACGGTCGATGCCCTCAAGACGATGCTCAAGGTCGGGCACGCGGCCCTTCAGCGAACGCAGGCGTTCGCTCGTCTGGGCTAGGCGAACCTTGGCGTCGGCGAGCTTGCCGGCAGCCTCGGAATCGTCACGGCGAACGCGGTCGAGTTCGTCGTTGGCCTCGGAAATCTGCAAGCCCAGATCGCTTGCCTGCGCGCGGGCCTCGTCACGCGAACGGGTGAGCTCGTCAACGCGCGGGCGCGCAGCGCGAACGGCTTCGGAGGCCTGCTCGCGGCGCTTGGAGATGCGCACGCGCTCGACCTCGGCATTGTTGGCGCTTAGCTCCAAGCGGCCGATCTCGGAAAGCAGCGAGCGGCGCTCGCCCTCAAGACGGGCGATCTCACCGGCGGCATCGCCCTCGGCGGCACGGGCCTCCTCGACGGCAGCGTTGGCCTCAACGACCTGATCCGACACATGCTCAAACACAGCGGCCAAATCGGGCTCAAGCCCCTCCAGCTCGCGAATGCGACGCTTACGCTCCAGAGCACCCGACGCCTCGCCGGCATCGAGGCCCACACGCACCAGGCCGCCGCAGGCGACGCGGGCGCCATCGGGGGTCACGTAAGTCACGCCGTCAACGACCGGCGCCGAAAGCGCGGCAGAAAGATCGTCCACTACGTAATAGCCGCCGAGCAGCGCCTCAACGACGGGTCCGTAGCCTGCGCGCACGGACAGACGATCAACCAGGCGGGTACCGGCAGCGCCCTCAGCGGCGGTAGAGCCGCTCACGCCGCGCGCCACCAGCAATGCCTCGCCCGAGGCCTTCTTTTGGTCCAGAGCCGCACGACCGGCACGCTCAAGCGTGGCGGCGTCATCAAACAGCAGCGCATCGATATCGCCGGCGAGCAATTGCTCAACCAGGCCCTCAAGCTCGCGCGGGGCCTCCAGCACGTCGCCCAGACGACCCAAGACATCGTCGCCCAGCGCACCCACCAGACGGCTCACGAGCGGCGAGCTGTCGGCCATGCGGGCATCGAGTTTCTTTTGGCTGGCAAGCTCCGAGCGCACCTCGGACAGCTTGTTGCGCGCCTCACTCTCACGATTACGCAAGTCCTTCAGGGCTGCACGGGCGACCTCGGTGGCCTCACGCGCATCGGCCTGGGCCTGGCGCGCTTCCTCAAGAGCGCCTTCAAGCTCCTCGGCGCGGTCACGACGGCTCTCGAGCGAGGCCATGACCTCCTCGAGCTGCTCGTCAATCTGCTCCAGGCGCGAGGCATACATGTTGTCCTCGACCTCGGCATTGCTCAGCGAGTCCTTCACCTTGGCGAGCTCGAGCGCGGCGTTATCGGCTACGCGCTGAACATCGCGATGCTCACGCGTAAGCTGCGAAATCTGATTGTCGAGCGCCACGCGCCGCTCGTGGAGCTCAGCGGCGGCAGGACCAGCGGCGTCAACGTCCTCCTGGGCCTGCATATGCGCACCGGTCACTTCCTCAAGCTGCGCACGCGCGTCCTCAAGCTCCTCGACCATGCGACGACGCTGATGCTCGGAGCTCGAAATCTGCCCGCGCATATCAGACAGGCGCGACACCATGTTGTGACCCTTTTCCTCGAGCAGGCGCATGTCGGAGTTAATGCGGCCGACCACATCTTGCATATGGCGGCGCTGCTCGCCCAGGTCGCCCACAAACAAGCCTTTTTCCTCGAGCATAACCTGGAGCTTCTCGAGCTCGCGCTCCTTTTCGCCCATGCGGTACTGCGCAAGCTCCAGCTCGGCGGCACCTTCCTTGGAGCGGCTCTCCAGATCGTTCCACTGCGACTGCAGCGAACGCAGCTCGTCGACGGCCAGCATCTGCGTAAGCTCGTTCGCGCGAGAGGACAGCTCTTTGTACTTGCGTGCGCGATCGACCTGACGCTCCAGCGGTCGCAGCTGACGGGCGATTTCCTTATTGATGTCGCGGGCACGCGTCAGGTGCTCGTCCATCGACTTAATCTTTTTGAGCGCGCGCTCCTTGCGGCGCTTGTGCTTGGAGATGCCGGCGGCCTCCTCGATGAGGGCGCGACGCTCCTCGGGGCGGCTCTGCAAAATGGCGTCGAGCTTGCCCTGGCTGATGATGGAATGCGTATCCTTGCCCAGGCCCGAATCGTGCAGGATGTCCTGAATGTCCATCAGGCGGCACGGACTCGAGTTGATGAGGTACTCGCTTTCGCCCGAGCGATACATACGACGGGTGATGGCAACCTCGTCAAAATCGACGGGCAGCATATGGTCCGAGTTATCGAGCACCAGCGTGACCTCGGCGACACCCACCGGCTTGCGAGCCGACGAGCCCGAGAAGATGACATCCTCCATGGCCTGGCCGCGCAGCTGCTTGGCGCTCTGCTCGCCCAGAACCCACAGGATGGAGTCAGAGATGTTCGATTTTCCCGAGCCGTTGGGACCGACGATGACGGTCAGCCCCGGCTCAAACGTCATATGGGCGCGGTCGGCAAACGACTTGAACCCTTTGAGCGTGAGGGACTTGAGATACACGGTTCCTCGCTTACACGTGCTTCTTGTTCAGAATCACGCCGTTGGTGGTGTAGCCCATGCGGTCGAGCGCCTCGAGTGCAGCGGCTCCCTCGGCCTCCTTCTTGGAGGAACCAGTGCCGCGGCCTTGACGAATACCGTCGATGAGCACCACGGCGGTAAAGGTGGGCGCATGCGCGGGGCCCTCGGAGCCAACCAGCTTATACGCGGGAGGCTCGTGGCCGTCCGCCTGCACGCACTCCTGCAAAAACGACTTGGGGTTCGCAGGATGCTCGGCACGCTCGGAAGCCAAATGCGGCTTAAGCGTACGGTGAATGAACTCTGCCGCGGCATCCCAGCCGGCATCCAGGTACAGCGCGCCCACGAGCGACTCATAGACGTTCTCGAGGGCCGAATGCAGGCCGCGCGCACCGGTACCGGTCTCGGAGGCACCAAAGATGATGATGTCGTCGATGCCCAGCTCGTGAGAAACCTCGGACAGCGTAGCGCCCGAGACAAGCGACACCTTCAGGCGCGTGAGCTTGCCCTCGTCAAACTCCGGATAGGACTCAAACAGGGAGCGTGCGACCACAGCGCCCAAAATGGAATCGCCCAAGAACTCAAGGCGCTCATAGCTGGCAGAAACCGGCTGGCCCTCGACTGCCGAGGGATGCGTAAGGGCCGCGCGCAGCAGCACCTTATTATTGAACTCATGGCCCAGGATTTCCTGGGCGCGCGTAAGTCGTTCAGACAAAGCCAAGACCTAGGCCTCCCTGGCGTTTTCGATAGCGTCGACGGCGTCGGCGACAGAGTTGAGCGAGAGCAGGGTCTCGTCATCGATCTCGAGGTTGAACTCGTCCTCGATAGCCGTAACCAGCTGCAGGCGCTCGAGCGAGTTGGCATCGAGGTCGTCAAAGGTGGTCTCATCGCTAATTTCGGCAACATCGACGCCCAGAACGTCAGCAGCGACCTCGGCGATCTTGTCGAAGATTTCGGAGCGATCCATAGCGCTTCCTCTCATAGTGCATGAATACCAAAAGAATGGTACCGCCCGGGCGGTACCAAGACATGGTTCTGATTCTACCCCACGACGCACGCCCCGAGACGCATAACGCCGCTGTTATAAAACGATGCCGTCCATGGAGTTGGCGACATTCTCGACCAGCCCGGCGCGCACGGCTTCGGCCGCCGCGAGCGTACCGTTTTTAACAGCCTCGACCGATGTGGCGCCATGGCCGATCAGGACCACGCCGCGCAGGCCCAAAAGAATCGCGCCACCCTTGGCGTCGCCCGAAAGCTTGGCCTTTATCTCGCGCATCTGCTTTTTAATGAGCAGCGCGGCGATCTTGGTGCCAAGCGAAGACATAAAGGCACCCTTGAGTTCCTGCAGCAAAAACTTGGCAGCGCCCTCGGTGGCCTTGAGCGCAATATTGCCCGACATGCCATCGGCAACGACGACATCGAAGTTACCGGAGGTGATGTCCGTTCCCTCGCAGTTACCAACAAAGCCGGGAACGGCGGCTTTCATGGCCGGGAAGCAGGCCTTGGTAAAGTTGGAGCCCTTCTCGTCCTCGGTGCCGTTACCAAGCAGGCCCACACGGGGATGCTCGATGCCCAGGACGACGCGGGCATAGGCGCTACCCATCTGGGCAAAACGCACCATGTCATCGACCTCGACATCGGGGTTGGCGCCCATATCGCACAGCACCGTCAGACCGCCGGCACGATTGGGCAGCGCATTGGTCAGACAGGGACGCACCGGCTGCTTCTTACCTTCGGCCATATATCTAAACGGCGTCACGTAGGCAGTAGCCGCGGCGGTCATGGCGCCGGTGGAGCCGGCGGAGAAGAACGCGTCCGCATTTCCCTTCTTGATGGCGCGGCACGACAGCACGATCGAAGACTTGCGTTTGGTCATCACGGCGCGAATGGGATCGTCATCCATGGCGATAACGTCGGGTGCCTCAAGGGCCTCAACACGTGCGTGGGAAGCAGCAAAGGGATTGACGATTTCGGCGGGGCCAGCTGCCAAGACCTCGATATCGGGATCGGCGGCAAGCGCAGCCTCGATACCATCGAGAACAACCTGAGGTTTCTCGTCTCCGCCCACAACGTCTACACAAACGCGAACGTTACTCATATACATGCTCCTTATACAAAAATGGCCGACTCATTGAGCCGGCCATTGTGGTTCCATTTGGAACGGCATCGCATCCAGAGTATACCGTTACTCGGTAACGATAACCTCGCGGTCCTTGTAGAAACCGCAGCTGGGGCACACGTGGTGCGGAAGCTTGACAGCGCCGCAACGGGGGCACGTGGACTGAGCCGCAGCCGAGATCTTCATGTTGGCGGAACGACGGGTGTGAGTGCGGATACGACCCTGCTTTTGTTTAGGTACGGGCATAGTGACCTTCCTTATGAACTATCCAGTGTGGCGATTACGCGCAAGTAGCGATACTACCACAGTTTTACTCATCGAGCTTGAGATTCTTCAATGCTGCAAATGGATTTTCCGTGGCAGCGGCCCATTCTGCCTCTGCCTGGGCGGCGCAATCGCATTGCTCGACGTTGAGATTGCAACCGCAAGTGGGACACAGACCGCGACAATCGGGCTTGCAGAGCACCACAAACGGCGTGTCCATAACGACCGCGTCGTTGATGGGCTCACCCAGATCGACGATGCGGTCCTCACCCAGGAGCTCGTAGCCGTCCTCGTAAGCCTCGGGATCCTCGGGCTCCTCAAAGAGGTAGAACTCCTCGATCTCGCCGGCGATATCAAACGAGGCGGGCTCCAGGCAACGGTCGCACTCGCCGGTGGCGTGCGCGCGGACCATGCCCGTAAGCAAGACACCGGTACCGGCATTGGTAAAGACAACGTCGTAGTCGATGCCGTCCTGTAGCTGGTACTCCTTCTCGCCCACCGTGTAGGTGGCGACATCGACCTTACCGGTCAGCGGATACGAATCTCCAGGAAACTCGAGCTGCTCGGAAAGATCGACGGTAACGCTCGGGAACTCAGCCATTACCACTGACCATTCTGTTGGGCAGCACCCTCGTTGAGCTGCTGACGGCAACGGGTAACGGTGCCGGTCAGACTCTTGAGGTTCTCCTCCAGGTGCGTAAAGACCTGCTCTGCGTAGTCCTCGGCAGCATAACGCGTCTCGCGCTCGTACTGCTGGGCACGATCGCGGATGTCGTCGGCCTGCTGCTGCGCAAGGCGGACGATCTCCTGCTCACCGGCAATGGTGAGGGCCTGCTGCTGAGCGTCGGCGATGATGGAATCGGCCTGAGCGGCGGCGGAAGCCATAAGCTCCTCGCGCTCCTTAAGGATACGGCGGGACTTCTGCCACTCCTCGGGATAGCTCATGCGGATCTCGTCGAGGATGTTGAAGAACACGTCGGCGTCGATGACCTTGAACTGAGCGTTCTTGCCGAAAGGCGGCTTGGCTTCCTCGATCAGCCCTTCGAGCTCATCGACCAAGCTGACGATCCTATCGCCAGGAAAATTCTCGCCCGGCATCCGGTCTCCTTTCATAGGTAACATATCATCGTGCTAGTTTACCACATGCCACCAGGCAATAAGAAACGTCACGAAAAGCGATGTTTGAGCGCTTCGACCACGTTGGACGGGACAAACGTCGATACATCGCTGCCGAGCGAGGCGATCTGGCGAACGACCGAGCTCGAGATATAGCCGTACTGCGGCGCACTCATGACAAAGATGGACTCCAGCTCGCTATCCAGGCGATAGTTAAGGTCGGCCTGCTGCAGCTCATACTCAAAGTCGGTCATGGCGCGCAGACCCTTGACCACGGCCCCCGCCCCCTGCTCACGAGCGAAGTCGACCAAGAGCCCGGTAAAGGGCAGGACCTCGACGCCGTCGATATCGCCGAGCGCCTCGCGGGCCAGCGCCACGCGCTCATCGAGCATAAACGTGGTGCCTACACCGTTTTTACCTTGCGACTCGGCAACAGCGACAATCACGCTGGGAAAGATGCGGCGGGCACGGCGGATCACATCGATATGGCCAAACGTGATGGGATCGAAGGTGCCCGGGACGATCACGCGGTTGATGGTGTCATTCATGGGCGTCCTCCTGAAACGTCGCGGCATCGTTGTTGTCAGCATCGGTGCCGGCGCTATCGCCCTCACCATCGTTATCGCCGACCCAACGAAGCAGGTCGACCGAGGTAATGCCGTAGCGCTTCTCACGTACAGTCTCAAAGCCTGCCGGATGCGCGCCCGCATCGGCGGCGGCATGCTCAAACAAGGCGTAAGCGCCAGACGCAAGCAGACCTTGCTGAGCCAGGTTCTGCAGCAGTTCCTCGACCGGCTCGGCACCAAAAGCATAGGGCGGGTCAAGCAGGATCAGATCAAAGGGGCCGCCCGGCACACGACCGCGCGAGGCACTCGCCAGCATGTCGCCCGTGACCACGCGCCAACGCGCACGGTCACGGCAGAGCGACTCGATATTCTTGGTAATGAGCCGCGCGGCGTTGCGATCGATCTCAAACGTCGTGAGCGAGCGGGCCCCACGAGAGAGCATCTCTAACCCTAAGGCACCGGAGCCGCCAAAGGCATCCAGCACACGAACCTCGTCCAGATCGAAGTCGAATGCCGACATGACCATAGATGCGCACGACTCGCGCACGCGATCGGTCGTGGGGCGGGTGACATCGCGACCACGGGGCTCCTCGATCTTACGACCGCGCCATTCGCCGCCGATGATTCTCATCCTCCGCTGACCTCCTTAAAGATGTGTCGATACCGCGTGGCGACCGCGTCGCGCAAGGGACGCGTCGCCACAGAGTCAAGGTTGCAAGCATACCGCAAGAGCTCGACCGCGTCCAAATGGGCCCATTCGATAAGGTCCTCATCGGCGTCCAGGTCCACAAAGCGCAAGGTCACGCCGCCATGCTGGCGGTACCCCAGGATTTCGCCCTCGTGGCGCAGACGCAGGTCCATCTGGGCGAGCGTAAAGCCATCCGAGGTTTTTTCGAGCGATTGCAGACGATCTTGCGCCACCGACGCGCCGCCGTTGCCCTTGGAGTGCGTCATGACCAGGCACGTGCCCGACACGCTGCCGCGGCCCACGCGACCGCGTAGCTGATGCAGCGCCGCCAAGCCAAAGCGCTCACCGTTCTCGATGACCATGACGGTGGCGTTGGGCACGTCGACGCCCACCTCAACCACCGTAGTCGAGACGAGCACATCAATCTCGCCACGCTTGAAGGCATCGATAACCTGGTCCTTCTCCCCCGCTGGCATACGGCCGTGAAGGCGCTCGATGGCAAGACCCGGCAACGCCAGACGCAGTCGATCGAGCTCGGTCGCCGTATCGTGCAGCGGCACGGGGACCGTCACGCGGCCCTCGTCGTCGCGGGCGATACCGGGCACGTCCTCCAGCTCATCGGCCGAGTCACTCGGCTCCACGAGCGGGCAAATCACGTAGGCCTGCTGCCCCTTCTCGTGCGCCTCGCGAATGGCGCCATAGGCGAGGTCACGACTCGACTCGGTGAGCACGCGTGTCGTCACGCCAGCGCCAGGGACTGGCCGATGGCGGATGATACTCGTATCCAGATCGCCGTAGACCGAAAGCGCCAGCGTACGCGGGATGGGCGTTGCCGTCATAACGAGCAGATCGGCACCGGGGCCTTTCGCGCGCAGGGCGTTGCGTTGGCCGACGCCAAACCGGTGCTGTTCATCGATGACCACGAGAGACAGATGCTTGAACGTAACGTCATCCGAAAGAACCGCGTGGGTGCCAAAAAGCACGTCAAGCTCGCCCGATTCCAGCTGTGCATGGATGCGCTCGCGCTCTGCGGCCGGCGTAGCACCCGTCAGAAGCGCCCAGGACATGCCAGCCTGCGAGAGCAAGGGGCCGGTCTTATCGGCATATTGACGCGCTAGCACGCCCGTAGGCGCCATAACGCAGGACTGGGTGCCAGAATCGGCCGCGACGGCCAGTGCGCAGGCGGCAACGGCGGTCTTGCCGGTACCGACATCGCCCAGCAGCAGACGGTTCATCACGCGCCCGCCATCGCACATATCGCGCAGGATATCTTGAAACGCGGCCTCCTGCTCTTCGCTCAGCGAAAACGGCAGGGCTTGCTTGAGCGCGGCCAGGTGCTCGCCCGCGGTGTGGGCATAGGGCACCACATCGACCAAGCCGCCGTCGTTGCGCAGACGCAGCGCCAGCTGCAGGTAGAGGCACTCCTCGTAGGCCAGGCGACGACGCGCGATATCGCGCTCGGCCATACTCGAAGGAAAATGGATTGAGCGCAGCGCGCGGGCATTACTCATCAGGCGACGCTTAACGCGCAGCGGTGCCGGAATGGGATCAAAGGGATTGCCGACGACCTCGAGCGCGCCGCTTACGATGCGGCGCATCCACGCCTGGCTCACGCCATCACTCACGTAATGAACCGGCAGGATAGTGCCTGCGGCACGGCCATCCTCGAGCTTTTCAAAGTGCGGCGAGGCCATCTGCTTAAAGCCGTAGGCAAACTCGACCTTGCCCATCACGGCCAGGCGGTCGCCCTGCTTAAGCTGCTGGGCAATCCAGGGCTGACGGAAAAAGGCGACCTGCAGCACGCCCGTCTCGTCAACGAGTGAGACCTCGGTCACCTGCATGCGCGGACGGGGTTGCTTTTGGACGATGCGGTCGACCGTGGCGATGATGGTGCACACAGTACCGATGGGCGCCATCTCGATGGAACACGAACGGGTAAAGTCGAGGTATCGATGAGGAATATGGAGAAGGAGGTCCCCCACCGTCCGAATTCCCAGACGGCGAAGGGCCTCCTCACGTTTACCCGAAACATATTTGAGTCGCGCGATATCCTCGTCGAGCGCATTGCTCTGGGCAAAGCGCTCCGAGACGCGCGGCACGGAGCAGAGCTCGGACATGGGCAGATGCCTACTCGATCGAGAAGATCACGGGATAGAGCGGCTGCTCGCCACGATGGGCGTCGATCTCCAGGTCGGGCTGAGCCTCCTCGATAGCGTCGACGATCTCCTGGAAGGCCTCGTCGGACAGCTCCTCGCCGGCCAGAATCGTCAGCGCATCGCCCTCCTCTTCCTCCTGCATGCGGTTGATGCAGTCGAGCGTGACCTGCTTCACGTCGGAGCCGACCACGTCGATGGAGCCAGCAATGATGCCCATGACGTCACCGGAGTGAATCGGCGAACCGTCGGAGGCGCTGGAGTCGCGCACGGCGCGGGTGACCTCGCCATCGCGGACCTCGCTGATGGCGTCGACCATAGCGGCGACGGCGTCCTCGAGCTCGGAATCGGGCAGGACCGCGAACAGCGCAGAGAAGGCCTGCGGAACGGTCTTGGTGGGAACGACGGCGACCTTCTTGTCGGTGCAGGCTGAGGCAGCGGCCTCGGCGGCCATGCGGATGTTGCCGTTGTTGGGCAGGATGATGACCGAGGTGGCGTTGACCTGGTCCACGGCACCCAGCAGGTCTGCAGTCGAGGGGTTCATGGTCTGGCCACCCGAGACGATCACATCGACACCGAGGGACTTGAGGATATCTGCCTCGCCGGAACCGGCGGCAACAGCGACAAAGCCCAGGGCCTTGGCGGGCTCGGCGGCCTTCTCTTGGTCCTCGTGAATCTTAGCGGTACGGTCGTGGGCCTCCATCTCCATGTTGTGGATAAAGACCTCATAGATCTGACCAAGCTGTAGCATGTGCTCGAGCACCAGGTTGGGGGTGTTGGAGTGCACATGGATCTTGTAGTCGGGGTAGGCTCCCACGAGCAGCTCGCAGTCGCCCATGGAACCCAGGAACTTAAGGCACTCGTCCTCGTCAAACGGGGCGTCGGCCTTAAAAAGGAACTCGTTGCAGTAACGGAATTCCGAGCCCTCCCAGTCGTCATTAGCCTCGATCTCAACGCGGCCAAGAGCGACATCACGAGCAGAGCCAGCGGAGTCAAACGTAGCGGAGAAATCCTCGACAACGGTGCTGCGGCCAAGAGCGGCGGCAACAAAGTTCTCCAGGAAGATGGCAAAGCCGAAGGCGCCGGAGTCGACAACGCCGTTCTCCTTGAGGACAGGCAGCAGGTCGGGCGTGCGGGCGACGGACTGGTAGGCCTCGAGGACGATGGCGTCGAGCGCGTCCTCGGCCGAGAACTTCTTCTTCTCGCACTCGTCGGCCTTGGTCGAGACATCGCGCAGGACCGTGAGGATCGTGCCCTCGATAGGCTTGCGGACAGCCTGGAAGGCGACCTTGACGGCACGACGGAACGCATAGGCGATGTTGGCGGACGTAATGGGATCGTCGGCAGAAACGAGACCCTCAGCCACACCGCGCAGGATCTGCGAGGTGATGACACCGGAGTTGCCGCGGGCGCCCATGAGGGAGCCGTGGGTGATGGCGCCGGCGATGGCCTCCATGTCGGCATCGGCGGGAAGGGCGGAGAGCTCCTTGGTCACCGAAGCGAGCGTGAGCGACATGTTGGTACCGGTGTCGCCGTCGGGTACGGGGAAGACGTTGAGCTTGTTGATCTCCTCGGCCTTGTCGGAAACGGCAGCCGCAGCGATCGGAAAACAGGTGCGAATGGTCTTTGCAATCATGGGTATTTGAATCTCCGTTTTCGGATGCTAGTTCAGACGGCTCTTGAGCGCGTCGATATGGATGCCGATCTTAAGGCTGGCGGGATCGATCTGGGCGATCTCCTGCAGAGTGAAGGCAACGGAGCTCGAAAGATTGTGGCAGACGGACTTCATGTTGACGCCGTTCTCGAGCACGACGTGAAGATCGACCGTAAGGCCGTTCTCGTCGGCGGAGACAAGCACGCCCTTGCGGAGGCGCTGACCGGCAAGCAGGCGCACGCTCTCGGCGCCCTGGAGCTGCTCAGCCATACCGACGACGCCATAGCACGTCATCGCGGCATAACCGGCAATATCGGCAATAACGTCGTTCGAGACGCTCAGGCTGCCGTTAATGGTCTCAGACACAAGAATCTCCTTATCTGGTGCTCGCGGCACCATCTCGTGGGAGCAATCATTGCAATATTCTACAACGACCGCGCCATGTTGAGGCGGTGGGTCGCGGGATTACATCCTCGACACGAAATGTTGATATGGCAACGTTCGCGCCAGGCGTTCGCGGCATGAAAAAACCCGCCGCATAAGCGACGGGTTTTACAACCTGGCTCCCCGGGTAGGACTCGAACCTACAACAGCGCGGTTAACAGCCGCGTGCTCTACCATTGAGCTACCGAGGAATTTAAAAGCCCAACGGAAAGGGCTGAAAAAATTCTGGCTCCCCGGGTAGGACTCGAACCTACAACAGCGCGGTTAACAGCCGCGTGCT